>CAZHUS010000126.1:0-21231 GCA_964535555.1 uncultured Verrucomicrobiota bacterium
CCAAAAGGGACCAGTTTCGACCCAGGGTGGTCCCTTTTGAAGTGACCGGTGACACTATATCCTCCGCCCATGCGTTACCGTCGATTTGGCAAGACCGAGCTGCAACTGCCGGTGATCTCCTGCGGCGGGATGCGGTATCAGCACAAGTGGCAGGACGTCGAGCCTTCCGCCATTCCCGTCGCCAACCAGGCGAACCTCGAAGCCTGCATCCGCCGCGCGCTCGAACTGGGCATCCATCATATTGAGACCGCGCGCGGGTATGGAACGAGCGAGATGCAGCTTGGCCGGATCCTGCCGCAGCTCCGGCGCGATGAGCTCATTGTTCAGACCAAGGTTGCCCCGTTCGCCGACCCGGCAGAATTCCGTCGGACCTTCGACCGCTCGATGGAGTACCTGCGGCTGGACTACGTCGATCTGCTCTCGCTTCACGGCATCAACAACGCCCAACTGCTGGACTGGTCGCTGCGACCCGGCGGTTGCCTCGAAGCGGCACGACAGCTTCAGCGCGAGGGCCGTTGCCGGTTCGTCGGTTTCTCCACCCACGCGACCACGGACATCATCCTGCAGGCCATCGAGAGCGACGGCTTCGACTACGTCAACCTGCACTGGTACTTCGTCAACGACCTCACCTGGCCGGCCGTGGAAGCCGCGACGGCGCGGGACATGGGCGTGTTCATCATCAGTCCGAACGACAAGGGCGGAAAACTGTACGCACCGCCGTCAAAGCTGACGGCCTTGTGCGCCCCGCTCACCCCGATGCAGTTCAACGCGCTCTACTGCCTCGTCCGACCGGAGGTGCACACGCTGAGCTGCGGCGTGGCCCGGCCCTCCGATTTCGACGAGCACATCGCCGCCCTGGCCTGGTACGAGCGGGCCGCCGAAACGGTCGCCCCGATCGAACAGCGCCTGCGTGCCGAAATGGACAAGCAGGTGGGTGCCGACTGGTGCCGGCGCTGGTTCGAAGGGGTTCCGGAATACGTGGACGTTCCCGGCCAGGTGAACGTGCGCGAGATCCTTCGCCTGTGGACATACGCCAAGTCGCTCGACCTCGTTGACTGGGGACGCATGCGCTACAACCTCCTCGGTCAGGCCGAACATTGGTTCCCGGGCGAGATGGCCAGGGATTTCGATGCGGAGGCGCTGCAGCGCGCGGTCCGGGCGAGTCCGTTCGCGGACCGGATTGTGAGCATCCTGCGCGAGGCTCACGCCATGCTGTTCGAAGCGCCCAAGCCGCGACTCAGCCAGGGTGGCTGAGCGGGCGCAAGGCGGGGTGAGGCTGCGCCGGGACGGCCAGGCCTGAGGGAACGGACCGCCTCCTGACGTCGGCGCCTACAACAAGGTTCTCATCGTGGACGAATCCCGGCGAGCGTAGGGAACAGGCCGCCTCCTGACGTCGGCGCCTACAACCCCGCGGCCGGCTTGTTCCCGGCGAAGAACTCGGCCATGGCCACCGCCTTGAGCATGGCCTTGGACTTGTTCACCGTTTCCTCGAATTCGCCCTCGGGTATTGAGTCGTTCACCCAGCCGCCGCCCGCCTGCACATGGGCCTGGCCGTCCTTGAGCACGGCCGTGCGAATGGTGATGCAGCAGTCGAGGTTCCCGTTGAAGGAGAAGTAGCCCACGCAACCGCCATACGGCCCGCGTTGGGTGCCTTCGAGTTCGGAGATGATCTGCATCGCCCGGATCTTCGGGGCACCCGTCAGCGTGCCGGCGGGGAAGGTCGCCCGGATCAAGTCGTACGGACTCCGGTCCTCGGAAAGCCGGCCGCCGACGTGGGACACGATGTGCATGACGTGGCTGTAGCGCTCGATGACCATCAGGTCCTTCACCTTGACGGATCCGAAGTCGCACACGCGCCCCAGATCGTTCCGGGCCAGGTCAACCAGCATCACGTGCTCGGCACGCTCTTTCGGGTCCGCCAGCAACTCGGTCTCGAGCGCGCGATCCTCCTCCAGGGTCTTCCCCCGCCAGCGAGTGCCCGCGATGGGACGGATCTCCACCTGGCGATCCTCGCACCGGACGTGGATCTCCGGCGAAGCGCCGACGAGCGAAAAGCCGTCCAGCTCGAGGAGGAACATGTAAGGCGACGGGTTGATGGTCCGGGCCGCACGGTACACATCCAGGGGCGACGCCTTCACGGGGGTGCTGAAGCGCTGCGAGCCCACGACCTGGATGATGTCGCCCGCCGTGATGTACTCCTTCGACTTGCGGACATTGTCGAGAAAGCGCTCGCGGGTGACGTTGGACCGGAACGGCGCCTCCGGCACGGTCTCCGGAACGCTGACCGGCACGTGGGGACCCGGCGCTCGCAGGCGTTGGATCAACTGTTCAATCTCGGCCACGGCCGAGTCGTAAGCGGATTCGGGACTGCCGCTCTCATCGACGGCCGCGTTGACCAGGATGGTCAGGGTCTGGGCCGCACGGTCAAAGATCAGCAGCTGATCGGCGATGAGGAAGTACATCGTCGGCGTGCCCAGTTCGTCACGCGGAGGGCGGGGGACGACCGGTTCGACATCGTGGATGTACTCGTAGCCGATGTAACCCACGGCCCCGCCGGTAAAGCGCGGCAGTCCCGGCACATTCACCGGGCGGAACTTGGCCAGCACGCGCTCGACGACTTCGAGCCCGTCGCGTACCCGCTGCCGGGCGTAGGAGTCACCCGGGCCGGTGAGAAACACTTCGGTCACCCGGCCGTGCTTGAGCAACTCGACGCGCCCGCCCTGCTGACGGATGACGGCGCGCGGGTTGCATCCCAGGAAGGAATAGCGGCCGACATGCTCTCCGCCTTCCACCGACTCGAGCAGGAAGGACTGGGTCGGGCCACGGAGCTTCTGATACGCCGAGAGCGGTGTCTCGAAATCGGCGAGGAGGCGGCAGCAGACGGGGATGAGGTTTCCCTCGCTGGCCAGCTTCAGGAAGGCCTCCTTGGTGGGAAAGCAGGTGTAGCTCATCGGGGAGGAAGACGATCCTGCCGCAGCCCGGTCCCGGGCGCGGCGGGATCAGGACTTGCCGTACGTTTTCTCCGGATCCACCAACCGTGGCTCGGTGACCCGCACTTCCGGACCGGCCTGGCCGATGGAGCGGAAGAAGCAGGAATGGTAGCCTTCGTGGCAGGCCGCACCCGTCTGCTCCACCTGGATGAGCAGGGTGTCACCGTCGCAGTCGAAGGCGATGTCCTTGACCGCCTGCACGTGGCCGCTCGATTCGCCTTTCATCCAGTACTTCTGGCGGGAGCGGCTCCAAAACCAGGTCTTCCCGGTCTCGATGGTTTTTTCGAGCGACGCCTGGTTCATCCACGCCATCATCAGCACCCGCCCGGTGCGCTGGTCCTGGATGATGGCAGGGATGAGCCCGTCACTATTGAACTTCAGATGGTCGAACAAACCCATAATGCGCCCCTGTTTCTACGCGAGTCGCCGGCGGGCGCCAGCCTGGAATCATTCCTGACCCCGGTGCCGCCACGATCGCCGGTCGGGACGCCCCGCTAACCCAAGAGGCGGACGGGGATCCCGTGCTGCGCGAGGTGTGCCTTCACCTGGCCGACGGTAAACTCGCCGAAGTGGAAAATGCTGGCCGCGAGGACGGCATCCGCCTTGCCGGCCCGCAGCACTTCCACCATGTGATCCAGGTTGCCCGCTCCCCCGCTCGCGACCACCGGGACTCCCACCTGTTCGCTGACCCGTCGCGTGATCTCGAGGTCGTACCCGGCCTTGGTGCCGTCCGCGTCGATGCTGTTCAACACGATCTCGCCGGCCCCAAGCGACACGGCTTCGCGAGCCCAGGCGACCGCGTCCCGGCCGGTATCGCGTCGCCCGCCGTGCGAAAAGACCCTCCAGGATTCCGGGCCTGTCCGTTTGGCGTCGATGGAAACCACGATGCACTGGCTTCCGTACTTCTCGGCGCCGGCACGGATGAGCGTCGGGTCGGCGAGCGCGGCCGAATTGATGCTGACCTTGTCGGCGCCGGCGTGAAGCATAACCCCCATCTCGGAAACGGTCCGAATCCCGCCCCCGACGGTGAGCGGCATGAAGCACTGCTGGCCGACGCGTTCGATCACGTCAACCATCGTGGCGCGACCGTGAGCGCTGGCGGTGATGTCGAAGAAGACCATCTCGTCCGCGCCCTGGTGATTGTAGCGCAGCGCCAACTCGACCGGATCGCCCACGTTCCGAAGCTCACCGGCCTCGGCCTTGCCAAACTGGACACCGCGGGTGACCTGCCGGTCGTGAACGTCCAGGCACGGAATGACGCGTTTCGCCAACACGGCCCCGGTTATCGCAGACGCGGGAGGCGCCGACAACAACAAGGCGGACCGGTGTCAGCTCAACCACCGATCCAGGTTCTCGCGCACGAACTCGTCGTCGTTCAACTCGGGATGGTCGCGGTGAATGCGATCCAGTTCCCGCGCCTGGCCCGGGGAAAGGCGCTCCCGTGGATCAAGGCACCAGGTCCCGGCGAGCAGCCCTTGCCGCCGCAGCACTTCGTGAATGCCGGCGATGCACCCGGCAAACGCGTTCGCCGCATCGAAAAGAGCGGCGTTCGTGTCCGTTTCAAAAACGCCCCGTCGCAGCATCTCGATCGGGATGGGCTCGCCCGACGTCGCCAGACCACGGCAGGCGGTGTGAAGTTCCACCGCGCGCCGCGTCCACACCGCCCAGTGGCCGAGCAGCCCCCCGACGATCCGCCGTTCTACCTGGCGGCCCCCGACCGCGAACCGGAACGGCGTCAGCAGATCGAGTACGATCTGGTCATCGTTGCCGGTGTACAGGGCGACGTCGTCGCGGCCGGCTTCCGCGACCGCGCGCACCACGTCCAGAGTCTGGTATCGGTTGAACGGGGCGATCTTGATGGCCACGACGTTCCTGATGCCGGCAAACCGCCGCCAGAACGTAAATGGCAGCACCCGCCCGCCCACGGCTGGCTGAAGATAGAATCCGAT
Organism: uncultured Verrucomicrobiota bacterium; assembly: GCA_964535555.1. Lineage (GTDB taxonomy): Bacteria > Verrucomicrobiota > Verrucomicrobiia > Limisphaerales > J093 > DSVZ01. The sequence goes on from CAZHUS010000126.1 coordinate 4,940, forward strand.
CAGCGGCAGTTCGTGGGCGACGCTTCGACAATGGGCCAGCAATTCGGTTTCGGAAGCGTCGCGAAGCGCTCCCAGCGACAACAGCACGGCATCGTAGCCGAGTTCGCGGGCGAGTTGCGCCTCCCGCACGGCCTGCGCGGTCGGTCCACAGGCCCCGGCAATCAACACGACACGCTTCCCGGACGTCGCGCCGACTTCCGCAGCGGTTTGGGCGGCCAATTCGAGGACAGGCCGCAAGAGCCCGAAGCGCGGTTCGCGAATGGCGAACTGCGTCGTGTGCACCCCCACCGCGACACCGCCCGTCCCGGCGGCGAGGTAGTACCGCGTGAGGGCGCGTTGGCGGCGCTCGTCGAGCTTCCTGCCGCGTGTGAGGGCGAGCGGATGGGCGGGGATGACGAGTCCCGCGCTCATCGTCTGGCGAAGCCAGTCCTCTCCGAATGGGTTAGTACGCTCCATCACGCACCTCGAAGTGAGTGGGTTTGCCCAGACTGCGCCCGCCATGACGGATCCAGTGCGCCACCCAGCGAATCACATCACTCACGGAGGTCGGCGGGGCTCCCAAGGCCCGGCAGATGGCCCCGGCATTGCCGAGCAACGCCGTGGACGCTTCCTCGCCGGCGAACCGCGGCTCGCGTCCCAGCGCTTTTCCCAGCCGGGTGGCGACTTCCCGCACGGAAAAGCACTCCGGCCGGCAGAGGTTCCACGCCCCGGGTGGTGAGCTGGCGAGTGACAGGGCGCGTAGAACCATCTCATTGGCATCTCCCTGCCAGATGCAGTTGAACGCGCCGGTCTCGACGGAAATGGGTGCTCCCTCCCAGACCTGCCGGGCCAGATCTGTGATCACGCCGTAGCGCATTTCCACGGCATAGAACAAACGGAGCAGCGCCACGCGCGTTCCGCATCGGGCCGCGCCATACTCGAACAACCGCTCCCGGGCGACCGCGGCGTTGGCGTACTCGCCGACCGGCGTGAGAGGGTCACTCTCGCGCGACCCCCCCTGGGCCCGCGGCGACAGCGGGTACACGTTGCCCGTGGAAAGCGCGACGATCGCAGCCTTCGGATAACGCGCCACCACGTAGGAGGGAACCAGGGTGTTCACGGCCCACGTGAATGCCGGGTTTCGGCTGGTACCGAACTTGACTCCCACGAGGTAAATCACGTGGCCCGCGTCGGGCAGCTGCCGGTACACCTCCGGGTCCAGCAAATCGCCGGCAACCGTGCGAACGCCGCGTCCCTCCAGCCACTCACGAGAACGCACATCACTGAAGCGGCTCGCGGCCACGACCTCCAGATGGTGGCCCGCCGCGTCCGCCGCCCTTTTGGCGAGGACGGCCAGCGTGGGACCCATCTTCCCGCCGGCGCCCAGGATGACCAACGGACTCGTCAGCGTCCGGATGAAGCTGACAAGTTCGGCTCGTGGCCGTGTCAGCTGCTCATCCAACGCCGCTTCGGACGCGAAGCCGTCATGCGGCGGGATCACGGTCGGCACGGGTGCGGTCTTCATGGTCACGCTGATGTCAGGTGTTGACCAGGTCAATGGCATAGAGATTCATGGCGCCAACGGGCAGCTCACGCCGGCAGGCCGGCCGAACTCTGCGTCTCGAGCAAGCGTCTCGCCAGTTCACGAGCCCGCCGGACGAGTTCCAGGTCTCGGGCGAGGTCGCCGAAGCGCAGCGGCGGCAGGCCTGACTGGGATTGCCCCAGGAGTTCGCCCGGTCCGCGCAAGCGCAGGTCGGCCTCGGCGATGCGGAACCCGTCGTTTGTGGATTCCAGCACGCGCAGGCGCTCCTGCGCTTCCACGCCCCGGGCCGAAGCCACCAGAAAGCACGTGGCGGGATGCGGCGATCGCGCGACGCGCCCCCGCAATTGATGCAACTGCGCGAGACCGAAGCACTCCGCGCTCTGGATGAGCATCACGTTGGCGTTCGGGACGTCCACGCCCACTTCGACGAGCGACGTGGCCACCAGCGCCTGGACTTGATTTGACCGAAACTCCGCCATCACCTTGGCCTTCTCCTCGGGAGCGAGCCTCCCGTGGAGCAAACCCGCCCGGAAAGGGCGAAGCACTTCCTGAACCCGCGCCCATTCGGCGACTGCCGCCTTCAAGCCGGCCACGGGATCGTCCTCCTCCACCCGCGGACAGATGACGAACGCCTGTCTGCCCCTGGCCAACTCGGCACGCAGCTCCTCCCAGAGCCCAGGGAGATCGGTGGTCGTCCGGATGCATGTCCGCAACGGCCCGCGACCGGGCGGCGGGGCGTCCAGCGTGGCGATGTCCAAATCGCCGTACAACGTCAGGCCCAGCGTGCGCGGGATGGGCGTCGCGGTCATCACGAGGAGATGCGGGTAGCGGCCTTTGCGGACCAACTGCTCGCGCTGCGACACCCCAAAGCGGTGCTGCTCGTCGATGATGGCCAGCCCCAGGTTTTCGGGGGCGAAGGAGGGCTCGAGCAGGGCATGCGTTCCGATTGCCAATCGTGGCGCCATGGACCGCGCGTGAGCCGCGATGTCGCCGGATTGTTTTCGCTGGCTGCCCGTCCACAACGCGCACGGAATGCCGAGGGGTTCAAACCACTCGCAAAAGCGATCATACTGCTGCGAGGCGAGCACTTCCGTCGGCGCCATCATGGCCACCTGGTAGCCACTCTCAATCGCCATCAAGGCCGCGCAGCCCGCGACCACCGTCTTGCCGGAGCCCACGTCGCCCTGGAGGAGCAGCCGCATCGGGTGCATTCCTCCCAGTTCGGCGCGGATGCGCTTCAGCACGCCGGTCTGCGCGTCGGTGAGCTTGAAACCCAGGCGGCGCAGAAAGGGCCGCATCAGGCGATTGTCCCCCTGGCATGGAAGCGCGGCGTGGGACTGCAGGTTGCGGCGGCGGCGCAGCATCGGGATCTGCAGCTCAAGATACTCGTCGAGGGCAAGGCGCTGCCGGGCGGTCTCGGCATCTTCCGCACTGCGGGGGAAATGGAGCCGTTGCAGTGCCTGGGCGCGCGTCATCGACATCTCGGACGCCACCCCGGGCCAGGGCTCGACCAATTGCGGCCCGAAGTCCTCCAATGTTCGCCACAGGAGGGCGCGGAGCCATCGCTGGCTCAGTCCCTCGGTCAGAGGATAAATGGGGACGATTCGCCCGACGTGGATTGAACGCTGTCCACCCGGTTCCACGACCTCCGTCTCCGGATGGTCGATCACGGTCGGTTTGAGAGACCGCACCTTGCCGAAGACTACCAGTTCCTCCCCCGGGCTGAACTTCCCGTTCATGAAGGGGAGATTCCACCACCGGCAGTGCAGTCTGCCGGTACCGTCCTCGAGGATGACTTCGTACACCGACCGGTTGCCGTGCCTCCAGCGCTTCAGCCCGGCAGCGACCGTGGTGGCGATCACCAGGGCGCTCTCGCCCGCGGCGAGCTCCCGAATCTGGCGACTCGCGCGGCGGTCTTCATGGCGCCGCGGCAGGTGGACCAGGAGGTCGCTGATCGTCTGGACGCCCAGCCTGCCCAGCAACTCGGCGCGCTCGGGCCCGACCCCCGGGAGGGCCGTGACTCTCTCGGAGATCGCAGGAATGCCAACGACCGGCGACACCCTGTCGTTATAGTCGCCTTGTCTGAAATCGCCAAGTCAGCGGCTCACCGCGTGGCCTGCCTCTCGAGGCCCACACCGAGGCGCCGCCCGCGGCCTCGCCATTCCCCGGCCCCGCGGTACGATCACGCCCATGTCGAAAGCCCTTCGGGTGCTCCCTGCGGTCGACAAGGTATTGCAGGCCCTGCAACCACTCGCGGTGCCCCGTCAGCTGGCGGTCCGGGTGATTCGCCGGGAATTGGCGCGACTCCGCGTGGAAACGTCGCTCGCGTCCAGGAGCGATGCGACCGAGGCCCGGAGCGGTTCGAGGGGTGCTGACGCGGTTTGGAACGAGGTGTTGACCCGGGTACGCGCGGCCCTGGTTCGTCGAGGTCGTGCCCGCCTGCAGCCGGTCATCAACGGTACGGGCGTGATTATTCACACCAATCTTGGCCGGGCACCACTGGGCCCGGCCGCAGTCGCGGCGCTGGGGAGGGTGGCCGAGAACTACAGCAGCCTCGAACTGGACCTGGAAAGCGGCGAGCGAGGCGGCCGCGCGGCGTGCGTGGAGGAGAACCTCGCGGTGCTCGCCGACGCCGAGGCGGCAACGGTCGTCAACAATTGCGCCGCAGCCCTGGTGCTCATGCTGCGGCACTTCACGGCCGGAGCGCGCAAGGAGGTCGTGATCTCCCGGGGCGAACTGATCCAGATCGGCGGCGGCTTTCGGATCCCGGAGATCCTCGAGGCATCCGGAGCCGTGCTGAGAGAAGTCGGCACCACCAACCAGACATCCTTGGACGATTACGCCCGCGGTCTCGGCGCCGGCACGGCCCTGATCCTGAAGGTGCATCGCAGCAACTTCCACATGGCGGGCTTCGTGGCTTCGCCGACCACGGAAGTCCTCGCGACGCTGGCTCGAGAACGGCGCATTCCCTTGGTGGAGGACCTGGGCAGTGGCGCCCTGGTGACCACGGAAGACTGGGGGCTTGGGACCCACGAGCCCACACTCGCCCAAGCCGTGGCCCAAGGCGTGGACCTGGTCTGCTGCAGCGGGGACAAGTTGCTGGGTGGACCTCAGGCAGGAATCATCGCCGGCAAGGCCCGACTCATCTCCGCGCTCAAGCGAGCGCCGCTGTTTCGTGCCTTGCGTTGCGACAAGCTCGTCCTGGCGGCGCTGGAAGCCACCACGGAAAGCTACCTCCACGCGCTTTCGAACGGACCGGAAACCGTGACCCTTGGCAGGACCATCCCGGTCCTGGCGATGCTGGCGATCCCCATGTCTCACCTCCGAGAGCGTGCGGCGCGTCTCGTCTCCGCCCTGGCGGATTTGCCGGTGGAGACAGTCGTCAGCCAGACCCAGGGGAGGTTGGGCGGGGGCGCCTTGCCGCAATCCGGCGTGGAATCGATTGCGGTGGGCCTGCGGCCGTCCACGTTTACGGTCGCAGCCCTGGCGACCCGGCTCCGAAAGGGGTCGCCTCCCGTCATCGGCCATCTCGGCGGCGGCTGGCTGCGCATCGACCTCCGGACGGTGTTCGAGTCCCAGGACACCACGCTCGCGGCTTGTTTGAGGGCTGCGCTTGGCGCGGATCCGCCGTGAATCGCGCTGCTTCGCTCGGATGCCCCAACGTTCGTCAGACCGTTCGCCGGCGAAGCGTCAGCGCGTCAGGCGTCGGGTCTTCAGGATGCGGAGCGCTTCACGGGCTTCGGGCACCCTCAGCCAGAGGGTGAGCAGCCAGTACGCGATCGCGGCGCCAATCGCAGGCAAGAACACCGCGCCCAGTCTGGCCCAGAGGGCTTCATGACCGAAGCGCTCAAGCCACTGTCGGCTCGCGATCCAGGCGACCCCGCCCGCGACGACCACCGCTCCCAGCAGGGAAACCGCCCGCGGACGGAGTTCTGCCATGTCCAGCGTCTTCAGCTTGCGACGGAGGGCTCGGCTCAGCAGCCACAAATTGACCACGGCGGTCAGCGTGTTCGCCGCGCCGAGGCCGGCCTGGCGCAACGGCCCCACAAGCCAGAGCGAGGCGAGCAGGTTCAGCCCCAGACAGAAGACGCTGACCCGCATCGGCGTGGTGGTGTCGCCCAAGGCGTAAAAGGCGCGGGCGACCATGTTGATTCCTGAGAAGGCCACCAGGCCGGGCGCCAGGCAAAGCAACGCCACCGCCGTCCGCTCCGTCGAAGCCGCGGTGAACTCGCCGCCTTCGAACAGGAGCCTGACGATCGGCCGGGCGAGGACGATGAGCAGCACCGACGCCAAGCCATTGACGTACATCATGTAGCTGAGTCCCTGGCGCAGTGTGGCCCGGAATTCCGGATACTGCTTCGCGGCCGCGAGTCCTGACAGCGTGGGGAGCAGGTAGTTCGCGAGCGAAATGCCGACGATACCCTGGGGAAACTCCATCAGGCGAACCGCGTAATCGAAGGAGGCGACCACGTGCTTGTCCACCCAGTACGAGGCCGTCATGATGAGCAGCACGTTGATCTGAAAAGCCGCGACGCCGATGGTGGCTGGAAGCATCCTGCGGACAACCAGTCGGACGGTCCCGTCGCGCCACGGTGTCACCCAACGATACACAAATCCCTCCCGGATCAAGGCCGGCAACTGGAAGGCAAACTGCGCGACCCCAGCAATCAGGACCCCGACTCCGAGAGCGAAGACCTGCGTCTCCAGGGTGTCGCCGAAGCGCGGCGCGAGGAACACGACCGTCGCAATCATGACCACGTTCAGGCTGGTGGCCGCCAGCGCCGGCACGACAAATCTCCCCCGGGCGTTCAACATGCCCATGCACAGCGCGGCCATGCAGACCAGCACCAGGTAGGGAAACATCAGCCGGAGCAACCGCAGGACCAGCAACGTGTGCTGCGACAGCAACGGGAACACCTCCTGGCCGAAGGCATCGCGACGCACGCCACCGATGGCGATCACCACGCTCAGTGCCAGCACCACGAGGCCGACAATTCCGGCGGTGGCAATCACCAGTCCCGACGCGGTGGCATTCGCGGCCTGCCACATCGCGGCCTCGCCTTCGTGGGTCTCCTTGGACTTGAAAATGGGAATGAACGCCGCCGTGAGCGCCCCTTCGCCCAGCAAGCGCCGGAACAGGTTGGGAATTTGGAACGCCAGCTTGAAAGCGCTGGCCACCGGCGTGTCGCCCATGAAGCGGGCGTACACCTGTTCACGTACCAGCCCCAGGACGCGGCTGGACAGCGTGGCCAGTCCCATGACACCCGAAGCTCGGAGCATCCGCGACATCAGCAACGCCTCAGAAGGTGAAGCGCTCCCCGTCAGCCGGGATGAAGACCGGCATCGGGGCCAGCGTCCGACGCGCCTTCGAGAGGAGGGTCCGGCGCTGCTTCCACCAGGAACCCGCCAGATGGACAAACACCGTGCGCCGGATCTCGCGTCCCGTCAGAAAAGGGAACACGGCGTCCGGCTCGACATGGCTCAACTCGCACACCAACAAGTCGAGGGGCTCGCGGACGAGCGGTTCGAGGTCGGCAACGCTCCCGATGTCGGCGGAGTGGGCCACCCGCCGGCCGTAACCCTCCAACACGAGGCTGAAGGCCTGACGGGACCGGCCGTTCCTCATTCCCGGGTCCGCAAGAACCTCGAGGTGACTTGACGGATGCGGGGTGACCCGGATCTTCCCGATGGACTCCGGCTGGCCGGGCTTCCAGGGCACGAACTGGACCGGAAGCGGCCGGGGCGGATCCTGAAGGCAGGCGTCGCGGACGAGAGCCTCGAGAGGCTTTCGCCCGGAACGGGGGAGATACACCGGAAAAGGGCGCGGCCGCGGCCCGAGCCAATGCGCCTGCAGCAGGGTCAGCAATCCCCCCACGTGATCGAAGTGCAGGTGGGAGATGACAACGCCGTCCAAGTCATCCGCACCCGCGCCAAGCCGGCGCAGGGACCGGGCGGCAGGCTCGCCGCAGTCGACGAGCAGTTGTGTGTCTCCGAAGCGGTAGAGAAAGGCCGCGTGTCCCCGGTCCGGGGAGAGGAAACCGTCCCCCACGCCGAGGCACACGACCGACGCGGGGGCGGGCTTCATCGGTGCGGAACGAGGCGGCGGTGCGACGCCTTCGCCGTGTCGACGCATGGGGGCCGGGGAGGATTCAAATGTACGTCCCGCTGGGGATCACGGCGTTCTTGGGGATGACCACGATGCCGTCGCGAATGAAATAGAGGCTGTGGTCGAGCGACTCGGGTTTGCCGTGAGGCGTGATGACGCAGTTGTCACCGATGCGGGCGTTCTTGTCGACGATGGCGGTGTCGATCCGCGTGTTGCGGCCGATGCCGATGCGCGGCCGACCGAGCCGGGCGTTCTCCTCGATGGACTGCTTGGACTCGTAGTAGTCCGCGCCCATGATCACGGTCCGCGTGATATGGCTGCCGGCGTCCACAAGGTACCGCTGTCCCACGATGCTTTGAGCGATCTTGCAGTGGTTCAGGATCGAGCCGTCCGACACCACCGTGTGATCGAGTGAGGCGCCGTTGATCTTGGACGCGGGCAGGAACCGGGGGCGCGTGTAGATCGGCGCGGACATGTCGAAGAAATTGAACCGCGGCAGCTCGGAAGCGAGATCGAGATTGGCCTGGAAGAACGAACGGATGGTCCCGATATCCTCCCAGTATCCCTGGAACACGTAGGAGAAGACCCGGTGGGTTTCGATGGCGCGCGGGATGATGTGTTTGCCGAAGTCCGTGTAGTCGTTGTCGAGCAGTTTTTGGAGGAGCTCGCGGTTGAAAACGTAAATGCCCATGGAGGCCAGGAAATGCTCCTCGCCGGCAGGCAACTCCAGGCCTTGAGCACTCACCGGGTCGATCCGAAGCTGGTCCAGCAACGAGGGTTCCTTGGGCTTCTCGACAAACCGGACGATTTGCCGCGCACCGTCGATCTGCATGATTCCCAAGGCCTGGGCCTCGGAACGGGGCACGGGGATGGTCGCGATCGTGACGTCGGCACCCGTTTCCACATGCTGCCGCAGCAACGGCCGGTAGTCCATGCGGTACAGTTGATCGCCGCTCAGAATGAGGGCTTGATCGAAATCGACGCCGCGGAAGTGGATCAGGTTCTTGCGGACGGCGTCGGCGGTTCCCTGGTACCACGATTCGTCCGTGGCGGTTTGCTCGGCGGCGAGGATCTCGACGAACCCCCGCGAAAAGCTGTCGAACTTGAACGAGCCGTAGACATGGCGATGGAGGGAGGCGGAGAGGAACTGGGTGAGCAGGTAGATCCGCCGCACCCCGGAGTTGATGCAGTTGGAAATCGGGATGTCCACCAGGCGGTACTTGCCAGCCAACGGGACCGCCGGCTTGGCCCGCTCGCGGGTCAGCGGAAAAAGGCGGGTGCCTTGCCCGCCGCCCATGATAATCCCGAGGACGCGGTCAGGGTCCGCCAGTACTTGCCCGGTCGAGGCCATGGAGTGAAGTCCTTTCTTGCACGTGTTTTTCAATGCTTATAGCGTCACGTCCCGCTCTGGCGCAAGTGGCATCGGCTGCGCGGAGGCGTTTACCGAAAGGTCCATTCGGCTATGTGCGGCATTGTCGGCTACGTCGGCAGCAAGGAAGCCGCGCCGATCCTCTTGCAGGGTCTGCGCCGGCTCGAGTACCGCGGCTATGACAGCGCCGGGATGACCGTTCTCGGAGCATCCGGGCTCGACACGCGCAAACGCCAGGGAAAGATCGACGCCGGCCTGGGTCCTCTGCTGGAAGTCTCTCCCCTGAAGGGCACCGTCGGCATCGGCCACACCCGCTGGGCCACCCACGGTCCTCCGTCGGATGTCAATTCCCACCCCCATCTCGATCAGCACCGCCGAATTTCGCTGGTTCACAATGGGGTGATCGAGAACCATGACCGCCTCAAGCAGCGCCTCCTCCAGGCGGGTCACACGTTCCTTTCCGCCACCGACACCGAGGTGCTCGCCCACCTGATTGGCGTCGAGTACGACCGGCTGGAGAGCAGCACGCCGTCGGGACCATCCCGGCTCGCCCAGGCGGTGGAGAACGCCTTGCGCGAGGTCATCGGCACGTACGGCATCGCCGTGGTCTGTGCGGACGAACCGGGGCTCATCGTCGGCGCCCGACGGGGTTCGCCACTGATCCTGGGCCTGGGACAGGGCGAGAACTTCCTGGCCAGCGACGCCACCGCCATCGTCGCCCACACCCGCCAGGTGGTTTATCTCAACGACTACGACATTGCGACTGTCACCGCCGACAACTACCAGATCACCAACTTGGGAACCCAGACGGCGAAGGTCCAGATCAGCGAAATCGAGTTTGCCGCCGAAGCCACCGAGTTGGGCGAGTTTCAGCACTACATGCTGAAGGAGATCTTCGAGCAGCCTGAGACCATCGCCAACGCCCTCCGCGGCCGGTTCGACCTGGACGAGGCGACCGCACGCTTCGGCGGCCTCAACATGAGTGCCGCGGACCTCCGCGCGGTTGACCGGATCGTGATTGCCGCGTGCGGCACCAGCTGGCACGCCGGCCTGGTGGGCGAGCATCTGATCGAGGATTTCGCCCACATTCCCGTGGAAGTGGAGTACGCGAGCGAGTTCCGGTATCGGAACCCGCCGCTGGACAAGAACACGTTGGTGCTCGTCATCACCCAATCCGGCGAAACCGCCGACACGCTGGCGGCTTTGCGGGAGGCGAAACGCCGCGGTCACAAGGTGCTCGCGATTTGCAACGTCGTCGGGAGCACCATCGCCCGGGAGGCCGACGGGGGCATCTATCTCCACGCGGGCCCAGAAATCGGGGTGGCATCCACGAAGGCCTTCACCTCGCAGGTGACGGTGCTGACGCTGTTCGCGCTGTTCATGGGCCGGCTGCGCATGATGTCCCATCGTCGGGGGCTGGCGGTCCTCAAAGCCCTGGAGCGCGTCCCAGGGCAGGTGCGCGAGCTGTTGGCGCGGAGTGATTCCCTGAAACAGCTCGCCGCCAAGTACGCGAACTGCAGTGACTTCTACTTCCTCGGCCGGCAGATCAACTTCCCGGTGGCCTTGGAGGGCGCCCTCAAGCTGAAGGAGATCTCGTACATCCACGCCGAAGGGTACCCTGCGGCGGAGATGAAGCATGGTCCCATCGCGCTCATGGCGGCAGGGACCCCTTGCGTCATCCTGGCGCCGCGAGGGTTCCTGTATGAGAAGACGCTCAGCAGCCTGGAGGAGGTACGCGCGCGCCATGCCCCGGTGGTTGCCCTGGCTTCGCCCGGGGATGAGACCGTGGCGGCGAAGGCGACAGACCTCATCCCGGTCCCGGAGGCCGAGGAGTTTGTGTTTCCGCTGTTGGGCGTGATTCCTCTCCAGCTTCTCGCGTATCACATCGCCGTTCGGCGCGGGTGCGACGTGGACAAGCCGCGGAACCTGGCCAAGAGCGTCACCGTGGAATAGCTGCATGAAGAACCCACACCGCATCGGGATCATTGGGGGAAGCGGGCTCTACCAAATCGAGGGGCTTGAAAGCCGCAAATGGACGAAGGTCCTGACTCCGTTCGGTCCCCCTTCGGACGCGCTCTTGACGGGCCGCCTCGCCGGTCGGGACGTGGTGTTCCTGCCCCGACACGGTCGCAACCACAATCTCCTGCCGAGTGAACTGAACCACCGGGCGAACATTTACGCGCTGAAGAAACTGGGGGTGGCTTGGATCGTCAGCGTCAGCGCCGTCGGCTCGCTCCAGGAGCGCTACCGGCCTTGCGACATTGTCCTGCCGGATCAATTCGTGGATCGCACCAAGCGCTCGGCGGAGCACACGTATTTCGGGAATGGTATCGTGGCGCACGTCGCCTTCGCGCATCCGATATCGACTCCTTTGCGGTCCTTGCTCCTGAGCCAGTGTCGCAAACTCAAGCTGCGCGTTCATGACAGCGGCACGTATGTGAATATGGAAGGGCCGGCCTTCAGCACCCGCGCGGAGTCCCTGACCAACCACCGCCAGGGATATGATGTGATCGGCATGACGAACCTGGGCGAGGCGAAGTGCGCCCGTGAGGCTGAAATCGCCTATGCCACGATGGCCATGGTCACGGACTACGACGCCTGGAAGGAAGACGAGGCCCATGTGACCGTGGACCTCATTCTGGAAAACCTGCGCCGAAACGCGGCCCACGCGCGACAAGTCATACTCGAAGTGCTGCCGGAGATCCCGGCGGAGCCATCGTGGCCCTGCCACGCTGCCTTACAGAATGCCATCATCACGCCGCGAGCCGCCTGGCCCAAGCCCACCGTGAAACGGTTGGGCTGCCTGTTGGCAAAGTACGCCGGCTGAACCTTGGCGTGATGCCCTCCGGTGCGGCGCACCCAAGGTGCGCTCAGGAGACGAGTTCCTTGTCTTTCGCCGGAGCCTCGGCTTCCGGAGCCGCCGCGGGAGCAGACGAGCGACCGTGGTAGTACCCCTTGTAGTACCGGTTCTGGTAATAGTAGTAGGAGTAGTAGTAGGCGTCCCGGCCCTCGAAGTCGATGTCGTTGATCACGACGCCGCAGATCTGGAGGCCTGCATCCAGCATGCGCTGGATGCTCTTCCGCGCCATGTCGCGCCGCACCTTGTTGAACTTGGTGACCAGCACAATGCCGTCGGCCAGCGAGGAGACGATGAGGGGATCGCTCACGGCCGAAACCGGCGGACAGTCGATGATCACGCGGTCGTAGCGCCGGGCCGCTTCCTGGACAAACTCGGCCATCCGGCGCGAACTAAGGAGCTCCGAGGGTTGAGAAGGCGTGCTGCCGCAGCAGACCACCTCGAGGTTCGGAACGTCTGTCGTCTGGACCAGTTCCTCCATGGTGAGGGCCTTGCCCGCCAGGTACGCGGCCAGGCCCGTCGCCCCGCGGATCTGAAAACCCTGGTGCACACTGGGGCGACGCAGGTCGGCGTCCACCAACAGCGTCCGCAGCCCGGTCTGGGCCACGACAATCGCCATGTTGGAAGCCACCGTGGACTTGCCTTCGGCCGGCACACTGCTCGTCACGGTCATGATGCGGAACTTGTCGCCCCGGCTGCCCAAGGTGATCGCGGCCCGCACGGTACGGAAGCTCTCCGCCGAGTTGGACTGTGGGTGTAGATGCGAGTGTTGGTACCTCTCGGTCAGGCTGTTGGACTTGATGTTCGGGATGTACCCGAGGAAGGGCAGGCGCAGGTAAGTCTCCACGTCATCCTGGCTCTTGATCGAGTCATCAAGGAAGTTCACGAACAACGCCAGGCCGAGGGCCACGGCGAGACCACCGACCGCCGCCAGGGCGATGGTGATCGGCAGGCTGGGCTTCACGTCAGTGGCCGGTGCCGTCGCGGGGTCGACGACGATGATGTTGTTGATTTTCTCCTTCTGCCCGATGTCCAGCTCGTTGACCTTGGCGAGCATCGCGTTGTAAAGCGCCTTTTTGGTCTCCGCCTTCCGCCAGAGCACGTCGTACTCCATCTTGGCACGATTCCATTCCATCTGGCGGTCTTCCCATTCCTTGACGTTGTTCGAGAGAATCGTCTCGTTGGCCGTGGCCAGCTTGGCATCAGCGATGATCTGAGCCACGACCTTCTGTGCCTCCTGTTCAATGGCCCGTTTCGTCTCCTCGATCTGGGAGTTGGCCTGGATGACGGTAGGGTGCTTCTGCTTGTAGCGCTGGAGGAGGCCGGCAAGTTCGTTCTCCTGAGTGGCGAGGCGGCCTTCCAGCGAGACCACCTGGGGATCGGCCGCGACCGGGGGGAAACTGGCCACGGTTTTGCCCTCCCGGATGTGAGCCGTGAGCTCGTTGGTCGTGCTGACCGCAACTTGAGACCTGGCCTTCGCCTCGACATAGCGCTGCTGGGACTGGCTCAGCGCCTCGGCGATGATGCTGTCGCCTTTCTCAAGCGAAACATACTTGGTCCGCATCCGGTAGTTATGCAGGTCCTCCTCCGCTTTCGTGACCTCACCTTCAAGGCCGGAAACCTGGTTCCGGAGGAAGAAGAGCATGGATGACGACTTCTCACTGCGTTGGGCCGCCATCCAATCGATGAACTCGTTCGCCAGGGTATTGGCGATGGCGGCGGCCTTTTGGGGTGACGTGTGCTCGATGCTCACGTCCACCAGGCGGGTCATGCGGACGGGAGCGACGGACATGTCGCTGGCCAGGGCGCGGACGATGTCCAGGTCCTTCGAGTATCGGGAATCCTCGGTGAGCCGCTCCTTGCGGACCACGGTCGCCAGCAAGCTGCGACTGAGCAGGTTCTTATACTGGGTCTGCAGGTAATCCGGATCCCGCGCGGTGATGACGTTCCCGCTCAGGTTGACCGAGGATTCGGACTCCGGGTTGATCTGCAGTCGGGTCGTCGCCCGGAAGATCCTTGGCGAAGTGTAGAGGTACACTCCCGCCAAAATGAGCACCGCGAGATACGCGCAAATGACAAGCCACCGGCGCTCCAGGAGCACGTACCAGTAATGGCGGAGATTCAGGCTTGACCCCCCGCCGGAGCTGCCGCTGGCTTCGCCTTCGATTGAGTTGTCCGCGCCGTATTGCATAAGTTACCAAATCCGCTCCTTGACTTCGATGATGTCGCCCGGCTTGAGCCAGATCTTCTTGGCGGGGTCGGTCTCCCGCTTCAGCTTCTCGATGGAAAACGTCTGCCGCTGGCCTTCCCGGGTGAACTCAACCTCGCTTTTTCCAAGGCGGGTGACGCCACCCGCAAACGACAATGCGTCCAAGATGTCCATGCGCTGTTCGGGCTTGAGGGCGATGGGACCGGGGCGGTTCACCTCGCCGATCATCCGCACGTAGTCCTCGCGGTAGGCTTTGATGTCGACCAGAACTTCGGGTTTCACGAAGTAGTCCTTCGACAGCAACTCGGTCAGTCGAAGGTCCAGTTCCCGGGGCGTAAGCCCCTTGACCTCGACCACTTCCAGGAAAGGGAAATTGATGGTCCCACTGGCGGAAACGCGGTACTCCGCCGGAAGCGTTTCGCCCACAATGACGATGTTCAACAGGTCTTGAGGACTGATCTTGCGGTCCGAAGTGTCAGCGATGAACTCCGTTAGGGCGGCACTGTCCGGGGCTTGCGACCAAGCGGAGGTTGACCCAAAGAGCAGGCAAGCCAGCAGGCGCCAGACAGAAAGCAGTTTCATATCAGTATCCAAGGTGGAACCCGAGGCTCACTCGGTTCACGTCGTAGTCGAGTTGCGGGCGGGTACCGAACTCGTAGCCATAGTTGGCAAAGACTCCTAGCCAGGGCTGCCATTGGTAGCGGGCACCCGCGGTCAGTTGGAAGTTATCGAGACTCAGATCCGCGCCTGATTCGTACCGCGTCTGGACGTATCGTACTCCCAGCGTGAGGTACCAGGGCCGGAGCGCGGAGCCGACCAACTGCTGGAAATCAGCGAAGACGGAGTCGCGCGTCGTCGCGGAACTGTTAAGTGCCGACGCCGAAACACTCCCCCCGTGGCTGTACCCTACGCTGGCAGTCGTGCGGTCCGTAAAGCGCTGGGTGAGGCTCAGGCTGGCAATTGGATAGCCGTCGTCTTCGGCGTCATTGCTGAACCATCGGTACTCATATCCCACGCTGACGCGCCCGGTAAGCTTGGGAGTGATCGAGCCGTTGGCCGCCACCGAGCCACCGACATAATCGGCACGCGGAGGTCTCGCGATGTTGTCGCTGGCAGGGTCTCGCGTAATTTGACCGTAGTGCGCCGTGGCATCGAGGTTGATCTTCTCGGTCAAGGCGTAGCCCGCACCCGAACGAACTCGCCATTCCTCGGAATTGTAGAACGTCCGGGTCGCCAACTCGTTACCGGGGTAATCCCGCAGATTGAACACGCCTCCCAACAGGAATCTTGTCTTCGGAGAGAAGGCGTAGGCCAGGTTATGGTTCAGGTCGACGAAAATGCGCTCCACGTTGGCGCTCGGGATTGGAATGCCCTCGATCACCGCCGTGTAGCTGTCCATGATGCTGTTCAGGTACTTGAAGTGATTGCCGCAATCGTAGCTCAGCTTGCTACCCTTCACGTCCGCCGACAGATTGAAGTCGTAGTTCGACGAGTCTGCCGACGTGTTCTCCATGTACATAATCTGGTCGAACCGGAAATCGAAATCGAGGCGGTTGTCGCCATCCGGCCGGCCCAGCCGGGCATTGAACCCGGGGCTCATGACAAAGCTGATGTCGTCGCGACTCTCGATGATGCCGAGCTCCGGCGCGATCGAGTCGTCGGGCAAAAAGTAAATGTTATCGTTATAGCTGCTCGTAAAAGTGAATTTCGGATGCAGTACCACCGGACCTGCTCCCACCGCGAACAGGTCCCGCGGATCAAAGGCGAGCCCGCTGAACGCTGGCGATAAGAGCCCCGCCACGAGAAGAACTCGTCGGGCCGCATGCAGTGACTCCGCCTTCGCGGAAGGCATCCGATCTCGCCAAGGCAATGACCTTGGCCCCCTTCGACTCGTTGTCATGTCGCGTTCCCGGGCGCTCGATGGAAGTCTGAGACAGGACCGGCCTTGATCTGTTCAATTACCGACGGTTCTTGCCGCGTCTCGAGGAATCCGATTCCGCGGCCGATCCACGGTAGGAAGAGTCCTGCAGTTGTTCCGGGAGCGCAAGACCGAAAACTGAGGTCAGCGCCCGGACGAGCGCCCCGTGCGCAACGTCGCTTACCCGGGCTCCTCGTCAAGGCGGGGCCGGCCGACGCCAATGACCTGGGCTCGCGCGAGGCCTTTGATCCGATCGACCCATGGCGCTCGACACGCCGGTGAGGCAGCCCATGGCGCCAAGGCGGATAAAT
>CAZHUS010000127.1:0-20785 GCA_964535555.1 uncultured Verrucomicrobiota bacterium
GCTCAGTTGGTAGAGCAGAGGACTGAAAATCCTTGTGTCGGCGGTTCAATTCCGCCCCCAGCCACCACTCCGATCTGCTTGGGCAGAAATGGTTTAGGAGGATTCGGGGTCTCAACGGACACCAAAACGGACACCAAAATCGCTAGGCGGGTACTGCTCCGCACGGCTCGAAACTGCTCGGCCAGTACTCCCTAACGCGGCGGGATCGTTCCGAAATACGCTGGCAATTGCGCCTGAGCGTATGAAGACCCGATACCGATTGATCCGACGGGGCCACCGTGGCTCCAAGCTCTACTGCGTGGACACCCTGACCGGCCGCCGCACCAGTCTCGGCACGGCCAGCGAAGCCGATGCCCGTGAGATCATCCTCGCCAAGAACCAGGCCCTCCGCCAACCCGAGTTGAACCTACGCATCGCTCAGGCTTACCTGGCGGGCTCTGACCCGCACATGACCAAGCGCACCTGGGCGGAACTGATGACCGAGTTCACCCTCACCAAGAGCGGCAGTAACCGCATCCGGTGCGAGCGAGCCATCGAACAGAAGGCGTTCGACCTGATCCGGGACCGTTCGCTGATTGATACCCGTGCCGAGCATTTGCTCCGGGTCCTCCAGGCGGGGACCGTCTCGACCAACAACTACCTTCGGCGGTTCCACAACTTCGCCCTGAACCTGTGCTGGCTCCCCTGGCCGGTGCTGCCCAAGGCGTACTGGCCCGCGGTTCGCTACCGGGAAAAACGAGCGATCACCCGCGATGAGCACGAGCGCGTTCTGCAACGGGAGCCAAACGCCGAGTTGCGCACATTCTACGAGTGCTGCTGGCACTTGGGTGGCTCGCAGAGCGACATTGCCCGCCTGAACGCCGAGGATATCAAGTGGGAGGAGAGCGTCGTGAGCTTCTTCCGGGCGAAGACCGGCAGTGCGCAGATCGTACACTTCGGTCCGGCGCTGGCGCAGGTGCTCCGCACCTGTCCCAAACAGGGGGCACTGTTTCCCCGGTTGAAGCACATGGACGAAAAGCACCGCGCCAGTCTGTTCCAGCGGATCTGTCGCCGCCTGAACATCAAGGGGATTTCGCTGCATTCGTACCGGTATGCTTGGGCCGAGCGAGCACGGCTCGCCGGTATGCCGGAGCGATTCGCCCAGGAAGCGCTGGGGCATAACTCGAAGGCCGTGCACCGAGCTTATGCGAAGAAGGCGAAGGTCAGGGTGCCTTCGCTCGAGGAGTACGAGCGCCGTCAGGCTCCGCACAATGTCGTCCCTCTGCCGCCGCCCGCCGCCTCGGCTCCCCAAGTTGAATCGGGCCTCGCGCCGTCCGCGGAGACCGCCGGCGAGCCGTTCGCGGATCTGCCGTTTGCCGCGGGTTGACTCGCGAGTCACACGTGCGGTAGATCGGCATAGGGGGACGGAGGTCGGCAGGATTCGAGTGGCGGGCGCGACCCTGCCCCGTGGGAGGGAGGGATGCCGGTCACCGCGAGGAAGCAGGCCAGGGATGTTGCCCAGCTTGAGTTGTTCAGTCTTGATGCACTGAGGTTCCCTGCCCATGAAGCCACTCACCCGATACGGCCGGATGGCCGAGAAGCACTGGCGGGCACACCGGCCCGCGATGGTCGCGGAGTTGGAGGCGACGGGACAGTTGTACCCGCTGCTCCTGGAGGCGGAGGAACGGACCGAGGCGGAGCTGGATTCGCTGCGCCGGCATTTCATCCAGCAGGGGGTGACCCCGCAGCAGGCCCACGACCGGGCCTGGGAGATCGTGCGGGAACGGTATCTCTTCCTGCCGCCGGAGACGGACTGACCGGCGACGAGGAATGGGTTACCTTCGGGCCGGCAACCGCCGAACCGGAACCTCCCCGCAACCCGCGGAACTACCGCATCACCGACGCTGACCGTGTCGGGGTTGGCTCTCTCAAGCGCAAGTGCCAGGACAACCTCGCCGCCATCGCGCTGCTCCAGCAACTCGAAGCCGAGGGCCGGGCGGCGACGGATGCGGAGAAGCTGGTGCTGGTCCGTTACGTCGGCTGGGGCGGGTTGCCGCAGGTCTTCGATCCGTGGAACGAGCAATGGAAAGCCGAGCGGCAGCGGTTGGAGCAACTCCTCACCCCCGACGAACTCGATGCCGCCCGCGCCACCACCCTCAATGCCCACTACACCGCGCCGGTCATCGTTCGGGCCGTGTACGCGGCGTTGCAGCGGCTCGGGTTCACCCACGGCCGACTCCTGGAGCCCGCCCTGGGCCTGGGCCACTTCATCGGCCTCATGCCGGACGACATGCACGCCCGCTCGCTGGTCACCGGCATCGAGATTGATTCGGTCACCGCCCGGCTGGCGAAGCTCCTCTATCCCGACGCCGACATCCGGCATCAGGCCTTCGAGGAGTCCCGCCTCGCTGACGGGTTCTACGACGTCGCCCTGAGCAATGTGCCTTTCGGCGATTACCCGGTCGCAGACCCGCGCTTCAAGGGCTGGAAGTTCCTGATCCACGACTACTTCTTCGCCGCCGCCCTCGACAAGGTCCGGCCCGGCGGCCTGCTCCTGTTCATCACCTCGAAGGGGACCCTCGACAAGGTGGATGGCGCGCTGCGCGAGTACGTCGCTGCGCAGGCCGATCTGGTCGGCGCCATCCGCTTGCCCAACGACGCCTTCAAACGGAACGCCAACACCGAGGTCACCACCGACATCGTCATCCTGCGCAAGCGCCTCCCCGGCGAACCGCCCGCCGGCCCGGCCTGGAAGGAGGTCACCGCGATCACCAACTCCGTCGGCGAGAGCATCGCCGTCAACGAGTACTTTGCCGCCTGCCCCGAGATGATGCTGGGCGAGATGCGGCTCGAAGGCCGGATGTACGGGCGCGGCGAACCGACCCTGGTGGGCAACGGTCGCGAGCTGGCCGCGCAGTTGGCCGAAGCGATTGCGTTGCTTCCGCGGGATGTCTTCCGCCCGGAGCGGCGGCAGGTCGCACCCCCAACCATGGAGCAGTCCTTCCCTGCCCCGGAGCACATCAAACCCAACGCCTACACGCTGCTGAATGACCAGATCGCCATCCGCGATGGCGACGCGCTCCACGTCCTGACTGGCCTGTCTTTCACGGTCGCCAAGCGCATCCGCGGCCTGATCCGGGTCCGCGATGCCGTCCGCCATTGCCTCCGGTCGCAACTCAACGGCACGCCCGACGAGGAGGTGATTGCCGCCCGTGAGCATCTCAACCGCAGCTACGACAGTTTCGTTGCCCGGTCTGGGCCCGTCTCCGCCCGGGCCAACACCTCGGCCTTCCGTGGCGACCCCGATCTGCCCTTGCTGCTGTCGCTCGAGCAATACGACGAGGAGACGGGCCGAGCCACCAAGGCCGCCATCTTCCGGGAGCGAACCATCCAGAAGCAGCGTCCCACGCCCCAGGTCGGCACGGCCAAGGAAGCACTGCTGGTCACGCTCAACGAACGTGGCTGCGTGGACTTGGACTTCATCGGCAGCCTGCTCCACCGCAAGCCGAGCGAGGTCGTGCCCGACCTGAAGGGCCTCATCTTCCTCAATCCCCAGACCCGGCGTTGGGAGACCGAGGATGAGTACTTGTCAGGCAATGTCCGGGCGAAACTGGCAGCCGCGGAAGCGGCGACCCTGGTGGACGAGCAGTTCAGAGCGAACGTGGACGCACTCCGGCAGGTGCAACCGCCGGGCCTGCTCCCCACGGAGATTGACGCCCGACTGGGCAGCACGTGGATTCCTGCCGAGGACATCCAGCAGTTTGCGCAGGACACGCTCGTCGAGTCCGGCATCACGGTCAGTCACGCCCCGCAATTGGGCCTCTGGGTTGTGCGCGGGGGTACCAGCGCCCGGTTCAGCGTCGCCAACACCACCGAGTGGGGCACCGACCGGCGGAGCGCCCTCGAACTCATCGAGGATGCCCTCAATCTCCGCGTCCCGACCGTCTATGACCACGACCCGGCCACCGATCGGGACGTGGTGGACGGTCCCGCCACCGAGGCGGCCCGGGACAAGCAGGAGAAGCTCAAAGCCCGGTTCAAGGAGTGGATCTGGCAGGACGACGAACGCCGCGACCGGCTGGTCCGCAAGTACAACGAGGAGTTCAACCACACGCGATTGCGGACCTTCAACGGCGAGCACCTCACCCTCCCCGGCGCCAACCCCGCCATCGTGCTCCGGCCCCACCAGAAGGCCAGCGTCTGGCGCATTCTCCAGACCCCGAACTGTCTGCTCGCACAGGTGGTTGGAAGCGGAAAAACTATGATTTTAGTGACCGCTGCCATGGAACGGCGGCGCCTGGGCCTGGCCCGGAAGCCCCTGATCGTCGTGCCCAACCACATGCTCGGCCAGTTCGCCGCCGAGTTCCTGGCCCTGTATCCAGGCGCCAACATCCTCGTGGCCACCAGGGACGATTTCGAGAAGGCGAAGCGCAAGACCCTGATGGCCCGCATCGCCACCGGCAACTGGGACGCCGTGATCGTCACCCACTCCGGCTTCGAGAAGATCCCCGTCTCGCGCGCGACGCAGGAGGCGTTTTTCAAGGAGCAGTTGCGGGAGCTGGCCCTGGCCGTCGAGCAGCAACGCAAGGAGGGGGATTCACGGATCGTGAAGGCGTTGGAGCGCGCCAAGAAGCAACTTGAGACCAAGCTCAAGGACCTCGCCGCCAACGAGAAGAAGGACGACGGACTGACGTTCGAGGAGTTGGGAGTGGATCACCTGGCCGTGGACGAGGCTCAAGCGTTCAAGAACCTGTTCTACGTCTCGAAGATGACGCGGATCGCGGGCCTGCCGCAGACGGCCTCGCAGCGGGCCTTCGACATGTTCCTCAAGGTGCAGCACGTCCAGCGCGTCAACGGCGGTGGCGGGGTGGTGTTCGCCACCGGCACGCCCATCGCCAACAGCGTGGCCGAAATGTTCACGATGCAACGCTTCCTCCAGATGACCACGCTCAAGGCCCAGAACTTGGCCCACTTCGACGCCTGGGCGGCCACGTTTGGCGAACCGGTCACCGCCATGGAATTGGCCCCGGACGGCTCGGGGTATCGGATCAACACGAGATTTACGCGCTACATCAATGTTCCTGAGCTGATGCAGATGTTCCGGCAGGTGGCGGACATCCAGACCCAGGCCATGCTCAAGTTGCCCGTGCCCGATCTGCGCGGCGGCAAGCCCGCAGTCATCTGCGCACCATGTTCGCCGGAACTGAAGCAAATCGTGCAATGCTTGGTCGAGCGGGCCGAGACGCTGCGCACCGGCCAGGTGAATCCGCGCGAGGACAACATGCTGCTCGTGACCACGGATGGACGAAAGGCCGCCCTGGATCTACGGCTGCACGATCCAAACATGCCCGACCATCCCGACAGCAAGGTCAACCGGGCCGTGGCCCAGATCGAACGCATCTGGCGCGAGACGGCTGCCGAGCGCTCGACCCAACTGGTCTTCTGCGACCTGTCCATCCCAACCGGGGGCCAGGGCTTCTCGGTCTATGAGGACATGCGGGAAAAGTTGCTCGCCAGGGGCGTGCCTGCCGATGACATCGCGTTCGTCCAGGATGCGGAGTCGGATGCCGCCAAGCTGCAACTGTTCCGTGACGTGCGGGCCGGCAAGGTCCGCATCCTCTTTGGCAGCACCCAGAAGATGGGCACCGGCACGAATGTCCAGGAGCGCTTGATCGCGCTGCACCACCTCGACGCCCCCTGGCGGCCGGCCGATGTCGAGCAACGCGAGGGCCGCATCCTCCGCCAGGGAAACTCCAACGCCGAAGTCCAGATCTACCGCTACGTCACTGAGCAGTCCTTCGATGCCTACCTCTGGCAGGTCCTCGAGACCAAGGCCCGTTTCATCGCCCAGGTCATGACGGGCGAGACCGACCTGCGGCGGATTGAGGACATTGACGGCGCGGCGCTCACCTACGCCGAGGTCAAGGCCATCGCGTCGGGCAATCCGTTGGTCATCGAGAAGGCCCGGATTGACGCTGAGGTGGCGCGCTTGAGCCGGCTCCACTGCGAACACCAGGAGACCCAGTTCAAGCTGCGCACGCGCGTCCGCCATCTCACCGACGAACTCCCGCGCCTGGAACAGCGCCTGGCGGGGGTCCGCCAAGACCTGACCACCCGCCAGGACACCAGTGGCGACAGATTCCTCATGATGATCGAGGGTCAGACGCTCCAGGACCGCGGCATCGCCGGCGCGCTCTTGATGCGCCGCGCTGAACGGATGGCCGGCACCGGCGCGGAACGACAGGTTGGCACCCTCGCTGGTTTCCGCGTTCTTGTCGCCGACAACGCTCTGCGAGGGCCGGAGATCGTGCTCAAGGGCCTGGCCACCTACACGGCGCGGATCACCGACACCGCGCTGGGCACGATGCGTTCGGTCGAACACACGATCCAACATCTTGACGAACTGTCCCAGTCCCTGGAGCGGGACATCACCGACACGCGCAAGCGTCTGGCGGACACGCGGGATCAGGTGGACACCCCCTTCGAGTACGCGGAGCGCCTGGCCGAGTTGGTCCGCCGACAGGACGAGATCGAGAACGCGCTGGACCTGACCAAGAGCCAGGTCCCTGACCAGGTTGAGGCCGAGCAACCAGATCCAGCCGCCGGCATCGAGGATGCCTGGGCGCCGGGTCTTGCACTGGCTGACCCCTGAGCTCTCAGATCTGTGGTGGGGTGTCATGGGGCGGTTTCGAGGGACCACAGTTGCAGTGCGGCGTACACCCCGCCAATCCCGGCCCGCGATACGGACAGAGCGGGGTTGGCTGCTCCCTCCTTTCGCAAGAGGCTCCCGACGGCCCGGCCCGTGAACGCCCAGGGTAAGTTGAGTACCGCGGCAGGAGCAGCAAAGTCGTGCTTGAGAATCCGCACGAGGAGCCGTAAATGATGCCGAGCCCGGCGTTGTGCTCAACCTCCTGGAGGTTGATTCGAGGCGGACAAACGTGACAGACCCGCAAGGGCAGTCCCCGCCGGTAACGTGAGAATTCCAGCATAAAGCATTCGCCTTGTGTTGGCAGATCTGCACAAACAGACCCGCAGCGCCCGGGCTCATCTTTTGTGAAACCCTTCGAGGACCATTTCACTGACGAAGCCATCATCGATGAACTGAGTCGCCTGCGTGTGAAAGAAGCGAAGCGGCGCAACGACGACCTCTTTTTTCATCGCATTACGCCAAACCCGGTTCTGAGGACGGAAACCGGCTCGACTGACTTCTTTCCACCGCGGCGGGTCTGGCACAGTTTCAGACCTCGCTGGCGAGCGAGAACGAAGAAGCCGAGCTTGAGACTGAACCAGTCGAGTCTCAAACGCGCGGTGCTTGTTCTACGCGCCAGGGAACCGCAAGCCCTTTGGGCGAGACGACTCCGCGCCAAGATCGAAGCGATCCGAGAGCGATCCTTGGGGAGGGGACCATTCGCGTTCTCAAGGCCTCGGATCATTCCTCAGGAGAAGGACAAGCCGAAAGCCCAGTATCGGCCAATCGCCTCGTTCGGTTTGGAGGATAGGGTGATTGACTGCCTCACCGCGAGGTACTTTCGTGAATGCTTCGACAGCGTTCTTGACCCTGCTTGCCTGGCATTCAGATGTGGAGCGGGCGAGAACCGTGCCCCACAGTTTCACGATGCATTCGAGCGGATCCTCCGCCTCCGGAGCCGGCATCAACGAGCCGGGCTCTACGTGGCCGAGTGCGATATCATGGGCTTCTTCGATTGTGTTCACCACGAGGTCGCCTGGAAGGCGATGATGAACCTCGTGTCTGAAGTCGAGAGACGAACGCCCGACTTGAGGATTTCCCCGCGAGCTCTTCACATTTTTCAGGCCTTTCTTGCGTGCTACTCATTCGGCGCTGACGTCCTTGCGGATGCCACCGCTCGTCTTCGGGATGAGACTCGAAACCAACATGCCAAGTACAAATGGCCCAGAGAGGAACTCCTTAAGCTCCACGGTCAGCTCGACGAAAGGGCCATTGGTGTACCACAAGGCAGTGCCCTTTCGTGCGTGGTAGCCAATTGCGTCCTCCACAGCGCGGACAAGGTGCTGCGGCGGCTTTCGCGCAACACCAAACCACGGTTTACCTATCTGAGGTACTGCGATGACATGATCATCCTGGCACCAGCGGCTGCGTCGTGTGAAAGGGCATTCGACGCATACCAGCAGTGCCTGCAAGAACTTCGATTACCAACGCATCCGCCCACACATGTGAGGCGGTACGGACGCAAGTTCTGGGACGGCAAGTCTAATGCGCCCTATCAGTGGGGCAAGGATGTGGTGGGCGGAAAGGTGCCTTGGATTCAGTTTGTCGGTTACCAAATCCGCTATGATGGGCTTGTGCGAGTCCGGCTAAAGTCACTAAGGAAACACTTTCAGCGACTTGTCACCGCCGCCGACGAATTGCTGCGGAGGCTTTGCCCTACGCGGCACAAAGCCGGATGTGGGCCAACATTCTCAACACGAATCCGTAAGAACGCTCGCCAGATCCTCCACCGCTTTCGGCAGAAGCTGATCTCGATGTCTGTCGGTCGCCGTGCTGTTCATCAGATTCGAGACGAACCGTTGCCAATGTCCTGGGCGTCAGGATACCACGCGCTCAACGGGAAACGGTTCGTTGCAGCACAGCTCAAGGCGCTGGATCGATATCGCGAGCGGCAGATCAGGCGCATCCAAGCCCGGCTGCGCCTGATGCCCGAGGACAGGCGCAGACAGAAGACCAGCTCCATTAAGGGACCACGCTTCTTCGGACTACCGTTCAGCTACTTTGGACAGTTCCGATTGCGGGAGTCAGCACGCGCTGTCCGTCCGCCGCCGGTGCACATCGCGCGCAACCAGACAGCCACCGGGTTCGGCAGGACCTCATAAACGTTGTGGCGATGCTCCGCTATGCCCAGCTTCACCGCCTGCCGCCTCTGCCCTCAGGGAGTGTTCGTCCGACCTCGGACGGACCGCAACAAGGAGGAATCCGGCCGTAGCAGCGCACACGATCCAAGTGAAGGTGCGGTACGGGGATTTCACGACCCTGACGCGGCAGCTCACCGTCGAGGAACCGATCGCGGTGGCGCGAGACATCTACCGGCTGGCGTGCTTCCTCTTGGGCAGGGACAGGCTGGTGCGACGGCCCCTGCGGCTGCTCGGCTTGGGCGTGAGTAACCTGCGCGAGCCGACGACGCAACGGTTGATCTTGCTGTAAGCGCGGACTGGAGGCGGTTCCGGCTTGTGCGGCAACGCGCGATCCGGTCCGTAGGGAAGGGATAGCTCAGGCGCTGCTCCAGGTGCGGTGTTCGCCTCGGTTGACTGGGTGCGCCGAAGTGCGGTAGATCGGGATCATAGGCCGTCCGGCCTTGTGCGGAAGCCAAGTTTTCCAGTGGAGGTATATGCCGTCTCCCAGTCGGAGCCCGAGAGACGAGCGGCGAGCGAACCGCTCTTCATTCGACGCGTCGAGGCCTCCTGCCGACGAAGCGGGCGAGCTCATCTGGCCGAAGGCGGACCCGGCTCGACCGGCGACGTCCGCAGAATTGCTGACACCTGAGCAATTCCAAGCCGCAATGGACCGTGGCCGTGTTCACCAAGCCACAGGGACATACACGGAGGCTGAGAATCGGGCGGAAACCCCACTGGGGCGGGGTGAGGCAGCAGGTTATTCGTCGGACGACATCGTGGCCTTTTACGTCGCTCGTCGGGGCGGCGATTGGCGACGCGGGGCTTACGACCTGGTCAAAGATGCGCATGCCGGAAATCGTCCGATCAATCGCTCGCTTTGGGACGCGGTCGTGAAGCGGCCACCGAGGGGTTACGTCCGGGAAGGCGAGGTGTACAGGCCCGCGGGGAGGCCCCCGGAGAGCTTCGTCGCACGCAAGGCCGTGGTGATCCCGCCGTGGGCAAAGGTCATCGCGTTGGTGGCCAACGGCATTGACGGCTGGCCGCCGGTCTCGGATGCCGTGTACTCGGTCGAGGAGTTCATCAAAGCGGGCGACGGCCTCCAGCAAAGGCCTGGGGGTGGGGAGTGGGACGTACTGGTCTATGCGATGGACGCTGAAGATGCGGGCGTGGTGGTGCGCCCCTACGGCCTGGACAACCCGTACCGGCGGTTGCGAAGCGCGCGGGGGCACCGGGCGAAGCAGATCGCACGGTTCAGTTACATGCGTTGGAGCTGGTACGATTTCACGACATCCAGCATGGCCGCGGTCCTCTCGCTCAAGGTGCCAGCGCCGGAGGCGGAGGCGCCGCTGCGGCCGCCGGGTTGGGGACCGGCAACGTCACCGTGACCTTCGGCACCAGGGTTTCCAGCTTCACCTGCTCGGCAATCTCCCCGGTCCAGTGCGCCAGCAGGGCCGTCATGGCGGGGCCAAGATTCGCTTTGACGAGATTCGTGGCCACCTGGACAAACGGGTCGTCCTTGGCCACGTCCTCGGGCCAGTCCATGATGAAAGCGGCGTCGCCCGTGAGCCGGAACGTGTAGAACGGACGGTACTCCTCGCGCCCACGGTCCTGGCCATCCTGCTTGGCTTTCGCCTTCGTGCAGAAATGCGGGCTGACCAGGCTGCCGCCGACGACCTTCCACGCGATTGAGGTTTCATCGAGGTCCACCGGCCGATAGGGATCCAGGCTTCCGACGTGCGAGAGCCAGATCCGGCCCCGAACCTTCCCGGCCTCCTTGCCAAACACGATGATCGCCACGCGCGACCGGTACTGTGGCTTGTTCGCCAACGTGGCGAAAACCAGCGCCAGCACGTTGGCGAGCGTCGAGAGCCAGCTCTGGAGATTGGTCTTGATGAGCACGTTCGTGGTGGACGCAGCCGGAGCCGACAGCGTCTCGCGCTTCTCGCCTTCGATCATCACGGAAAACTCGGCGACCCACGACGCCAGCCCCGACACGAGGCGGTCCTGATCATCCAGTGCCAACCGGTCGCGCAGGCCCTTGAAGCCGCCCACGTAGTACTCAAGCCAGTTCCGTCCGTCCTTCGTGCGGGCGTTGTAGGACAGGATCAAGACTGCGAGCCATCCGAGCAAGGCGCCGACCGCGGAGCCGAAGAAACCGACAACCAGCAACTCCTGTTGGTTCTTGAGCAAGGCCGCAATCCCGCCGAGAGCGCTCCCGGCCACGGTTCCCAAAGTCCCATTCTTCAGCCGCTCGTTCTGTTCATCGCCGACGACCGATGCGACGAATGTGGTCAGCGCAGCTCCCAGCCAGACCATCCAGGCGAGTCCATAGGCGAAGGGCTCGCCAGCTCCGGCGCCGCCCGGTGGGAGCTGGTTGGTGGACACGATGTTGGTGAGGGATGCGGCGAGTTCATTCGATGCCGCGGCGAGCAAGTTCGGGTTCATAGGCCAGCCATCGGACGATCAGCCCGTCAAGGCGACGCCTGCCAGTAACGGGCCCGGTCGGGAATGACGCACCGTACGCCTCCCCGTGGATCGGCGCAATCGCCCACGTACCGGGGAATGACGTGGAAATGCAGGCTCCTCCGCGTCTGCCCGGCGGCCGGACCGTCGTTCAGGCCCAGGTTGTAGCCGTCCGGCGTCGGTTGGAGGGTCCGATCCAGATGTTCCATCGCCCAGCGCACCCAACGCATGAGCGCTTCGGCTTCCTGGGAAGTCAGTTCCGCCATCCGGCTCTTCCCCGACTTGGCGACAACCAGGGTGTGCCCCGGGGAGATCGGAAACCGGTCGAACACAACCCAGAACGATTCGTCCTCGGCCAGGATCTCCTCCGGCTTCGGCGCCTCGAAATCATGTTCCGGAATGTCGGCACGGGTATTCGGCATGGCTATGCGCATGGTATCCAAGTGGACGCCCGGCGGCAACGGAACGTCTGCCTCAGGACAACCGCGGCGACGTCGCACCGAACCGGGACCGTTGTGCAGCGTGCCTCATTGGCGAGGAAATGCCCGGTGATGAGCATTTTTTTGGTGCAACTCCCGGCGCGATAACCCATTGTATCGCTCAGGAATCACCATGAACGGCCGTAGGGCGCCGATGCTGGTACGGGGCGGTGGTGCGTCCCGGGGAATGGCCAGGGGTCTGCCAGAACCTCGGGGCCGGGGCTTCGGTATTGCTTGCCCTCGCTTCTCCCGCCAAGTGCTTCACTGCTCGCGAACAGGGTCCAGACGACGCCAATTACGTGCCGAAGCGCTTGGAGACATTCGGGCTGGCAGACCTTATCGGCTTCACAGCACCCGATGATGGAGACGCATCCAGGTCAACGCGAACACACAGGAAGCACCCTCACCGGCCAGATGAGGCTTGGGTCGTTGGTTGAACTTCTGGGCGCTCTCGGCGATTCCATGCGGACGATCTTCACGATGGCAATCGACCCGGACGCGTCGCCTGCGGTCCAGGCCGTGCCGGAGCGCGAGGAGTCGGGCCGGTCGAAGAAGGCCATCGACGAAATCGCTCAACCAGGCCGGGAGGTCATGCTGATGAAGGAACTGCGTATCCGCGATCTCCTCGTTCTCCCCGGGGAACAGGTCATCAAGCTCCCCGCGAGCGCGAAGGCAACCTCGTTGCCATCCTCACCCGAAACAACACCGCCAGGACGAATGTCATTCAAGCCAGCGATCAGATTCCCGTTCTACGGCCACCTGCCGCGCTGCAGCACGACGACTGCCTGGCGTTTCATCCACGCAGTAAACTCGTTGAGCGCCTCGCCTTCAAGAGGTCCTGAGCCACCAGAACGGTCCCTCGACCCCGACGTGCGGACTGATTCCATCATCGATTCTCTGCAGCGAAACGCTCGTCGCCGAGGAGCCACCGCCAGTACCTCGTAACGGGCTTCATGAGTGCCACGAGCAAGTCGGCCCTGCTATCGGACTCTGCCAATCCACTTTGGAAAGTCCTGGACGATCTCAAATTCGAACCGGACCCAGCGAAGATCGCCAAGGAGCGCGAGATAGCTTTCGAAAGCGTGCTGCGCAGAAAACACTCCCGCTCCATTGCAGTCGTGAACTACAAAGGTGGCGTCGGCAAGACGACAGCCACCTTCTTTCTCGGTGCACAGATCGCACACGATGAACCGAAGATGAAGGTGCTCATCATTGACATCGACGCCCAATGCAGCCTTACGAGCATCTTTGGCGTCGACCCGACAATGACAAATGCTCACAACGTCCTGACACTTCTGAAGGCGGGGGGCGCGATGAGCCCATGCTCCATTCACCGCGAAGCCTTCCTTCGCCGAGGGCACTACGGCGGATTTCCGCCGAACCTTTATCTACTCCCAGGCGCGCTCGAAGTTGAGGACCTCGACTTCGAACTCGCGAGGGAACAGACATTTACTTGCCGGGATTTTTTTGCACAATGCCGCCGCGTGCTGGCCCTCTTTCACGACTTTGACTACATTTTTGTCGACTGTCCCCCCAACAAAATGCTCCTCACTCAAGGAATGCTAAGAGCGTGTACGCACTACCTTACAGTGGTCATCCCAGACCGCGTTTCGGCCTACGGCATCCCGCGCCTCTTTCGTTGGGTCGAAGACATCCCATTCAGCGAACGCCCAAGACTACTAGGTGTCCTCGTCAACCGTGTTATCCGAAGCGCCAGCGGAATAGCAGACGTTCAACAGAGGTCGCTCGCCGCAATTCGTGCCACGGTAGTCAAACACAATCCGCTGTGCTTCAAAGACCGCGGCCTTGTTGGCGTGTGGCCCAATTCGAATAACGTATGCAAAGTATACGATGAGGGCAAAAGCCACTTGGGACAGAGTGACATCTGGGAAACACATTCTCGTCAGATGGCGGTCGGAGACTGTGTTCGGGCAGCGGCTCTGAACATTTCCTCCGTGTGCAGGTGACTGATCCAAGTACAATCACGATTCCTGTGACGCCGCGTGCTGAAGAATATGGAGCGACGGCGGATGGACCGTCGGGTCGGGACAGCACGAGAAGACCCGAGCAAGTCCATTCCATTCCTCGCAAGCCAGCCGCTCCGCCCGGCCCCGGACTGCAGGTCGGCGCTTTCCTGGATTTGATGAAAAGGCTGGAGACTGTGATTCCGTACCTTTCCGACGATCAGGCGCGATTTGTCCGGTTGTGCATCCAGCGCTTCGAGCATGATCATCAAGGTGTAGTTAAGACCAGGTTGGCCCTCCCCAACCCAAAGAAGAAGGGATCAGAACGTTCGCGTGCCGGAACCGTCGCCCTGCATGAGTCCCATTCTGATACGCACAACCATGGCTTCCTGGATCAGCTAACTCACGCCACCACTGAGCAGGAAGTCATTACGGCCATTGGGAAACTGTCAGACGGGCATGCACAACGCCTCGCCGCTGCGCAAGGCCTGCGAAACGACACCCCAGCGCAAGCCCGCATGAATCTCATGGAGACCGTGATGACGCTACGAGAGATGTCCCGCATTCAAAATGCCGGTAAGGCTCCGGAAACGCCATGACGACCACTCCTGCACGGTCAACGTCAGGCCTGCGGCGGCTCAACATTGAACAGGAGTACCGTTCTGACAAGAACGACACGCTAGAGGACTTCTACGTGCCATGCCTCTCCGTTTCAACGCTGTACAGGAGGGCGGTGGGCTTTTTCACTAGTGAAAGCGTGGAACTCGCCGCCAAGGGGATTGAGATGCTGATCCGGAACCATGGCAACATGCAGCTCGTCGCTTCACCCCGCATGGATCCCAAAGACATCGAGGCCATCGAAAGAGGCTATCGCGCTCGCGAGGAAGTAGTGTCAAGCGCCATTACGCGTCAAATACCAGACAAGCCTACAACCGCCACAGAGGCCGGCCACAGATGGGAGTGCCTGGCCTGGATGGTCGCTAACGGGCTCCTCGACATCAGGATCGCCCTTCCTGGTGACCACTCCTGCTCTTTCGGCATTTATCACGAGAAGATCGGTGTTTCCCGGCAACGACATTCCAGCTCACGGATCTACTCACTGAAATGGCCGTGATCGCTTGGCATCCCGTGTGCCTGTACCGTCTTTCGCTAGGCCGACAGGACAAGTTGCAGGGGGCCGTGCTCGCCCTTCGCGAGCAGTCAACTCTTCCACCATCTGCCGACGAGGGGGCTGTCCGTTGGTTCCTCAGCAATTCGGCATCCGCAAAGGCTTCCCTCGCCGAATTCAGTCGCTATGTCCCTACGCGGTTTCTTGCTCCCTGGTTCGCAAACAAGCTCCGCGGGCAGAAGGACAGCACACGCGGCCGCCTCATTACCGAACTCGCGCGCCAGAGTCAGCAGGGTGCCTCGGCATGTCCCTACTGGCTTGAAGGCGACCGCGTCTGCGTGAACGAAGTATGGGGTTCTTTCCTCCGCGACAACATGGGGGTGGTTCGCGCTTTTGCCGAGCACCACCTCGCCATCTACTTGCAGACCCGGAACCCAAATGTGCCGGGTGTCGTCAACAAGCTCCGGGCTCCGACCAAACGTCAATTCACCATCGCCCGCGACTTTTGGCGGCTCGTCCAGGAAACCATGATGCAAGAGGGACGCCCGCAGCACTTTCAAGACATCTACTCACAACGGCCCCTCGCCCGTTCTTTCGCAATCGACCATTTTCTGCCCTGGAGCTTTGTGGTCCACGATCTCCTATGGAACCTCACCCCCGTTGAAAAGACCACGAACTCCCGGAAGAACGATTCCCTTCCCGACCTCGAAGTCTACTTGCCGCGCTTGGTGGGACTCCATTTTCAGGCCATCAGGGCGGTGAGAATACGACCAAGTCTGCTTGAGGACTACACTGAATGCTTCCGTCTAGACACCCAGGGCCTCCTGGCGCTCCGCGTCGAAGAGCTCATGCAGAAATACCATGCGATAATGGCACCCCAAACCCAGATCGCCATGAACCAGGGTTTTCCAGCAGGTTGGGCCTACAATGATCAAGGACACGATGATGTCAGGTTTTGGCCAGATTGAGCAGGAACGTGTTCTTGTGCAGGACGATCTCTTCGTCGTCGCGTACGATAAATATCCGGTTTCCCGAGGGCACACCCTCATAATCGCAAGGCGCCAGGTCGTACGCTTCTCCGATCTGACGCCGGAGGAGATGTCGAGGCTTCTGGTTTGGGTCGACTGGACTATCCAGCACCTCAGTCGTTCACTACCGAAGAAGCCCGACGGCTTTACTCTAGGGCTTAATGACGGCACGGCGGCTGGACAGACCGTTCAGCAACTCCATTTTCACGTCATTCCTCGCCATTACGGCGATGTGCCAGACCCCCGAGGGGGCATCCGGTCTGTGATTCCCAGCAAAGCGTGCTATTGGGAATGAGAGCGCAAAGTGGGGTTGCTGAAGGCCGGTCTGCTACGCCGTCGGTTCAGCCTCTCGTTCAGCCCTCTCTCGTCTAGGAATCTCAGCAACTCAGCCTTGGAAGGGCATCCACCACCTCCTGTCGCTGGCATTCCCGCTTTCCTCAGCTTCGCGCTGAACGCCTGCATTTCCGGCAGCCGAGGATGGTCCGCGCCCAAGAGACGCTCCTTGAAGTACAGCAACTGCCCCTCAGCGCTGTGATCGAAGACTTGTACCCAGCGCGTTCGAAGGTTCACTTTGGTCCTGAAGCGCAGTTCCGGCAGCGGTTTGCCCTCGAAATCATCGTAGGCCAGGAACGTCACCTTGCCCGATGCCTTGTGCAGCTTCACCACGTCGGCCTGTTGGACATCGCCGAAGAGCGTCGTCGCGCACCCCACATACGCCCGCAGCACCGGCGGCAGTTGATCCAACAGGCTGCGATGGAAGTGAAGCGCCTGTTCGTCCTGCCAGCCCAGCTTCAGATCTTCGCAGGCCAGCTCGATCTCACCGGGGTCGCCGGCGGCGTACAGCAACTCGAGGCCCTTCGCCACGGCGGCTTTGTGGTTGCCGAAAAAGGTCCGGATGTCCAGCCGCAGGCTGGCGGACAAGTGTCCGAACGGCACCCGCTTGCGGAGGTTCGAAAGGGCCATGTACACGAGCAGGTCGTTCTTCCGCGTCTCGGTGGATTGGCTCAGGAGCTCAGCACCACCTCGCTTGACGAACAGTCGCAACGCCCGTTTCGGCGATCCCATGAGCTCGCGCAGTTCGGCGTGCCGCTCGAATTCCTCCGGGGCCGGCAACCGTCCCAGCCGAAGGACGGTCGTCCAGAAGGCATCGAGTAGTTCCTGGTGCTGTTCGTAGAACAGCTCCCAGCGTGACCGGCGGGGCTGTCCCAGTCCCAGCCGGGCGCTGATCTGGGTCCAATCAATCGTCCGCCGCGTCCGGGCCTCGATGAAGTCCTGCTGCGCGACCGGATCGCGGAACACGTAGAAGATGCCCAGCGACACCGGAACCACCGTGGTCTCTAGGGCATCCTCGACGTATTGCTGAAGCTCCGGCTGGTCGAAGTACTTCTGGAAGGTGTTTCGCTTGGTGAGCACTCCGTCACCGAAAGTCGCAGCGGTCTCGGTGTCCACCGTCTCCCGGATCAACGCCGACACGACCAGCAGGCGGCGCGTGTGGCGGAAGGCGTCCACCAACGTGGCCAGGCGTTCGGCCGGGTCCTCGATCACGTTGAGGACGTAGCCCAGGTTCAGGACGTCTGCCTCGGTCTTGCGGCTGTCCGGGCGGTGGACGGGGTCCCAGCCGTCGGCGGCGTAACCGAGGTTGCGCAGGCCCGTGACGTCGGCGCCCTGGCCACAGCCGTAGTCGAAGAAGGTGACGCCGGGTCCGAGCTGGCCGTACTCGAGGAGGGTTCGTACGGGCTTCGACAGTTCATACCGAACCAGCGCGGTCTTGTGCCGTTCAATCCGGGGAGCGGACGCGGTCCGCGTGCCCAGGTCGGCGGCTCGCCGGTCAACAGCGGTTGGCAAGTCCGACGGGCCGGCTATCACGTCGTCCCTCACTCCGTCCCTCTCCCATCCGACGGGAGAGGGTGCCCGAAGGGCGGGTGAGGGAGCCGCTGGTTCGGGATGGGAGTCTGCCGCCGGCCCGTCGCCGCCCCCGGCCGGCAGCAGCCGGTGGCCGCGATAGCGCAAGCCCTTCGAAGCGACGAGCTGTTCCCAGTTCAGCTTGAAGCCAATCGTCGTGGTGTCCGCATACAACCCGGCGGCCTCCTCTGCCTCGGTGAGAGCGGTGAACAGCCGTCTCTTGGGGTGGTCAGCCGGCAGGAAGGCCTCCTTCCGGTGCAGGATGGGCGGGTTCGGATTGTCAGGGTAATCCGTGTGGCGAGCCTTGCCCTGGACCAGGTCCACCGTCACGGCCTGGCGCAGCGCCGGGTGTGGATCCTCGAAGAACCGCGGGTACGACAGGAACGAGACCTTGAGCTCATTCGAGCGGAACTTGAGCACGTTGAACTCCGGCCCGATCTGGTACCGGTCGGCCAGATGAGACACCAACCGGTCAAGCGCAGGAGCGGGACCCGCCAAACCCTCGCGGTGGAGGTAGATGGCGGTCGGCAGCCGTTTGCCGTACGGGACGGCGCCGAGGCAGGCCTGGTAGTCGTTCAACGTCACGGTGATTGGACAATACCGACGGCTCAGAATCCCAAGGAGTCTGAACTTGCGGCTTTCCGGGCGACAGATTCGGCGCTATCCGGTTCGGCGATGGGCGGGAATAACTTGAGTGACGGCTGGATGCCCAGCGGCGAGGCGCGACGACGGCTGCGGGTGAGCACTTGTCAGCTCATGCATCTTCGGGCGGAGGGTACGTTGCGACATCGCAAGGATGGGAACGCCTACCTTTATGCCGCGGATGACGTCGAGCGACTCCTCCGGGCGCGCGGGAAGCAGCACAAACGGGCGGACGCCGTGAGGTGAGCATGGACCGATGGGCTGCAGCGAATACCCCGGACGCGACCACGCCGCGGTTGCGCTTCGTGGTACAGGAGCATCACGCGCGGAGTCATCACTTCGATTTCCGGCTGGAAAAGGACGGGGTGTACAAGAGCTGGGCAGTGCCGAAGGGGTTGCCCGAGGTGGTGGGGGTCAAACGGTTGGCCGTTGAAGTTGATGACCATGACCTCGCTTTCGGAGACTTCGAAGGCGAGATTCCGGCCGGGCAATACGGGGCCGGCAAGGTCGCGATCTGGGACCGCGGATACTACGAACCGCGCGAGTGGGGGACGGATCGGATCGAGTTCATGCTTTATGGCCAGCGCCTGAGCGGTCACTACGAGATGGTGCGCTTTCGCCGGGCGGGTGAGCGCGAGTGGCTGGTGTTCAAGCGAAGCGACTCATCGAGGTAGAAATGGGCCCGCTCAGACCCGGGCGGCGCGTCGCGCGCTATGGAACTTCCTGACGACAAGGGGACATACATCCTGATCGTCTCGGTCGCGCAAATGAAGCGACTCGAGATCGGGCGGCTGGGCGTGTTCGACGTCGCGCCCGGCTTCTACGCCTACGTGGGCAGCGCTTTTGGCTCAGGCGGGATTCGCGCACGCGTCGGGCATCACCTAGAATCCGTAGTCGCGCCCCACTGGCACATTGACTACCTGCTGGCGTTCGCCACGCCGGTCGAGGTCTGGTTCGCGATGTCCGACCGGCGGTTGGAGCAGGACTGGGCGGAACTCTTGGAGGACGCTCCGGGCTTCCGCACGCCGATTCCTCGGTTCGGGTCGTCCGATTACCGGCGGAGCCGGACCACGCACCTGTTCTACGCCAAGCGTCGCCCGTCGTTCCGGTGGTTCGAGGAGCAGATCCGTTTGGGCTTCGAGGCGGGCATACTGCCGCAACGGGTGCTGTTCGCTGAACCCTGTGCTCGTGGAAGGGCATGACTGGACCACGGCCGGAGACGATGACCGCCGGCAGGACGGGCCAAGGACAGCCTGACCGAGGCGGTGCTCAGCAGAACGCCGTTCAACAACTGAAGCCTCCAAGTGCATGCCTACGATTCCGTGGGGGCCCAAGATCGGGGGGTACGGAATCGCTTTGGGGCCGCGCGGCCCCCTCAGAGCGCAGAAGCAGCCGACTTGAAAAGCGCCGAGGCGACTGGCGACGGAGGCGGACCGATACGCACGGCCCGATGATGCCGAGAATCCGGGAGCGGACCCGGGCGCGTTTCCTCCTCGAGGCCGAGTTGGGTCGGGCACCCGGACATGACGCGCCTCCCAGGGGAGGCGTTTGAGGGTCCAAGCCCTGGCACATCAGATGCGCATCCGAGGGCCGGAGGTGGCGCGAGGCGCCATTCGGAGGTCCGGCGGCAGGGTCGGCAGGATTTCATCGCGCCGTCCGACGATCTTGGTCTGGAGCAGGGTTACCCGCGAACCGCGTTGCCCGTGGAGGTGCCGGACCAAGGCGCCCGCTTGCAGGAGCTTCTCAGACACCGCTTTCAGTTCCTGGTCGAGCTTCACCGCCGCGTCGTTGGGCGGTGCTTCGGACCGGGGGCTCATGGGCTCACGGGTGTCCGGCGGCGGAGCCAGCCGTACGCAACGATCCAACTCGCCGCGGATCCGGAGGTGGGTGGCGACCTCGCGCTCGAACTGCCGATGCAGCGGGAGCGATCTGAGCCAGTGGCCGGCGAGCCGGGGCAGGTTCCAGCGGGCGATCCCCTCGCCGACGAGCCGGTGATCGGCCAGAGACTGTCGGGCGCGTTCGACTTGCAGTTCTGCCAAGCGGGCCAGGTCGCGCAACAGCAGGTCGCGGTCGCCCGGGTCGGCCGGGGGTGCCGGAGCACCCGCCTGCTCAGCCACGGGGGCCGGCGGTTCACGGAGGGAAGAAGCCCCGCCGCCCAGGGCTCGCCGGTCGGCCAGCAGTCGGCGCTGTTCGGTGCTCAGGCGTGCCAAGACCGGCCCGATTTCCGCGAGCCAGTCTTCGGCAAGCGCGGTCCGTGCACGGAGGTGCTGGCCTTCAACCGGCTCCCAGTGCCCGTCGCGGTTCCGGCGCAGAACCTCCCAGGCCCGCGGGCGATTGGGTTCGTCCAGGACC
>CAZHUS010000128.1:0-20214 GCA_964535555.1 uncultured Verrucomicrobiota bacterium
TTCGCCACCGGAACTCCAATCGCGAACAGCATGGCGGAGATGTTCACCATGCAGCGGTATCTCCAGCCCGAGGCGTTAAAGAAGCACAACCTGCATCACTTTGATTCGTGGGCGGCCACGTTCGGCGAACCCGTCACCGCGATGGAACTTTCGCCGGACGGCGCTGGGTATCGGCTCAACACGCGCTTTGCTCGGTTTATCAATGTGCCGGAGTTGATGCAGATGTTCCGCCAGTCTGCCGACGTGCAGACGGCGGCGATGTTGAATCTCCCGCGCCCGAAACTCGACGGGGAGAAACCCACGATCCGTAACGCACCAGCGACGGAGGAGTTGAAGGAGTTCGTCCAATCGCTCGCCGCTCGGGCCGAAAAGCTGAAGGGCGGGCGCATTGATCCCAGCGTGGACAACATGCTGAAAATCACCTCCGAGGGACGGAAGGCAGCGTTGGATCTCAGGCTGATGAAACCAGCCGCACCCGACGAGCCGCAGGGAAAGGTCAATCAGGCCGTCGAAAACATTCACCGCATCTGGCAGGCGACCGCGACAGAGCGGTCCACGCAGCTCGTCTTTTGCGATCTCTCGACGCCCAAGGACAAGGGATTCTCGGTCTATCGAGACATGGCCGAGAAGTTGAAGGGCATGGGCATTCCCGAGCGCGAAATCGCTTTCATTCAGGAATTCGATTCCGACGCCTCCAAACTGGCTTTGTTCCGCGACGTGCGCTCCGGCAAGGTGCGCGTTTTGTTCGGCAGCACGCAGAAGATGGGCTCAGGCACGAATGTGCAGGAGCGTTTGATTGCCTTGCATCATCTCGACGCCCCGTGGCGACCAGCGGATGTGGAGCAGCGCGAAGGGCGCATTCTCCGGCAAGGCAACAAGAATTCCACCGTCCAAGTCTTCCGCTACGTCACCGAGGGCAGCTTTGACGCCTACATGTGGCAGACCTTGGAGACGAAAGCCAAATTCATCGCCCAGGTGATGAGCGGCGACATGACGATCCGCCGCCTGGAAGACCTCGACTCCGCCGCGCTGACCTACGCCGAAGTGAAAGCCATCGCCTCCGGCAATCCGCTGGTGATCGAAAAGGCCCAGGTGGACGCCGAATTGATGCGTCTCACGCGCCTACGCTCCGCCCATGCCGAGGAGCAATACCGCATTCGCTCGAACCTCCGCCGCTCTCACGAAGACGCCGAGGTGTTCAGCGCCCGGTTGACGAACCTCCGGCAGGATATTGCGATACGGCAGGACACCGCAGGGGACAAATTCAGCATCGAACTCGACGGACAGGAAACGAACAACCGTGGCATTGCCGGCGAGTTGATCCTCCGCCGGGCCGAAAAGCTGAAGAACCGATTCGGCGATGACGTGCGTATCGGTCGCTTTGCCGGGTTCGATCTGGTTCTCCGCCCCAGCTTCAATAACACCGTCGAAATCGTTGTGCGCGGCAAGAACAGCTACGCCGCGCGCGTCACCGACACGGCGTTGGGCACGATTCGATCACTGGAAGCCACCGCGCAGGGGTTTGAAGAACGCGCCACCAAGCTGGAGGCCGACATTATGGATGCTCAAAAGCGCACCAAGGAACTCGAAACCAAAGTCGGCGCGCCTTTCGAGAAGGAAGAGCACTACCTGCACCTGTGCCGTCGCCAAAGCGAGATCGAGGAGCAACTTGACCTCACCAAGAATCAAGCCCCCAGCCAGGTGGAAGCGGAGTCCACGGAGGCCATTGATCAGAAGACCTCCCACCGTCATGCGCAGAAGAATCATCACACGCATTCAAGCCACCACCGCACTGCCGTCCACGTATGAGCACCACGACGCACCAGACCGAGTTTCTCAGTTGGAAGATCCTGCCTGCCCGCCTTGATGCCGCGCAGACCGCGTGGTATCTCGGATTCGAGCCCCACGAGATTCCCATGCTTATCGCGGCGAACCTGCTCAAACCCCTTGGCAAGCCCGCGCGGAATTGCACGAAGTACTTCGCCACCGAAACGCTGGAACAACTACGTCGCGACGAGAAATGGCTCGCCCGCGCCAGCGACGCCATTGCCGCATATTGGAGAGAACGAAACGCCCGCAAGCGTTCGGCCGGCGGGCGCAACGGAGGCGGCAGCAGATAAACTAGCCAACGGTCTGGCCGAGGCGGGCAGCTCGATCTCGCTCCGCCGTGAGCGGCGGAAGCTGGATGATTTGACCCTCCACAGCCTGTTTCTCGTAGCTTTCCAGAGACGGCAACTTCACCTTCGCTTTGCGCGC
Organism: uncultured Verrucomicrobiota bacterium; assembly: GCA_964535555.1. Taxonomy (GTDB): domain Bacteria; phylum Verrucomicrobiota; class Verrucomicrobiia; order Limisphaerales; family J093; genus DSVZ01. The sequence continues at coordinate 2,257 of CAZHUS010000128.1, forward strand.
GTAGGCGCGATGCACTGCCTTGCTGTTGTGGCCGAGTGCCTCCTGGGCGAAACGTTCGGGGTAGCCGCACTGCTTTGCGCGCTCCGCCCAAGCGTATCTGTAAGAATGCAGGGACACTCCTTTGATGCCCAGCCCTTCGCATCGTTGCTTAAACTCTGTCGCCCGATCGCCGCAACGGACGGTATGCAGATAGGGGAACAGCGGGCCAACTACCGGCAGCCGGCGGAGAACCGATTCGATTTCGTCTCCAAAGTGGATCATTGCCAGGCTGCCGGTCTTCTGCCGATTGTAGGCAATGGTCCGGTTGGGCCAGTCAATGTCCTCGGCCTTGAGGTTGGCGATGTCCGTTTGCGAGCCGCCCAGATGCCAGCAGAGTTCGTAGAAGCTCTGTCGCTCGGGGTTCTTCTCTCGCTCGATGATCCGCTGATGTTCCTCCAGCGTGATGGCGCGCTTGGGTTGGAAGCGGACTTCCGGCCAGAGTCGCTTCGGAATGATCGGCCACGGTAGCCAGTTCATCGCGAGGCAGAAGTTGTGGAGCTTGCGCAAGTGGACGTTGGTGCTGACCGTGCCAGCCTTGAGGCAGGCGAGCAGTTGCTCGGCTTGGGTTTCAAGGATGACCTTCCCGCGAATCAGGTCGAGCGCCGACTCCTTCGCCGCCCGAACCCAGCGGTCTTTGGTCGAACCCTCCTTGTTTTCAATGATCGCGTTCAGGGCGTCCTGCCAGGTCCGCGTGGAGACGCCGGAATCCGTCCCCGCCAAGTAGGCTTTGGCAATGTGGAGATTGAGTTGCGGCTGGCGAAACGATTCGTTGCGGGCATTGAGCAGAGTGGTCGCTTCGGCGCGGTCTTTTGTTCCGAGGCTCTCCTGTTTGCCAGTTTCGGAATCGTGGGCGTAGAACATGCCGCCCTTCTTGCGGCGGTAGAGGCGGAATCGGTTTTTCATGGCTCGAATTTTTTGTTCGAGCCTGCCAAGCGAGGACGAAGGGCAGGTGTCTCAATGACACCAAACGCACGGCCAATTGCGTTTCAGCAAGTCGTGCCGGGGTGATCGCGGAGTTGTTGTTGAGTAATTCCGAGTCACAAATCTGCTGGCACTTTTGCTGGCACTTGAGGGCTGTGAGATTTGTAACTCCTTGTCCAAAAGTTGTTTGGAATTGGAGGCGGAGGTCGGAATCGAGCGGTTTATGCTCAGCTTTCCAAGGAAATTCTCGCATCAAGCTGTTGGCAGTCAAGGCTACTCTATAACTACCCGACCTAACCCGATTCTACTCGTTTACCACCCAGCGACTGAAGAATTCACTGAAACCGTTAGAACGCGCTCCGAGCGCTGATCGAGACCAAACAGGGGTCACCCGGCTGCGCTGGGAACGCGCCGCCAAGGAGCGCGCCCTAGTGTTGATCCAGAGCACGTACCACTCCCGCCGCCCGCCGCCTCGGCTCCCCAGGTTGAATCGGGCCTCGCGACGTGCGCTGAGACCACCGGCGAGCCGTTCGCGGAGCTGCCGTTTGCCGCGGGTTGACTCGCGAGTCTCACGTGCGGTAGATCGGCAAGGGGGACGGAGGTCGGCAGGATTCGAGTGGCGAGAGCGGCCCGACCCCGTGGGAGGGAGGGATGCCGGTCACCGCGAGGAAGCAGGCCAAGGATGTTGCCCAGCTTGAGTTGTTCAGTCTTGATGCACTGAGGTTCCCTGCGCATGAAACCACTCACGCAGTACGGCAAGATGGCCGAGAAACACTGGCGATCGAGTCCCCGGCCAGGTCATCGCAAGCGGCCAGCCACGCAGTACGGCAAGATGGCCGAGAAACACTGGCGGGCTCACCGGCCCGCGATGGTCGCGGCGTTGGAGGCGAAGGGCCAGTTGCACGCGATGTTGCTCGAGGCGGAGGAGCAGACGGAGGCGGAGTTGGATGCACTGCGCCGGCAGTTCATCCAACAAGGCCTGACACCCCAGCAGGCCCAAGACCAGGCGTGGGAGATCGTCCGGGAACGGTACATCTTCCTGCGGCAGGAGAGCGCGTAGCCGACGACGACGAGTGGGTTTCCTTCGGGCCGGCGCCCGCTGAACCGGAGCCGCTGCGCAACCAGCGCAATTACCGGATCACCGAGGCCGACCGCATCGGCATCGGATCGCTGAAGCAGAAGTGCCAGGACAACCTCGCCGCCATCGAACTGCTCAAACGAGTCGAGGCCGAGGGACGAGAGCCGAAGCCAGAGGAGAAGCGCGTGCTGGTGAGGTACGTCGGCTGGGGCGGACTTCCGCAGGTGTTCGACGCGTGGAATGAGGAGTGGAAGCAGCAACGCGAGCGGATCGAGCAGTTGCTCACGCCAGAGGAACTGGACTCCGCCCGCGCCACGACCCTCAACGCCCATTACACCGCGCCCGGGGTGATCCGGGCGATGTACATGGCCTTGCAGCGGTTCGGCTTCACGCAGGGGCGCATCCTGGAACCGGCCCTGGGCCTCGGCCACTTCATCGGGCTCATGCCCGACGACATGCACGCCCGCTCGCTGGTCACCGGGATCGAGATTGACTCGGTCACCGCCCGGTTGGCGAAGCTGCTCTACCCCGACGCGGACATCCGCCAGCAGGCGTTCGAGGAGTCCCGCCTCGCTGACGGGTTCTACGATGTCGCCCTGAGTAATGTGCCTTTCGGAGATCATTGTCCGTACGATCCCCGGTTCAAGGCCTGGAAGTTCCTGATCCACGACTACTTCTTCGCCGCCGCCCTGGACAAGGTCCGGGCTGGCGGCCTGCTCCTGTTCATTACCTCGAAGGGCACCCTCGACAAGCAGGACGGCGGCCTGCGCGAGTACCTGTCGGCCCAGGCCGACCTGGTCGGCGCCATCCGCCTCCCCAACGACGCCTTCAAGAAGAGCGCCAACACCGAGGTCACCACCGACCTCGTCATCCTGCGCAAGCGCCTTCCCGGTGAACCGCCCGCCGGCCCGGCGTGGAAGGAGGTCTCGGTCATCACCAACTCGCTCGGTGAGAGCCTCCCGGTGAACGAGTACTTCGCCGCCCGCCCGGAGATGATGCTCGGCGAGATGCAGTTGGTGGGCCGCATGTACCGCCAGGGCGAGCCGACCCTCGTCAGCAACGGCCGCCCGCTGGCCGAGCAATTGGCCGAGGCCATTGCGCTCCTGCCGCGGGATGTGTTCTGCCCCGAAGCGCCCCGGTTGACTCCGCCGACCCTGGCCCAGTCCTTTCCCGCCCCCGAGCACATCAAGCCCAACGCCTACGCCCTCGTAAACGACCAGGTCGCCATCCGCGACGGCGATTCGCTCCAGGTCCTCACCGGGCTGTCCGACACGGTTGCCAAACGCATCCGCGGCCTGATCCGCGTCCGCGATGCCGTGCGCCGCTGCCTGCGCTCCCAGTTGAACGGCACGCCCGATGAAGACGTGGTCGCCGCCCGCGAGGACCTCAACCGCACCTACGACCGCTTCGTCGCCCGCCATGGCCCGGTCTCGGCCAGGGCCAACACCTCCGCCTTCCGTGGCGACCCCGACCTGCCACTGCTGTTGTCGCTGGAGCAGTACGACGAGGAGAGCGGCCGGGCCACCAAGGCGGCCATCTTCCGGGAACGCACCATCCAGCCGCACCGCCCGGCACCCCAGGTCAACACGCCCCAGGAGGCATTGCTGGTCACGCTCAACGAACGCGGTTGCGTGGACCTGGACTGCATCGCCGGCCTGCTGCATCGCGCCCCGTCCGAGTTCCTGCCTGACCTCAAGGGCACCATCTTCTTGAACCCACAGACCCGGCGCTGGGAGACCGAGGACGAGTACTTGTCCGGCAATGTCCGCGCAAAGCTGGCGACCGCCCAGGCCGCCGCACTCGTGGATGAGCAGTTTCACGGCAACGTCGAGGCGCTGCGCCAGGTGCAGCCGACCGACCTGACGGCCGCGGAGATCGACGCGCGGTTGGGCAGCGCGTGGATTCCGGCGGAGGACATCCAGCGCTTCGCCGAAGGCACCCTCGTCGAGTCCGGCATCACCGTGAGCCACGCCCCGCAGCTCGGCCTGTGGGTCGTGCGCGGCGACTACAGCGTGCGCTTCAGCGTGGCCAACACCACCGAGTGGGGCACCGACCGGCGCAGCGCCCTCGAACTCATCGAGGATGCCCTCAACCTCCGTGTCCCCACCATCTATGACCACGACCCGGCCACCGACCGCGACGTGGTGGACGGCCCGGCCACCGAAGCGGCCCGGGACAAGCAGGAGAAGCTCAAGGCCCAGTTCAAGCAGTGGATCTGGCAGGACGACGAGCGTCGCGAGCGACTGGTCCGCAAGTACAACGACGAGTTCAATCACACCCGGTTGCGGACCTTCAACGGCGAGCACCTGACCCTCCCCGGCGCCAATCCCGCCATCGTGCTGCGGCCCCACCAGAAGGCCAGCGTCTGGCGCATTCTCCAGACCCCGAACTGTCTGCTCGCACAGGTGGTTGGAAGCGGAAAAACTATGATTTTAGTGACCGCTGCCATGGAACGGCGGCGCCTGGGCCTGGCCCGGAAGCCCCTGATCGTCGTGCCCAACCACATGCTCGGCCAGTTCGCCGCCGAGTTCCTCGCCCTTTACCCCGCGGCCAACATCCTCGTCGCCACCCGAGACGACTTCGAGAAGGAGCGACGCAAGACGTTGATGAGCCGCATCGCTACCGGCAACTGGGACGCCGTGATCGTCACCCACTCCGGGTTCGAGAAGATCCCCGTCGCGCGCGCCACGCAGGAGGAGTTCTTCAAGGAGCAATTGCGCGAGCTGGCCCTGGCCATCGAGCAGCAGCGCAAAGAAGGCGATTCGCGGATCGTGAAGGCACTGGAGCGGGCGAAGAAGCAGCTCGAGAGCAAGCTCAAGGAGCTCGCGGCGAACGAGAAGAAGGACGACGGCCTCACGTTCGAGGAGTTGGGGGTGGACGCCGCGTTCATTGACGAGGCCCATCACTTCAAGAACCTGTTCTACGTCTCCAAGATGACGCGAATCGCCGGCCTGCCGCAGACCGCGTCGCAGCGGGCCTTCGACATGTTCCTCAAGGTGCAGCACGTCCAGCGCGTCAACGGCGGTGGCGGGGTGGTGTTCGCCACCGGCACGCCCATCGCCAACAGCGTCGCCGAAATGTTCACCATGCAACGCTTCCTCCAGATGGCGACCTTGAAGGCCCAGAACGTCGCTCACTTCGATGCGTGGGCCGCGACGTTCGGCGAGCCCGTCACGGCCATGGAACTCGCGCCCGATGGCTCCGGCTATCGCTTGCATGCTCGCTTCGCCCGCTTTGTGAATGTCCCCGAGTTGATGCAGATGTTCCGGCAGGTGGCGGACATCCAGACCCAGGCCATGCTCAAACTGCCCGTGCCGGATTTGCGCGGCGGCAAGCCCACGGTGATCAGCGCGCCCTGCTCGCCGGAGTTGAAGCAGATCGTGGCGTCCCTCGTGGACCGCGCCGAGGCGTTGCGCACCGGCCGGGTAGATCCGCGCGAGGACAACATGCTGCTCGTCACCACCGACGGACGGAAGGCTGCGCTCGACCTCCGCCTCCACGATCCCCGCCTGCCCGACCACCCAGACAGCAAGGTCAACCAGGCCGTCGCGACCATCGAGCGGATCTGGCGCGAGACCGCCGCCGAACGCTCCGCCCAGCTCGTGTTCTGCGACTTGTCGGTGCCGACGGGCGGCCGGGGGTTCTCCGTTTATGAGGACATGCGGGACAAACTCATCGCCCGCGGAGTTCCCGCGGCCGACATCGAGTTCATCCAAAACCACGACAGTGACGCCGCGAAGCTCCAGCTCTTCCGCGACGTGCGCGCCGGCAAGGTCCGTATCCTCTTCGGCAGCACCCAGAAGATGGGCACCGGCGCCAACGTCCAGGAGCGCCTCATCGCCCTGCATCACCTCGACGCCCCGTGGCGGCCCGCGGACGTCGAGCAGCGCGAAGGGCGCATCCTCCGCCAGGGCAACCAGAACGCCGAAGTCCAGATCTACCGTTACGTTACGGAGCAAAGTTTCGACGCCTACAGTTGGCAGGTTTTGGAAAGCAAGGCCCGGTTCATCGCCCAGGTCATGAACGGCGAGACCGACTTGCGCCGGATCGAGGACATTGATGGCGCCGCGCTCACCTACGCCGAGGTCAAGGCCATCGCGTCGGGCAACCCGTTGGTCATCGAGAAGGCCCATGTGGACGCCGAAGTCGCGCGCTTGAGCCGGCTCCACTGCCAGCACCAGGAAACCCAGTACACGCTCCGCAGCCGCGTCCGCCAGCTCACCGAAGACCTCCCGCGCCTCGAACAACGCCTCGCCGCCGTCCGCCAGGATCTCGCCACTCGTCAGGACACCACCGGCGAGCGGTTCGTGATGACCCTCGAAGGCCAGACGCTCACCGACCGGGGCATCGCGGGCGAACTGCTGCTGCGCCGGGCGGAGCGGATGCGCGGCAGCCGGACCGAACGGCTCGTCGGCACCCTGGCCGGGTTCCAGATCTTCGTCGCCGACACCTTCATGCAGGGACCGCAGATCCTCCTCAAAGGCGCCACCACCTACCCCGCCAAGGTCACCGACACCGCCCTGGGCACCATGCGGTCGGTTGAACACGCGATTCAGAACCTCGAAGACCTGGCCGACAGCCTCGTCCGCGCCATCACCGACACCCGCAAGCGCCTCGCCGATACCCGGGCGCAGGTGGGCGCCCCGTTCGAGTACGCGGGACGACTCGCTGAGTTACTGCACCGCCAAGATGAGATCGAATCCGCCCTGGACCTGACGAAGAGCCAGGTCTCAAGCCAACTCGGCCCCGAGGAGGTGCAGCCAGTCGGCGCGCTCACAGAAAGTCGATGCGCGCAAACGGTTGCTTCGAATCAGCCAATCGAGGACTAGGCGTTACGGCAAGACCGGTTCCAGCAAGAGGGCTTGCGGCAATCCTTACCGGCCCTGGGCCGCGAGCCTCGAGAGCTGCTCCAGCGCAGTATCTGCCTCCAGACCCTTCTGGGCGATGAAGGCCAGCAGTTCCTGCGGCGTGCGTTTGTCTTCCTGCGACACGCGGTTCGGATTCACGGCTTTCAGGTCGAAGGCGGCGTCTTCGATGGAGTCAGCTTTGGCTTGAGTCTCGCGAGCCTCGCGGTCGAGCGCCTTCGCTTTCTCCTCAAGAGCCGCCAGCGCCGGCTTGTCCGGGTGCTTCGACTTCTTCTTCTCGCGGATTTCGTCGGCGAAAGTCTTGGCTTGAGCTGCAAGGTTGGCTGCCGTCTCGCGATACGGACGGGCTTCTTCAAGCGCCTTCTGCTGGCGGGCAGCGAAGTCCACTGTCCAACTTTGTTGGCTGTCGCCGCGCTTGGGCAGCAGTTTGAAGAACTCCTCGAAGTTGCGCAGCGCGATGGGCGATTTCTTTCCAACCTTCACGTCCGACAGGTCGAAATACCAGATACGCTCCGTCGGCTTGCCTTTCTTGAAGAACACCAAATTGGTCTTCACACCCGCGCCCGCCGACGAGAATACCCCGCCCGGCAAGCTGACGATGCAGTAGACCTCGCATTCCTCCAGAAGCTTGCGCTTCGTCTTCACGAACGCTTCGGCGTCGACCCGGAAGAGCACGCCCTCGTCGAGGACGATACCGCAGTGACTCCCGGCCTTCATGCTCTTGAGCACGTTTTGGAGGAAGAGCACCTGCGTCGCGCCAGTCTTGTAGTCGTAGGGCGTCTGCGCCTCCTTGCCCTCTTTGCCGCCAAAGGGCGGATTCATCAACACAACGTCGAAGAACTGCGGCGCTCCCAAGAAGAGACCGTCATACGCCGCCACACCGCTGAGGCTGTTGCCATGCCAGATGTGCGGCTCGTCAATCCCGTGCAACACGAGGTTCGCCAGCGCGATGGGATAAACGGTGTTGTCCTTTTCGCGGCCGTAAAAGGTCCGCCGCTTCAGCGTTTCCAGTTGGGGACCGGTGATTCGGTCCCCGGCCTTGTCGCGCATGTATTCGTAGGCTTGCGCCAGAAAGCCGCAGGTGCCGCAACCGGGATCATAGACCGTCTGCCCGATTTTCGGGTCCACCACGCGCACCATTGCGCGAATGACTTCGCGCGGCGTGAAAAACTGCCCGCCGTCGTTCCCCTTCTCGCCCATTTTCAACAGCAGGCCCTCATACACCTGCGACAGCGTGAAAACGTGCGTGTCGTCCACGGTGACGCTGCTGATCTCATGAACCTTGTCCAGCACGTCGAGGAAGTTCTTCTCCGAATCAATCCGGCTACGCTCTACGCCGGCCATGATTTCGCTGATGACCTTCTGCCGCGCGGTAGCGCCGGGCTGCTCTTCCAGACCCTTGAGCTTCGGCAGCAGATCCTCGTGGACGAATTTCCACACGCTGGCGTTCCTGTCCTGGCGGAGCGGTGAATCCGGCGCGGCCCAATCGCGCCAGCGGTAGGGCTTCGGAACCGATGCCTTGTGGCGCAAGCCCAGGGCCTCCGCCTCTTCCACTTCGTGCGCTTCGCGTTCGTCGAGGATGCGCAGGAAAAGCATCCACGTCAGTTCGGGCACGTATTGCAGCGCCCCGGCGCAATTCGAGCGCCGCATGATGTCACAGATGCTTTTCACCGCGCCATTGAGCGATTGCTGGGTGGCGTGGCGTTTGCCGTTGGATGGCTTTGCGGACTTGGACATGGAGAGTGTTTCGGTGATTGGTCAAGCAGCCGGCGGGTTTGGCGCCGCCTCCCAGTGATTCAACCGGGCTGGTTCCTCCAGCACATCCAGGATGCTCTGCGCGCAATAGACGCGCCCGCGTTTCGCTTCGCCTTTCTGCTGCAGCACCCCCACTTGCTCCAACCGCTGGATGGCGCGCTGCGCCGTAGTGAACGCGAGGTCCAACTTCTCCGCCACGCCCGTCACCGTCACAAACGGGTTGTCCGCCAGCAGGTCCAGCAGCCTCAACGGCGCGTCGGTTCTTCCACCGGCTGCCTTGACGCGCCATTCGTCCAGCAGCGCGACGATTCGGGCGGACCGCCCGATGGCGTCCTCCGACATCACGGTGACGCCGTTCAGAAAATACTGAAGCCAATCGTTCCACTCGCCGCGCTGGCTCACACCGAGGAGCAATTCGTAGTAATCCCGGCGTGACGCCTCGAAGAACGCAGAAAGGTAGAGCAACGGCGCCGGCAGTATCTTGCGCTCAATGAGAAACAGTGTGACCAGAAGCCGCCCTACGCGGCCATTCCCGTCCAGAAACGGATGAATCGCCTCGAACTGGTAGTGCATCAGCGCGGCTACCACCAGCGGCGGCAAGTCCGATTCGTTCAGGAATCGCTCCCACCCGGCGACGCAATTCTCCACTTCCGCGGGCGGTGGCGGCACAAAGCGGGCCGTCGCGGGAGTCGAGCCGGGCCGGCCAATCCAGTTTTGGATGGTCCGGAACTTCCCCGGTGCCGCCTGTCCTCCGCGCACGCCCATCATCAACTTCTCGTGGAGTTCCCGCACCAAGCGCACGCACAGCGGCAACTCGGACAGCCGGGGGATGCCATATTCCAGCGCCACGACGTAATTCCCGACCTCGCGCAAATCCTCCGGGCTGCGGTCCACCGATGCACCAGCCTCCGCCGCCAGCAACTCGCCTAGCGTGGCCTGCGTCCCCTCGATGCGGCTGGATAGCACCGCCTCGCGCCGGACAAACGGCCGCAGGAGCAGGTGCGGATTTGGCAGCCGCCGTCCTTCCCCGGCCAGTTGGCCGATCTTCCGATCCGCCTCCGAGAGCGCCAGCAACAAGCGCGGCGTCCATTCCAGCGCGGGGGGCAGCGGAGCCGGCAGAAAAGCCGAGTAGTCACCCTTCGGTAGCAGTTGCCCCGGCATTTGGCCTGTTTTCGACATGGCGGGAGTATGCTCTCAAGTGAAAATAGCGGCAACCGCTATTTACACAATAACCGACATATGAAAATAGGAGGCTGTCTTGTTTCCGTGACCGAAACCAACGAAGGGGCTGTTTTCGGAAAATTGCCGCCCCGAAATAAACCTCCCGGCCGCCGTGGCTACCGGTAAAGCCGTCCCACTGCTCACCAGAGCTTCCCCTCTGCGGATATTCCAAGGTCAGAGTAGAAGAATCCCAAGTACTCCAAGTTTGCCGGCCAGCGCCTCGGCACAAGGTCGGGATGCTCGGCGACAAGCCAATAGACCACGAGCACGCACGGATGCTGGTAGAGAAGCGACAGCGGCGCACGCTCCTTGACCTTCTCGGGAATGAAGTCGTTTTCTGCCAAGAACCCAGTCAGCACCTCCCGGGTCAATGCCGGCAACAGATCCCGGAACGGGTCGAGCAAGCTGAAGCAGAGCCGGAGGTCACGGGCTGGAACGACCCCGACTTTGGCTTCGTAGGCCTCCGCTGCCATTTCATGCACTCGACGCAGTTCCGCGCTGGCCGCTTCCACTCGGTCGTGGGCCTGCACAAAGAGCTCATCCGTCGTCTCCATGAGCGCCATGCTCTTGGCCACCGTGCGATTCACCTCGCGGTCAACTGCCAGCGATGGTTTGTAGGTGAGATTGTGCGCAAGCTCCGCATACGCGTGCTGGAGCAGCGTTCGCACCTGCACCTCGCACGGCGTGCCCGCCGGCACAGCGACGCCAGCGCAATCGAGTGGCTTCCGGGCGCGGACGATGTAGTGAACTGACTGGTAATCGAAATGGTGTGGGCGCTCGATGCGTTCCGCCTCGAAGTCACGGGCCTTTTCCGCTTCCCAGAGGTCGGAGGCTTCGACGACTTCCTGGATGATCTTCAGTTCAGTCAACAGCAACACCACGAACCGAACGCCCACTTTGTCCGTGATGTCCTCCATCGGTCGTTCGTAGTTCTTGCCGCGGCGCAGCGCCTTCGCAAGGAACGACTCCGCTTCCTTCACTCGCGGTTGCGCGGGGACTTTCAGGAAGTCCGCCAGTTTGCCAGCAGGCCCCAGGTTCTTCTCAATCCTAGACAGCACGGCAGCGGTCACCGCGTTCCCCCATGCCTGGAGAATGGGCTTCTGGCGCTCGTAAGCCTGCCTCAGTTCCTGCTCGGTCACACCTGTTCCTCAAGAGAACCGCTGATCTTCACCGTCGTCCATCCCTCGTCCTCGCTGACAATCTGCACTAGCGTATCGAACTCGTCCTCCGGCGCTGAAATCTTGACCCGCGACGAGAACACCATCCGTCTGACCTGCAAACGCCGCCGGATGTCCTTGATGTCCTTCGGCACGCTGCGGGGTGGAAACTTGATCTTGCGAAATCGGTCGGCAAAAGAGTCGCGGAGTTCAGCCGGCAGAAACCGTTCTGCGAAATCCTTGACGGAGAGATGTGGCTCCTGGGACTTGAGGTAAGACACCAAATGCGTCCTGGCCTCCAGACGTTTCTGAGGCGTCAGTTTCAGGCTGTCGATGAACTGGCACGTTTCCTCGTAGAACTGCCGGGTGAGTCGTGGGGCACTGTCCGCCAACCGGCAGCCAAGAAAGCCGCCGTAGAAGTAGCGGGCGGCGTTGTTGTTGCCGGTATTGCTCATCTGGTGGTCATACACAAGGACCTGAAAATCATCCTTGGAACGAACCCCATCCCCATCGCCATCGCCGTCGGTTTGCCGCTTGCCCTCAATGAAACACCCGATCTTGTAGAGCCGTTGCTGCGCGCTCAGCACCATGTCCGAGATGAACTTCAACGAGAGACGTTTCAGGCTCTTCTCCTTCACAAATCCAGCGTCGGTTTCAGCCTTGAGGACCGCGACAAACCGATGCGGTTTCGCGTTGCTGCCCATCGTTCCATCCAGGACCACCGCGATGCCGGCCTTGATCGTGCCCGCAGTCTGCGCATTCGTCAGCCTGGCCGCCAAGTCCTGGGAATGCCTGACGAAATCTTTCTCATGCGCATCAAAGAGCTTGGTCAGAACATCGAAAGAGGACCCCGCGCCGTCCAACTCCACCGCAAGCTCGACGCTGTGGCTATCGGAGCCAAGCGAGTCGGTCAGCCGTGTGCAAAGCAACTGGTGGCCTTTCGGGTCGAGTTCGAGGAATTCATCGCTGTAGGTGGGCTTGCGATCGGCCTCCAAATCCGAGGCCAACAGCACTTCATGCACGATGATCCGGTTCAGTTTCAGGTTGGTGAGGATGGCAGACATACTGGCGTGCCTTCGATTCAGTCTGGGAAGAAAGCTTGACGCAGCAGCGCGGTCGGGAGCAGCGCGATGGTCTCGAGGCGGGCGGTGGCGGCTTGCCGGAAGGTCCTGAGTTCGCGGAACTGCTCGACGGCGCGGAGTTGGGTCGGCCAGGCGGGGATGGTCAACGATGCCTTGGCGAGGCGGTTAAAGAGCAAGCGTTCGCGAACAGCGCCACGGGTGAGCGACAGGATGAATTCCGCGCCGTAGTGGGAACGGAACCAGTGGTAGAACCAGACGGGATGCAGCCTGCCCTCGACGCCGCGCATCACGACGTAGCCGGGGCTGGTGATGCCGGGGGCGTTATCATCGTCGAGCATGGCGATTGAGCCGAGCAAGATGCGCATCGGGTTGTAGAAGATCGTGCCGGGAACGACCGGCTTGTAGCGGCCGGGATTCTTACCGACGCCTTCTTTGGCTGGCGCGAGTCCGGCGCGGGTCGCGCCCAGCACGGGGAACTCGGACCATTGCTCGCCAATTCCTTGGGTCACTTCCTGAAGACAATCCGGGACTGGCACCGTCACACAACCGGGTGCATTGAGCGACTCACGGAGAACCGCCTGGATAAAGAGTTGGGCGGAGTCCAGTTGCGTCTGCACCGCGGCTCTGGCGCCGTCCACTTCTGCCATCTGCTCCCTCAAGAGGCTCGCAGTCCGGCGTTGGTCACCGAGCGACGGCAATTCGATTGAAACTGAGGATACTTCCTCCGTGCGTATGCGAGGCAGTTGCCCCGGTGTTTGTTTGATGGGCGCTCGTTCCAGGTAAGCGGGACTTCGCATAAACCACGCGATGTAGTCAGTGTCCGCGCGGGACTCGTCCACTTCGTAAACGTATTGGTCGACCGAACACAGCCCGTCAAACTCAGCGACCCACACCTTATTGAGATAGGGGCGCAGGTAGCCATAAACGATGTCGCGGCGCCGATAACCGGGCTTGCGCCCGGTAAGTTCGGCAAGGTCCAGTTCCAGAGAACCGATGCGGCGGCCAGAATGGGATTCGATGTGTTCTAAACCGACGAAGATTGCATGGCCTGTTGGATTGTTGCGCGGGTGAATGACTTCCTTTCGCAAGTGAAGCAGGTCGCCAAGCCGGACGCTGGGACACCGATTCCCCGGCGGCGGAGTTCTCAGCTTCCCCGTGACACGGCGATCACGTTCGCCCCGAGATTTGTCATTCCCTTGCTTCATCGCTCAAGCGGCGAACAGGGTTTCTTTCGTCTTCCGCAGCAGTTCCGCCGGGTTGCCGCCCTCACGGAGCGCGGCCAGGCCCTTGGCATCCTTCACTTCGCCTGCATTCCAAAGCTCCTGCGTCTCCAGCGCGTCGGTGCCGGCCTTCTTGAATTGCCGGGCGATGGCTCGGATGACCTTGACGGTGGGCTGCGGCAGTTTGATGAGCCAGCCGGGGCCGGTCGCACCGCCAGCGTCAAACTGGGCGACACGCTCGGCCCGCGTGTGCGGCTTCACCCCGTAGGTCAGGGCGGCGAGCACGTCGAACAGGTCGTAATCGTCCATGTGCGCGGAGGCGCGGAGGTTCTCCGGCACGAGTCCCTGCTGGGCAAGCTGGCCCATGAGTTCGCGGCGGCGTTCCGGGTCGAGCCAGCGTTCTCGGAAGTCCGTCAGCGTCGGCACGGTGGCGAGAAGCTCCTCGACGAGCCGGTGGCGGTATTCCTCCGGCGTCACCCGCACGGTCTGGCCGGCGCGGTTCATCAGGTAAAAGTTTCCGGCATGGGCGGGCGTGACGGTTACGCCCTTCACTTTCACTGGCGGCGGTGGTGGCGGTCCCGGCGGCGGTGGACCTTCACCGCCCCCGCCCGATGGCGGCGGCGTGATGAAGTCCGCGCCGAACAGCGCCGTGGCGCCGGTGTAGTCGAAGATGCGGAACATCAGCTTGTCCGTGACTTCATCCACGCGGGTGCCCCGGCCCACCATCTGGTGGAACAGAATCGGCGACCGGACGTAACGGAAGAAAACGATGTTGCGGACGCACGGGACGTTCACGCCGGTGGTGAGCAAGTCCATCGTCGTGGCGATGAAGCGGGAACGCTGCTGTCCCCGGAAATCGGGGATGAGCGACTGGCCCTGCACCGACGCCATGCACTTGAAAGCATAGTTCGGCAGGCGGCGTTGCCCGTGATCCTTGCACCAGGCGGCGTAAAGGTTGTTGAACTGGTTGGCCACGAGGTCGGCGTGATGGTCGCTGGCGCAGAAGACGATGGACTTCTGATGCGGATCGCCGTCGCTGTGGTCGAGCAGGCGCGCGAAGAGATGTTTGCACATGGCTTCCACGCGCTCGGGCATGATGAGCTTCTGCTCCAGCACCGCGCCTTCGTTCCGTTCGGCGATGGCGTCGGGCGGCACGGGCTGCCCGGTGAGGGTGTTGGTCAGCCTCTTGCCCTTCAGGTCCGCACGCAGCACACCGCGCACGCGCTCCGGCTGGGTGTGGTTGTCGTGGAAGAGATCCCACTGTTCGATTTCCGTCGGCGCGAGGTAGCCGTCGCGGACGCCCTGGAGGTAGGGATACTCGTAAACCGGTTCGCCGAAGTATTCGAGGTTGTCGGCCAGGCGGCGGCGGTCGTGCTCGATTTCGTCACGCGTCGTCTGGTCGTCGGTTTCTGGCAGGCGGATTTGGCGCGGCGTCGCCGTCAGGCCGATGTGGATACCGTTCACGTTGGCTTCCAGGAAATCAAACCAGTCGCCCCAGGCGCTACGGTGGCACTCGTCAACGACGATGACATCGAAGAAGCCGGGCGGGTAGTGCTTGGCGAAGAACGTCGTCGGCTTGCCGTCCGGCCCCAGCACTTTCTGATCAAGCGTCTGGTAGGTGGCGATGAGAACGCGGGCGTTCTTCTGCGGATGTCGTCCGTCCACCTCGGCGGCGTTCGTGCCGAAGGCGGCCTGGAAGTCGCCCAGGCCGTTATCACGAAGCTCGGTGCGGTCGCAGACGAACAGCGCCTTGCCAAACGCGTTGGCATCGATCAGCAACCGAAGTAGCACTGCGGCGACGCGCGTCTTCCCAGACCCTGTGGCGAGCGCGAGCAGAACACGCGGAGGACGTTTGGCAGCGCGGTCCCCAATAATCTTCTCGACCGTGGCCCGCACGGAGGCGTCCTGGTAGTAGCGCAAGTAGTCGCGACCGAGGGCATAGGGTGTGGAAAGCCAATGGAGGTCCGGCGATGTCACGGAGATCTTCCGCTGGGCCAGGTAGCGGGCCACCAGTTCCTCTGGTGTGGGAAACTCGCTCATGGGCCGGGCCTCTGAGGTCAGCCCGGTGGCTTCGTCGTACTCGACGAACTGATGGCCATTGGAACTAAACACGAACGGGACGTGATGGAGCTCGCCGACGCGGTAGTTCTTGCCCTGCTGTAGACCGTGCTCCGGCGGTGACCCTTCACGTTTGGCTTCGATAATGGCCAGCGGCAGCGGTTCACCGGCTTCCAGGAGCGGACGCCGCAGAAGGTAGTCAGAGCGCCCGGCGGGTCGGCGCCGGGGCTTGCCATCCACGATGTCAATCTGGGCCGCCGTGACTTCGATGCGAATGTCGGTGCGCTTCCACCCGCGCGCTTCCAACGCAGGATCGATCAACTCGAACCGGGTCTGGGCTTCGCTCCGGCTCATCCTCCGCCCGCCTCCTCTGCAGGCCACACACCGCTCGAATCCCCAGCGCAGTTCCTGCCGCGACAGTCCAGCCACTCGCGGTGGCGGTCGGTCAACGCTCGTATACGCGGAGTCATATCTGGCCGGACGGTTGTGGAAGCAGCTTGATCCCAGTGAGTTGAACTGTCCAGCCCGCGATGCCCGGCACCTTCAACTCTTCAAGTCGGCGAAGCAGGATGCCGACTGCCCAGAGATCCCTGGGCGATGGAGTCCTCCAGCAAGGGGCGCCACCGTCCCCTCAAGTCGAAGCAGGTCGCTGATCCTCGGATCGTCGTAACGCGAACTCCCCGAACAAGCTGTGACGCGCGGACGAGACCGCCAGGTCAGAACCGAGTTCGACGGTGACGCTGTGCAGGCGACGGTCAACCTGGCCGGGCTGCAACCACCGCGTCCGGCCGACCTGCGCGCTCCATTGCCCGCCGCGTTGATGCGGCGATTCGTGGATGTGGCCGCTACAGCCCAGCAGGGGTTGATGTTCGCGGATGAACCGCAGCACCGTCGGGGAACCCACCCGATCCACATGCGCGCAGATGTCCATGCCGAGGTCGGAAGGGGGTTGGTGGATCATCCAGACACTGCGCGCCATCTCGCCGGGTTCAAGCTGGCCGACGACCCGGTCCAGTTCTTCGCCCAGCGAGGGTTTGCCCGCGAGGTAGTCCACGAGGTTCGGCAGCCGGACGAACTCGCCGTCGGCGTCCTGCGTCAGCCCTTCCCCGCACAACTGGACCGGGCAGGCCACGTAGTCGCCGTCCCGGGCGCACCAGTGTTTGTAGCCGAACGGGTAGTCGCGGACCTTGGTCATCCCGCCAAACACCAGACCCGCCTCGCGGTGGACCCGGCCATTGAGGTTCACGCACAGCCCGTCGGCGGCCAGTTCGTCCAAGAGCGGTTCGAGGATGTGGTGGTCGTCGTTGCCGAAGAACAGGAGCACCGTAACGGGGTCCACCGCCTTCATCCGTTGCAGGTGGGCCGCAAGGCGACTCGTTCCAAGGGCGCTTCGCGGAGCTGATGCCGCCCCACCCGGCGACGGCGGACCAACGGGCGCTCGCGCGCCGGTTGCTGGATGCGATGGGCTTGACCGCGGCGGTGCTCAGCGGAACGCCGTTCAACAACTGAAGCCCCCCACTGCCCGCCAGCGATTCCGTGGGGGTCCAGGATCCGGGGCACGGAATCGCGATGGGGCCGCGCGGCCCCTGAGAGCGCAGAAGCAGCCGACTTGAAAAGCGCCGAGGGCGACTCGACGGCGGCGGACGATGCGCAGGGTCCGACGATGCCGAGAACCCGGGAGCCGACGCGTGCGCTTTTCCCCCTCAAGGCCGAGTTCGGTCGGGCACCTGGACGAGACGCGCCGCCCTGGAGATGCGTTTGAGGGTCCAAGCCGTAGCGCATCAGATGCGCATCCGAGGGCCGGAGGTGGCGCGGGGCGCCATTCGGAGGTCCGGCGGCAGGGTCGGCAGGATTTCATCGCGCCGGTCGATGATCTTGGTCTGGAGCAGGGTCACCCGCGAACCGCGTTGCCCGTGGAGGTGCCGGACCAAGGCGCCCGCTCGCAGGAGTCTGTCGGACACCGCTTTCAGCTCCTGGTCCAGCTTCGCCGCCGCCTCGTTGGGCGGTGCTTCGGAGCGGGGGCTCATGGGCTCACGGGTGTCCGGGGGCGGAGCCAGCCGCACGCAACGATCCAACTCCCTGCGGACCCGCAAGTGGGTAACGACCTCGCGCTGGAACTGCCGATGAAGCGGGAGCGATCTGAGCCAGTGGCCGGCGAGCCGGGGCAGGTTCCAACGAGCGATCCCCTCGCCGACGAGTCGGTGATTGGCCAGAGATTGTCGGGCGCGTTCAACTTGCAGTTCTGCCAGGCGGGCTAGGTCGCGCAACAGCAGATCGTGGTCGCCCGGGCCGGCCGGCGGTGCCGGAGCACCCGCCTGCTCAGCCACGGGAGGCGGCGGTTCACGGAGAGAAGAAGCCCCGCCGCTCAGGGCCCGCCGGTCGGCCAGCAGTCGGCGCTGTTCGGTGCTCAGGTGTGCCAGGAGCGGCCCGATTTCCGCGAGCCAGTCTTCGGCGAGCGCGGTCCGTGCACGGAGGTGCTGGCCTTCAACCGGCTCCCAGCGCCCGTTGCGGTTCCGGCGCAGAACCTCCCAGGCCCGCGGGCGATTGGGTTCGTCCAGGACC
>CAZHUS010000129.1:0-5337 GCA_964535555.1 uncultured Verrucomicrobiota bacterium
CGCGGCCCCGGACGTGCCTGGGAGCGGCGCGAAGCGTTTGGAGTGCGTCCGCTTTGGCGGCGCTTTTGGGTTCATGGCCACGGCGCAGGGCCACAGAGGACAGGACGCCACCCTCAGCCTTGCCGCGCGGAAGCGACCGGGGCGGGTCGGTCGGTGGCGCAGGCTGGGCTTGGCGGCGCTCATCCTGGGGGCGTTCGCGGTGTCTGCGGCGTGCGGAACGCCTGTGGCGTTCTCAGGCCCGGTGCCGGTCAATCCCTGGGCCCGTTACAACGCCGGCGTCCAGGCCTATGCCGGACGCGATTATGCGAGCGCTCGGGAATACTGGGGTGACCTGGCGCTGGAGACGCTTCCTCGTGGACTTCGACAGCCGGTCTGGTTTCAGCTCGGAAACGTCCAGTTCCGTCTCGGCGAAGGCCGGGAGCCGGAGGCCCCGGAAGAGGCGATCGAGTTGTGGCGCCGGAGCCTCGAGGCCTATCGCACCGCCCTCGTGCTGAAACCGCGGCACGCCGCCACCCGCCACAATCTCACCCTGGCGGAAGCGCGACTGGCCCAACGCCTTCACCACCTGGGCCTGGCTGCTGCCGAAGCCGCCACCCCCAAGCTCGTCGACGAAGCGATCGACCTGCTGCGCACCGCGGTCGAATACGTGGACGAAGCGGTCGACCTCCAGCCTCAGGATCCGGTGCTTCGCGCCGATCGCGACCGGATTCGAACCGCACTGCGGCAGAAGCTGCTCGAACGCGCGGCTTCCGCGGAGAAGCGGGCGGATTCCGAGGCGGCGCAGAACACCGCTTGGGCGGATCGCCAGGCCGAGGACGGCTACCGCGATGCGTTGGACGATATTGCGGGCGCGAGTCCAGCGACCGGTACACCTCAAACCGATCCGGGCCGCAATCCGGTCCCGCCCGACTCCTCCAAGGCCCTCGACCAGGCTGCGGCGGAAGCGGAGGCACGGGTGAGCCACAAGCTCGCCGACTTGCTCACGCGCATGGGCCAGCGTGAACAAAAGGAAGGTCAATCCCAGGCGGAATGGAATCCTGACGACGCCCTCGGCCGTTTCGAGACGGCGCTCGATCACTATCAACAGGCACTCGCCAGCCAACCCGACCATGAAGCCGCCGCGCGTGGCGAACGCGAAGTCAGCCGGGCCATGGAGCAACTCCAACTCCGGGAAGGCCAGGCGGCCCTGAAGGAAGGCAAGCGTCAACTCGGCCGCGAAGAACCCCAGTCTGCAGCGACGCTCACCGCCGCACTGGAGCATTTCGAGGCCACGCTCTCGTTAAATCCCAACAACGTGCCCGCTCAGCTTGGGGCCGAGGAGACGCGACGCCTGCTTCCCGAGGCCCTGGCGCTCTCCGGCCAGGCTGCCATGCAGGCGGGCGACAAGGCCGAACCGGGAGACCCCACCGGCGCACTCTCCCAATTCCAGGAGGCCGAGACCGATTTCCAGCGAGCGCTTGAACTCCAGCCAGGACAACCGCAGGCGCAACAAGGCCTGCGTGACGTCGAACCGCGCCTGGCGCGCCTGCGCGAGCGCCTCGCTCAGGAGGGCCAGCAAAACGCCCCATCGCCAGGGCGTCCGCGCAGCCTCCAGTCGCTGCTGGACCAGGTGAGCGAACGCGAGCCGCCACCCAACGGCGAACGGCAGCGGCAGCGTGCGCGCAACCGGCCGGGGGAGCGCACCCAACCGAGGGATTGGTGAGGCTCGTCGCGTCGCCTGCGGACCTACCGCGCGTCCAGGACGCCCAACGGGAACAGCGTTGAAGGCCGGTGTTGTTCGGACATGAGCGCCTGCAGGCTCTCCAGCACGGCAGGCTGTTCCGGGGCCAGGTTGCGGCTTTCCAGCGGATCGGCATCCAGGTCGTAAAGCTCGAGCGGGGGAACGGACTTGGCCTTGCCGAGATTCACGCGAATGGCCTTCCAGCGCCCCATCCATACCGCCTGTTGCCCTCCATAGCCCGGGAACTCGCGGTACAGAAAGCGCCGGGGTTCCTGGGTCTTGCCCCTCAGGGTGGGAGCGAAGCTGATCCCATCCAGGCCCGCGGGGACAGCGTCCTTCAAGCCCGCCAGTTCCAGCAGGGTCGGCAGCCAGTCTTCGAACCCGGTGGCGCGTTCGCTGTTGGTGCCTGGCTTGATCTGGCCCTGCCAGCGCACGATGCCCGGTACGCGCACTCCGCCCTCATAGAGGGATCCCTTGCGCCCACGCAGGCCGCCCGCCGAGTTGAAGAACGTGTCGTCCGTTCCGCCCACATGGTCGTAGAGCGGGCCGTTGTCGGATGTGAACACGAAGAGCGTTCGTCGTTCCAGTCCGAGTTCCTCCACCAACCGCATCAGATCGCCCACGTGCCGGTCCAGACGCGAGATCATCGCGGCGTACGCGGCGCGGGGGGTCCGCTGCGGCAGATACGAACGTTCGCCGCGGTAGGGTGATTCGTCCCAGCGTCCCGCGTATGCGCCGAGGGCATCGCCGGGCACCTGCAGGGCCAGGTGGGGAATCGTGCTCGGGAAATACAGGAAGAACGGCCGCGACCGATGGTTGCGCACAAACTCCATCGCCTGGGTGGCGATCCGATCGGGCGCGTAATCCGGGCCGGCATAGGGTCGATAGACTTCGGCGTCGCCAGGCTCCGCGCCGTCCGGCAGCTTTTGATGCGCCGCAAAGGCAGGATTTCGGAGCTCGACCCGACGGTCGTCGTCCCAGAGATATGCCGGGTAATGGTTGTGAGCGTGGCGCTGGCAGTTGTAGCCGAAGAACCGGTCGAACCCGTGTCGCAAGGGATCGCCTTCCGAGCCGGGCGGCCCCAAGCCCCACTTGCCGAAAGCGCCCGTGGCATAACCGTTCGCCTGCAGCAGCCGCGCGAGTGTCGTCGTTCCTTGCGGTAGTGGCGCCTGACCTTCGGGCTGAGCTTCGCGATTGTCGCGAATCCAGGCGTGCCCGGGATGCAATCCTGTCATCAGGACACAACGCGAAGGAGCGCACACCGCGTTGCCGGAGTAGTGATGGGTCAGCCGCATCCCCTCGCGGGCCAACCGGTCGAGGTTCGGGGTTTGAATCTGGCGTTGCCCGTAGCAACCGAGGTCCCCGTAGCCAAGGTCATCGGCCAGAATGAAGATGAGGTTCGGCCTCTCGACATTCGCGCTTCGTCCCGACCAGGCGAGACCGCTGCCGAGGACAAGCAGGAGCAGGAGGCGTGAGCAAGGGTCAAGCATGAGGCGCATTCCAAAGCGGCTGCAGCCCGGTGACCAGTCTAATCCGCGGTCAATCCGTGGGTCAGGGTCCGCCCACGAGGCCCAAGGTCGCGGCCAGGCGCTGTCGCACGTCATCGTCTTGGATGTAACCAAGCCAGGCGCGGGCGGCGGTCGGATCGGTCGGTTCTGCCACCGTGGCGAAGGCACCCGCAGCGGCATCGCGCAACGGACCCTCGGGGAGTCCCGCAATCCAGGCCGCCGCGGCGTCGGCGTCGCTCCGGGACCAGACGCCCACCAGAGTTTCCGCGGCCGCCGTTCCGAGCGGGGTGGGCGGAAACTCGCGGACCCACTCCGCGGCGGCTTCGGGAGCCGAGGTTGCCCAACGTTGCAGAACCCCGACGGCCGCGCGATCGCTTGCCGGTGAGTGCGCCGGGTTCTCGGTCACCAGGTCGACCGCGCGTTCCGGATCGCGGTCGGCGAGCGCCAGGATGGCCGGTTCAAACACCGCCTCGGCGTCCCCGCTGGAATCCAGTGTCCCAGCCCATGCCAAAACCCGTTCCGGATCTTGCTCGGCCCAGCGCATCGCCACATGGGACAGGGTTTGCCTCCGCAGTGCGTCATCGGCGATCGAGGTTGCCAGCGCGCCCGCTTCGACAGGAATGGCGTCAGCGAGGCGTTGAGCGACGGTCGCGAGGCTGAAATTCCCCAACTCCCCGGGAGCGTTCGAGCGGCACCAGGCGGCCGCGGACGCAGGGTCTTGTTCGGTCCAATACCCCAGCACTCGTTCGAGGAACCGCTCGCGAACCGGCGGTACGAGCGCGGCCGTACACCAGGTCGCCGCCTCCCCGGGCTGTTCACGCGTCCAAGAATCCAGCCCCGGCAACGCTGCGGAGATGTCCTCCTCAGGCCGGATTTCGGGAGGAAGAAGAGCCTCACGGCCCAAGACGGGGGGACCCGATTCGGATGCCGCGAGCCTGGCCGCAACCGCGCCGTTGACTTCGGAAATCGGAACGGCTGGCGTCACACCGCACACGGTCTGAGCCGCAGGGCGGTGCAGGCCCTCCGTCGCCGGTTCGTGCCGCCCGCCGGGTTTAAGGACGGCCCCAATGGCGGCCGCCATGGCGGCACTTCCGCATGTACGCCAGGTCAAGCGTCGCCACCACACAAGCCGCGGCGGATACCCGGTCATGGATCCCCGGTTCACGGCACGACCGTCACGTGGTCGAACGAAACCGTGTTCAGCGAGGTGCCGGACCGGGAACTGACGGCGAGCCCGATGTAGAGTGACTGCGGGAAGGGGAGCCTCACCGAACCGAGCAACGACCACGTCACGGCGTCCTTCGAGACATACGTGGCGAAGGTGTCGCCGGTTCGCGTAATTCGGACCCAGTTGTCGGGCGCGGGGTTCAGGAGGTCAAACAGGCTCACGCTGGTGGCGGCACCGGTTCGCAGCCGGCGTTGCCAGAAGCACCGGCTGGGCGTGATCCCCACAAAGAAGTTCGCGCTTCCGGAGGTCAGATCCGAGCGGACCATCACCCCCGCCTGCGCTTCGTTGGTGGGTGAGTCCATGCCGGCGAGTCGGGCAACAATCGAACCGTCCCCGGTCATCGTCAGGTACACAAAGTGGAACTGGTCTGCGTACCCTCCGACGCCTTCGCCGCCCCCGGACACCGTGAACTTCCCCGCCGCATACGAGGCATCCCCCGTTGGCGTCGGAGCGCCCACTCCCACGTCCACCCACGGCAAAAGCAGGCCCGACTGGACCTGGACAGTGAAGGTGTCGCTTGCCGTGGCGCTCCCGTCCGAAACCGAAAGTGTGACGACAGCCGTACCGGTCTTGCCCGGCACCGGCGTGATGGTCACCGTGCGGTTCGCCCCGGATCCTGCGAGAACGATCGAGGTATTGGGCAGGAGGGTCAGATTGCTCGAAGACCTTGTCACCACGAGCGAGGTCGGGCTCGTCTCCGCATCGCCCACCGTGAAGGCGATGGCGCCGGTGGTGCCACCCTCGGCAACGGTCTGGTCCGGCACGTTGCTGATGGTGGGCCGGTCGTTTACCGCGGTCACCGTCAGCACAAAACTGTCGCTTCGGCTGAGCGCGCCATCAGACACCTGCACCGTGATGGTGGCCGTTCCGCTTTGGTTCGC
>CAZHUS010000129.1:5437-20105 GCA_964535555.1 uncultured Verrucomicrobiota bacterium
CCGGACACCGTGAGGGAGGTGACGGCAGTGTCCACATCAGCGATGGTGAACGCCACCGCCCCGGTCGTACCGTCCTCGCTGACGCTCCGGTCCGCGATGTTGCTGATGGTGGGCCGGTCGTTTACCGCGGTCACCGTCAGCACGAAACTGTCACTCGCGGTGAGCGCGCCATCAGACACCTGCACCGTGATGGTGGCCGTTCCGCTTTGGTTCGCCGCAGGCTTCACGGTCACCGTGCGGCTGCCCCCCGAGCCGCCAAACGTGATGTTCCCGACCGGCACCAGGGTGGGGTTGCTGGAGCTGCCGGACACCGTGAGGGAGGTGACGGCAGTGTCCACATCAGCGATGGTGAACGCCAAGGCACCGGTGTTGGTGTCCTCCGCAATCGACCGGTTGGCCAGGTCGCTGAGGGTCGGCGGTTGCTGCGGACCCGACCCGGGGACGGTGTAGCTTACCTCGTTCGAGAAGTCGCTCTCGAGATCCAGGCTGTCAAATGCCGTGACGGCGAAGTAGTAGGTTGTTCCCTCGGCTAGTCCGGGCACGGTGGCGGTGTCGACATCACCGACGGTAAGTTCCTCAACATAGGTGCGACTCGTCGGTCCCCAATGCACGCGGTATCCGGCAACCGGCGAAACACTGCGGTCCCACGCCAATTGAACCGAGGTGGCAGCCCGCAGGAGATTCGTGCCCCCCATGCAGCAGAGGCCTGCCAGCGCGACGCGCCCCCAACTTCTCAACCCCGAAAAGCCCGCTTGAAAGCGACGAATGTCAGTTCGGTTCTCTGTCCGTCCGGCCATGCCGGGACCATCATTCAACAACATCACCGTTCTTCGATTGGAGAGGATCACCCATGGATCCCGGATGGCATCAGCCCGGGCCTTCGATCGCTTTGGCAATGCTCGATTGCCCAAACCCGTCGGTCCGGGACGCGGCCACAGATTAAGTTTTGCCTAGGGCCCGGGCGCGCAAAAGCCTGAGCCGTTGCCAGCCACGGCCTTGTCAGTGTGGAACTTCAGCGAATTTGCAGAACGTCCGGCGAGGACATGTCGCCACCTGACGGTGATGCGACTCAGCAAAAGGCTGAGGTGGGCCAACGAGGTTCAGGACCAAGCAATCCCCTGACCACAATCGCAACGAGCGTGACCCCAACGGCCGAGGCGGTCTGCGGCTCCCGGGCCACACCCGCGCTTGGGAGGCAATCCCCATCCAAGGGGGAATCGCCCCCACCGGACTCGCGACGCTCAGCCGCCGGGGAAGACCGCGCCTGCCGCGCGCCTTGGCCCTGTGCAAACCAACCGCACTCAGCAAGGTCCGGGCTGGCCTAAGGAAAGCCCACGACGCGGTAAGCCTGCTCGGCCCCGGGCGGCGTCTCCGGGATAGGTTCGAACCGGAGCGCCTCAAGTTCTCCCGCCCGCGTGCGCACGGCCTCCGTCACGAGGATCTCGCCGGCTTTGGCGGTATCCTCGCCCAACTTGCTGGCCGCGTTCACTTCCGCCCCGTAGACATCCACGTCACCGATCCGCAACATCCGCCCGAATCCCAATCCCACGCCCAGCAGGACCTGCTCCTCGGGAGGTTGAGCCGCGTTGTAGGCGGCCAGGACACGCTGCATCTCGACCGCAGCGCGCAGGGCCTTCGGCACATTGCGGAAGATCACCAGAAAACTGTCGCCCTCGACTTTGAGCAGAATGCCATCGTGGGCCTCGATCACCGGGATCAACAGGCGCTCGGATTCGTGGATCGTCTGCAGGAAATGGATGATCCCGAACCGGGCAACGCCCCGCGAAAAACCCGAGAGGTCGGTGAACATGACGCACCACTCCTCACCGAACAGGTCCCAGATCCGCTGATCGAGGGCAGCCTTGTCCGCGCCGGGCTTGAGCCGCTCCTGAATGAGCTGTTCGAGGCGATCCTCCGACGCCCCCGCTACGATCCGCTTGCGATAAGCCATCGGAGATCGAATCTGGCATCGCGGGCGCCCGTGACCAGCCGAATCTGGCGTGGACGCGCCCAGGCCACCTGCACTCCCCGCGCCCCCTCGAACGATGCACCCTCCTCCGACCCTCCTGCCGTGGTGTCGCCGCGCGATTCCTTAAGGCAGCCGCGTTCCATCGCCGGGTTGTGCGGAACCGCGGGATCTGCTTTGGTTTGCCGGTGCCCCCGGTCGAGCCAGCCAACCACCCGGCGTCACCTTCGGTCGAAGGGGCGCGCCGGTTGCGCGATTTGTCCGCGCCCCAGTGGAGAGCCGGAGCCGCCGCGTGGCTCGGCTGGACCTTCGACGGCCTGGACATGCACCTGTACACCCTGGTGTATGTACCGTTTGTGGCCGGACTCATCGGCGCCACCAGCAGCCAGGATCCGGCGGTCGGCCGTTACGGCTCGCTGATCCAGGGGGCGTTCATGCTCGGCTGGGCGTTCGGCGGAGGATTGTTCGGGCGCCTCGGCGATCGTTGGGGCCGCAGCCGCACCCTCGGCGTTACGATCCTCACCTACGCCGCGTTCACGGGCCTTTCAGGGCTGGCGCAGACCTGGTGGCAGCTGGCCCTGTTCCGTTTCCTCTCGGCGCTGGGTATCGGCGGAGAATGGGCCGTGGGCGCGTCGCTGCTCTCCGAGACCTGGCCTCGTCGCTGGCGACCTTGGATGGCCGCGGTGCTCCAGACGGGCGTCAACGTGGGGATCCTGATGGCCGTGCTCGCGCATTTCCTGATGTCGGGTCTGGTGGCGCGCGAACCACGTTGGCTCTTCGCCGTCGGAGTGTTGCCGGCCCTGATGGTATTCTGGATCCGACGGTCCGTGCCCGAGACGCGGGAATGGTTGAGCGCGAAGCAGCAGGCCGCGCGGCGGGCGCCCACCATTGGCGACCTCTTCCGGGGCGACGTGCGACGCACGACCTGGCTGGTGATTGCGGTCTGCGCCCTGGGATTGAGCGGTCATTGGGCCTTCATGTTCTGGAGCCAGCTCCACTTCAAGAACCTGCCTGAAGTGCTCGGACTCGGCGAACAGGCGCGCGGCGACTGGGGGCGACGGATTCTGAATCTGAACATCTGTGCCTCCATCGTGGGGAACTTCGCGGCGGCGTGGCTCGCGGTTCGGTTTGGGTACCGGCGGGTGATCGCCGCCATGTCTGCGGGCTACGCGCTCAGCATGCTGCTGGCATACGGGATCGACTGGCCGCACCGGGAGCTCTCCCTGCTGCTGGCCCTGCCTGGCTTTTTTTCCGGCCTCTTCGCCTTGTACACGATGTATCTGCCGGCGCTGTTCCCGACATTGCTCCGAACCACGGGGGCCGGCTTCGGCTACAACATTGGCCGGGTGGCATCGGCGACGGCCGTGGTGGCCTTCGGTTTCTTCGGCAAGCTCGGCGACTATCGGCTCACGCTGCTAATCGCGGGGACGCTCTTCGTTCCGGCCGCGGTGGTGGCGCTTTACCTGCCTTCCAGCCGGGATCCGGACGACCCCGCCTCATAGCCTGCCGGGGTGAAATGCAGCAGCCTTGGTTGCGTGGAGGAAGGTACCGGACTGGTCCCTGAAGATGGTGCGCGCTGCAGGACTTGAACCTGCGACCCCTTCCGTGTGAAGGAAACTAAAAGTGGTTGATAACCAGGTGTCTAATAATGTCATAAGTGATATGTTGCCACAAATCCACACCTGCCGACTCGTCGACTCGAACGCTCCACGGCCGACCTGACCTCTTCCCAGCCGGCAGGAGCTACTTTCCGATGACCCCTTCCCCGCCTTCCTCGTAGCTCTTGCGGATCTTGCGCAGAGTTTCAGCCAGGCTCGCCTGTCTGCGGTAGAAGTCCTCCACCACTTCCGGGAGCTGCCGCCTCAGCGCAGCGTTCACCAGATCGGTCATCGAGCGGCCTGTGCCATCGATGGCAAGGCGCAGCATTTCCGCCACGTCTGGGTCGGCCTGGAAGGAAGTCATGAACTCGCGGCTTCGGCGGCGGGTGCCTCGACCAAAGCCGCGTTTGCTCTCCCCCCTTTGACGCCCCTGTTGGCGTCGGCTTTGGTCTACTCGCTCGTCGGTTGCTGCAGCCTTGGTGGTCATTGGATGTCCTAACTGATTTTCGGATTCTGGTTAGTGCTCTTCCCGATGCCATTCAGCATAAACCATATGCCTCGATTTGCAATGCAAAACATGACTCTGGTGCACACGAGGTGTCTTGTGTCGGGTTTTTTTTTCATGTAGAGTACCATCCTCAGTGCGATCCGTGCATCCAAGCAACCACTTGTTCCGGCGCCCCCCGCCGGCATCCCCGGCGGCAGCGAAGCCGCCTTGCCGAGTTGGTATGCCCCACCATGCTTGTCGACGTCCTCCGAAATCCGGGACAACTCAGCAGCGCTGCGAGACTGCACAACCCACCAGGCAGGCTGCCCCCGAACTTGGGAGGGGTCTCGCCTCCGAGCAAAAACGGACTTGGAACCCCCATCGTGAGCATTCCCCAGAGGCTGTGCGTTCAGCATCCCTCAGGATTTCGAAACCCACGCGGCCCTGAATCGCGAGGTAACACCGAGATGGCCGCGCTAACTCCAACCACCAACCACCGCTCAGCCCCTCCCCGAGGCCTGGTGTCAGCCGACGCCCGAGTTTTGATCCGTGCTCCCGCGAAAGGGCACGAAGCTGCCGGTGAGCTCCTCACGTCCATCGCAGGGCAGTCTTTCGACGATGTCCGCAGTCTCCGCCGGGCTGGTCGGGCGAGTCCAGCGTTCCCTCGGCGGTCAGCCAGGGCAACAGACGTCTTTTCACTCAACCTGGAGCACCCCTGCCCGCAAGCAGGGTCCGGCGTGCACCGGTGGCTGTTATCCCAGGCAAACCGCCTTTGCGGCAAGGGGGTACCTCTGGCCCTCGCTCAAGAAGCTCTGCGTGATGGTTCGGCCCGGTGCGGGCGCCACGTCAGCACCAAGGAGATCGGAGACGCCGTACGAAAGGCGTACGTTTGGGATCGCGGTCTCGGGACCCGGGGTGCAGGTGCGATTCCTGTCATCGCACGCCCGAAATGGCCGGCTGTGAATGATGCCCTCAGACGGGAGGTTTGCGCCGGACGTGCGGGCTTGGAAGAGCTACGCGGGCTTTCTGAGCATGCGTGGGGTGCTGAGAAGGAGTCGACACGGGAGCTGGTCGGCCGGCTGTTCCCGGGCAACCCACTGCTGTGCTGCGGTTGGTCGCAGCAGCGGTTCGATACACGGCCATTGAACCAATGGCTCGGCCAACTGAATTCGCTTCAGTTCGTCGTGCCGTCCACGATGACCGCCGTGGAGGGCTTGACGATGGAAGGGCGGCGCAGTCGGCACTGCCTCGCCAACACGGGCGCACGCCGGTTCCTCATCTGCGAATTCGACCACGGCACGCCGGACGATCATGCGGGACTGCTCCTCCATTTGGGGCAGCAAGCCCCGTTGGTCTGCGTTGTACACTCCGGCGGCAAATCACTGCACGGTTGGTTCTACGTGAGTGGCCAACCTGAACAACTGACGCGGCAGTTTTTCGAGTACGCCGTATGTCTTGGGGCAGACCCTCAACTGTGGGCCCGCTGCCAATTCGCGCGCATGCCAGGCGGCCTGCGGAACAACAATCGACGGCAGGAGGTCCTGTTCGTTTCTCTGACGGTGCTCAACTATGGCAACACAAACTCTTCAGCTAACTAAACTCCCGGGTATCCAGCCTCCGCCGCTGAAGAACCTACCCAGGATCTCAACCGCATCCTCAACTGCGAAATCGGCCTCGGGTACTCCCGTACCCGGGCGCCGGGGCATGCAGGCACTCAAGTTCCGAGGCTCGTCGACCGCCAACACTTCCGAGTCGGAGGACCGACTCAGGGAGGCACTACGCGGCCTGCGCGAAAAGCGCATTACGGGCCACGAGCTCACCGAGCAGGCAGCCACTGCGGTGCTCGTTGGCCTTCGTGAACGTGGTTCCTTCCACCACCAACCTGAACGCCGCGACTTCGAGAGCGCGTGTTTTTTCGACCGGGTACGTTGCCGACTCGAGCGGGTGCGTTCGGATGCGTTTCTCGCGTGGCTGTCGGACTGGATCCAGGTCAACCGCACCGATCGGCTATTTAAGTCCTGCTTCGCCGCAATCGAGGGCGAATGCCTCAGCGACCGCGCGACTGCACTGCAACCCGAGTACTATTGGACCCGACGCGGGGAAGCGATCTACCTGAGCCAAGGTGACCACAAGCTCGTGCGTATCACCCCCGGAAACGTCGCTGTGCTCGACAACGGAGCTGACCACGTGGTGTTCGCCGCCGGCAGAACCCTCGCCCCGTGGGCGCTCGTCGAGAAGCCGGAACGGCCCCGCAACGAGTTGTTCGATGGCGCCTCCTACGCAAATGAACACGGCCACCTGTTGTTCTACCTCTATCTCTACTCACTGCCGACAAATCCCAGGACCAAGCCACCGCTGTGTATCGTCGGGCCGGTCCGCAGTGGCAAGACGAGGCTGGCGGTTGGAATCGCTGAGCTCCTGGGCCTGCCCGCTTGCGCCACGAAGGCCGAGGAGCGGGGGGAGGACGGCTTCTGGCCTGCCCTCGATGGCGGGGGGCTTTACATCCTCGACAACGCGGACACGGAAATACGGTGGTTGGCGGATGCCCTCGCTGCCGCCGCGACGGATGGCTCTTCGCGTCGTCGCAAGAAGTACACGGACAACGAGGAGGTAACCCTCCGAGCCAGGGCATGGACTTGCATCACGTCAGCCAATCCGTCGTTTGCGTCCGATGCCGGGCTCGCCGACCGCCTCCTGATTCTGCGCCTGCAATCCCGCCAGGCGACCGAGGGTGATGGCTGCCTCTCCGGACAACTGTCGCACGTGCGGGACGCGGCGTTGTCCCACATCGCCTGGACTCTGGCGGCGGCCTTGCAGGACACGGCTCCGACGCCGCGCGGCCTGAACGCGCGGCACCCCGAGTTTGCTGACTTTGCCGTTCGAATCGGTCGAGCCCTCGGATGCGAGGATGATGCCGTCGCGGCGCTCAAGAGGGCGGAGGGCGACAAGAGTCAGTTGTGCCTCGAGAACGATCCCGTTGGGGCCGCCGTCCTCTCCTTCGTTGGCGGGGGCATGACTCTGCGCGGCTCTGCCGCGTCGTGCCTTGAGCAGCTCCAGAAGGTGGACCCCCAGCTCCAGGCATCCTCCCCGAAACGGCTCGCACGCAGCCTCAGTAACCTATGGCCCCACCTGGCAGGACGCTTTCGAGTTGAACGCCAGGTGGGCCACGGCGGAGCGTTCGTCTACATGATCAGCCCACCGGGAAGTCCGATGGAACCACAAGATGCCTCACCCACGAGCGCTGGACTGGCGCACCTTACCGGTCACGTCCCGGACACGCGGACTGTGAACGGCAGCACCGTTGATGACCGGTTGGTGACCGATGCCCAGCAAGGAGGTGCGGCGTGAGCTACGTGAAAATCGACTGCCGCATCCTGACATCATCGCTGTGGTCGGCGATTCCTGACCGCGATGTGTTCATCACCACGCTGCTGATGGCGCGCCCCCACACGGTGTCGGCTGCGACGCCGCAGCTTGAGGTGAGGTCGCTGAAGGAGACCGGCTGGGTCGTTCCACCTGGCGAGTACGGCTTGGTGGACGCGTCGGGGCCGGGAATTCTGCGCCAAGCGTGCGTCAGCCAAAAGGCTGGACTGAGCGCTCTTGAGCGCCTTGGCGCCCCAGACCCCGAATCCAAGAGCATGGAGTTTGAGGGCCGGCGACTCGTACGGGTTCAGGGTGGCTACCTCGTCCTCAATTACATGCGGTACCGGGACAAGGACCACTCAACTGAGCGTGTCCGTGAATTCAGGGCGCGAAACGCAAGCCAGCGTGCCGCGTTGAAACGGGATGAAACGCCGTTTCAACCGTTTCAGAAACGCCATGCAACGCCTGAAACGCCGTTGGAAACGCAAGCAGATGCAGATGCAGATGCAGAAGCAAATACTAACACCCCCTTACCCCCTCAGCCCTCCACGGCGGTACCACAGCAGACCTCGGACGACACGCGGGGTGGTGATGTGGTTTCTTCTGAAGAGCCAAAGGCGGGGAAGGCCGAGGAGTTCACCGGGGTCATCTCGGGGAGCTTCAGCAGCAGCTCCAGCAGCTCCAGCAGCTCAGCCGGAGCAGCCGTCGCCCAGGTGCAGGCCACGCTCGCCCTGAACGTGCCCCAGGCAGTGCCGCAGCCCCCGAAGCCCCAAGAGCCCCCAAAGCCCAGCCGGAAGGAGGTCGAGCGCGAGTTCTTCAGGCAGGCCGATGCGGTTTACGCTGAGTACCCGAAGAAGGCTGGCCGGTTTGATGCCCTCAAAGCGATCACCAAGCTCCTTCGCGAGGGGACGGCCACCTTCGATCATCTGCTCGCGAAGACCAAGGAGTACGCCGCAGCCGTGTCGCGGTGGGACCCCGAGGCCGCCGCGCAGTACACGCCGTTGCCCGCCACGTGGTACAACGGGCACCGGTTCAACGACGACCCAAGGACGTGGGAGAGGCGTTTCTCGTCGCCGAAAGCACACCCCGTGCATCGGTCGATTGCGCTCAAGGCCAAGATCAGCAGGCACAAAGCGAACACGTCCAGCGTCTACCATAGCCCCTCGGAGGTGACGCCTGAGCTAGAGCAGGAGTTGCGCGATCTGAAGCTCAAACTATTGGAGGCTGAGGCCGAGATCGCCGGCATCCGCAGCCAACACAGCTCACCGTGAGTAACCGCATGCATATGAACGACCGAGGCATCACGGGGGCGGCAGCAGACAGGCTACCGCCGCATACCATGGCAATCCGATCGCGCTCACCTCAGCAGGTCGCGATGCGGCAAGTCATCGACGTTCCACCGCCTCAGCTCGTCATCGCTGCCGAACCCCCGCCGCAGGTCCTCGGGTTCAACGTGACCGTCGTAGAAGCAGCGGTTCGCGCGACCGTAGTGGGCTTGGAAGCTTCTGCCCTCCTTGAAACGGGTGAGCGACATGGCCGAGGTGCCGTGAATCAGGTCCACGAACGGTGCAATGGTGCCCGCCAGGCTCGGTGCGGCGTCCAGGTCGGCCTTCGTCGAGCGATTGAAGCCGTCACCCAGCGCGATCAACCGCCCGGGGGCCACGATGGCAGCCTCACGCGTCGCCACCTTGTTGTCGGCGCTGTGCGGCCAGAGCGTCGGCCAGCTTGTCAGACCCGGGTCGTAGCCGCCCAGCCCGAGCCGCCCACTGGTGGTATCGCATCCCCACGCGTTGTAGCCGTAGGTCGTTTGGGGCTGGACCGACTCCTCCACAACGCTGCTGGTTTGCACGTAGGTCACTTTCACGCCAACCCCGGCAAAGAGGGGGCAGCGGAACACGCCGCCATGGACGTTGGTGCTGAATCCGTCGCCGTACCCGAAGTCGGCGCGCAGTCCGGTACGCGGAATCCACTGCTTGGGAAGGTCGAGGGCGTCATACCACCAATGCGCCTCGACCCTGGTGCGGCCGGTGCGCAAGGGCGGCGCCGCCTGGCTCTCCGCAAGGTACGCATGAAGCGCCAACCCGAGTTGGCGCAGGTTGCCGATGCAGCGCGCGTTACCGGCCGTGTACTTCGCCCGGGACAGGGCTGGCAGCAAGAGCGACGCAAGAATCCCGATGATCGCGATCACCACCAGGAGCTCGATCAACGTGAAGGCAGGCCTCCGGGGCTCGGGGCGTCTCGCGCCACGCGTCGTTGCCCGGCGGGCTCCGACCTCCAAGTTCATGCCGTCGGCCAAACGACAGCCTCTGGCGAGAACCAATGCAGGGCTGCTCGGGCAGCACGTCATGGAGTCGGGCGGTCGGTCTGGGAAGGCTGTGGTTGGCCTGGAACATCGAGGTCACCAGCAAGTCGCTTCCGCGAGGCCACAATCGCTCCAATCAGGCCCGCGGTGAACGACAGTCCGGTGGCAATCGTGAGGACCACGAGCGGTCCGCTTGCCGTCCCCACCACGAGCAGGACGACACACGCCCCGAAGCACACCGCGTTGATCGCGAGCAGGACGAGCTTCAGCGGGGAAATCCAGTCCTGCCACGCCGCATGGTGCTTTCTTGTTGTGTTCATGGTCACGCCTCTGGCTAACGCTGCGGATCAGCCACGCCGGGCGGATGACGCCCGCATGACGTCGCGCCTGGTCTGGGCGTTGCCTGGCGCGACAGGTCGGGCTTCCGTCAATCAGGTTCTCGAACACTCGGGCCGATCGCCTCATACGTGCCATCGAAGCGCCGGCTCGGAGCCTGCGAGTCAGGCATCTCCCGGCTGTACAAGAGGCACACTCGCCAGTCGCCATCAAACGACGCGGGCAACGGGAACTCCGCTGAGCCGCCTGGCGGAAGCACCGCGTCCTGCCATCCGCGGCCCGGATAGTCGCTCCGCTGCGTTTCCCAGGCTCGCGGCGTCTGGGCAGACCCCGGCAGTCGCACCTGCTGTCGCACGTTCCACACCAGGACCGACGGGCCTCCCGGATTCGTCACGCGGAACACGGCGTCTCGCCCGCCATAGGGGCCATTCGACCATTGGACCAGTTCGACCCTCAGACGCTCACGCTCCGGCTCCTGCTCCACGCGATAGAGCGAGCTCCCGATCCACAGATCGTACGGGTAGGCATCGGGGACCCCGGCTGCAACGACCTCGCTGGTGGCTGGTGTCCGGGTGGCGGCGCTCGGGATGGCAGGTGACAATCTGCCCCGGCCGTCCCGGAAACAGCCGGTGAGCAAGGCGAAGCCCAGACCGAGAAGGATGCTCGTGCGAACGGCGTACATGTTCATGGTCCGAAACGAAGGCGCCTCCCCCGCTGGGAGCATCCAGCGTAATCGACTTCAATCTTCGGTGCCATGGGGTTCAGGCCAGTGGTGTGCCTTGCTGACGGCCTCCACGATTCGCTTCAGCGCCCCGGAATCGTCGTTTGCGTTGATCATGACCACGACGCCCTGCCCGGATTCGGCGCACGCCACCCACAAAGCGTCGAATCCCTCGTTGCGACCGCCGTGGTGGAAGCGCAGTGACCTCCCGCTCCCGTCAAGGCCCAAACCCAGTCCACTGCTGCCCTGCTGCACCGTGAGCATCTCGCGTGTCATCGCCTGCGAGATCACCGGGTTTGACTTGCCTGCCAGCCCCTCCTGGATGCTGATCGCAAAACGCGCCAGATCGGACGCCGTCGTCCACAGGCCGGCCGCAGCCATCTCGGGATAGACGTGCCATCGTCCTCGGACCACCTTGCCCTTGGCGTAGTAACCCGTGGCCGCGAGGGAGACCCGGTCCTTCGGCAAGGACTGTTCGTAGGTGCTGGCAGTCATCTTCAGGGGCATGAGCACCGATTCCTGCATCAACTCGGGGAACGGCTTTCCAGTCAGGTCGATCATCATCTGCTGCATCACCGTGTAGCCACCGCCCGAGTAGCGGGTGATGCTGCCGGGCACGACATCCACGCGAATCGGCGCGGTGTTCGCCGGCTTCGACCCATCCAGGACCTGGCGAAGCGTGGGAAGACGGAAGCCCACAGGGTAACCGGGAAAACCGTGAACGGTCAGCCCGGAGCTATGGCTGAGGATGCGCCGCAACGTGACCTTGGCCTCCTTCGTGAACTGGTTCTCGGGCACCTGCCATTGCTTCAGCCACCGGTTGACATCGTCGTCCAATGTCGCTTGCCCCTGCGCGACCAGGCGCAAGGCGCCGAGGGCCGCCACCGGCTTGCTGATGGAACCCGCTTGAAACAGCGTGTGCGCCGTGACCGGGACCGACCTGGTCTTGTCGGTAAACCCGTAGCCCCTCGCCTCGCTGATCTCCCCCTTGTCGATGATGGCCATGGACAGGCCCAGGATGCTGTGGGTTTCCATCTCCGCGACCACCACATGGTCCACCGCTGAGCCCAGGGCCGCCAGAACAGGCATCGCGAGCGCCCAGACCATGACAAGCCCCCCCAGCCATCGCGTGGGCTTCGCGGTGGATGGACCGGACCCGGTTGGAGGTGTCATGGCGGGGGCAGGCGCTTGGGTCTTCATGGCAGCGTCAAGAACATCAAACCTCGGAGCGCGACTCACCTCTGACGATCGAAGGGTCCGGTAGCGTAGAGGCATCGCCATCCGGGGTAGTGCCGGGTGTGGCGCGTCGCCTTCGGAGTGCACTCAGGCTCGCACTGATCAGGATTGCCGGCCCGACGCCGTAAAGGGCCCATGGGGCGAAGACGACCGGCCACTTCGGATCGAGATGGCTCACCGGCCATCGTCCGCTCACCCATGCCCTGATGGTGATCGCCAGCAAGCAGGCCACTGCCACAAGAATCGATGCGACCAGGGTCTTCGCTACGGGTCGTCTCCCTGCCAATGAGGCAGTCAGCAAGGCCACCGCCGCACCTGCGGCGATTTGACCCGCTGCGCACTGCCAGTGGAGCGTCGGTGAGAGCTCCGATCCGATCAGGGCGCCGGCTCCGATCCCACTGCAGGTCGCAACCGACCAAGCCCGACAAGGTCTCGTCGACGATTCGGGCGATGCAGCATCAGGCACCGTGGGCATAGTCAGCCTTTCCTCGAAGGACGATGCTCACCGACACGGCTCAGGAGACGCTCACCAAGCCAACAACGACACCACGCCGTGCTCGTTGCAGCGCAGCGGCTCTGCCGCAACATCGTCACACTCTCACTGACCGCTCTCGCGCATCTTGCGCACGGCCTGTTCTGTAGCGTCAGCAATACGCTCGTGGGCTCGCATCGCTCGCCAACCCACCACCATCCAAAAGACGGCCGACGCGATCCCGAACAGTGCCACTAAAACGGCCAATCCCTGCACATTTCCCCCAGCTACATTCATACGCTTGTCCCGGTTGTCTTGTGGTAACGCTGCGTCATGCGGCCTGGCGCCACGAACGGTCGGTCTCGACCGACTGGTGCGACATGCTCATGTCCGGCTCAACTGCGAAGCGGTCCTGATCAAGCCGAACACCAGCCAACCGGATAGCGAAAAGGCAAACAACAGCAGGACTGCCGCCAGTTGGCATCGGCTGGGTGAATAGCCGCGTTCGACGTCGCCGATGAGGTTCCATGTCGCGTGGATGCAGATCGTGAAGGCGACAACACACCACGTGACAGTGCCCACCACCGAGAACAGGGTTGCCGCGCTGGGCGCCTTCTGAAGCCGGACGGTCAGGTCGAGTGTTTGAGTCGCGGCCACAAAGCTCAGGAGCAGCGCTCCAACCGCCAGCGTGAGGCTGCGGCGGTGGAAGCATGGACCAAGGCGCAACATCGCCTGCGTCAGCTTCTCCTCGGAACCGCCCCAGGGCTCGGTGAAGAGCATGGCGTTTCAAGCGTGGCCGGCACTGCGATTGATACCGTTGTCGAACGACGAAAGTGAGGCACGGCGCTAGCCGTTGCCTCCACTGCCTTGTTCGCTCCGGATTGTGAGTGCTCCTTCAATGAGACGTGAGGTGATTGTGTGAGCCGCGCTGACCAATCGCCTGTCACGCAAATCCCCTGGTGTCTTACCACCGTGAAATAGATTGCACCTGACTTGATACAGGCAGCTGGCAACCTGCGTGAAGTTCCGCGCGTCCTTGATCTGCCTGTGAGCGCGCGTGGCGGTGTCGTAAACCCCCTTCTCCCTCAAGACCTCGACCGCCTGTGCGTATTCGTTATCGGATTTCAACCGGTCTCGGTGGAGGTCAATCACTTCTGGTTCACCTGCATATGCCCTTACTTGGTTCCAGTCACCGACTTCATCATACATCCGTGAGGAGTAGAAGGCGTTGAACGCTACCCAAGACGCCACAAACCGGAAAATCGGATCGGACTGGTCGATAGCTTCTCCCGTGGAAAGTCGATACCACTCGAGAATGTGTCGATCAATTTCGTCTCTGCCCACAACGTCTCTCATGGCAAAGGTCTGTTGCTCCAAAAGTCTTTTGCCTCTGCAACGATGGCCTTCAGGATCTCAGTATCGGACTTGCCGGCTTGGATGGCTGCGATTGCTGCCCTACCCAAGGCCGGATAGAACGTCAGCTTGTTGAGATGATCGATCTCATCGGTAAAGACTGACTTCATCTGATAGACCGCCCAACTAATCTGACGAGCTAATGGTGATACCACCCGAACGTCGCCCTCGTGGAAATTACGATTCGGATCATCGGTGACAATCAAGCCTGCGCCTGCGAAAAGATCACAGTCATTCGGAACCTGTTGTGTGGTTATGAACTCCTCAACGGAGGATAGTAGTCGTGCATTCATGGTTTGTTTTAAAGCGAACGTCTAAGCTGTGCCGACCGTCGGGGCTGGGTGGCGCATCGAGACGGGACGGAGGGTGAAGGTTACGGAAGGCATCTCCGACAGAGCAGCCCCGGCGGTTGGCACCAGCGCCTTGTTCGCCCTTGGTTGTGCCTGTGTCGTGGTCATGGCCTGATGAATACCTCCACTCGTAGTGAACCGTCAATTCGTCTGAGGTCGTTCTCGATCCCTCGTGGGTTGGCGATAAGGCCGGACGTGTCATAAACAAAGCAGATCAGTGCTCGGCAGTCAGGGTGTGACTCGTAGCGAGCAATATCCTCAATCAACTGGTCGCCAATCTCTCGTGCCCCTAATCCCCGTCTGGCATGCTTTGTCTCAACGACTACCTGCTCCTGCTTGATGAGGAAGTCCATGCGGGCGGATCGCCCTGCGTGTTCCGTTACGGACTAAACCGTGGGGAGGTTCAGAGGACGGTGGCGGATTG
>CAZHUS010000130.1:0-19665 GCA_964535555.1 uncultured Verrucomicrobiota bacterium
GAACAGGCATCGACGTGCTTTCTCACGGAGGCACCAAGGCACGGAGACGCCGATGAGGATCCCCCGTGAAGGCCGCGGTAAGCTCCAATCCTCTCCGTGACTCCGTGGCTCCGTGAGAACCCTCCACCCGTCTCGTCACCACCGATCCCAAATCCCTGCCGCGATCACACCAAACCGCGCAAGTGCTCGAGGCTCTTGGCGGCCTGGGTGGGCGTGCCGCACTCGACGGAGAACACAATGTCGCGCGGGCACTTCCGCTTCACGATCTCGATGATCCGCTTCCAGTCCAGGACGCCTTCCCCGCAGGCGCAACCGACGGGAGTCCCCGTCACCTTGCCGCGCTCCGCTTCCGAATGCGCCACGGAGATGTCCTTGGCGTGGAGGTGAACCAGGCGTTCCGCGACACGCTCCAGCCAGCCGTAAACGTCGTGCCCGCACAGGTAGGCATTGCCGGTGTCGAAGTTGATGCCGATGGCCGGTGACTTCACCAGGTGGTAGATCCGGTCCAGGCCGTCCGGGTGCCGGGAATACTGCGCATGCGGTTCGATGCCGATCTTCACCCCACGGCGTTCGGCGACGAAGGCCGCTTCCTGCAGCGTGTACTTGATGAGCACGAAGTCCTCCTCCTCGGTCGTCCACTTCGCCTTGATGCCCTCATCGGTGTTGATCACCGGCACCCCGATCTCGGCGGCGACGCGGATCGCGAGCTTGATGTACTCGCCGTGCACCTCCGGCCGGCCGAGCGGACCATGGGATTGCAGTCCGGAGATGGTCAGCCCCGCCTGGTCGCAGGCTTCCTTGATGCGGAACGGATCGTCGAACATGGAGACGGTGTGGAAATACCCCGCCTCGCTCATCAGCTCGCGGCCGAAGTGCACCATCGGTTCGAAATACTTGTAGCCCATTTCCGCCGCGGCACGCACGGCCCACTCAAAGGGTTTGTCCGAGCTGCGCGAGAACTCTGCGTTCAGTCCGATGTGGATGTTGCCCATGGGATGGTTGGTTTGGATTGGTGGAGATGGCTAGGGAGACGCCGCCGTTCTGGAGGTCCCGGCGTTCAAGGCGAGACCGTGGGGCGGGGTGGCGAACGAACCGCTGTCATCGCCGGCACGGGCCTGGGCATTGGCTGCAGCCGCCGATGCGGTCGTGACCTGCGACCTCACCTCGGGAAAGCTGAGCGGGTGGGAATAAATGGCCACCTCGTCCAGGCGCCCTTCGAAGTTCGCGAAGTTGTCGGCGCGTCCGCCGATGAAAAGCCCGGGCGGTGACGACGGAAAGCTCACATCCAGGACGGCCGCGAGATCCAGTTCCCCGTCCAAATACACCTTGACCATACGATCCTCACGGACGAACGCCACGTGATGCCAGCGGCGGACGCCCAAGACCGCCGTTCCAACCAGCACCTGGTTGCGCTCGTTGCCGTTGAAAAGGATCAGCCGCCCGGTTTGAGCAGCGTCCTGGGTTCCCCCGATCCCGAGGTGCTCTCCGTGCGCACTGTCGCCGTCAGCACCGCGCGAGTAGAAGTAACCAGTGACGGCCCGGTCGTCGGTGGGCAGTCCGTTCCAGACCCACATCGAGATGCTGTAGCGGGGACCCAGATCCAGCCTCGGGCCTCGCATCCTCCCGCCGCAGAAGTGAACCGCACGATTGATCGCACCCTCCGAAAAGGCGGAAGGTGTCAGGTCCGGCCGGGGGCGGCGGCCGTCGCCGCTGCCTGGTCCCGGCAAATACAAAGCCACCCCGGTCTCGAAAGTCCCATCGCTTCCGCGGCCCAGGATGTCGGCGGCCCTGGGTCCGGCCATTTCCTCGAAACGCCAGTAGGCGATTGGCTGAGAGCGAAGCACGGCCTCCGCGTAACGCCCCCCCGCGGCGGCCAGCGGGTGTCTCGGCCGGCCGCTCACCTGCTCCAGCAGGCGGAGCAGCGTCTCGACGATGCGCGGCTCCGCCTCGACCTCGAGGCCCGCCGTGCGCGCCGGCCAGGTGGTGTAACCGCCGAGGCGGTGCTGCTCCGGGGGCGGGATATAGCCTTCCGCACCGTTGGCGAGGCCGACGTTGAAGGTCAGCGGCAAAGGACTTTGCGCCTTCAGCCTCAGGCCGGTGATCGCGAACACCTCGTTCGGCAGCGCGGTGATGCCCAGCTCGCCGATTCGCAGTGCCTGCAGGATGAGCTCCGTCTGCTGCCGCGCGTGCAACTGGAGCGCTTCGCCGGCGTAGATCTCAGGCAAGGTCTGCGGCAGACGATCTACCACGGTCGATGTCACCCGGCGCGCCCAGGCGAGCCGCTCCGGAGACGGGACGCGATACCGTAGGGGCAACCTGGCCTCGGCCATTCTCAACGGCACCCGGTCCTGCCACACGATCCCCCGATAGGCTTCCAGGGTGCGCTCGACCATCTCCTGCGCATAGGCGTCGTAACCGATCTCATGGCGGGGCGAGCCATAGTCCATCCACATCAAATCCCCGCTCGTCCCCTGCGACATGATGCCGACGAATCCCGCCTCGCCGGAATCGACGCCGAGCCGCGCGGCAAGGTGTTGGGCGAACCGGCCGTAGTAATCGGAGGAAAGCAGGGGCGAGTCGTAGTAGTGCTGCGAGTAGTTTGCCAAAACCGCCAATGGCCGGCCTTCGACCGATTGGACTCCCAACACGGACAACCCGGGATCCACCGGGCCGGACGGACCGATCGCATCCGGGCTCTCGTGTCCCGGGTGCATGTGGGCGCGAACCGTCCGCTGGCCGAACGGGTCCTCGAGAAGCCGATCCGGACGGCGGATCCACCGGCGATTGAATGTGTGCTCCCAATCGTCCACGCGTCCCCACCCGACGCGTGCGGGCGCGAGGTTCCGCACGGCCCCGGCCATGGCGGCGGCGAGCTTCGCCGGCAGGCCCGCGGCGTAGGCGGGATCGACGCGACTCCCAAGGCAGCCCATGGCGGACGGCGCCGAGTGCGTGTGCGTGGCCGAAACCAGCATGCGATGGACGGGCACACCGCTCTCCGCCGACGCCAGTTCCTTGGCGCGGTCGATCAGGTCCCTGGGCATCATGCAGGTGTCGACAACGCAAAGGACCAGGCGGGTACTGCCATCATCGAGGGCGAGTGCCTTGGCGAACAACCGGTCCACGACCTTGTCAGCCGTGCGCTCGGTGAACATGGCGTTCACGATCACCGGCAGCTTCTCCGGCGAGATGTCCACCTGGCAGGCGCCGGCCCGGAACTGTCCGCCGGTGCGCCCGGCCCCCGCGGTCGCCGCCTCTTCCGCCACCAGGGTGTCCACGACCTGGCGGAAGAACCGGGCAGATCGGGCAATCTCGTCGGTGTTGTTTTCCCAGTTGTGCTCGTACTCGATCGCGAAGAGCGTCGGCCGGGCGCCCAACCGACGGACCTCGCGCAGCAGGGCCTCGATCTTCCCCTGCCCTGTTCCCCAGGGAACATCATGGCCGTCCCGTCCGGCGACGTGGAGGTCTTTCACGTGCAGGGCCATCAGGCGGGGACCGAGGAGACGTACGCCTTCGACGAGGTCGATTCCCGAGCGCTGCCAGTGTCCGACGTCCGCACATGCGCCCAGCCGCAGGCTCCGTCCTTCGATCGCTTTCAGCACCTCGCGCGGATGCCAGTAGCGCGAACTCCCTTCGGGATGATTGTGCAGGGCGACGTTGATCCCGAACTCGACGGACAGCGCCTCGACCAGGTCCAGGGCTTCGGGTTTTGGCTCGGAGATGATGGTCTCGACGCCCAGCCGCCGGGCGAATTCGAAGGCGCGACGGCAGGCCGCCGGGTCCGCTGGAAGTTCGTGGATGTAGATGCTGGTCAGGACGAGACCCGAGGCCTGCAGCCGCTCGTGAATGCGGCGCAGCAGCGGGTCCGGAAGCGAAACGTCCAGTTTTGCATCCACTTCGGGAGCCACGCGCTGCCCCTCAAAAGCCTCGATGTACCTGAGTTGAAGCGACGCAGTCTTGTCGATGGCCTCGAGCAAGGTGAACCGATTGAAGCTCCAGGCCGCCGTCCCGAGCCGCCAGGCGTAGGGGTCGTCCGCTCCGAGAGCGGCCAGGGAGAGTACGACCACCAGGCACAGCCGCGCCCAAGCGAACCGAAATGCCCTCGCCGCCGCCCGCTTACGCAGGCGCCTACAAACCACTTCTGTAGGCGCGGGCGTCAGCCCGCGAACATCCACGCTCCCCGGTCCAACCTCTGCGGCCACCGTCTTACGCCGGCGCCTACAAACTGCTTTCATGCGCTCCACCTCAGGCCTTCCATGGCGCCCGGCTTCGGCGGTCCAACATCGCCGAGGCTTCCGCATCCCCCACAAAGTCTTCCTTCACCGGATCCCAACGCAGCTGCCGCCGTAGCTTGATCGCGATCTGGTCCACATAACTCAGCGTGTCGGAACGCACCGCAACCTCGACCGGCGACACCGTGTGCGCGCGCTCTTTCACCGCGTCGACGAAATTGCCGTGGTGATTGTCGCTCCGGGCGAGCCGGATGTCCGCGTCGGTAAGCTTCGTCTCGAGCAGCGACTTGCGGCTGGCGTCCATGCCTTGCCGGTCCACGTGGAGCCAACCTTCGCTCCCGAGGAACAGGATGCCGTGACCGTGGCCATTCTGCTGGAGCGGATGCTCCTTGCTGGTCTCGTCGTCCATGTGCACGAGCGTCACGCCGTCGGCATAACGGTTTTCCACCTGCCACGACAGCGCGCAGTCGGCGAGGCCTTCGGTCGGGAACGTCCCCTGCCCTCCCACCTCGACCGGGCCGGTGTCGTCCGTGCCGTGACCCCACTGGGCGATGTCCAGGTGGTGAATGCCCCAATTCCCGATAAACCCGATGCAGTAATCGGAGATGTGGTACCAGGTGCTGTAGTTGCGCGTCCACGCCTCATTGGGCCGGCTCACGAAAGGCCGCACCCGCTCGTAGCTGTACGGCTTCAGCGGCGCCGGGCCGAGCCACAGCTCATAGTCCAGCTCCCTGGGCACCGGCTCCGTCGGCTGGTTCGGAAACGGGACACTGGCCGGCACCCCCACGAGGATCGTCTTCAGCTCGCCGATCTTCCGATTGCGCACCAACTCGCAGACAAACCGGAAATTGCCCCCGGACCGTTGCTGGGTCCCGAACTGGAACACCACCTTCCGCTCCTGCACGGTCTTTCGAACGGCCTGCGCCGCCCGGAAGCTCCAGCCCGTCGGCTTCTCGTAGTACATGTGCT
Organism: uncultured Verrucomicrobiota bacterium; assembly: GCA_964535555.1. Taxonomy (GTDB): domain Bacteria; phylum Verrucomicrobiota; class Verrucomicrobiia; order Limisphaerales; family J093; genus DSVZ01. The sequence goes on from CAZHUS010000130.1 coordinate 5,199, forward strand.
TCCCGGCCTTGGCGGCCGCAATGCCGATGAACGGATGCCAGTGATCCGGCGTGGTGAGCTGGATCGCATCCAGCCCGGGCACGGCCAGCAATTCGCGGAAGTCCCGAAACGCCGCGCAATCGTGATGGCTGTAGAAGGAATCCACCACCTCCTTGCCCTTCGCGCGCTGCCCTTCGTGAACGTCGCCCACGGCGATCACCTGAACTTCCGGATGTCCCAGGAAAGTCCGCATGTTCCCGGTCCCTTGGATCCCCAGCCCGATGCAGCCGAGCGTCACGCGCTCCGACGGAGCGGCGCGCCCCTCAGCGCCCAGCACCGAGGCAGGCACAATCTGGGGCAGCGCGAGGGAACCCAGCATCGCACTGCCACGCGCGAGGAACGAACGGCGGGAGAGGGAGGCAAGTCCGCTTGGTTTCATAATTCCGATCCGGCAGAAAAGCCCGGGCATGGCGCGCAGCGGTCACAAGACCGTCGACGCGACCTTGCGGGGAATTGCATGCGCGCAGCGTACGTCGCCGCCGGAGTTGGTCAACGGCATTCCCGACGCCCTCCGAAAGCCCTCGGCCAGGTCAAGGCGGGGCGCGGAGTCGCTTCAATCCCTCCTTCGCCGCGTCCAGATCTGGCTGCAACCGCAAAGCCTCCTCGAGTTGAACGATGGCTTCGTTTGGCCGTCCCAGACGCGCCAGCACCTGGGCATACGGCACGCGCAAGGCCGCAAACACAGGCATCCGGTGGACGGCGGCCGCGTACTCCTCCGCAGCCTCCGCGTGCTTCCCCGCGGCCTCGAGGAGTGCGGCGAAATTCGAACGGATCGCCCAATCGGCGGGGCGACGGCCGACCGCCTGGCGGTATCCCTCCAGCGACCGGACTGCACCCTGGTGCAGTTCGAAGGAGCGTGACTCCTCGGCCCAAGCCTGCTCCGCGGCGGCCTGGCGCGCCGAATGTTCGAGCTGTTCGGTGAATGGCGGCCGCGCCGTCAGCCTCAACATGGCCGACTTCACCTGGAGATCGTCCCAGGGCGTGTAGGCGAGGGCAGCCGCACAGGCGGCCTCGCTCAGGGGTTCGCTCGAGGAGCTCGGGAGTCCGAGCGCGCCGACGACAACCGGCAACAACGTGCACGCGACGGCATAGTCACCGGCAAATCGGTAGTGCACGTGTTCATAGAACCACCGACGGCCCGGCAAGCCTTGATCCTCGCGGCGCATCCCGGCCAGGGCATGCTCCACATCCACCAAGGTGACGTTCTCGCCCTGGCGCCGCCTGGCCGTCTCACGAATGACCTCGTTCAGTCGCTCCGTGGCTCGAAAGGGCAGGGCGTCCCAATCACGCGCCAGGCGGTAATGCTCGACTGCCGCCGGGGTTTCGCCGCTGGCGAGAAGGCAACGCCCCAGCCGGAAGTGCAACTCGGCATAATGCCCGTCGAGACCAACCGCCGTCTGGTACTGCGTCAACGCTTCGGCAATACGCCCGGCCGCTTCCGCCTCACGTCCCCGAGTCTCATGCTGCTCCCAGGCGGCCAGATCGCCCGCACTCAGACCCGGTCGGTGCACGGAGGCGAGCGGCGGGAAATCACGCAGATTGGACCCCACCGTAGACAGGACGACGGCAGCACCGGCGGCCGCCCCCGCGGCACAGATGTCGCCCAGGTTCGACCGGAAGTTTGCGAACACACCTTCCCGCCGCGGGTCGTCCGCCGCCATCCGTCGTGATCGGAAGAAGCCGGCGTCCTGGCCCTCGGCAGGTCGGACCGCTGCCCTTCTCCGGGAGATGAAAGCATCAACACACTGTGCGAGCCGGGTGCGACGCGCCCATTCCCGGGCGCGCAGGAGGCCGGGATACGCAGCCAGGTTGAAGCCATCCGGCTCCGGGGCGTACAGGCCGATGGCTTCATTGTTGCCGAGGTAGACCAGGATCAAATCCGGCTGGTGCTTCGCGCAGTCCCTTGCGATGCGTCGCGCCACGTGGGAGTTGATCCCGCGCATGGCCGCGTTGATGACCTCGAATTGCTCCCCGGGATGCTGGCCTTGAAGCAAGATTTCGAGCTGCCGGACAAAGCCGAATGCCGGGGCCGGGGTTCCCTGCGCTGCGGAATCACCCACCACGAAGATCCGGTGGGCACCGGGCGCCTTGGTCGCGGCCAGCAGCACCGGATAAGGTTGCGTGGCCTGGCCGCGCGCCGTGAATTGCCATCCAAACCGGGGATTCGTGGTAAGAGTCTTCCCGTCGCCCAAGGGGACGAAGAAATCCGTGGGATGACCGTACCCGAGCAATCGCAATCCCAGCTCAGCCGCCAACAGGACTCCGGCCGTGACGATCGCCAGCAATCCCAGCAGCACACCGCGCCTTGGCCTCGTCCTGCCCCTGTCAGAGACGGCGGGTAGCGCCTTCGGCGCGGAAGCGCGAGTCCGGGCGTGGCGCGGTCCATTGGGCATGGGGAGGAATGACAACGAGTCCCGGTCGGCCAAGTCAAATCCGAATCCTGGCCCGGCGGGCTGGTGCCGTGCCTACCCATGAACCGTCCCCGGAGCGCGGACTTCAGTCCGCAGGAACCCGCGCCGACGCAGGGACGTCCCTGCGGGCTAAAGCCCGCGCTCCGCAACGGTTCATGGTCCTGCGCATGGCCTCGGGGCCAAGGGGACTCTCCATGAACCTGCCCCGAAAAGCGGGGATGAATCCCCGCACTCCAGGCGCTTCGCGACCCTGGACGTGCCTTGGAGCGGCGCGAAGCGTTTGGAGTGCGTCCGGTTTACCGGCGCTTTTGGGTTCATGGTCACGGAGCAGGTCCAAAAGGAACAGGTCGCTTCCCATGGGCACGAACTTCTTCCTTGGCGTTCGCGTGACGGAACGATAAGCACAAGGGCACGGTTTGGACCCAAACTCATGAAACCAACATCAAGACTCCACAGATGGGCGCCAGCGTTATCAGCAACCCTGGTGCTTGGATCCGGCCTGTTCCAGGCGCAAGCAGACTACGCCTCGACGGTGCTGGCCAACGGGCCGGTCAGCTACTGGCGGCTCAACGAAACCACGCAACCACCTGCCGCGGACGTCGCGAACAACCTGGGCAGCCTCGCCGACGCCGGGGACGGTTACTATGTGGGCGACCCGGTGAAGCAGTATGCCGGCGCGCTTGTGGCCGAACCCAACGAGCTGGCCCCGAGCTTCAGTGCTGGCTCGCGTGTGGCGGTTCCCAACACGCCGGCCTTGAACCCCGCGACACCGTTCACGGTGGAATGCTGGGCGTGGAAAGCCTCCGGCTCGGGCTACCCGCTGGGCGCGATGTCGTCGATTTACTACACCGGCGGCGCCGAACGCGCCGGCTGGCTCATCTATGACAACGACGCCAACTGGCAGTTCCGCCTCGGGGACATGGCCGGCTACGTGGCGACGGCGCAGGGCGGGACGGCGACCCTGGAGACCTGGTACCATCTGGCAGGCGTCTTCGACGGGTCGAACGCCCGCCTTTATGTGAACGGTGTTGAAGTGGCGAGCGTCGCCGTCTCGCGGCCGCCGCAAGCCAACCCGTCCCTCCCCCTCGATATCGGCTCCGCCAGTGCGTTCAGCCGCCACTTCTCGGGCGTCATCGATGAAGCCGCGGTCTACCCCACGGCTCTGAGCGCGGCGGAGATCCTCTCGCACTACCAGAACGGCATCAGCTCCAGCCCGTCGAAACCGTACTCCCAGCTGGTGCAGGCGCAGAACCCGGCCGGCTATTGGCGCCTGAACGAACCCACCTACGCGCCCGGAGGCACGCTGCCCGTGGCCCGCAACCTGGGCAGCACCGGCACCGGTGGTGATGGCAACTACAACCCGGGCGTCACCGCGGGAGTTCCGGGACCTGCCTATGCCGGCTTTGGCGCCGACAACAAGGCCGCCGGATTCAATGGCGTGGTGGGCCACGTGTCCACGCCGATCGGTCTCAACGACCTGGCGCAGTTCACGCTCACCGGCTGGGTCAAGCGCGGGACCGCGCACTCCACCCGGGGCGGTTATTTCGGCCAGAATGACCTGCTCGAATTCGGCGACGCCGGCGGCGGCAAGACCATGGAGGCCTGGATCAATGCCTCCGGAGGCAATATCATCGCCAACTACCCCTTCAAGGACGATGAATGGGGTTTCCTGGCCCTCGTCGGGGACGGCACTCAAACCGTGCTCTACGCGAACGGCGAGCAGGCAGGCGTGCTGGCCGGCAACGTCGCCAGCTACGGATCGAGCAGCTACTTCTTCAACATCGGCGGCGGCGGCGTCTTCAACGCCACCGGGGACTACTTCCTCGGCAGCATCGACGAGGTCGCCGTGTTCGACAAGGCGCTCAGTGGCCAGACGATCCGGGACCTCTACAACGCCGCCAATGTGCCGCCCTATATCACCCAGCAGCCGGTGGCCCCCTCGGGAACCGTCTATCAGGGCAACCCGGTGACCCTCGCCGTCGCCGCCGGCGGCAGCGCGCCCCTGTCCTTCCAGTGGCGAAAGAACGGCGCCGACGTCGCCGGCCAGACTGCCGCCAGCCTCGTGTTTGCCAACATCATGGCCGCCGACAGCGGCACTTACGATGTCGTGGTTCGAAACGCTTACGGCCTGGCGACCAGCACGGCCATCACGCTCGACGTCAAGACCGACACCTCGCTGCCAACCCTCCTCTACGCCACCGGCAACGCCACCTATAACGGCGTCCGGGTCTGGTTCTCCGAGCCTGTCGATGCCGCCACGGCGCAAACAGCCGCCAATTACCAGCTCTCGGGTGGCGTGACGGTTTCCGCGGCCAAGCTCTCCGCCCCGGCCGGCAGTCCCGGCGACAACATCGTCGACCTCACCACCTCCACGCAGGCCGCCGGCCAGATCTATACCCTGACCGTGAGCGGCGTGAAGGATCAGAGTTTCCCGGGTAACGCGATCGCCCCGGGCAGCACCGTCGAGTTCAGCAGCTGGGTGCGCGTACCGGGATCGCTCATGTTCGAGGTGTGGACGGGTCTGTCCACCACCGACAACAACCTCGCCAACACCCTGCTGAAAGATCCCGACTTCCCGAACTCGCCGGACTTCGTCAGCCACACCTCCGCCTTCTCCTCCCGGCCGGTTTACCCGGATGACACCCACGAAGGATACGGCGGCAAGATGTCCGGCCTGGTCACGCCCACGGAAACCGGTGACTACCGGTTCTTCCTGTACAGCGATGATTCCTCAAGGTTGTACGTGAGCACCACCGCCGATCCCAAGGACGCGACGCTCGTAGCGGAGGAGACCGACTGCTGCGACGTGTTCCAGGAGCCCGGCATCGCCAACGACGACGGCACCACCTACCCCACCAGCGAGCCCATCCGCCTGGTCGCCGGCCGCCAGTACTACGTCGAGGCCCTGTGGAAGGAGGGCACCGGCGGCGATTATTGCCAGGTGGCGTGGCGGAACGAGAACGACTTCACGGCCGCCAGTTCGCTCCCGGTCATTCCCAGCCAGTACATCAGCATGGTCGTCGATCCGAACGTCGACCTCGCGTTCACGCAGCAGCCCACCGATCAACTCGGTTACCTGCCTTCCACCGGCATCGAGATCTTCGCGCGCGATTTCAACGCCAACGACGGCGGGTTCACCGTCGAGAACAGCACCGACAAAGTCCCGCCGCGGCCGTGGGTTCACGATCCCTCGATTGGGCAATGGGTGGCGGACCCCGAGGACACCTCGACCGCCTGCACCGGCCCCTACAACTCGCGTCTGAACAGCCCGGGCATCACACTGGGCCAGGACGGCACCGTCTCGCTGACCTTCAGCCACCGTTACTCCCTGGAGGGCGGTCTGTGGGATGCCGGTCAGGTCCGGATCAGCGTCAACGGCGGCGACTTCACGCTCGTTCCCGCGGAGAACTTCTCGGCGAACGGCTACGCCGAAGGCAACATCATCGGCAACGGCATCGCCCTCGGTCAGCGCGGATTCAACGGAGACTCCGCCGGGTACGCCGCGGGTGAGTTCATCACCAGCAAGGCGCTGCTCGGAACGTTCAGCAAGAACGACACGCTGGTCGTTCAGTTCGCCGGTGCCTGGGACGATTGCACCTTCGCCCAGGTCCCGGGCTGGTCGATCGACAGCCTCAAGCTGGAACTGGTCCCGATGATCATCCAGGACTTCAGCAAGAACAACGGCAACTGCACGGTCGCGAACGATCCGGCCACGCCTCCCGGGGCCTGGGGTCCCTGGACCTACGCGGCGGCGAACGGGCAGTGGGCCGCCACGGGCAGTGACGGCAATTGCGGCGGCCCGTTCAACTCGAGGCTGACCACGCCAGCCTACGTCGTCCCGCAGGCGGATGAAGTCACGCTCAGCTTCACGCACCGCTTCTCCTTCGAAGGCGGTCTGTACGATGGCGGCCAGGTGCGCCTCAGCGTCAACGGCGGCGAGTTCACCCCGGTTCCGGCCTCGGCCTTCACGGCCAACGGCTATACCGAGGGCAACATCATCGGCAACGGCATCCTGCTTGGCCAGCGCGCGTTCAACGGCGACTCGACCGGCTTCGCCAGCGGCGCGTTCATCACCAGCACCGCCGTGCTCGGCTCGTTCAAGGCGAGTGACACCATCGCCGTGCAGTTCGTCGGGGGTTGGGATGAATGCTCGGGAGCCTCGCAGCCGAGTTGGGCCATTCGCCGCCTGCAACTCGCGTTCGGACGGGCGCCCACCGCCTCCACGTTCGCAGCCGTGGCGACGGCTTCCCTGCGGGGCGAACCGGCGGCGTTTAGCTACCAGTGGCAGCGGAAGGACGCGGCGAACTGGGTCGACATCCCCGGCGCGGACGACGCCAGCTACCGCATCTTCCCGGTGCCTGCGGACTTCGACGCGCTCTTCCGCGTGGTGGCCTCGGTTCCCGGCAAGAGCCTCGTCAGTGATGAGGTGAAGCTCGTCACCGAACTCGAGGAGACGCCGACCGTGGCGATCGCCCGAACGGCCTCGGGATTCACCCTCACCTTCACGGGCAAGCTGCAGTCCGCAGCCACCGTGAGCGGTGCCTATCAGGACGTGGCCGGCGCCACGAGCCCGTACGCGGTGAACAACCCGGCAGCGCCGGTGTTCTTCCGCAGCGTGAAGTAACCCACGCCTTGAGGCCGGCCCTTGCCGGCCTCCACACTCTCGCAGGAGACCGGGAAGCCCGCCTTCCCGGTCTCTTTTCTTGGTGCGGGCGGCTCGGCAGTCGCCGTCCGTGGGTTTGACGCTGAAAGACCTGCCTGCGAGAGTCGCCGGCGCGCATGGCGCACATCCACGAGCGCATCGATTTCACCGTCGCGGTCTTTATCGTCCGCGGTCGCGAGGTTTTGCTCGTGCACCATCGGCGGCTCGGACGCTGGCTGCCCGTGGGCGGTCATATCGAGTTGGACGAAGACCCCGAGGCGGCGGCCTTGCGGGAAGCCCAGGAGGAGAGCGGCTATGAGATTGAGTTGCTCGGCGAGCGTCCGCCCACCACCGAACCCGGGACGCGCGCGCTCATCGCCCCGCGGTTCCTCGACATCCATCGCATCACCACGACGCACGAACACATCGGGATGATCTACTGGGCTCGCCCGCGCGGGGGGCAGCTGTCCCTGGCCGCCGAGGAACACCACGACATTCGCTGGGTCCCCTTGGAAGCCCTGGACCAGCTGGATCCGCCTTTGTCCCACGCGGTGAAATGGTACGCCCGGCAGGCAATCGCCGAGGCGGGCGCGGAAGGAACGCCCGAGCCGGTGGCCTGACTCCCGGCGTCCTTCCCCCCATTTCCGGCGTTCTCCGCGGCCATGTTTTCTCCACGCATCAAGACCGGGGTGTTTGTGCTCGAGGGCCTGAACGCCTTCGCGGTGCTGCTCTACATCAGCTACGTCTTTTTTCTCCTCCGACAACGGTTTGGCTTCGGGAACCTCGGCAACCTGACTTTCTGCGCCACGCATGGCGCCGTGTACATGGCCTGGGTCTGGCAGGCCGGGCGGATGGCGCAACGACACGGCTATTTCCGCGCGTTGAAGCTGGGGTTTGTCGTCATGGGCGCCGCGTTGGCGGTGGGGTCGATGGTGGACAGCGTGCCTGCCCACGTCCTGGTCATGGTCGTTTGGACCTTCGGCGTCGGGCTGACCTGGCCGGCGCTCGAGGCGATCACCAGCGAGCACGAACCGCCGGCGCGACTCCAGCGTCAGATCGGGATCTACAACGTGATCTGGTCCGCCGGGAGCGGACTGGCGACCTTCAGCGGCGGCTGGATCATGGAACACCTGGGTGCGCGCAGCATCTTCCTGCTGCCGGTGGCCTTGCATGCCGTCCAGTTCGTGCTGGCCTGTGTTCTCGAAGCTGAGAGCCGGGCGGGCGCAGGCCCCGGCCTCCAGCCATCCCCGGTGCCGTCGCTGCCAGCGCATCCAATCCGCCCGGCCCTGAAGGTCTCACCGCGCTCTTTTCTGCTGATGGCGTGGGTGGCGAACCCCTTTGCCTACGTGGCGATGAATGCGGTGCTTCCGGTCATCCCGGGAGTCGCGGGCAAGTTCGGGCTCACGACGACCTGGGCCGGGGTCTTTTGCTCGGTGTGGCCGCTGGCGCGCACGGCGGGGTTTTACGTGCTGTGGCGCTGGCCCTCGTGGCATTACCGCTTCCGGTGGTTGCTGGCGGCGTATGTAGCCATGACCGCCGGGTACGCCACGATTCTCCTGGGGAACCATCTCTGGCTGCTCGTGGGGGCGCAGATTGTGTTCGGCCTGGCGGTGGCGTTGATCTACTACTCGTCGTTGTACTACTCCATGGATGTGGGCGATACCAAGGGCGAGCACGGCGGCCTTCACGAAGCTGCGATCGGGGCGGGCATTTTTGGCGGGCCGGCCGTCGGTGCGGCCTCGCTGTATTTCCTCCCGGCCCACCCTAACGTGAACGCCTGGGCCGTGACCCTGCTCCTGCTGGTGGGCCTGGGCTGGCTGGGTGTGCTGAGACGCCGCGGGCGAATCGCCGTTCTCCCGGGGCCTACGCCCGGCCAAACCGATTGACGCGAGGCAGGAGGTTGTTAGCGTCCCCCACCTTATGCTTCAAAGGACCCCATTGTTTGGTGCCCACCAGCGCTTGGGCGGGCGGTTGGTCGAGTTTGGCGGCTGGGAGATGCCGGTCCAGTACACCAGCATCGTCGAAGAGCACCTGGCGGTTCGGGCCGCAGCCGGTCTGTTCGACATTTCCCACATGGGTGAGTTTCTGGTGAGCGGTCCCGGGGCGGCGGCGTTCCTGAACCACACGCTCACCAACGACATTCGTAAACTCGAGGTCGGACACGGGCAGTACACACTCCTCTGCAACACAAGCGGGGGCGTGGTGGACGATCTGTATGCCTACCGGGTGAAGACGGACGAGTTTCTCCTCGTCGTGAATGCGTCGCGCATCGGGGCGGACTGGGACTGGCTCCAGACGCAAGTGGACCACGCGCCGACCCGGGGCGGCTTTCAGCTCAAGAACGTGAGCGACGAGCACGGGGCGGTGGCCGTGCAGGGGCCGGCCGTAGCGGGCTTCCTTGGCAAGGTGATCCCGGGTGGGTCGATCGGAGGCCTGCTCGCGCCGCGGGTGACCTCGTTGATGAAGAACCAGATCGGGGGCTTCGTGTTCCGGGGCGTGTCCCTGTTGGTGGCACGGACCGGCTACACGGGAGAAGACGGCTTCGAGATTATCGCCCCCGCCGATCACGTCGAAGCCGTTTGGAATGCCCTGCTGGAGGAGGGATCGGCAGCGGGACTTCGGCCGGCCGGTCTGGGAGCGCGGGACACGCTGCGCACGGAGATGGGATACCCGTTGTACGGTCACGAACTGGACGAAACGACGACTCCCCTGGAGGCCGGCCTGGGGGTGTTCGTCAGTTTCGACAAGGGCGAGTTCCTGGGCAGCGCAAGATTGCGCGAACAGAAGGCAGGCGGCACGGCGCGTCGTTGCGTTGCCTTTCGCATGACCGCCAAGTCCGCCCCGCCGCGTCCTGGCTATCCGATCCGGAGCCAGGACGCCCAGGACCGGGTCATCGGCCGGGTCGTCAGCGGCACCCAAAGTCCGTCACTGGGCGTGGGAATCGGCATGGGCTATGTCGAGACGGACTTCGGCAGGCCCGACACCACGCTGTCGATCGAGATCCGCGGCCAGCGCGCTCCGGCTGTGGTAGTGCGCAAGCCCATCTATCGTCGGCCGGCGCCGGCGTCCGCCGCACCCACTTCGCCGCCCGTTCCGGCTCAGAACCGAGTTGACCCTGAGGCGAAATCCTGACTCCCTTTCTGCCCGATGAGCAGCAACGTCCCGTCCGACCGCAAGTACGCCAAGTCCCACGAGTGGGTGCTCCTTGAAGGCGACACCGCTCTGGTGGGGATTACCGACCACGCCCAGCATGAGCTGACGGACATCGTATTTGTAGAACTGCCCGCCATGGGGCGACGGATCAAGGCCGGGGAGGCTTGCGCGGTAGTCGAGTCCGTGAAGACGGCGAGCGATATCTATGCCCCGGTGAGCGGCGAAGTGATCGCCACGAATGCGGAGGTGGTGGCCAGCCCCGCGCTGGTGAACAGCGATCCCTACGCGGCCGCATGGTTTTTCAAGGTCAAGCTGGCCAACCCGGCGGAGCTTGAGGCCTTGTTGTCGCCCGAAGGCTACAAGGCGCAGATTGGAGCGGCGTGAGCTTCCTCCGCTCAGACACGGCGGCGGACACAAGGCACGTCAGCCTGGCAACAGGGCACCGACCATCGACTTCTCCTCCTTCAGCTCGGCCTCGGTCGCGGCGATCTTGGCTCTGCTGAACTCGTTCAGCGGCACGCCCTGCACGATCTCCCAGGACTGACCGTTGCTGCGAATGGGGTAGCTGAAGAGCAGGCCCTTTTCGATGCCATAACTCCCATCCGAGCACACCGCCACGCTGAACCAGTCCCCGGAAGGCGTCGGGGTCACCAGGCGTCGGACCGTGTCAACCACGGCGTTCGCGGCAGAGGCGGCGGAACTCAGCCCCCGGGCTTCGATGATGGCGGCTCCACGCTTCTGCACCGTGGAGATAAAGTCCTTCTCCAGCCATTCGCGGTGGCCGATGACCTCGGGAACCAGCCGGCCCCCAATCTTCGCGTTGTAGAAGTCGGGATACATCGTCGTGCTGTGATTCCCCCAGATGGCCAGGTTGGAAACGGCCGTCACATCCGCGCTGGCTTTCTTGGCGAGTTGGGTCTTGGCGCGGTTCTCATCCAGCATGGTCATCGCGAAAAACCGGTCACGGGGAACCCCGGACGCGTTGCTCATGGCGATGAGCGCATTCGTATTGCAGGGATTGCCCACGACCAACGTGCGGATGTCGGAGGCGCCGTTACGGGCGATCGCCTGTCCCTGGCTCGTGAAGATCTTGCCGTTGATGCCGAGCAGGTCTTTCCGTTCCATGCCCTGTTTGCGCGGCACCGCGCCGACGAGCAGGGCCCAGTTGGCACCGCGGAAGCCCTCGTGAAGGTCCGACGTTGCCACGATCCCCTTGAGCAGGGGGAACGCGCAGTCATCAAGTTCCATGCAGACGCCGTTCAGGCCCTTCATGGCCTTTTCATCCGGGATCTCGATCAACTGGAGGATCACCGGGCGATCGGGTCCGAACATCGCGCCGGAGGCGATGCGGAAAAGCAGGGAGTAGCCGATCTGACCGGCGGCGCCGGTGACCGCGACACGGATGGGTTGTGTGCTCATGATCTTTCGTCGAAACGAGCCGCGACTATAAAACGAGAGGACGCTCCCGCAAGCGGGAAGCTCTCGCCGGGCTCACGCGCCGTGCGTGTCAATCGCCGGCGGTCAGGGTCCACATGCCGCGCGGGGCGTTGGTGCTGCCGCTGCCCACCGTCGCCGTCACGGGGTGGATCATGACGTGGCCGTCGTGGAAGAGGTAGTTGAAGCGACGCGCGTGGAGCCCGTAAGCCGCGACGCCGTACGTGATGTCGTTGAACGAGGTGGCGCGGTTCAACTGCACGCAGTCGGGTGTCAGGCCCCCCGGCGCGTTGTAGCCGGGCCCGGCACAGAACGAAGGCCAGTCGTTGCCCGCGGCATTGCGACCGTTGGGCAGTTCCGCGAGGAGCAAGGTCCCGGACGGATCGACGGCCACCGATTCCGGATACCCGCGTGGTTCCCAGTCTGGAAGCGCGCCGGGGGTGGAGCCTCGCAGGTTGTAGTAGATGCCCACGCCGTAGTCGGGCGGAGGCAAAGGGCTGGTTCGGCTCGAGAGAATGAAGCCCGGCCCGGCCCAGTTCATGGCGTACGTGCGTCGCCGGGTGAACGAGGCGTACTCGATGCTCGTCTCAATGCGATCCGCCGGGCATTTCAGGATCTTGGGGATGGTCGCCGGGTCGGCCACCGCGCCGGAGATCCCCAGGATGAGGTCCGCCTCGGGGGCCGAGCCCCCGATGTAGCGGTGGAGGTAGTCGTCCCAGGAGAGCTGGTACTGGTAATCGCCGGTCGCGTAGGCCGTCGGCGGGTACTGGTCGTGGTGGTCGCCCGTGAAGAGCGAGAACCCGAGTCCGAGCTGCTTCATCTGGGCGGTACACTTGAGCCGTTGGGCGCGGGATTTTGCACCAGCAAGCGCCGGGAGGAGGAGCCCGGCGAGGATGGCGATGATCGCGATCACGACCAGGAGTTCGATCAGGGTAAACCCGTGCCTTGGGTGTCGCGGTGGCATCAGGGGAACAGGTAGTCCCGTTTTCCGGTGATGACAACTCGCGCCGAGGAGGACCGCGACTTCCCCGCGGTCGCCGCGGCGACGAACGCCACAGCGCGCTGTGTTTCCGAAGGACCAACTCGGCCCGCCCCTGCACACGCTGCGGCCTGGGACCGGCCGCAGTCGCAAGGACATGGGATCACTGCTTGGGAGGTTGGTGCCGGCGAAGGGACTTGAACCCCTACACTCTTACGAGTACCAGATTTTGAGTCTAGCGCGTCTGCCATTCCGCCACGCCGGCAACCAATTCATTACCAAACAATTGAAACGAAATCCGCACCCCGAGACTTTTGCTTTGTATCCCCGCTTTGTATCCCCCATCATTGCGCCATGCCATGACGAGCATGGGGACCGGCCAGCGACGCCGCAGCGCCATTCGCGGTTGTCGAACGATGGACAATGGAGATCATTCCCAAAGGTGCCGAACCTGCTTCAATACATCGGCAGCGGCAATTACTATGCCCGCGTCAAAGTGCGGGGCAAGATCATTCGCCGCAGCCTCGACACCGACGTCTTTTCCACGGCCAAGCTGAGGCTGCTGGACTTCCTTAAAGAGCGAAGGGAAACGATCAGCCCCGCCGCACCTCCCACGTTCGCCGAAGCGCAACAAGTCTACGAACAACACCTGGACAACGATCCCACCATCAAGCCCCAGAGTCGCAAGTACCGCCGTTGGTGCATTCGCAAACTGGAACTCTCCTGGCCGGGCCTTAAAGACTTGCGGCTGGACCAGATCGGAACCGAAACCTGCCGCGAGTGGGGGGCGAGGCTGAGCCAGGAGATCGCCTGCCACTACTACAACAACACCATCGCCACCCTCCGGTTGATCATCGCCGCCGGCTTGAAGGACTACAGTGACAGGACGGGCGTCCAACTCGATAACCCAGCAGCGGTCCTTTCGCGGGTTCGCGTTACGCAGAAGGAACTGAAACTCCCCGAGCCAGACCATTTTCGGCAACTCGTCCAGGATGTCGCCCGGGACAGCGGAGGGTGGGGGCCACGCGCGGCGAACATGATTGAGTTCCTCGCCTCCAGTGGGTTGCGCGCCTTTTCGGAAGCACCGTGGGTGACCTGGGAGGACGTGGACTGGCAGCGCAAGGAGATTGTCGTTCGGGGCAGTCCCGAGACTGGCACCAAGAACAGCGAGATCCGGCGCATCCCCATCATTCCGGACATGGAATCGCTGCTCACGCGGCTTAAGGGCAGTGAACAGCCGTCTGGCCGCATCCTCCAGGTGCAGAAGTGCCAGGGCGCGCTCAGCCGGGCCTGCAAGAAGCTCGGCATCCCACGCATCACACATCTGTTCCGTTACGGACTAAACGGTGGGGAGGTTCAGAGGACGGTGGCGGATTGAGTCGTGGAGGAGAGCTCGTGGTCTCGGGAGCATTCTGAGATTGCGGTCGCGGGCTGGATCCGGTTTTCAAGGGCGCCATCCAAGTCCGTGCCGACAGCTTTACCGGTGAGCGACCGCCCTGCCCGCGGGATTGCGCCACGCGACTCCGCAAGCACGGGAGCTATCCCAACTTTCGCAACTCGGACGTCAAAACCGCGGTTTTCTGGCTCCTGTCCGCTCTAACCACTTAAGTTGCAGGCCGGGCACTCTCGGAGTGGCGTTGGCTACAGACCCACCCTCTTCACCGCGCACCCAACGCGGCATAGAGTCTGATCGACGCTATGTATCTGAAGTGCCACACGCGGTTCAAAGACGGCAAGGAGCACCACTATTACACCCTCGCGGAGAAGGTGGCGTGCGCTGGGGGCCGCCGGGTCGAACGGCATGTGTTC
>CAZHUS010000131.1:0-19436 GCA_964535555.1 uncultured Verrucomicrobiota bacterium
TCGAGCACGGACGATCTTGCCACCCGCTCCACGGATTAGCGCCTCACGCCACACCTGCGTAGCTGGGGGTCCACTCCTCAGTGCGGATATCTCGAAAGTGAATCAGCAAAAGAGCATGAAGCAGGTCCTGCACATCATACTCGTCCTGAACATCCAAAGTGGCACGAGAGTCGTGGCGACTCCTCAACTGACGGGCAACAAGATGAAAACGCTCACAGACAGTCTCAATGGCCTCAACTGGGTCAATTACCGCACTCGGCGCCGGGGCCTCTAACTCAGTGATGGCCTGTCCAAGTATGATCTCCATGCGTCCCTCCATGCCCTCATACATCGAAGAACTGAAACCCGGCTTTCCCAAGATGTCGGCTGCCTGCATGGCGTTAGCCTGATGCGTCGGACTAAAGGCCAAAAGTCCTGTGGCTCGTGAAAGGATGCGCCGTCTGTCAACAAGATCAGACCTAAGCTCGCCGTCCTGAATCCGTGAGAGTAGCTGCTGAAGCTCGGTGATACGCTCTGCAGTAGTCATGGGCAGCGTGTTAGTTGGGCGAACAGTGTTAATCGGCGCAACTGGGTTGCGGGCCAACAGGGAGGCGGGTTGCCGGCGGTTCCCGGCCTTTGACAGGCTTGGGCCGATCCATGGGGCGTTGGTAGCCTGCAGGTTACGAGCTGTCAAGGCCGACGATGGGCGTCGGCGCGCCGCGGGGTCATGGCCGAGCCGCGATGACAAAACACGCAACCGGATCGTCCCCTGGTGTTCCCGGACTGGGACGGAGGCGCTGGCAGCCTCCGGACTTCCCGACCGGGTGCGACGGTCCACCGAGGTGACGGTGCGCTGGTACTTGAGCTTCTGCCGGCGGAGCCGGGTGGGGGCTGTCACCAGCAGCACCCAGCGGCAGGCCCTGAACGCGTTGGTCTTTCTCCTGGGGAAGGTGGCGGGGCTGGAACTGGGGGACTTTGGCGACTATGCGCGGGCCGAGGCGCGTTCACGGATGCCGGTGGTGCTGACCCGTGATGAGATCCGCCGGCTGCTGGACGCCATGGACGGTTCGACACGGCTGATGGCCCAGGTCATGTACGGTGGCGGCCTGCGGCTGCTCGAGTCGCTCCGGCTCCGGGTCAAGGACCTGGACCTCGAGCGACGGCAGATCACGGTGCGGTTTGGCAAGGGCGCGAAGGACCGGGTGACGACGTTGCCGGAAGCGGTGCTGGCCGAGCTTGGCCGGCACCTGGAGCGGCTACGGCCGCGCAGGCGGACCAGGCGTTCGTGTCGACCCCGATTGGCCAGCAGCCCGGAGTGGCAGATCTTCACCAAGCGCCCGGGCAGGATGTGCAGGGCAAAACGGCGCACAAACTCGGGCGGTTCCAGCGTCATCGTCTTGTGACGGGCGCCGTGGCGGCAGTCCTTGTAGTCGAAGGTGACGGTGCCCGGCCTCCGATCCAGTGCCCACCTAGGTTGACTCGTCTTGGCGGCCGAGTTCGCGGTAGGTCTGCTGCAGGTCCGCGCACATCCCCGCCGGGGTCTGGCCGGCGGTAAGCGGGCCGAAGGCATCCCTGGACGTCCTGGCGGATCTGGTGGAGGAGGCCGATGCAGTCGGCGCGGGTCAGCAGCTTGCCCTGGCTGGAGGCGCTGTGGGCTCAGCGCCACCCGATGAGGGTAGCGGCCAAATATGTACGCCTATGGGTGGCCCTTGAAGGCGATGTTGCGTAGTGGTTGCCTGGGCACGAGGAGGACGAGCTTTGCGTGCCGGAGGAGGTGCCGAGTGGGTCATGGCGGCCGGTCCACGGACGCTCGACGGGCTCCTGTGGCCGCTGCGTTCCGTGATCAGGCCGCATGGGGCGATCCATGGGGATGACTCTCAGGTGGGCACCCAGCCAAGGAGAAGGACGACCACGATCGGGAACACGATCGGGTCACATTTGACGACGTGACGGCCGCCTGTGGGTCCCGCTCGGGGGCGCGGTGCGACTGCCTCCCGTTGGTTTCCTCTTCAGGAGCCCCCCAAGTTGACACAGATACACAGTTACTCAGAGTTACAGTTCCCCAGGTATTGCAGGATGTTGTCTCTACTGCCCCCCCCCGCCATCCTTGGTCCTGGGGTTGGTTTTCGAGGGTCTTTGACACCACGCCCAACCTCGAGTCCTCATGCCAAGTCCAGTTCGACCCCGGGTCAACTCCGGGTCAGCCCTGGGTCACCGCTGGGTCGTCCCGGTCGCGCGTGCGTCACCCTGCGGTCTCGATGGACGCGCTCAGGGCAGCTTGGGACGCTTCGCCGGAGGTTCGTACCCTTGATGCCAGGAGAGCCCCCAAAGCGCGTCCAGGGGCACCAGGCTGGCGTGGCCATCGAAGAAGCCGACCTGGATGGCACCCGGCAAGGGCCGGCCCGGATCCCAGTGGATCGGGATGCTGCCTGGACGTCGCCCATGGCGCGGAATCGCGAAGACATGGGGTGTCGGCCCGCGGCTCCCCTCCCAGTAAAAGGCACCGCCGAACCCGGCCTGGGTCTCGTAAACGTAAACGAGGTTGGACGGCGGACTGCTTCGGGCGTCGCACGTGGCGAACGGGGTGATGCAATCGCCGATCACGGGTGTTCGCTCGGGCGAGGCAATGGCCGTCTCGTCACGGAAATACCGGGCCAGCGTGCGCTCGTCTGCGCGTGCGGCTGCCAGCACGGGTTCGGTCCAGCGCGCTTCAGGGTGCTGGAGCCACAGGTTGAAACCATAGCTGCCGGTCCGGCGGGACGGCGTGGTGGTGGTCGGGTTCCATCCCTGGTACTGATACGGCAGCCAGGCACCCCATTGGTCCTGCTCCCACGCCGAATTGACCGACGGGTACACGGCCCGCTTCCAGGCAGGCAACGGCTGGCTGAGTCGCGGTGGCGCAGACGGGCAGATCCATCCCAGTTCCGGTCGGCCGAACTCCTCGGCCATCCATTCGACCAGTGACAGCTTGCCAAGGCTGGTGCCCGGCTCGTCGTCCAGTCTGGTCCGGAACGCGAGTCCGATCTGGCGCTGGTTGCCCAGGCAGACCACCTGAAAGGCGCTGCTCCGAGCGCGAGCCAGTGCGGAGAGCAACAGTCCGGCCAGGATCGCGATGCAGGCGATGACCACGAGCAACTCGATCAGCGTGAAGGCACCGCGTGGCGTGGGTGGTGTGACTGGCGTCGACCAGCTTCCCGACCGCGAGCGAACTGGCGCCGGCAGCGTGGGGTGCCCACCTCGGATGACGTGCGTGGACATGGTCGGCGGCGGAGAAAGCGGCGTGAGCTCGACGGTGCTGACCGCAACCGCACCGTGCCGGAGCCTGCGCGCCCCGTGACACGCCCGCGCCCGCAGGCAGCCTGGCAAGGACGACCACGCCACGCGTGCTGTATCGGGACGACAGCGCGGGGGGCACCGAGGGTGGGTCATCTTCATAGCACCCAGCTGAGTTGCGTGTGGCCCAAGTTGCGGTGGGAACCGGGGCTGGTCAAAACTGAGTGCCTCGGGACCAAGAGGAGCGATTGGGCAGCCCGGGCACGTTGCGGTGTACTAGTCCAGCTGCGTCGACGTGCAAGCGGAATGAGGCGCGGGGTGCGCGCAATGCCTGCCGTTGCCAAGGCAGGTTTACAGAAGAGACAGATGAGACTGAGGAGTAGGAGGAGTAGGAGGAGATCCTTTCCCCCCCCAGTGCTCCTCAAAGGCCGATCAGCACATCACTGGCTTAGGTTCTGGTGTCACCCCTCGAAGCGGTCCCCACGGTCGACGCGCGATCAGGGTTGTCCCCCTTCTCGTGCTACCGTCCATGCATGCGACGCTACGCGGACGATGGTGACCCTGGCACGACCCTTGCCAGCTTCGGGGGGGGCGCGGTTGGTGCAGTTTCTCGACACCCGGCTCGAACTGCTGGGTGGAACAGACGCGGACCGGCAGGCCGCCATGCAATGGATGGCGACCTACCTCCCCGAAGCCCGACTGGGTCAACGCAAACCACTCCTGTGGTCACGGAAGCCGCGTGCCAGTGGGTGATGGGTCCAGCTTGGCAGGCGCAGCGCAGGAAAGGCTCGGCGCCGTGAATCGACGTTCTCGACGGAGGTAAGTTTCCATCTGGTGACCCACCTGTGCGCCCCCGCGCGCCTGCCAGGTCCGCAGCTCCATCGCCGAATGCTGACGACGACGCCACAGCGGGGCAATCTCGTCTGCGGCCGACTTTTAACCACCCATAAATAGTTCTTTCCGCTCAGCAGCGCATCATGGAATCAGCTTGAATCCGGATCAGTCCCCAGTTATGTGTGCAGGTGCAAGACCGAGGGAGCTGTTGCGGTTCATGCAGGCACACCGCACACACGAGGCGCGCAGAATCTCTGCAGCACCGCCGAGTCGTGCATTCGATACCTTCCTGCATGAAGACCGGGAGACAGAGTATGACGACCCGTGCCCTAGCTGTGGGCGTGAGTGTAGCTGCGTTCGGAGCGTGCCACGCGGAAATGCTTTATGAGCGGTTGAGGTCGTTCAGCCGGCCTGACCTGCTGGGGGTCGCACCGGCCGCCCAACTTGTACAAGGGGCAGGCGGTGTGCTGTTTGGCACCACGAGCCTCGGCGGGACCAACCGCATTGGCACCGTCTTCCGCATCAACCCGGACGGCACCGATCATCGTGTCCTCCACACGTTCAGCACCAACAAGGCGGACGGGTACACACCTGGCAACGACGCGCTTTGCGTGGGCAGCGACGGAGCACTGTACGGCACGTGTGCGTTGGGGGGCGAACGGGATGCCGGCGTTGTGTTCACGCTCAATCCGGACGGCAGCGGCTACCGTGTGCTGAGACACTTTGGCCAGAGCCCAACCGACGGCCGCAAGCCCAAGGGCGGCGTGATCGAGGCGAGTGATGGGGCGCTGTACGGCACCACCGCGGAGGGAGGCAGCAGCGGCGTTGGAGTCGTCTATCGCCTCGCGAAGGACGGGGTCGAGTTGAGCGTCCTCTGGCAGTTCGATCCCCTGGCCGGCGAGAGCGCGAAGCCGGCAGCACGGTTGATCGAGGGTAGCGACGGGCTCCTCTATGGCACGACCGAATGGGCTGGCGGCGGCATTCCCGGCACGGTGTTTCGACTCAACCGCGACGGCACGGGTCAACGCGCACTCCATTACTTTGCCCAGCCCAGCGAAGGTCAGACCCCCGCGGGTCCGCTGGTCGAAGGACCGGATGGGTCGCTTTACGGTATGACCGCCTCCGGCGGGGAGGGGTTGGGTACGCTCTTCCGGTTGAACCGCGACGGGAGTGATTTCCGACGCCTGCATGTGTTCCCCAATGCGACGACGGTGACCGGCGGCCTCAAACCTAGCGGAGGGCTGATCGTTGGTCCGGACGGCTCACTGCTGGGAACGACCACCATGGGCGGGGAGGGGGGCCAGGGCACGGTCTTTCGCATAGAGCGGGACGGGGGCGGCTTCCGCGTGCTTCAGCACTTTGAGGGCCTAGGAGTCGCATATGGCCTGGGGTTCGCAGGTGAGGGCGCAAACCCCACCGCAGCGCTTTGCTTGGGGACGGACGGACTTTTGTACGGCACAACCGGGGCCGGCGGCACAAACTGGATATGGGGTCGGTCGTGCGGCACGATGTTCAGTCTCAGTCCCGACGGCCGCGACTATCGTCTCCGGCACCACTTCGGCAGCAACATCGACTTCGACGAGGGCTCGCAACCGGTGGGCCGCGTGGTGGTTGGCCGGGACGGTGCGTTGTACGGGGCTTGCGCGCGAGGCGGCACCAACTGGCTCGGTGTGGTGTTTCGGGTGGCCCGCGACGGCAGAACTGCCCAACTCCTCCACCGTTTCCGTGGAGGCTCGGCTGACGGAGGCTTCCCCCAGGCCGGACTGGTGGAGGCGGACGACGGGACCTTTTTCGGCACAACGGCCGGAAATGGGGGCACCGTGTTTCGGCTGGAACATGCCGGGCAATCCTACCGTGTCCTCTACGCCTTTAGGGGGACTCGGTTCGGTGATGGAAGCGAGCCTCACGCGAGCCTGATGAAGGGCCGCGACGGCGCGCTTTACGGCACGACAAAGTACGGGGGCAGCGACTTCACGCTGGGAACCGTGTTCAAGCTTCAGCCGGATGGAAGCGGCTACGAGGTGCTCCACCGCTTCGCCGGCGGCACCAATGGATTTGAACCGCTCGCGGAGTTAGTGCAAACGGACAGTGGCACCCTCGCCGGCACGACGGACAGGGGTACCGTCTTCTCGCTGCGCCCCGACGGAACCGAGTTCAGGATCCTGCATTGGTTCGGAGGCGCCAACACCTCTCCTCGCGGGCTGGAGGGCGGCCTGCTGATCGGCAGCGATGGCAGGTTCTACGGAACCTCGAGTCTAGGGGGCAGGTTTGTAGCAGGCACGGTCTATCGTCTGAACCCGGACGGCAGCGACGTCCGCGTACTCCATGAATTCGATCCGTCCCGTGGCGAGGGGAGAAATCCAGTCGGGACGCTGGTGGAGGGGCGTGACGGCGCTCTTTATGGCGCGACCTCCGGCGGAGGGTGGGATCCCTCGGGGGGAGTCGTGTTTGCTCTGGAGAAGGACGGGAGTGGCTACCGTGTTGTGCATCACTTCGAGGCCGTGGCAGGTGACGGCACAACACCCTCGGGAGGGCTGGCGCAGGATGCCGATGGTGTGCTGTACGGGCTCACCCAGGGAGGTGGCGAGCAAGGGGCTGGCACTGTTTTCGCCCTGTATCCCGCGCAGCGGCCCGGGCCGCTGCGCCTCGTACGCATCGGCACTACGCTTCAGCTCAGCTTCGCCGGCAGTCCCGGAGCCCGCTACCGCGTCTTCCGCTCGACTGACTCGGTGAACTGGCATGCGGCCGATCTTGTGACCATGCCCCCTGCGGGGATCTGCGATTGGGGCGATCCATCCACCAGCGAGCCGGCCGCGTACTACCGGGTGGCCTGGCTTCCGTGACGAATCAGGTGCCCGGGGGCAATTTCAGGGCGAGCTGGCCCGGTAAAACTGTGGTGGCGGGTTCGACCCGGGCCGGTGGATGACGGCAGTGCTTCGGCTGGTGCTGATGAAGTTCGTCAGTACCCGCCAGTCACGAAAACCTTCCGAGGCTGCCACCGTGTAGGCGTAGCCGGGGCTCCCCGCGACCTCCAGTTCGACAAGGCCGTCCGCCCGGACCGAGGGAACGGCCAAGGTCGGCCAGAATCCCGGCCACCCCTTCCGAATCGTGTAGTGAGCTGTGTCGGCCACATAGACGAAGCCGTGGGCGTCTACCGCGATGCCCTGCGGCCAGTCGAAACCCACCTCGGCTCCCCAACCATCCGCGGGTCCCCACCCGCCTCCCGCCAGGGTGGTGACAACGCCGGACGGGCTGATTCGCCGAATTGTAGGGCCGTTGGCGTGGAGGTCCACCACGTAAACGTTCGTCTCCTGATCCACCGCCACCGCCCAAGGGGCATCAAACCGAACGACATTGCCAGTGCCGTCCACCGCTCCCCCTATGCTGTTTAGGCCTGCAAGAGTCGTCACCGCCGCGAGCGGCGTGATCTTGCGGACTACGTTGTTGAGGGAATCGGCGACATAGAGGTTCCCGGCGTGGTCCACAGCTATCCCCAACGGAGACCGGAACCGCGCCGCGTTCCCGACCCCATCGGCGTAGCCGGGGCTCCCGGCCAGGCCTGCCATGGTGGAGACGATCCCGGCCGGGGTGATCCGGCGCACGGTGTGGTTGTCGGAATCCGCCACGTACACGTGTCCCGAACCGTCCACCGCCACCCCTACCGGCATGCGGAATCGCGCCGCCTCGCCCAGACCATCGGAGCTGCCTGGCTCGCCTCGCTTCCCTGCCAGGGTACTCACCGTGCCATCTGGCTTGATCTTGCGAACAGTGCCCGCCGCCGTGCCCGCGGGTGCGTCCAGGCCGGCGTCCGTGACATAGAGGTTCCCCTCGCCGTCCACGGCCACGCCGTTGGGGAAGTCGAACCGCGCCACCGCACCCATGCCATCAACATGTCCATGGCTCCAGGGGAACCCGGCGAGGGTCGAGGTGCGGCAATCGGGGGCCACCTTCCGGACCGTGCCTGGCCCCCGATCTACCACGTAGACGTTGCCGTTGGCGTCGGCGGCGATCCCGTAGGGCTGCTCGAACCGGGCGGCCTCGCCCACTCCGTCGCTCCATCCTGGACCTCCGACTGAGCCTGCCAGCGTCGTCACCACACCTCCGGGCGTGATCTTCCGTAGCAGGTTGTAGGCAGGGTCTGTCACATAAAGATCTCCGCTGCCATCCACATCGATGCCTGTGGGTCGCCCCAAGCCGGCCTCGCGCCCCACTCCGTCCGTGAACCCGGGACCCCCGCCGGCGACCGTGTCCACCGTGCCATCCGGAAGCACTCGGCGAATCACGCTGTTCCCCGTGTCGGCAACGTAGGCCACTCCATGGCGATCAATCGCGATGCCGGTGGGCTGCGAAAACCGCGCTGCCGCCCCCTGTCCGTCTGTGCTCCCGGTGTTGCCGGCTTCCCCCGCGAGTGTGCTGACCTGTCCTTCGGTGGTGACGACCCTGATCGTCGAATTATCCCGGTCGCACACGTAGAGGCTGTCCCCCGGACCCAAGGCGACATCCACCGGCGCATTGAACTGCGCCTGCGCTCCCATTCCGTCCCTCGAACCCTTGCTCGTTGGCTTGCCCGCCAGGGTGGTAACCGTCCCGTCCCGGCCCACTTTCCGGATGGCGTGATTCCCCGCATCCGCGACATACACAATGCCCGTCTCGTCTACGGCCAGCCCTGCCGGAGACTGAAAGCGCGCCAGTCGGCCGACGCCGTCAGCATGACCCGGCGAGAATCCCGCCAAGGTTGAAACCATGCCGTCCGGAGCGCGTTTGCGGATCACGTGGTTCCCGGAGTCGGCGATGATGAGGTTGCCCTCGCCATCGAGCGCCACGCCAGATGGCCCTCGGAAGGAGGCGGCACTCCCCAGGCCGTCCTGAGCTCCCAGATTCCCCGCGGTGCCCGCCACGGTCACGACCACGCCTGCGGGGCTGACCCGACGGATCGTGCAATTCGCGAGGTCGGTGATCCAAAGATGCCCCCTCGCATCGGCGACCACCCCCCACGGATGCCAGAATCGCGCCTTGATGCCAACGCCGTCTGCGCTACCCCGGTCGGCCTGGCCGGCGAGCGTGGTGAACGTGTAGGGAGTGTAGACGCGCTGGGCCTGCACCGTCGCGAGTGGGCCCAACGTCCATACGGCAAACCACGCGATCCAGCGCTGCGGGGACGCTCGTAACGCTCCACCAAACCGACGACTGCCCATGCTCCGCCGGATTCCCGCAGGTGCGCGTTGTCGGCCGGTCGCTACGCGTGAACCGCTCCTCATGGCCGGACGATGGGCTCACCAACGTGGAAACTCAAGCCGGCACGCACGATCATCACGGCGCCTTCCTTGCCAGCAGGCACCCGCTCGGTCGACCTCTCGATCCCGACGCCACGCCTTTCGGTGACTCTGGTGACATCCAATACCTCCTTAGGCTAAAAGTAGTTGGTAAATTGATATAGGGAGAGTTCGTGGTTGCGACCGGTGTGAAGTCACCGTGTCACCCAGCTGACCACCAACCCACCCGTCGGAAGCGGACCCGTTACGTGACCGGCTGCCTCTTGCCGGTGACCGCCGGACCCGCAGGGCACTTCCAAAATCGCCAAAACTAGAAAGTTGAGAAAAGGGGGGTCTTTTTGGGGCCGTAGAGCCAACCCTTTCCCCACCCTCCCCCCTCCCCCTTTCGGGCGTCCAGACCCGTTACCCTATCCATCAAGGGTAACAATATGAGTATTTTGATCAGGATGCTGACTTTTGCAACCACGCTTATGTGGTATGCAAGTACATCTTACTGTCAAGAGTTCCAACATTAAAACTGGTCCTATCCCCGTCTCCACCACGAGTGCGGATTCCTGCCCGGACGTCTGCCCGCTCAAGTCCGGCGGTTGCTACGCCAAGCATGG
This sequence comes from uncultured Verrucomicrobiota bacterium, assembly GCA_964535555.1. Classification (GTDB taxonomy): domain Bacteria; phylum Verrucomicrobiota; class Verrucomicrobiia; order Limisphaerales; family J093; genus DSVZ01. The sequence continues at coordinate 9,965 of CAZHUS010000131.1, forward strand.
CCCCCTGGGGCTGGTGTGGCGCAAGGCGCCCAAGATGAGCCTGGCGGAGTTTGCCGCGGCTATCGCCAAGCTGCCCGAAGGCCAGCTGTGGAGGCACAACCAGGCGGGCGACCTTCCGGGTGCGGACAACCGCCTGGACGTTGAAGCGGTCAAGCTTCTGGTCAGCGCCAACAAGGGACGCCGTGGCTTCACGTATACGCATTACCCGGTCTCTGACCCTCGCAACGCGGAAGTCATCCGCCACGCCAACGCCAACGGCTTCACGGTCAATCTGTCGGGCAACAATCTGCGCCACGCGGACAGTCTGGCGGAGTCCGGTGCCGGTCCTGTGGTGACGGTCCTGCCGGCGGAGCAAATGCGCAACACGGTCACGCCAGGCGGACGTCGGGTTGTGGTGTGTCCTGCCGTCACGCGACAAGGGGTTAGCTGCGCCACCTGTCAGTTGTGCGCCAAGGCGAACCGGAAGGTCATTGTCGGGTTCCCCGCCCACGGTACCGCCAAGCGGAAAGCCAGCGCGATTGCCGCGGAGTGAACCGCCTGGATCCGGGCCACCTCTTTGCAACTCCAAGCCTCCTTCATCATGAACAAGCACTTTCAGCTTCAGCACGCCAAAACCGGTCTCTGGTACGTCAAGGGACAAGGGTTCACGAGTCAGGCCCGGGCGGATGCCGCCATCCTGGATCCGGTCGGGGTGGCAGTGGTCAAGTGCACTTACGACCTGTACGACTGCCCGCCCATCAAACACGAGGTCAAGCCGCCGGCGACACACTCCTGCCTTCAACATGCGGAGACGGGACTCTGGTTCGTGAAGGGGAAAGGGTTCGTGGGCCAGACACGCGCCGAGGCCTCGCCTCTGGACAGGGTCGAGCTTGCCCAAGCCCGGCTCGCCCACGCGGACGTCGTGTTTGACCGGTTCGATTGCCAGCCAGACCCGCAGCTTCCCGCCAAGTAGAGCTTGCCTTCAACCGCAACGCCACGCCGCCCTCATATCATGAGACTTCAGACCTCAGGCCGACTCTACTGGACCCGCGAATGCACGCCGGGGATTTGGACCGCGCACTATCAACCGCTCAACCCGCGCACAGGCAAGCCCTGGCAGGCATCGCGTGAGATCACCGCCGGCTGGGACTGCTGGCGGGGTTTCAAGTACCGCTCCGGCGCCCCGACCATGGTTGGCGAGATTGTGCATGGCCAGGTTCCGGCCTTCGAAGCCTGGTCAGCCACCTGGACGTCGCTTCGGGCTGGCTACACCTCCGAGGAGTTGGCCGAGCGCGCCATCAAGCAGGAGATCGCCAGGAGCGGCAAGTAGCTGAACCAACACCTTCTGCAACTCCCAGCTGCGATTGCCATGACACCACAAACCCAAGTTGCCCTAGAGACCATCCTGTCGGAAACCACGTTCGCGGACGTGGTGGAGACCCTGGCCACGCTCGCCTTCGAGCTGGAGACCACTTCGCGGCGCCGTTGCGAGGACCCCCGCTTCGCTGACGCCTGGAATCTGCGGGCGAACATGCTGCGCGATTGCGCGGCGGAGCTCCGCAATGTGCGGCTGGTCGAGCGGAAGCCGGCGCCCCCGCGCATGGTCACCAGGAAGCAGGCGGACCGCTTCGCCCAGGATGTCCTGGCTGCCAGCGGCATTTAGCACCTCGAACACTCAATCTCTCTGACCACCACGATGAAGATCACAGCAACCCTTGCCGCCCCCGTCAGCCGTATCGACGCGTTCAACGAAGGGCACCCCATCAAGCTGGCGTTCCATGTCGGCGCGAAACCCCAGCAGCTGTCCATGACGCCGAAGGAAGCCGCAGACCTCCTGGAGTCGCTGCGGGCGGCCGTCGAGGCTGCGGCGTCCGAGGAAGCCGAGTGGGTTCACGCCAAACAGACCGGCATGGTCCGCCGGTTGGAAGGCGCCCTGGAGACGAAGAGCATGGGGTACCTGTACCGGACGGTCACGAACCTCCGCCGGGCCGGTTTCAATGCCCGAACCGAGGACCGCACGCTCTACACCAACGCCACCGTTCACGACGTTGTTGTGCACGTGGGGGCCGGGTACTTCGTCGAGTAGCAGCCACAAGCAGCGCGTCGCCACCCCGATTTGACCATGAAACCGAAAGTCGAAGCCTACTATGCCCGCCACGAAGCCGCCCTCCGGAATGGATCCTTCATCCGCCGGGTGCGGTGGAGCAAAACCGAGTTCACCCTCTCCACCTTCATCAATGGCGACTTCATGGGGTCCAGGGACGCCCTGGCTCTCGAGGGGTTGACCGAGTTCGAGCCCAAGGCCGCCGCCAAGCTCATCCCGGCCTGCTGTCGGTAACCGCGACAGACCCAAGCTTCAGCGCCTCATGAAACGCCATCCTGCACCCTTCGCCGTCGTGTTCGGTCGCCAGGTTCCTGCGGCCCGCCCTCTGGGCACCCTCACAGGACGACCGGTGTTCCGCTGGCCAGTCCTGGTCAGAGACGGCTCCCGTGCTGCCCTGCCGGGTGCGACCATTGCTGACTACTGCCGCAACACAACCCAGCGCCTGGACGTCATCGCGCACAAGGCGGCCGAGGCCGCAGACCTGGTTCAACGGGAGTTCCCGGGCCCGTGCGTTGAGATCGTGGTGGTCGGGCCCCGAGGCGGTATCGCGGCGCGTCGGTATCGGGGCTGGGAGGGCGCTATTGGCGCCGCCCTGTTCGAGCCGGCCCCGCTGACCACGAAGCTCCTATTGGCGCCCGTGCCGCGCAGGGCGTCAAAACCACTGGAGCGCGACATAGAGGCCCGTACCACACCGCTCCTGCCCGCGATCGACCTCGCAACGGGTGGCTATCGCCTGACCCAGGGAACCGCGCATGCCTGACAACGTATCGATTGTGCCGGTTGCCGATGGTCACAGGGCGCTGGCTGTGCTCCAGAACCATCTGCAGGGCCTTTGCGGGCGATTGACGCCTGCCCAGCGCAACCTGTCCTCCGCCTACCTCCTGAGGCGTCTGGGCATCGTCCACGACGAGGCCGGTCGAGACCTCGTGCTGGCGGTCAAGCTGGCGACACTGTCCGCCGGCCGGGGAACAGCTTCCGCCGGGGATGTTGAGTCCGCCTTGTCGGTTCTGGCCGGCACGCTCGACCGTGGCGCCTTCGAAGAGCTCGCCGCCTACCTCGAACCCCACGATCTCCGCGCAACCGCCACCGAGGAACGTGAACCCGTCATCGCACTGGTGCCGGACGAAAAACCACCTTCCGCGGCGGTGGAAGCCGTGCCTGAGCTCCTGGACCAGGTGCGTGAGATCGTAAGGGCCGAGGCCACGCGCGCCATTGCCAGTCAGACGGCCCGGCTCGAGTCCATGCTCCAACGGATCCTCGAGGCACTGGGGGCTGGCGCTGAGTCCGCTTCCGACCTTGATGCGTAGGACAGACGTCGACCCTCCCCGTCCATGAAGCTCATCCAACCCCCTGGCACCGACACCTGGCACGTCCAAGTCACGACCGAGGATCGCGGTGTCCGCACCCTCGACACCGGCTGTCAGGATCACGCCGAAGCCAAGGCGCTGGTTCGCGCCGCCAAGGTGTCCGAACTTGAGGCTGCCTCGAAGGCCCACCGGCTGACGGCCGAGGTCGTGACCCTCATCACCGCCAATCGCCGGCTGACAGTCACCGAGGCGATCGCGGAGTGGGACACCTGGATGCGATCCGCAGCCCGTTCCGAGCGCACGCGAACCAACAACATCATGGTCGTGAGCCAGTGGGTCCGGGAACTGGCCCTTGGCGAGCGGGCGGTTGGGGGGCTCACGCTGGAAGACATCCAATGCTGGATCAACGACCCGGCGAGCCCGCTCAAACGTGGCGCGCGGCTGGTGAGGCTGGCCGGCATTCGCGCCTTCTTCCGGTTCTGTGTGGCCAAGCGGTACATCCTCCATGACCCGTCTGTCCTGGCCGCTGTGGACCATCGGCTGCTGACCCAACGCCAACGCGAGACGCGTCACAAGCCGGTGTTCACCGACCCGGAGATCGACTTTTTGCTGAGCCAGTGCGCCCGTGCTGAACCGACCTCCCTGACGCCGGGCTTTCTCCATGCCGCCATCGTGCTCGGCCGCGACCTTGCCCTGCGCCTGGGCGACGTATGCTCACTGGAGTGGGCCTCATTCGACTTTGCGAGGTACGTGGCCACAGTCTGGACCGACAAGACCAACGCACGCGTGGAGATCCCGCTCACCCGACGCGTCGTGAGGTTGGTGACCGGCCTGCCCGCCTCCGATCCCAAGTACATGTTCCCCCGCGAGCGCGACATGGTGCGTGATCCGAGCCGGCGGGCCCACCTGTCCGTGATCTTTGGCCGGTTCTTTGAGCGGTGCGGCTTCCCGGGCTACAGCTTCCATTGCCTGCGCGCCTCCTACGCCACCACCATGGCTAGCCAGGGGGCCACCTTGGAGGAGATCGCCGAACGGCTGGGGCACAGCAGCGAGCGAACGACGCGGGTGTATGTGCGGCCGGCCGCCTGTACTTGATGAACTCAGCCGCGCTATATGTTCGCGTTGGGCGCACTCCAATGACAGAACTGGGGCGTGCACGCATCATGCTGGGTTTTCGGCCTCGCCGTCTTAACGTGCTCCTCGCCCGTCGTTGAAGGCGCCACCTTCCACGTCTCCCCGTCCGGCAACGACGTTGACCCAGGCTCCCAGGCAAGACCCTTAGCGACCCTCACGCGCGCCCGGGATGCGGTCCGCCAGCTCAAGGCCAACAGCCCGCAAGCTGAGGCGATCTCGGTGATCGTCCATCGCGGCACGTACCGGCTCGAGACCAGCCTCCTGCTCGGTCCCGAGGACTCCGGCACAGCCAGCGCGCCCGTCATCTGGGAGGCGGCACCGGGCGAGGAGGTCAGGTTGAGCGGGGGAGTCGCGCTGACCAACAGTATGTTCCAGCTCGCCACGGAGGCGGCGCTGCTGGATCGCCTCGATCCCACAGCGCGCGGCAAGGTCGTGCGTGCGCATCTGCGAGGTCTGGGCCTGAGTGATCTTGCTGGGTTTCCGGAGAAATTCCGCGGCGCGCCCGCCGCCCCCGAACTGTTCTTCAACGACAACCGGATGATCCTCGCCCGCTGGCCGAATGATGGCTGGGCGACGATCGCGAGGATTGTCGACTCAGGCTCGGTCCCGCGTGAGGGCGAGCAGGACGACCGGCCCGGCACCTTCGAGTACGACGGCGAGCGCCCAGCCCGCTGGGACGTCTCCCGCGGGGTCTGGCTCCAAGGCTACTGGTGCTTTGATTGGTACGAGGAAACGATCCGGGTCGGAGCGATCGACCGCGCGCAGCACCGGATCACCCTGGCGAAGCCGTCCCTCTACGGCGTGAAACAGGGTAACCCGTCACCGCGCCGTTACCGCGCCCTGAACCTGCTCGAGGAACTCGACCAACCGGGCGAGTTCTACCTGGATCATGCCGCCGGCGCGCTCTACTTCTGGCCGCCCGCCCCGCTGGACGGCGCGCGGGTCGTGCTGTCCACCCTCAACAGCCCGGTGCTGTCGTTGCAGAACGTGGAGTGGGTCACGCTCCGCGGGTTCACCGTCGAAGCGGGCCTGGGCAACGGGTTCGAGATGTCGGGCGGACGCAGCAACGCCATCATCGCCTGCCACGTGCGCAACGTCCGCCAGGTCGGCATCCGGGTGAGCAGCGGCATGGGTCACCGGGTGGAGGACTGCGACATCCACGACACCGGCACCGGGGGTCTGATCCTCGAAGGCGGAGACCGCAAGACATTGACCCCGGCCGGCCACCGGGCGGTCAACAATCACATCTGGCAGTTCTCCCGGCACCAGCTTACCTCGGCGTACGGCCTGATCTTGGGCGGCGTCGGCAACCACGCGGCACACAATCTGATCCACGACGCTCCGCACCAGGCGGTTGCCCTCCAGGGCAATGACCACGTCTTCGAATACAACGTCGTGCGCAATGTCGTGACGGAGACCGACGACGCCGGCGCGTTGTACAAGGGACGCAACCCCTCCTGCCGGGGCAACGTGATTCGGTACAACCTTTGGCGCGACATCGGCAGCCCGATGGGCCATGGCACCGCGGCGATCTATTTCGACGACGGCGATGGCGGCGACACGGTCTTCGGCAACGTATTCCTGCGGTGCGGATACCCGGGCCGGGGCAGCTTCGGCACGGTGTTCTCACATGGGGGCCACGACAATCGCGCGGAGAACAACCTCTTCATCGACTGCCGGCGGGCGCTCGGCTCCGCGCCGTGGGGTGATCAGCTCTGGAAAGAGACCATCGAGGGCGGTCACGACTGCCATTGGCAGCGGTTGCTGCTCGAGGAAGTGGACATCACGAGTCCGCCGTACACGACGCACTACCCGCAACTGGCAGGCTTCATGAATCCCCAGCCGGGCCAGCTTCGTGTGAACCGCGCTCGAAACAACGTGCTGTTCCGATGCGGCGAGGTCAGCAGCGGCAACTGGAAGTACGTCGCGGACGAGGTGTGGGCCACCGACACCGACCCCGGTTTCGTGGATGCTGCCCAAGGCGACTTTCGGCTGCGTGCGGACGCCGAAGTGTTCAAGCGCCTGCCCGGCTTCCAGGCGATCCCGTTCGAGAAGATCGGTCTGCTGGACCGGCGGGCTGAGTGAATTGGGGATGCGGGGCGACACGTGGCGGTCTGCCTTGGCCGGTCGGCCATCGGCCTCTTCACTGAGCGGGCCGACCCTCTCCAGAGTGAAAGGTCCGAGGCAACCAGGAAACACGCAGGGCAGAAACTTGCTTCAACGGGGCCGCGCTCACGCGAGCGCGGAGGGGCGGCTTCAGAATCGTGGGATCATCATCAATACCTTGGCTTCAACGGGGCCGCGCTCACGCGAGCGCGGAGGGGTGCTGGAGACGGCTCATGAGGCGGGGACGTACCGGTAGCTTCAACGGGGCCGCGCTCACGCGAGCGCGGACGGGGGCACCCTGGCGGTTACGATCAGGGACGACTTTGAGCCGCTTCAACGGGGCCGCGCTCACGCGAGCGCGGAGGGCAGACCGGCGGCTGCGAGTACGACGTTGACCGCCTCCGCTTCAACGGGGCCGCGGGTTGAAGACCGAGAGGTGACTGCTTCAACGGGGCCGCGCTCACGCGAGCGCGGAGGGTGGAAGGCGTTTCTGCCGGGCGACTGCTGGAGCGCAATGCTTCAACGGGGCCGCGCTCACGCGAGCGCGGAGGGGAGAGCACCCCGCGCGTCGAGTTCGAAACCAAGCAGGCTTCAACGGGGCCGCGCTCACGCGAGCGCGGAGGGACTCTTTGCCGGCGCAAATGCCGCAGTCCATTTGAAGCTTCAACGGGGCCGCGCTCACGCGAGCGCGGAGGGGATTCGCGTGGTGTCCACCCCGAACGGCCGGGGCAAGCTTCAACGGGGCCGCGCTCACGCGAGCGCGGAGGGTGGGAGTGCACGCTGGACGAGTTGGAGTTGTGGGCCGCTTCAACGGGGCCGCGCTCACGCGAGCGCGGAGGGGCGAATTCATCGCCGAGAACGCTGGCGGGGCATTCGAGCTTCAACGGGGCCGCGCTCACGCGAGCGCGGAGGGGCGAGCCGAACTTGAACGTCCCGCCACCTCCGCTGATGTCGCTTCAACGGGGCCGCGCTCACGCGAGCGCGGAGGGGGACGCCAAAGGGGTGTACGTCGAGTGCGTTCCGGGGGCTTCAACGGGGCCGCGCTCACGCGAGCGCGGAGGGGTTGCGAGTTGAGGGTGCCGGTGCGGATAGCCTCGTCGCTTCAACGGGGCCGCGCTCACGCGAGCGCGGAGGGACCGCCAACACGGGCTTGTCCGTCCGGCGGTCGATCAGCTTCAACGGGGCCGCGCTCACGCGAGCGCGGAGGGAGGTTGAGAGTCTCCTGCTGACTCCGGCTCTCGCGATGCTTCAACGGGGCCGCGCTCACGCGAGCGCGGAGGGCAAGCCGCAGTGTCAGCGTCGAGGAAGATGCCATTGGCTTCAACGGGGCCGCGCTCACGCGAGCGCGGAGGGCATAGCTCGGAGTGGCAACGGCAACGCATCGCGGTTCGCTTCAACGGGGCCGCGCTCACGCGAGCGCGGAGGGCAGCCGGCGCGCAGACAACGCACACGCTCACCGTCGGCTTCAACGGGGCCGCGCTCACGCGAGCGCGGAGGGGGCGGCCTCCAGGGCGCTGCGCTCGTCGTCAGAGACGCTTCAACGGGGCCGCGCTCACGCGAGCGCGGAGGGCGTGAAGGTGGCGATGTAGTTGTACGCGACCCAAAGGCTTCAACGGGGCCGCGCTCACGCGAGCGCGGAGGGTCAACGAGGAAGTCTTGGGAACAGCGTCGTCTGACCCTGCTTCAACGGGGCCGCGCTCACGCGAGCGCGGAGGGATCAGCGCCGCGCGCCTGCGCCAGTGGGCGATCGTCGAGCTTCAACGGGGCCGCGCTCACGCGAGCGCGGAGGGATAGTGTGAGTGCCGCCTCCCTCTGGAACCTCGATTGTGCTTCAACGGGGCCGCGCTCACGCGAGCGCGGAGGGCATCTATAGCACGAACAAGGGCGCGAGCTTCACCCTTGCTTCAACGGGGCCGCGCTCACGCGAGCGCGGAGGGGTTAAACGGCGTGCAGCTCATGCTGCGGACCATCGCCGCTTCAACGGGGCCGCGCTCACGCGAGCGCGGAGGGGCCTCATGAAATCGCACTCACAATCTCACCGTAATCGCTTCAACGGGGCCGCGCTCACGCGAGCGCGGAGGGACGGAGTGCAGCCTGGCGGCGGTGGTGGAAGTGGTCGGGCTTCAACGGGGCCGCGCTCACGCGAGCGCGGAGGGTTAACGCGCTGCGTCAAGTGCGCGATCAGGTTAGGCGCTTCAACGGGGCCGCGCTCACGCGAGCGCGGAGGGATGCATCGGCCTTGTTCAAGACGATGCACAGCGTCAAGCTTCAACGGGGCCGCGCTCACGCGAGCGCGGAGGGGACAGGAGGCATGACGCCTCCGCTTACGGAGACACCTGCTTCAACGGGGCCGCGCTCACGCGAGCGCGGAGGGCAAGTGCGCGGACGTGAGTACATCCGCGAGGTCTTGGCTTCAACGGGGCCGCGCTCACGCGAGCGCGGAGGGCACAACGTCCGCACGCAGACGCTTGGCTGGCTCGAGCTTCAACGGGGCCGCGCTCACGCGAGCGCGGAGGGGTCAGGAATCCGTTGGCTGTCGGCGCCGCGAAACTCAGCTTCAACGGGGCCGCGCTCACGCGAGCGCGGAGGGGGGCTCCACCGATGCCGATCCCGGATCCACCGAATGGCTTCAACGGGGCCGCGCTCACGCGAGCGCGGAGGGCCGGGGATGGCGAGCTCGCGCCAGACCTGGGAGCCACCGCTTCAACGGGGCCGCGCTCACGCGAGCGCGGAGGGTGCATGCCGAGGTCATCGGCACGGCCACGATCACTGCCGCTTCAACGGGGCCGCGCTCAGATCGGAAGAGCACACGTCTGAACTCCAGTCACAACGTGATATCGCG
>CAZHUS010000132.1:0-19247 GCA_964535555.1 uncultured Verrucomicrobiota bacterium
GTTCACCGGCGCTTTTCAGTTCATGGTTGCCGTCCATGGCCGCCAGGCGAAGGGGGGTTCCCATAAACCGACCTCGGAGCGCGGACTTCAGTCCGCAGGAAGCCGCGCCGGCATGGGAACGTCCCTGCGGGCTGAAGCCCGCGCTCCTCACCGGTCCATGGTTGTCGTGCATGGACGCCCGGCTAGGGGAACTTCCCAGAAAGCCGCGACCCCAAGCCAAGACCCGAGGGGCTGCCCCATGCACTCGGGTGCGGACTCCGTGATCCGCGGTCACGCGATGAACTCGTAGTCGTAAGGCTTGCGCATCGGCCGGGCCATCCATCGAGCCGCTTCGGCGTCCCCGACGATCTCCTCCTTGACCGGGTCCCAGCGAATCGGGCGCCCGAGCCGGACCGAGATCACACCGAGGTGCGCCACGGTGATGGAACGATGACCGATCTCCACGCGGCAGATGGGGTCTTTCCGCGAGCGAATGCACTCGAAGAAGTTGCCCATGTGGTTGTCGCTCTTGTAAAGGCGGACGGCGTTGGCGGGCAGGGGTTCCTCGATCAGTTCCGGCTTGCTGGCCTTGATCTCGCTTCGACTGACGTAAATCCAGCCGTCCGTGCCCACGAACTGGACCCCGTTGGGGGTGTTGTTGACGCCGCCCACGACATTGCGCTCCGAGCCGGTGTTCTCGTCCATGAGCGTCATGGTCACGCCGTTGGCGTAGGCGCACTCGATCCGGTAACGGGAGGCAGCGTCGTAGCCGCCGGGGATCATTTCGACGAGCGACTTGCCGTCGAACGAAACCGGTCCGGATTCCTCCATGCCGGCGCCCCACTGGGCGATGTCGTTATGGTGCGCGCCCCAATCGGTCATCTGGCCGCCGCTGTAGCAATACCACCACCGGAAGTTCCCATGCGCGTTATGGCCGTTGTAGTCCCAGACCGGTGCCTGGCCCGTGTAGAAGTCCCAGTCGAGCCCTTTCGGAACGGGCAGTCTCGGAAACGGACCCTCCCGGGGCCCCGTGGGCAGGCCCACGTTGATGTGCTGCAGTTTGCCGAGCCGCCCGTTGCGAACCAGCTCGCACGCGAGACGGAAGCGCGCGTCGCTGCGTTGCTGGCTGCCGACCTGGAGCACGCGTTGGTGGCGGCGGATCTCCGTCACCAGGCGTTTGCCCTCGTCGATCGTGAGCGTGAGCGGCTTCTCGGAGTAGATGTCCTTCCCGGCGCGGGCGGCGGCGATGTTGACCAGGGTGTGCCAGTGATCGGGCGTGCCGTTGATGATCACGTGAATGTCGTCGCGCTCGAGCAATTTGCGGAAGTCGGAGAACTGGTGTTCTGCGCCGAACTGCTTGCGGGCCTCGGCGGCGTGGGATTCATCCGCGTCGGCCACCGCAACCACGTTGCCGAAGTTCCGGGCCCAACCGCAGTCGCCGCGTCCCTGGCCGCCGCAACCGATGAGGCCGATGCCCGGTTTGTCATTCGCGGCCAGAGGTCGGGGCTCCGCGGCTCGGGCGGACCGTGTCTCTTCAACAAACCAGACCGGGAGTCCGGCCAGTGCCCCCGTGGCGGCCGCCGATTTCAGGAAGCGACGTCGCGAGAGATACAGGTTGGGCGTATGCATGGCGAGATTTCTAGGTGGCGTTCCGGCCCGGTCAATGGGAATTGCGGAACGATTGGACGGAAGTTGCCCGCTGTGCTCAAGTGCGGGGCATGCGGGTCTGGTTGGCGACTGCCGTGATGGTGTGGGGTCTCGCGTGGCCTGCGGCGACCCAGCAGGTGTCCTTCGAGGGCAGTGGAACGCCGCTCCCCACCAACATGGTCCTCACCCTCCGCGCGGAACTGGCGCGCCTCGTCGCGTCGCACCGGGCCTTGTTTCGCCGCCAGCCGGCACCCGACTTCCGCATCTTGTACCAGGTCAGCCGATCCCACAGCGAGTACGTCGAACGGCTCGCCGCCGTCGGCCAGTCGGCCCGCGGGATGCCGGGTCTGACGCGGACGCAGCAACGCTGGATAACCGAGCCGCAGCGCCGGCTGGTCATGGCCGAGAGCACGGTGGAAACGTGGCGCGAGCAGGGAACCAATGAACTGCTGGCTGTCCTGCTTCACGAGTCTGCGCATGCGGTCACAGCGGGCTTCGTGGGCGCCACCCCGCTCTGGTTCGCGGAGGGCAGCGCCGAACTGCTGGGCACTCCCGCCGTCGCCCGGTACAAACTCCAGCGCCAGGACGAGAGCCGCCGATGGCGGATGCTGGCGGACCTGATCGAATCGGGCGCGATGCCGCCTTTGCGGGAGTTCCTGGAAGCGGACAGCTATGCCGCCTGGGATCGGGTTTTTCATGGCAACCGCGCGGACGCCTACACCGCCAGCTACTCGCTGTTCTTCTTTTTCTCGGCGCAACCGGCCGTGTTCGCCTATCTCAGCGGCTGGCTGGACTCCAAGGCGACCGAGGACCGGAAGGACCTGAACCGGGCTTTCGCCGATTACCTCGACCGGCAATGGCCCGGTGGCCTGGCCGCTTTCGAGCAGGTCTGGCATCGGTGGATTCGCGCCAAGGCAGCGGGGAGCGCACCGGCGGCGAGACCGGCGCCCCCGTCGCGAACCCGTCGGTGACGGCGCCGACGCACGTTCGATTGGACAGGGAACCGGCATTCGGGCTAAGTGAGGGGCGCATGAAACGGTGGATATCCGCGGCCGGCCTGGCGGTCATGATCGTGCTCCTGGTGGCCTGCGATCGCGCGGGCAACACGGCGGGAACCACGCCCCCGGGCCTGCTCGCGACCGCACCCCATCTCACGCACGCGCAGCCCAAGCTCGCCACGCTGACCCTCTGGGTCGGGGACCAGGAACTGGTCGCGGAGGTGGCCCGTCGCAACGTCGAGATCTTCACCGGCATGATGTTCCGCACCAACATCGCGGAAAACGAGGCCATGCTGTTCGTCTTTCCATCGCCGGACCGGCGGAGCTTCTACATGCGGAACACCCAGGTGCCGCTCACCGCGGCCTACATCTCCCCCGATGGCACCGTGCTCGAACTGCACGACCTGAAACCGTTCGATGAAAGCGCCGTGCCCTCGACCAGCGACAACATCCAGTATGTGCTCGAAGTCGCCCAGGGCTGGTTCCAGCGTCACAAAATCACCCCAGGCGCCGTGATCCGCACGCCCCACGGGACGCTGCCCGAAATCGACTGGCGCACCTTGCGCGCCCGGGGCCGGCCATGAAGGTCGCCCTCGCCCAGATCAACACCACGGTCGGCGACTTCGCCGGCAACGAGGCCAGACTGCGCTCGGCGTATGCCGAAGCCGTCGCCCGCGGCGCCGACCTCGTGGTGGCGCCCGAACTCGCAACCACGGGATACCCGCCCCGCGACCTGCTCCTGCGCCGCGGCTTCGTCCAGCGCAATCTCGAACTCCTGGACCGGCTCGCTGCCCACACGAACGAAACCGGGTTGCTCGTGGGATTCGTGGGAGAAAACCCCACCCGGCCCGGACGTGAGGTGACCAACGCCGTCGCGCTGCTTCATCGGGGGCGCAGCGTCGCGGTTCGCAGCAAGTCGCTCCTCCCCAGCTACGATGTTTTCGACGAGGACCGCTATTTCGAACCCGCGATCACGAACGCGCCGGTCGAGTGGATGGGACGGAAGATCGGACTGACCGTCTGCGAAGACCTCTGGAACGACGAGGATTTTTGGCAGGACCGCCGCTACCGCCGGAACCCGGCGGTGGAACTCGCCGCCGCCGGCGCCGAGATCATCTTCAACGTCTCGGCCTCGCCCTGGCATCTCGGCAAGAACCGCGTCCGCCATGCGATGCTCGGCAGCCTCGCCGCGAAAATCGGGCGTCCGCTCGTGTACTGCAATCTCGTCGGCGGCAATGACGAGCTCATCTTCGACGGGGCCAGTCTGGCGTTCGATGGCCACGGACGCCTGATCGCCCGGGGGGCAATGTTCGCCGAGGAACTGCTGCTCTTTGAGCTGCCCGCCCCGGCAGCCGTGCCGGCGGAAGCCGCCCCGGACGAGGAGAAGCTGCATCGCGCCCTGGTCCTGGGCCTGCGCGATTACCTGTTCAAGTGCGGGTTCAAATCCGCCGTCCTCGGCCTCAGCGGCGGCATCGATTCTGCCCTCACGGCCTGCCTCGCCGTGGAGGCTCTGGGGGCCGGGAATGTGCGTGGCGTTTCGCTGCCCTCCCGCTTCTCGTCCCAAGGCAGTCTGGACGACGCGCGGCTGCTCGCGGAGCGTTTGGGCATCGCCTACGACGTGGTGCCCATCGAGGCGGCCTTTGAGACGCTCAAGACGGGGCTGGCCCCCGTCTTCACCGGTCGCCCGGAAGACACCACCGAGGAAAACATCCAGGCGCGGCTCCGCGGCGTCATCCTGATGGCGATGTCGAACAAGTTCGGCTCGCTCCTGCTGACCACCGGTAACAAGAGCGAACTGGCCGTGGGGTACTGCACCTTGTATGGCGACATGTGCGGCGGCCTCGCCGTGATCAGCGACCTGCCAAAACGCTGGGTCTATCGCCTGGCACGCTGGATCAACCGCGAACGCGAGATCATTCCCACCGCCTCCATTACCAAGGCGCCCTCGGCCGAACTGCGCCCGAACCAGACCGACCAGGATTCGTTGCCGCCCTACGACCTGCTCGACGCCATCCTCGACGCCTATGTCGTCGACGGAAAGCCTGCCGCCGACATCGTCCGAAGCGGTTTCGACGCGGCAACCGTCCAGAAGGTCATCCGGCTCATTGACGCCAGTGAATACAAGCGGCGGCAAGCCGCCCCGGGCCTCAAGGTGACCACGAAGGCCTTCGGGGTGGGACGGCGCATTCCGGTGGCCCAACGCTACCGCGAATGCTGAACCTCCCCACCCGGGAATGCCTGGAGACCCCCCAGACACGGTCCCGCCGGCGCCGGACCGGCCGCTCCGGTGGCGCGAGCGGGCCATCGTTTCCGCAGAGCTCGCCCTGAGCCTGGCGGAGTTGCTGCGGGCCCGCACCCTCCTCCCTCAAGCCGTGACGGCCATCGCCGCCCACCGGCGGCATCGTGGCGATTCGCTCGCCCCCCTGTTTGATCGGGTCGCCACGGCGGTTCGGGATGGAGGCATGGCGTTGTTCGACGCCATCCACGCCGAGAAGTCCGCGTTCACGCCACGGTTTCTCGCCATTCTCGCCCTGGCGAACCTCGGCGGCCCTTTGTTCCGCACGTTCGTGCACCGGTTGCGCGGCTTCGTCGAACAGTTCAACCGCCTGCCCGCGGACGCGTTGGAGGACTTCCCGCCCATGGAGGATGAGGTGCGGGAGTTCTGTTTCTTCTTTGGTCATCTGTTCCACGAGAAGGCATCCCAGCCCGAGATCCAGCGGTGGCTGCCGCACGTGTTCACAGCAAGGCTGCGACTCGTCGCCACCCACGTCCTGGCCAGGTTCTACGATCAGGGACTGCTGCTCTCCGAGGCGTTCCGGCGGACTCCGCCGTTCAACGACCCGGAGATGATTCTCGCCGTCGAAGCGGGCGAGGCCTTCAACCGTCTTGGGCTCGAACTGATCGAGCTTGCGGATTGGCTCACCCAGCGCCGGATTCTCGAGGAACGCCTGCGACTGGGCGACCTCGTCGCTCCGCGCCTGCCGGGACCGTCCGACCCGGGGAACACCCGGCCGTCTCCGTGATGTCCCCACACCCGCCAGGTAGGGCGGGCACTCCGCTGCCCGCCGGACACGACGGCCACGCCGCTGCCGGCCGAATCCGTCGCGCCCTACCCTGTCGATGCTGGGGCGAGGTTGCGCCGCGCCGCCCGACAGGACGGGTTTGCCATGGTGCCAACCCTGGTCTATTGATCCCACACGCCAACCGGCGCCCAAAACACATCCATCGGCATCATGCGCGTCATTCTCAAGCTGGGCCTGCTCCTCGGCACCGCCCTTGTTCCCCTCGCCTCTTCGACCCTCGGGGACCAGTACCCTCAGTGGCGTGGCCCCAACCGCGACGGCATCTCCCAGGCCAAGGGTCTGCTGGCCCAGTGGCCGCAGGACGGTCCGAAGCTCGTGTGGCAGGCCAAGGACATCGGGCGGGGCTACTCGACACCCGCCGTCGTCGAGGGACACCTCTTCCTCCTCGGCAACCAGGGACTCGACAAGGAGTTCGTGCAGGCCCTCTCGGCCAAGGATGGCCGCCCGCTTTGGACCACCCCCATCGGCAAGGTCGGGAATCCTGACCAGAAACCGAATTACCCGGCGGCACGTTCCACGCCGACCGTGGTCGGCAATCGCCTCTATGCCCTGGGATCGGATGGCGACCTCGTCTGCCTCGAGACGGAATCGGGGAAGATCTCGTGGCACAGGAACCTGCGCTCGGACTTTGGCGGCAAACCTGGAACCTGGGCCTACTCGGAATCGCCCCTCGTGGACGGAGAGCTCGTAATCTGCACCCCGGGCGGGGGCGCAGCCACGATCGTCGCCTTGAACAAGGACACCGGGGAGGTGGTATGGAAATGTGCCACGGCCGAAGGCGATGAGGCAGCCTACGCTTCACCCATGAAGCTGGAAGCGGCTGGCGCGAGGCAGTATGTCCAGATGCTGCAGCAGGGACTGGTGGGTGTGGATGCGAAAACAGGCAAGCTCCTGTGGCGCTACGGGAAAACGGTCAGCCAGTACCGGGCCAACATTCCGAGCCCGGTCGTGCGTGATGACCTCGTCTTCAGCGCCGGGGCTGGCACCGGCGCCGGCCTGATCCGCGTGGTGCCGCGGGATGGGGCCATCGCCTTCGAGCAGGTCTATTTCTCCTCCAAGCTCCCCACCGCCATCGGGGGAGCGGTGCTGGTGGGCGATCACCTCTACGGCACCACGGCTCAAGCGATGCTCTGCGTGGAATTCAAAACCGGTACCGTGAAATGGGAGGAACGCGCCCTGGGTGCCGCCTCACTCTGCTTCGCCGACGGCCGCTTGTACCTGCAAGGCGAAAATGGCGAAGTCGCACTCGTGGACCCGTCGCCCGAGGGCTATCGCGAAACCGGGAGATTCCGCCCGCCGGCCCGGCCCGACCGGCTGAACCAGATGGAGAAAACCTGGACGTATCCCGTGGTCTGCGAGGGCCGGCTCTATCTGCGCGATCACGAGGTGCTCTGGTGCTACGACGTCTCCGCGTCGCGTTGAGGCGTGGCGCCCGAACTGAGGGGAGCGGCAGCCACCCTGGCGGCGAAGCGTTCGAGCACCGTTTCAAGGTCTTCGCGCCTGAAGGGCTTGGCAAGGTAATCGTCCATGCCGGAGGCCAGGCATCGTTCCCGGTCCCCTGGCAGCGCACCCGCCGTCAGCGCCACGATGGGAACGGGGCGAGCCCGACCCGCCGATCGTATCTGCCGGGTCGCCTCCCAACCGTCCATCTCCGGCATCTGGCAGTCCATCAGGACGAGATCGAACTCCCGCACGCCAACGGCAGCCACCGCTTCCCGGCCGTTCCCCACGATCTGCACGCGACAGCCCAGACGCTCGAGCATGGCGGACGCGAGTCGCTGGTTGACGAGGTTGTCCTCCGCCAGCAGCACGCGAAGCCCCGGAAACCTCTGCTCCGCCCCGGACTCTGACGCCTGGCTTGGTGGTGCCTTCGCGGAATCCGGCGAGCGTCCGATCCCCTTCAGAACGGTTGAAAGCACCTGCAAGAGCTGACGCGGCCGCGCGACCGGCTTCAGCATGCAGGCGGCGAACCCTGCGCGATGGAACCCCGCCAGATCCCGACGTTGCGACCCCGAGCTCAGCAGGATCATCTTGAGCGAACGCAGCAGGGGATCCCGACGAATCTCGGCCGCGAGTTGCACACCGTCCATGCCCGGCATCAGGTGGTCGGTGATCAAGAGATGGAACGGTCTTCCCGCACTCGCCGCCTCCCGGAGTGCATCCAGCGCCGCCGCGGCGCCATCCCGCTCGGCGCACTCGACTCCCCAGGCCGCCATTTGCCGGACCAACGCCTGGCGGTTCACGGCCAGATCGTCGACCACGAGCACCCGACAGTGGCGCAGCTCCGGCGGAGGTGAATCGACAATCTCGTGAAGCCCGGCCGCCTCCATCGGAACCGTGAACCAAAACGTGGAGCCGCGTCCGACCTCGCTCTCCGCGCCGATCTCCCCTCCCATCAACTCGACGAGCCGGCGTGAAATCGCGAGTCCCAGTCCCGTGCCGCCATATCGGCGGGTCGTGCTCGAGTCTGCCTGGCTGAACATCTGGAACAGCCCGGGCATCTTCTCATCGGCGATGCCAATGCCGGTGTCCTTGATTCGAAAATGCACCTGGACCTGCGGCTCTCCCGAGGCGGGTCCCGCGGGCGGAGCGACCGAACCGACCTCGAGCCGGATGTGACCTTGGTGGGTGAACTTGATGGCGTTCCCGACCAGGTTGAGCAGGACCTGGCGCACGCGAACCTGGTCCGCTCGAACCACCGCCGGGACTCCGGGCAGAAAATCGAGGACCAACTCGAGGCCTTTTTGCTCCGCCCGGGGGGCCAGCATCTCGCCGACATCTTGAACCAGCGTCTCGAGGTCGAAGGCCGCGATCTCGAGGTGCAGCTTCCCCGCCTCGACCTTCGAGAAGTCGAGGATGTCGTTGATGATCGCGAGCAGGGCCTCGCCCGAGGCCTGGATCGTGTTGACGTAATCGCGCTGAACAGCATCCAACCGGCCGCCATCAAGCAGAAGGTGGGTGAACCCGATCACCCCGTTCAGCGGCGTCCGAATCTCGTGGCTCATCGTGGCCAGGAATTCGGATTTCGCGCGGTTGGCAGCGTCCGCCGCAGTCACCAACCCCTCGGCCCGCGCCACGGCCTGACGCAGTTCGTCGTTGGCGCGCTGAAGCTGGCAGGTGCGTTCCTCGACCCGTTCCGCCAGCAGGCCGTGCTCGCGTTTGAGGGCGGCGTCCTGGGTGGCGATCTGCTCGAGCATCGCGTTAAACCCGTCAATGAGCTGGCCCACCTCGTCCTCCGAAAGCTTCGTCGCCCGGACGGTGTAATCGTGCCGGGCCGACACATGCTGCATGGTAGCGAGCAAGGCCCGCAGGGGGCCCAGGATGAGGCGTTGGATCCCCGACCCGAGCCAGAGCGCGGCCCCCAGCGAGACGACGAGCACGCCAAAGGCGACGGTGACGAACTTCCGCTGGCGCTCCCGCAGTGCCTCAAGGTCGGAAATGAGCGTCAGCTTGCCGGCCAGCGGATCGACACCGACCACCGGAACCGTGCTCCAGCAGAAGCCGCCCGAGAAGTGGGTGCCTTCGGGAGGCGGCTGGTCGGGAGTGGGGCCGGGGTTGAGCGGGGTGTACTGCGCGAAGATCGTGTCGTTGGTGTCGTAGAGCAGGGCCCCCCGAATGCGCGGATTCGCGCGCAGGCCGTCAAGCTGCTTTCCAGCCTCATCCGGCCGGTCGAAGGCCATGGTCGCCGGCACCACGTCCGCCAGGATGCGCGTTTGGATCTCGAGGTCGCGCGCGAGTTGTTGACGCATCGCACGCTGGTCCAGGATCGAAAAACCCGCCAACGCCAACAGCAGGGCAAGACCGCTGGCGCAGATCACCAGCAGCCGCAGCTTGGCCTCGACGGCGTAATCACGGAATCGTTTCATCCTCTACTTCCGGTCCCGCTGAAGGTTCCACGCCAGCTTCAGCAACTGGGAGCTCATGGTCAGGCCGCTCCGGCGCGTACCCTCGAGGTTGATGTTAAAGTGCAGCTTGCTGCGTTGTTCATGGAAACCTACGTGCCCCCCGGCTTCGACAAATCCCGGAATGTCGCTCACCGTCAGCACGGGCCGGTCCTGGAGGTCCTCAAGCAGCAGGCGAAGGCGCCCGGATTCGGAACGGCTGATGAACACCAACTGACAATCGCGAACCTCCGCGTCGGTCCTCAGCCGGCGAACCAGGATCGGCTGGTCCCCAAAGCGCTTGCCCCGGAAGGCCTCCTCCAACCTGTCTCCAAACGGATCCGACCCCAACACCCCGACGACGAAGCCGCTGCCGGCCCGCGCGGCGATTCCCGCGCGCACGGAATCGGGCCAGGTGGTGAAGTGGACAAAGTGCGTGAGGTAAGTCGCCATGAGAGAGGGGGCCTCCGCTCGCGCCCCGGCAGGCTGCGCCTGAACTCGGGTCTCGGCCCCAAGCCAGCCCAGCCAGACCACCGCCAGCAACGAGTGCCATCCAAACTCTGTGGTCCGTCGCTCCCGACGCTGCGGCGCCACCGCCTCTTCGGGCTGAGGGGCTCCGGCCGCGATGGTGAAGGGCGCGTACACCTCGGGTTCAGTAGCGGAAGCTTACCTGGCCGTAAACCCCCCGGGGCACTTCCGATGCCACCGCACCGCTCAAGGTCACTGTGCTGAACTCAGGATGCTGGGAATCGAGCAGGTTCTGCCCCACCACCGCGAGCTCCCAATGCCGCGCCGGCGTCCACGCGAGCCGGACGTCCAGGGATGCATATGCCGGCACCTCGAGGGCCGGCAATTCATCGATCCAGCGCGCCACCGCGTCCAGCCTGAAATTTGCGGGCAGGTCCCACGAAGAATGCACCATGATCTGGTTCTCCGGCGACATGCCCTCGGCGGCCGTGCTCACGGTATCGAGGCTGCCATCCTCCAGGTCCAGCTCCACCTGAAGGAACGTGTAGGCGAGACGCAGCCGCCACCACGGCTCCGGCTGGAACGTGACCGCCCACTCCGTCCCGTACGTCTGCCCCTCCATCTTGTTGTGCGGCTCGACAGGCAAGGTCACGAATTCCGGCAGCGTCGAATAGTCCAGGGAACCGGGCTCGATCGTACGCAGGCGCCCGTAGTCGTGCAGGAACACGGCGGCGTCCAGGCTCAAACGCTCCCAGGGCCGACAGCGGTAGCCCAGCTCGTAGGCGACCAGGTCCTCGGCCAGGAACGCGTCCGAACCGCGCAATACGACGAGGGTGGTCGGTTGTCCCGGTTGTTGGCCGGGAATGATCGCCGAGGGCCGCCACACATCCCGCTCCGACCACGAAGGGGTGCGCACAGCGCGCGAGACCGCGGCCCAGAGCGTGTGATCGCGCCTGGGGTTCCAGCGGAAACGCGCGCTGGGCTGCACTTCCCAGCCCGTGAAGTCGTTATGCTCGACTTTCGCGCCAAGGGTGACGGACAACAGGTCCTCCTTGAGGAACAATTCGTCCTGAAGATACACGTTGTACAGGTTCGCATCCCGCTGGCTCGGTGAGAGCATCAAGGCCGGCGTGCCATCGAAGGACTCGGAAATGAACCGGTAACCGCCGCCAACCATCAACTCCTGAAACGAACCGATCCGCCATGATTGCTGCACATCCAGGTCCACCGTGTCCACGACTTGCTCGTAGGCGTAAGCCGGGCTGACCGTCGGCCGGGGTGTGCTCTCCTGCTGCGCGTGGTCGAAATAGGCCTGGACCTGCAGCTCGGAAGTGTCGCTGAACTGCTGGGTCCACCGGCTCAGCGCGTTGGCGCCAAAAGTGTCGATCACGTGCTCCACCGGCATCGCCGACATCCGCGCCAGGCTCGGGAGGAGAAAAGTCTGGTCGTAGCTGCCCCCGTAAGCGTCCCCTTGGACCGTCAGCATCCGGGAGGTATCCGGCTCCCAGTCGAACCGGAATCCGCCTTGCGTCTGGTTCCAGCGATCGTTGGCGTCATCCCCGTTGGCCAGCGGGAAATCCTCGCGCAGCCCGGACTTGACGTAGACGCGTCCGAAGCTCGTGTCGGAAACGCGCGTCCCGTACCGCACGCGTCCGAAGGCGCGTTCGGTCGAACCGCCGCCGCCGCTCACCACCACGCCCGTCGTGTCGCGCGCCGGTTTGCTCAGCACGTTGACCACGCCATTAACGGCGTTGGCCCCCCAGACCGCACCACCCGGTCCGCGCACCACTTCGATGCGGTCCAGGTCCTCGAACATCGCGTCCTGGACCTGCCAATAGACGCCGGAAAAGAGCGGGGTGTAAACGGTGCGACCGTCCAGCATCACCAGCAGCTTGTTCGCGAACAGATCGTTGAAGCCTCGCGCGGATACCGCCCAATCATGGCCGTTCACCCGCGCGACCTCCATCCCCGGCACCAGGCGCAAGGCGTCGGGCAGCGTGGTGGCTCCCGACCGCGCGATCTCATCCGGGGTAAGCACGTACACGGCAGCGGCCGTGTCCGAGGCGCGCTCCTCCTTCTTCGCCACGGAGGTGACGCTCAGGTTCGATAGTTCCTCGAGGGTAAATTCCTTGAGGGCGGTCACCCCCAGAACTTCGCCGGACGGAGACGCCGCCTTCCCGGACCCGGGGCAGACCAGGCAAGGCAAGGCCGTGGCGAGTGGAAGCCAGAGGTTAGGTGCAGTCCGCCGAGAAAATCGGGCGCATGTGGGAAGGCGACGAGATGGCATGGTCACTCCTGGCGTGCCTGACGACACTTCCAGGCGGCAACTTTCCTAACATGGCAGCCTTCACGAACAAGCCCGCTCTTGCCGTCTCCGAACGAATCCGCGGGAAACTACACGCTTCGCGTAAGCAGGATCGCGAGTTCGAGTGTCGCCGGACCGCGCCGCTTTATTCCATCCAGGCCCTTCCAGGGTGACTGGCGCGGGGTTGGTGCAGCGGACCGGGCGCTTGCGTACCCGCTTTCCGGCATCATGATCGCCGTACGATGCGCGATGCTTCACGTTAGAACCGGTGTCCAACTCGATCCGCGACCACCCACCCCCCATGCCCGAACCAGCCCACTCCCCGTCCATGCTCAAGCCTGGCGACGAAGCGCCGGCCTTCCGTGCGCCCTCCCAGAACGGAAGCCTGGTGTCGCTCGCCGATTTCAGGGGCCAGGTTGTCGTCCTGTACTTCTACCCGAAGGACGACACTCCCGGCTGTACGAAGGAGGCTTGTTCGTTTCGTGACGAACACAGCGCCCTCCAAAGCGCCGGGGTCACGGTGCTCGGAGTGAGCACGGACTCGGTCCGCTCCCACGCGAAGTTCGCCGAGAAGTTCAACCTGCCCTTCCCGCTGCTCGCCGACGTCGACAAACGGATCGTGCAGGCGTACGGCGTGTGGGGCGAGAAGTCCTTCATGGGACGGAAGTACCTGGGAATCCAACGCACGACCTTCGTCATTGGAGGGGACGGCCGGATCCAGGCGGTGTTCGACAAAGTCAAGCCGGTAGGTCATGCGCGCGAAGTACTCGAGACCATTCGCGGCCTGTCCTGAGGCCTGCGGGGTGCGTGTCCCCACGCCCGCGAAGCTGGCGGGCGTCCCCGACCCGACAGCCGAGCCCTGCCTTGCGCCTCGTCACGGGATCGTCACCGGGCTCGTCTCGTCTGCAAACCCCTTGGCGTCCTGCGGGCAAGGGTGGCAGATTGCGCACGAAGCCTGTAACGCCGGGCTACTGCCAGGCGTCACTTAAGCCAAGTGTCATCAGCGCCTCACCAACGTTGGAAACGACTCGCCCCCACGGGAATGCCGTGGTGTCGCGCCTGGGCGGCGGCGGTGCTGGTGGCCGGGGTGTCAACCGCTCCAGGCGGCGTCTCCCTGTGCAGGGCGGCATCAGCTCCCCGATCGACTGCGCTGGCGGCAGCCGGCCAGAAGCAGCTCTTCAATGTGACAACCGTGTGGCGCGTCCACTTGAGCTTCACCGCTGAACAGTGGGAGGCCATGGAACCCGAAGGGGGATTCGGTCCCTTCGGGGGCGGTGGCGGCCCCGGTGACGGTCGTCGAGGGCCCCGGGGACCACGTCCCGAAACGGCACGTGGCGCACAAGGGCCGCGACCGGAGGCGGGAGGTCCCCCAGGAGCGCCCGGGGGACCCGGCTTCGGTGGACCCGGCTTCGGAGGGCCGCCATTTGCCGGCGGCGGCTTCGGCGGCCCGGGTTTCGGCGGTGCCGGAGGTCCCGTGGGATTCGGACCGGGCATGTTCATCGCCGCTCCCATCCTCCAGCAGGGTGACACCGACCAGAACCAGGAGCTGTCGAGCGGAGAGTTCCGCGCCTTGAGCCAGCGGTGGTTCAAGACCTGGGACACGAACCAGGCCGGCCACCTTGATCTCGAGAAGATCCGCTCCGGCCTCAACGCCAGCCTGATGACACCTCCCGGACAGGGTCCGGAAGGATTTGGGCCGCCCCCAGCCGGATTTGGCGGTGGACGTGGCGGAGGTCCGCCCGGCATGAACCTGCGGGGACGTGAAGGCGGTCGAAACGGGTTGTCGGCCATGATGGGCGTGGACTTCCCCACGGTACGCGCCGATCTCGAGTTCGGGGGAAGGGCCTACCCGGCGGTCAGCGTCCGCTTCAAAGGCAACGGGACGTTCATGCAGTCCCGAGGATCTCGAAAGCGTTCGATGAAGATCGATCTGAACGACTATGCCGCCGGCCGCAAGCTGCAGGGCGTCACCAAGCTCAACCTCCACAACGGCGTTACCGACCCGAGTTGGATGAACGAAGTGCTGTCGCACCGGCTGTTTCGAGATGCCGGTGTGCCTGCACCGCGGACCGCGTACGCGGAAGTCTACCTGACCATTCGGGGCGAGCAGGAGGAGGCGTACCTGGGGCTCTATTCCCTCGTGGAAAACGTGGACAACAACTTCGCCCTGGATCGGTTCGGCACCAAGAAAGGCGCCATCTTCAAACCGGTCACGCGCCAGCCGTTTGAGGACATGGGTGACGACTGGGCAGCGTACCAGCAAACGTACGATCCGAAGACCCCGCTCTCGCCGGAGGAGACCCTGCGGGTCATCGAGTTCTGCAAGCTGGTGTCCCACGCCACGGATGCCGAGTTCGACCGGCAACTGCCGGCCTTTGTGGATCTGGACGAGTTCGCGCGGTTCATGGCCGTGACGGTGTGGCTGAGCACGTTGGACAGCATCCTCGGCGTAGGCCAGAACTACCTGGTGTATCTGCGCCCGGACACGAGACAGTTCCAGTTTGTGCCGTGGGATCTCGACCACTCGTTCGGCCAGTTTACGCTCACAGGTTCCCAGGAACAGCGGGAGAATCTCAGCATTGTGAAGCCGTGGGACGGGGAGGTTCGGTTCCTGGAACGCGTTTTTCGCCATGCGGGCTTCAAGGCACTGTACCTGGGGTACCTTCGCGAGTTCAGCGGCAGTATTTTCAACCCGCAACGACTTCAGGCGCAGGTGGACGAGGTCGCCGCCGCCATTCGACCATCGGTCCAACACGAATCCGAAGAGAAGCTCGCGCGGTTCGACAAAGTCACGCGAGGCGAGTCGGTCGGTCCGGAGGGTTTCGGCGGGTTTGGGGGCAGAGGTTTCGGACCTCCCGGGGGTTTCGGACCCCAACCCAAGCCGATCAAGCCCTTTGTCGTTGTCCGCGCCCAATCCGTGATGGATCAACTCGAAGGGCGCCGCGAAGGCGTGATCGCGGGTCGCGGAGGGTTCGGAGGTGGCCCAGGTTTCGGCCCCGGTGGCCCCGGTGGCCTTGGCGAGCGCGGTGCGGGAGCCGGTGTTCCACCAGGGTTCGGACCCGGGATGTTCCTCGGCAGCGCTCTCAAGGATGCGACGGATACCGACAAAGACGATCGGGTGACTCCTGCCGAACTCGAGGCGACCTTCCAATCCTGGTTCAAAGCCTGGGACACCGACCAGTCGGCTTCGCTGAACGAGGCCGAGCTGCGCGGGGGCCTCGACAAGGAGCTCTCGCCTTTCCGTGGCGCGCCCCCCGGCGGTTTCGGTTTCCCCTTCGGCGGTGGTGGGCCCGGCAGGGGTCAACCACCCGGCCCCGGCTTCGGAGTTCCTCCGGGCCAGCAGCCGCCCCGCGACAGTTCGGCAGAGCCCGAGGGCCCGGGAGGAGAATGATTTTCAGCAGCACGA
Organism: uncultured Verrucomicrobiota bacterium; assembly: GCA_964535555.1. GTDB lineage: Bacteria > Verrucomicrobiota > Verrucomicrobiia > Limisphaerales > J093 > DSVZ01. Next base: position 15,768 of record CAZHUS010000132.1, read on the forward strand.
CCAGCAGACCAGCCCTAACCGGAGTCCCCGGTAACCATCCATGCAATTCGAACAAGCCCTCCGAGAGCTCTTCGTCACCAACTCGAACATGGCGTCCCTGCCGACGTTTGTTCTGAGCCTTGTGCTCGCCGCCTTCCTGGGCGTGGTTCTGGGACAGGCGTACATCCGCTTCGGACAATCCCTCTCGAATCGACGGCTGTTCGCCCGGAATTTCCTGCTGCTCACGGTGACCACGACGCTCATCATCAGCATCGTGAAGTCATCTCTCGCCCTCTCGCTGGGACTGGTGGGGGCACTCTCAATCGTTCGCTTCCGGGCTGCCATCAAGGAACCGGAGGAACTCGCCTTTCTCTTCCTCGCCATCGCGATCGGCCTCGGGCTGGGGGCGGGCCAGGCGCTTGTGACGCTGGTGGCGCTGGCAGTGATCCTGATGCTGATCGTGGTCCGCGGCCTGATTTACCGGGCGCCTGAGCAGCCGAACCTGTTCGTCACCGTGACCAGCACCGCACCCGGCAAGCTCAGCGCCGGACAAATCCTGGAGGCGCTCTCCGCCTCGGGTGCCAGCGCCAGTCTCAAGCGCCTCGATGAGACGCCGGACCTGATCGAAGCGGCGTTCAACGTGGATTTCTCCGAGGTGAGCAAGCTGGAGAAGTTCACGCAACGGCTGCGTGACTTGAGCGCAGGCGTCCGGGTGAGCTGCCTGGATGATCGGGGTCTCGCAGCATGAGGTGAGAGATGTCCGCTCCCAGGCAACCCTCGGTCCGGTACGAGCGCAAGTTCGTCGTCCATGGCCGTTCCCTCGCGGAGGTGTTGGCGCTCGTGCGACGGCATCCTGCGATGTTCCGGGAAGTCTACCCGCCCCGGGCGATCAACAACATCTATCTCGACACGCCTACCCTGGCTGATTACCGCGCCCATGTGAGCGGGGCCGCCGAGCGCCTGAAGACGCGGATTCGCTGGTATGGTGCGCTCCAGGGCGAAGCCACCCGGCCCTCGCTGGAACAGAAGTTCAAGCACGGCCTGGTCGGCAGCAAGTCGAGCCATCCCCTCCCCGCCTTCCATGTGAACGGCGGAATCGAGCGGCGCAGCCTCGGGGCGCTCCTGGACCAGGCCGAACTGCCGGAACTGCTGCGGTTCAAGCTGCGGCACATGGAGCCGGTCCTGGTCAACCGATACCAGCGCCGGTATTTCGTGAGCGCCGACCGCCGCTACCGCCTCACGGTGGACTCGGACCTCGAATTCTACCTGCCCCACGAAAACACCGGCCGTCATGCGGGACCGCCCGGGCAACGTAACCGGGACATCATCCTCGAACTCAAGTTCGCGCCCCAAGTCGCCGAGGGAGCCACCCAGATCGCCAACAGCCTGCCTTTCCGGCTGACACGCTGCTCGAAGTACGTGCTCGGCATCGAGCAACTGCACCCCTTCCCGTGAAGAGTGCGGCCGTCGGGCGCGCCTGCGGCTCACGTCAAGGAACCAGCACGATCCGGTAGTAGGATGCCGCCGGCGCCTCGTTGTCCGTGTAGAACGAAATGGCGCTGGTCGCGGTGAAGGCGGGAACCAACACCTCCCATGTGGGATCCCCAAGCACGGCCTGACGCTGGATCTGGTAGGTCTTGCCCGGGATCGTCGTAAAGCTCAGGCGGGGCACTGCTCTCACCTCCATCGTGATCGAGGGTGCTGAGCCCCGATCCAATGGGTGAGTGCCGTGTTCGTACTCCTCCCGGTTCGTGTACCCGTCAAGATCCGGATCCGCCACCGCGGCCGCGCCGGGATCCGTGGCAAAGCCCCCTCCAAAATACCGCTCCCGCCATTCGAACGGCACGCCGTCATCCGCAAACGCGTAGACCCGCGCGTACTCGGCCGTGACGGTCTCCGACACCGGGAATCCGTTCAGGAACAGACGGGCCTGCACGGACGTGGCGGTTGTGAGCTCCAGCGGGGCCGAGTAAACGGCCGAGTCCTTGGACGGCGCCGTTCCGTTCGTCGTGTAGTGGATCGACCCCACGCCGACGCGGTTCAACAGACTCACCGTAACCGTGTTGGTGAACCAGCCCGCGGGCGGGCTGAACAGGATGTCCGCCATCAGGACGCGCTCGTAGGTGCCGCTGACAATCTCGGACGCCGGAAAGCCATTGACGAACAACCGCGCGCGCACCGAAGTCGAGTTGGTCAGCGGGAGCGGGGATTCGTAGCGTGTTGCCGCCGCGGTCGGCTCGGAGCCATCCAAGGTGTACCGGATCTCCGCCCCGGGGTGTGGCGTGACGAGGGTGACCGTCACGCGATTCGTGAACGAGCCGGCTTCGGGAACGAACCAGAGCGCCGGTCCCACCGACCGGACGAGCTGCAGACCGTTCAGGCAAGCGTGCTCGTAACCGTCCCGCATGGCGCTGACGTGGATGGATCCCGCAGGCCCGGCCACGCGAATAGAACGGAACCGCACGTACTGCGCTCCCTCTTGCCACGTCGGCGAAGCCCACTCGGGACCGACCGTCGTCGCGAGACTGCCGTGATCCTCGCCGTTCGCCTCAACGTGAAACCTCGTGTTTGCGGCGTCGATCCCCGGCCCTCCGTGGCCGTACAGGTAAAGGTCGTATTCGCCCGTAGGCAGGTTGGTCAGGGACAAGCGGATGGGATCGGTATTGCCCAGGGGGTAGAGATAGTCGTTGAACATCGGGTCTGGAATCCCCAACAGCCAGGCTCCCGGAGCGTTCCACACCGACAGCGCGATTCCCGAGGGCACGCCTTCAGACCAGGCCAGATTCGTGAGCGTCCCGTCCGTTCTGAAGCCGCCGCGCGGATCGTCGCGGCTATACAGGTTCCAGACGTCTCCCGGGCCGAGCCCGGTGGCTGCGGGTCCCACCTTCGGGCTGGAGAGCCCATTGCCGGTGCCGAAATCGACATTCAGCAACTGCTGGGCGGCGGCGGGTCCGGACGCCCCACACAGCATGAGCAGCAGGAGGATTAAGTTCGGTCGGAGCAGCACGCCGTGGGTTGCCGGGTTGATCATGCGCATGTCTGGGCACAGAACGCAGCAGACCCAATGCCACGGCTCGAGGCACCCTTGTGCCTCCAGGTAGGGCGGGCACCCCGCTGCCCGCCGAATCCGGCGCGCCTTACCTGGAACCATGAACCGCCCGGGGGGGCACCGGGCCTACATCCTGTAGGCCGGGTCCCCCAACCAGGCGAGATGGGTTCATGGCCACTGCGCATGCCCATAAGGCCATGGTTCCCCGGAGCGCGGACTTCAGTCCGCAGGAACCCGCGCCAGCGCAGGGAGCTCCCTGCGGGCTGAAGCCCGCGCTCCTCAACGGTTCAAGGCCGGTGAGCAGGTCCGCAAGGAACAAGGGACTTTCCACAAACCTGCTCCGAAGAGCGGGGATGAATCCCCGCACTCCAGGCGCTTCGCGACTTCGGACGGGCCGGGGAGCAGCGCGAAGCGTTTGGAGTGCGTCCGGTTTACCGGCGCTTTTCGGTTCA
>CAZHUS010000133.1:0-19173 GCA_964535555.1 uncultured Verrucomicrobiota bacterium
AACGACCCCGACGCCACCCTGTGGAACTGATCCTCAACAAATCGGAGATGCGCGGACCCGGCGGGTGGGCGCAATTTTGAAATAGCTATTTCGAGGATCCGCACCGAGGGTGCCGGACGCGCGAGTATGTCTCCCCTCCTTGAACCGTTCCTTGCCCGCCTGCGAGCGGCGGTGGAACAGCGTTCCCTGGTCAAGCTGACCCTCAGCGCGCCGCGGGCGAAGGACTCCACCCTCAGGAACGCGTATGCGCGCCTGGTAAGCTTGCGCGACGGACTCCGGCTCAGCCTCGTGTTCCGTGAGGCCACGCAGGATATCACCAAGAACTACTCCCCCGCGGAAGGGATCGACCAGGTTGCACGACTTCTGGAGTCCTCGTTCAGAACCGCCCACCTCTTTGCCACCGACTTCGAAGCCACGTGGGAATCCCCCACGGAGGGAGCACAGCCCCGGTTCCGCGTCAGACCGCGGCCTAGCACCGGGAACCCACCCACCCTCGCTCACGATCGGGCACGACATCACCTGGTTGACCCCGCAGCGCCCTGGCTGCAGGCGCTGGGAGTCAGCGGGCCGGACGGCAAAGTGCACCCGACCAGGAGTGCGAAGTTCCGTCAGATCCACCGCTTCGTCGAGATCCTGAGTCACTGCCTTCCCGAACGAAGCGAGGCACCGGTCCGCTTGATGGACATGGGCTGCGGCAAAGGGTATCTGACGTTCGCGGCGTATGAATGGCTGCGACAGCGGGGTGATCACCCGCAAGCCACGGGCGTCGAGACCCGGGAAGACCTGGTCCGTTTGTGCAACCACCTTGCCCGCCAGCAAGGGATGGAGGGCCTCAGCTTCGAGCAGGGTGTTATTGCCGGAGTTACGCCCCCGCCGGGCGTGGATGTGCTCGTCGCGCTTCACGCGTGCGACACCGCCACGGACGACGCCCTGGCGGCAGCGGTGAAGGCCGGCGCCAGGCTGATCCTGGTGGCACCCTGCTGCCACAAGGAACTCCGGCCGCAGCTCCGACCGCCGCCCGCCCTGACCGGTGCGTTTCGTCATGGGGTGTTCCGCGAACGACAAGCCGAGTTCGTCACGGACGCGCTGCGTGCCGGCTTGCTGGAATGGGCTGGCTATGCCACGAGGGTCTTTGAATTCATCGCCTCGGAGCACACGGCGAAGAACCTCATGATCGCGGCCACGCTCCGCAACGGCCCCCATCGAACGAGTCAGGAGGCCGAACCGGTTCGGTGGTTGGCCTCCAGCTATGGAATCGAGCGGCAACGCCTCGCGCAGGCGTTGGGCTTCTCCCTCGCGCGCGGCGGAGAACGCGAAGGGGAATCGGGCCCGGCTGGAGAAGGCTGTGCCGGGACGCCGTAAGGCACAAACCGAGGGGCTACGCACCGCGTCGCCTGACCCCAGGAGAACCGTGGGGCGGCGCCAGACCGTGCGTCAGGTCACGCCTTGACGATCGGCCAACCGGCACTCACCAGGCCCTTGTAGCCGCCGATCAGGGACCAGACCCGGCGATAACCCATCTTCTGGGCGACATCGCAGGTGAGGGCGCTGCGGTAACCGCCACCGCAGTACATGATGATCTCGGTTTCAACGTCCGGGAATCGACCTTCGAGGTCACGCTCCAAGATGCCCTTGCCCAGGTGCTGAGCACCCTGGGCGTGCCCCGCCTGCCATTCGCCGTCTTCGCGAACGTCCAGCAGAACGGCCCGCGGGTTCTGTTGAAGCCGCACGCGCGCGTCCTCGACGCCGATTTCTTTGATCCGGGTGCGGGCGTCCTCCACCACCTTCAGAAAACCAGGTGCGTGTTGCATGAAGGGAAAGTGAGGATAAGGCCGGGCGGGGTCAACGCTTTCCACGTCCAGGGAGTTACGGCCGCCCTGCCGGCGGACCGGCGCGCCACCGCTCGATTGAGGGCCGCTGCGCGCGCGATGGCGCGGGAATTCAGGGGAATTCCGCTTTGACATCGCCGTACCCGGTTGGCAGTGTCCCCGGGCTTTGGGACCAGGCGCCAGATATCGGATTCTGGGCAGGCGCTGCGGACCGAAAAGGACTGTTTTTTATGGCTGAAATCGTTGGAAACATGCTGATCGCCCAGTCGGGCGGCCCCACCTGCGCCATCAACGCGAGCGTCGCAGGCGCCGTGGAGGAGGCCGGCCGGCATCCTGACCTCATCGAGGAGATTTACGGGGGCCGCAACGGGATCCTGGGGATCCTTAACGAAGAGCTGATTGACCTGAACGACGAGAAGGCCGCCGCGATCAAGGGGCTGCGCTACACGCCGGCCGCCGCGCTGGGAACCTGCCGCTACAAGATCGATTTCAAGAAGAAGCCCGAGAAGGCGGCGCAGGACATGGACCGCCTGTTCCAGGTCTTCCAGGCGCACAACATCCGGTATTTCTTCTACGCCGGCGGCAACGATTCGCAGGACACGTCCCTGAAGATCCACGAGGAAGCCATCAAGCGCGGCTGGGACATGCGCGTCATTGGCATTCCCAAGACGATCGACAACGACCTGCCGCACACGGACCACTGCCCCGGCTACGGTTCCGTGATCAAGTACAACGCCACCACGGTCCTCGAGGTGGCCCTGGACGTGGGCAGCATGGCCACGGACGACGGCTCGGTTTGCATCATCGAGGTCATGGGACGCTCGGCCGGCTGGATCGCCGGCGGCACCGCCCTGGCCAAGCGCGGCAACCCGGCCAATGCCCCGCACATGATCCTCTTCCCCGAGGTCCAGTACGACGTCGAGCACTTCGTCGCCAAAGTCAAAGAGACCGTCGCCGCCTACAAGTACTGCGTCATTGTGGTCGGCGAAGGTATCAAGAACAAGGAAGGCAAGGAGATTGGCGCCGACGAGACCAAGAAGGATGCGTTCGGGCATCCCGTGCTCGCGGGCGCGGCCTGGAAGCTGAAGGAATTTGTTGAAGACAAGATCAAGACCAAGACCCGCACGGTCCTGCTGGGATACGCCCAACGGGCCGCGGCCCACGCCGCCAGCCTGACGGATGTCACCGAGGCTGCCGCGTGTGGCGAAGCAGCCGTGAAAGCCGCTGTTGCGGGCCAGAGCGGGTACATGGTGAAGCTCGTCCGCGAAAGCTCGGCCCCGTACAAGTGGAGCACCGCGCTTCATCCGCTGAGCGAGATTGCGAATGTGGAACACTTCGTTCCGCGCGAGTGGATCAGCGAGGACGGCTTCATGGCGAACGAGAAGTTCATCGAGTACGCCGCCCCGTTGATCGAAGGCGAAGTTCGGGCGCCCAGCGAGAACGGCCTGCCGAAGTACGTGGTGCTCGAAGCCTCGCCGGTTGAGAAGAAGCTGCCGCCCCGCGGCTAGTCGTCCGCCCGAACCCGAACCGACCGGATTCCGACGGTCCTTCGTTCTGGCCGTCCCAGCCTGTGCGCAATCCGATCATTGTCGCCCTCGACGTGCCCTCGGCTGCCCGCGCGGTCGAACTGGCGGCCCTGCTCGCCACCGACGCGGGCGCCTTTAAGATCGGGAAGGAACTCTTCACCAGCGCCGGACCGGATGTCGTTGCGCGGATGCGCGCCTCCGGGGCCGCGGTGTTTCTCGACCTCAAGTTCCACGACATTCCGAACACGGTGGCCCGCGCCGTGGCCGCTGCGGTCCGGCTGGACGTGCAGATGTTGACCATCCACACCAGTGGCGGGCTCGCGATGATGCAGGCCGCCGAAGCGGCCGCCCGCGACGCCGCGGCTGAACTGGGGCGACCCGCACCGATGGTCCTCGGGGTGACGGTGCTGACGAGTCTTGACGATGCCGCGCTGGCCGAGGTGGGCATCCCGCGAGCCGCCGCCGACCAGGTTGAGCACCTCGCGCTTCTCGCCGCGCGCGCCGGGCTGCGCGGGTTGGTTTGCTCGCCCCAGGAGCTCCCCCGTTTGCGGAAAGTCCTCCCGCGCGAGATGCAGTTGGTGACGCCGGGAATCCGGCCGGCAGGCGCCGACCCGGGCGATCAAAAGCGCACCCTCACCCCGGCGGAGGCCTTGCAGGCCGGCGCGGACTGGATGGTCATTGGACGACCGATCTGTGCCGCGCCGGACCCGCGTGCGGCGTGCCGGCAGATCCGGGAATCGCTGGCGTAGGCCCGCTTGGACTCGATCGATTACGGAGCGCGATTCGGCGGCGTGAGCCGGTTGTTGGGCGAAGCGGCCCTCGCCCGGTTGAGCACAGCCCACGTGGCGGTCGTCGGCCTCGGCGGCGTGGGTTCGTGGGTGTGCGAAGCGCTGGCCAGGTCCGGCCTCGGCAGTTTGACCCTGGTCGACCTGGACGAGGTCTGCATCACCAACATCAACCGCCAGCTCCCCGCCCTCACCTCAACCGTGGGACGTCCGAAGGCCGTTGTTCTCGCGGAGCGTGCCCGGGACATCCAGCCCGCGCTGCAGGTGCATCCCATCACGGAGTTTTTCACCCGGGACACCGCCTCGGCCCTGCTCGCGCCGCCGTACGACTGCGTGATCGATGCGATCGACAGCCCGTCGCTGAAGGCCCTGCTGATCGCGTCCTGCCATGCGCCTCAGACTCCCGTGATCACCTCGGGAGGCGCGGGAGGGCGGCGCGACCCGACCCGCGTCCGAGTGGCGGACCTGGCCCACACGAGTCACGATCCGCTGTTGGGCGAGGTCCGGCGGATCTTGCGTCGTGATCACGGCTTTCCCCGGGGCGAAGCCGCGTTCGGAGTTGAGTGTGTGTTTTCAACGGAAGCGATGTGCCACGCGGCGTCCGGCGGCACGCCCGAAGCCCCCGCGGAAACCGGTTCGGACCAGCGCGCGGGGCGAGCCTCGGGCTGCGAACGGAGCTTTGGCACCGCCTGCTTTGTGACGGGCACGTTCGGGTTCGTGATCGCCGCGCGGGTGGTCGAATGGATCACGTGCCGCGTCGGGCCGCAGAGACGGGCATAAAGAAGCCGGACGGTCGGCCGTCCGGCTCTGGCGAACGCAACGAATGGGGCTCCCGCGCTACTTCCGGGAGCGATAGTATTTCACCTCGCCCGTCGTGGGTTCAGCCAAGGGGCTCGAAGCCGTTGAGTCCACCCAGGGACCCGCGAGGGAGGTGGCGGTCTGCAGCGTGCCGGTGAAAGTGACGACCACGTTGCCGGCCTGGCGCCCGACACTGACCGTGGGCTTTCCCGGCTCCGGGTTCGCCGTGCGAGCCCGGAAGCTCTTCAACGCGGCCGGATTGGCGCGGTCGTTGACGAGCACCTTCTCGCCCGACGCGGTGACGGTGAACCACTCGAGGTTGGCGCCGCCATTGCCTTCGTACCAGATGCAGCGGAAGGGATAGACGCCCGGCTTGGGGGCCAGGATCGGGAAGAGGGTGTCCGTGGCACCACGGCCGCCCTCGAATTCGCCGATGGCAGGGGTCGTGTCGGGGGTCAGGCTCGCCATCAGTTCGCCCGGGAAACCCGTCTTGATCCTCAGGCCATCCGGAAGCGAGATCATCAGGGACGGCACGTCCTGGTAACCGGCCGCGCCGGCGCCCATCTCGATAGGGAAGATGCCTTCGGCGCTGTTCTCATCGCGATTGTTGGCGACCACCACGGCGATGGCGCCCGCCTCGAGGGCGAGCTTGATCTTGGCGGTGAACTCGCAGGTGCCTCGATCCACCAAGGCGATGTTCCCACGAAGGGCGGCCGCGTTCACGGGCGTGGTGCAACCTTCGGCGGGGTCCACGTAAACGAGCTTGCCGGAGATCGGGCCGGTGATTGGCTTGCCCGTGGCTGGAGGTGCCAGCACGGCGTGGTAGCTGCCGGCAGCCGAGGCCGCCCCGGTAATCACCAGGGCGAGGTTGTTCACGGGAGGAAGGTCGGTGCCGGTTACCCGGAAGCCATCGTCACTGTTCACGCCCATCGTGTACATGCCCGCCGACGGGAACTCGAGGTAACTGATGAGTTCGCCGGCGATGTTGTCGGTGTTGAAACTCGGGTTGCCGAGCCCCGGGATCCCGGGAATGGCCTCGTCCGGTCGGCTGGGAGTGCTCGAGGTCTGGAAGTTCCCAATCTCGGCCGAGGCGAAATCCTGGTTCCAGTTGATCATGTCGGCGTGGAAGATCACCCCGTTGGCCCCGGTGAGATCGGCGACGTTGGGTCCGACGATGCCGGCCAGCTGCTGCTCCGCGCGGCGGGTGTAGTTGTAAAGGCCCTGGGAACCCACCTGGTCGACCTGATAGATGCGAGCCTTCACGCCGGGCTTGGTCCCGTCGCCGGTCCCGGGAGCCGTCCAGGTGTCTTCACTCAAGAGGTAGTAAGCACTGACGGTCGTGTTACGCGAGTCCACGATCGCCACGCCCTTCGTGTCCTTGAAGGAGGTGTTCACCGCGATCACCTTGCCCGAGGCGAGGAAACTGGGTGACGACCAGGCCACGGTGGTGGTGGTACCGGATTTGTTCACCGTCACCGGGGCGAGCGCCGTGCCATCGGCCGTCACGCTGACGGTGTTCGGATCCACAATACTCTGGCCGCTGTCTTCGAGCAGCACCGTGATCCCGGAGGCAGTCGCACTGACCCTTCCGACGAAAGCCTTGTCTGCCGGCACCGTGGTGATGACGAGATTGTCGATGTGGTTGTTCTCGTTGGCGCCGCCGGTGCGACCGGCCACGAGGATGCGGCCGGCACTGGGAGCGAAGCCGGTCTGGAACTTGTCGAGCAGGGTCTTGCCCTTGAACTTCACGGTCAACTCACCGTTGTCCTGGAGGTTGACGTTCAGCTTCGCCCAGCAGAGCCCCTTGTAATCACCCCCGGTGGCAGCGTCATAGGGTCCCGTCTGGAGGCTCGTAGCATCGTCGCAGGCACCGTTGCGCGTCGGCAGGCCGTAACGCAACACGGTCACGTTATCCACCCGGACCATGATGCCTTCGACGTCACCGCCATCCGGCAGCACGTTTCCGGACCAGGTATCGAAGTTGATCGAGATGCCGGTGCGGGTGCCGTTCTCGGTGCCGCCCGCGACCGCGTAGTTGCTGCTGTCCGCCTTTTGCGTGATATCGAGGCTCTGGTTGTCGATCAGCCACTGCACCGCGGGGTCGTTGGCGCGGGCGTAGTTGATGCTGAACCCGTCGGCCGGCCGGCCGTCATTGCCGGTCGGGTTGCCCAACCGCAGATCGCAATCGAAGGAAAAAGCCCGCACGATCAGCCCTTCGTCGAAGTCGGGAAAGAGGACCTGCGTGTACTGGCTGTTCGCGGAGCGGTTGATGGCGAGGTAACCACCGGTGGCGGGATTGCCGCCCTCGCCCTTCCCGTCGAAATCCCGGTCCTCGTAGAAATCGATCTGTTCGCCCGTGGCCGGGTCCGACCACGAGACGTTGCTCCCGATGATGAACTTCGGATCCAACGCCGGGTCGGAATCGAAGTTGAACGTGGCGGAACCCGCGTAGCCGGAGAGGCAAAGCGGGGCTACGACGGGGACTTTGAGCAGAAGCGCTCGAAGGCGGCATCGCATAGGGTCGCTGGTTGGGTTGGAGTTGTTTGTCGTCTGTTTGTGGCGATTGCGTTGCCATCAAAGCAACGCGATCACCGCCAGACGTGTATTCGTTTCGCCAACCGATGTAAAGCGCTACCGAATCGAGGCATGCTCCCGGGCGCCTCCGGGAACGCCAAACAGGCGCAGGAAGTTCGCCTCGACCTGATCGGCAAGCGCCGGAAGCGGTTCCCCCAGGAGGCAGGCCCCGAACTCATACACGGCCTTCAGATTCGCCGCGTGGTTGATCGGGCTGGCGGCAGGACCACTTCGAAGGGCGTGGCGTTCCCTGCCCCACGCCTCGCCTCCGGCCTGGCCTTCCGCGCGCTCAGGATCCGGACGAGGCAGGCTTTGATCGGGGGCATCGGTCTCGATCAGCAGCCGGTCGCGGGGCACGGCCCGGAATGCCGCGCGCTGGCGGTGCTTTCGCTCATGGGCGAAGTAACCCGGGAGCGAAAAGTAGGCCCCCAGCTTCGCGAGGGGAGCGACCATCTCGACCGGGCCGCCGTAGGAGTGCAGGAGAAACCCGCAGGCGGGTCGCGGGCCGGCGCGGAGCAACTCGAACAACCGTCCCCAGGCTTGCAGGCAATGAATGCTGGCGGGGATGCCGCGCTCGGAGGCCAGGCGCATTTGGCACAGGAACGCCTCCTCCTGATCCGCGTAGGGCAGGCCTGGCTTCCAGCGGTCCAGGCCAATCTCGCCGACGACCGCGCCGGGCACTGTTTCCAGGTACCGGAGCAAGGTCGCCTGCCATTCCTGCGTCCGTTCGCCGAGATACCAGGGGTGATACCCAAAGCTCGGGCGAACCAGGTCGGGATAGCACCGGGCAAGACGTTCGACCTCAGGCCAGTCACTCTCGCAGGCTCCATTGACGACCATACCCACGACGCCTTCGACGCGGCACACCGAGACCAATTCCGGCTGCCGGCCCTCGAACCGCTCGTCCTGAAGGTGGTTATGGGCGTCGTAAAGGCGCATTGGGAAGCGACGTCGCTGAAGCCTCCGCCGGCGTCAGGCGGCTTGCGGCGAATGCCAGGATGCGTTCCCAGGCCCGAGCCTGGGCGGCCCGGCGATTCGGAGAGAGGAACCGGTCCAAGCCCAAACCCGAGGGCAAGCCGGGTCCGGCCTCCAGCAGTTCGGCGGGAGTGCACCCGCTGGCGAGTTCGCAGAGGAAGCCCGCCAGTCCACGCACGACCTGCGATTCGGAATCACAGCGGAAATGGCATCGGCCGCCGGCGAACTCCGGCACAACCCAGAGCTTCGACAGGCAGCCGGGAACGAGGTGCGCGTCCTGGCGTTCTTGGGCGCCGAGCGGGGGCTGGCGGCGCGCGCGGTCCACGAGCCAGGTCAACCGTTCGGAGGCATTGCGGCATTCCGCAAGGCCTCGGATGAGTTCCTGCCTGGATAGGAGCAAGCCCATGTCACCGGTCCACCCGGGCATGAGAACACAACCGGTCCGTTCTGGGAATCCAGGGGTGATCGCTGCCTTTTCTTGCTGGCAAGGAAGCGGGGTGGCACCTAAGACTCCGGGACATGAGCCCCGCCGTTGACGTTCCCCGCCGCGCCGCCGGCGCGCAATGGCTGGTGCTTGCCGCCGCGTTTCTGGGCTGGATGTTCGACGGCCTGGAAATGGGGATGTTCCCGGTGGTGGCCCGGCCGGCACTGCAGGACCTGCTCACGACGGCGAATGACCAGGACGTCGGTCGCTGGATGAGCTACATCACGGCGCTGTTCCTTCTGGGCGCGGCCAGCGGCGGCGTGGTGTTTGGCTGGCTGGGAGATCGTATCGGACGGGTGCGCGCGATGACCGCGAGCATCCTGGTGTACTCCCTCTTCACCGGGGCGGGTTTCTTCGCCACGCATCCGTGGCACCTGGGGTTCTTCCGCTTTCTGGCCGCGCTGGGGATGGGGGGCGAATGGTCACTGGGGGTCGCGCTGGTCATGGAGTCCTGGCCGGAGAAGCTGCGCCCGCTCATGGCCGGGATCATCGGTGCCGCGGCCAATGTCGGCTACGCGCTGATCGGGGTGGTGACCTGGATCTTTCCGGTGCGGCCGGACTCCTGGCGTTGGGTGATGCTGGCCGGGGCAAGCCCGGCGTTGCTGGCGTTGTTCATCAGCCTGCTGGTTCCCGAATCCGAGCGCTGGCGGCAGGCGGTCAAACAGCAAGTGGCCCATCCCTTGAGGGAGGTCTTCGGACCGAAACTCGCGGGGACAACGCTGCTGGCGATCGCCCTTGCGGCGGTGGCCCTGATCGGGACGTGGGGGTCGGTGCAATGGCTGCCGCTCTGGGCTGATCAGATGGCCGGGCGGGGCATGCCGGAGGCCAAGGCGATGACCATGACCGCCATGTCCATCGGCGCGGTGGTGGGGTGCTTCGTCGGGCCGGGGATCGGCGCGGTGTCGGGCCGACGGCCTGCCTACTTCATCCTGTGCCTTCTGTCCCTGATCAGCTGCGGCGTCCTGTTCCGGACCGTGACCGCGTTCGGGGCGGGGTTTCTGGCGTGGACCTTCATTGTGGGAGCAACGACGGCCGCATTCTACGGCTGGCTGCCGCTTTACCTGCCGGAGCTGTTCCCGACGCGGGTGCGGGCGACCGGCCAGGGACTGAGCTTTAACGCCGGACGCGTGCTGGCGGCGGGCGGCGCGTTGCTGCAGGGACAGTTGGTGGCGACGTATGGAGGCAGCTACGCGCGGGCGGGGGCGGTGGTTACGCTGGTCTATGTGGCGGGAATGCTGTTGATTTGGCTGGGCCGGGAAACGAAGGGCCGGCCGCTGCCCGAGTAGTCGGGAGTAACCTGCCCGTCTATACCAACGTCATCCCTCCCGTGGGGCGAAGCGGACGAAGAAATGGTGTATGCGTGAACGAGGCCGATCCGTGCTGTTGAAGAGCGTGCTGGTGCTGCTCCTCCTGGGTGGGGCCGCAGCCGGCGTGTATGCGTACTTTAGCCAGCCCAAGGCGGCACCGATCGAGTTCAAGACCGCCACCCTGGCGCGGGGCGACGTCGTCCAGAGCGTGACGGCCAACGGATCGTTGACGGCGGTCCGCAGCATCGAGGTGGGCAGCCAGATCTCCGGCACGCTGCAGCAGATCAAGGTGGATTTTAACTCGAAGGTGAAGGCCGGTGAGATTGTCGCCCAGATTGACCCGGCCACGTACCAGCGGGCGCTGCTGCAGGCGGATGCCGAACTGGCAAACGCCAAGGCTTCTCTCAAGCTGGCCCAGGCAAATTACCAGCGCGCCAAGGAATTGTTCGCCAGCAAACTGATCGCCCAGTCGGATTACGAGACGACCGATGCCGGCCTGGCGCAAGCCGAGGCGATGGTCAAGATGCGCGAAGCCAACGTCGAACGCGCCCGCGTCGACCTCGACCGCACCACGATTTACGCACCCATCGACGGCATGGTCATCAGCCGCAAGGTTGAGGTCGGCCAGACCGTCGCCGCCAGCCTCAATGCCCCGACCCTCTTTGTCGTCACCGATGACCTGGCCCGGATGCGCATCGAGGCCGCCGTTTCCGAAGCCGACGTCGGCGGCGTGGCCGACGGGCAAACGGTCAACTTCACCGTGGACGCCTTTCCCCGCCGGCAGTTCAGGGGCACCGTGGAACAGGTCCGGTTCGCGCCCACCACCAACCAAAACGTGGTCACCTACACGACCATTGTCGGCGTGGACAACTCCGAGTTGAAACTCCGTCCGGGAATGACGGCGAACGCGAACATCGTCATCGCCGAACGCAAGAACGCCCTCCGGATCCCCAACGCCGCCCTGCGCTTCCGCCCGCCCGAAGGGACGACCGTCCTCGGCCTGACCAATGCCCCGGCCGGCGAAAAGCCGGCCACCGCCGCCCCGGTCAAGCTGGCCACCAGCGGCCCCTTCGCGGGACTTCCCGAACCGCCCTGGACTTCCGAAGGCCGCCGACCGAACCCGGGCGAGCGGGAGGAGTGGTTGGCGACGCTCAAGCCCGAGGAGCGCGAACGCGCTCAAAAGGCCATGGACGAAATGCGCGCCAGGTTCGCTCAAGGCGGCGGCGGCGGCTTTGGTGGCGGTGGTGGTGGTGGTGGCGGCGGCTTTGGCGGTGGCGGGGGGGGAGGCGGTTTCGGCGGCGCGAGCGGCAACGCCCGAAGCAGTGAACCGGACGGACCGCGCACCCAAATCGTGTACCTCGTCGAGAAAGAAAAGACCGCGACGGGAGGCGAACGCACGGTGCTTCGAGCCGTCCCGGCCCGGCTGGGCATTAGCGACGGCACGGCCACCGAAGTCCTCGAAGGACTCAAGGAAGGCGACGTGGTAGCCACCGGAACCGTGGCGTCCCAGGTTGCCGCCGCTCCGAGCGGCGGGAGTCCCTTCGGCGGGAGTCCGTTCGGCGGCCCGCCGCGGATGCGGTGACGGGAACGCCGCTCACCCACGGCCATGCAGGCAAACTGATGGTTGCTTCAAACGAACCGGTCATCCGCCTTGAGGAGTTCCGCCGGACGTACCGGAATGGATCGCTCGAAGTCCACGCCGTGCGCGGGGTGAACCTGGAGGTCCACCCGGGCGAGTTCATCGCGATCATGGGGGCAAGCGGATCCGGCAAGTCGACCCTCATGAACACGCTGGGCTGTCTAGATCGGCCGACGGCCGGGCGGTACCTGCTCGACGGTGTCGACATCGGCGGACTCGGCCGTGACAAGCTCGCGGATCTCCGCAACCAGAAGCTGGGATTTGTCTTCCAAGGGTTCAACCTGCTCTCGCGCACCTCGGCGCTGGAGAATGTCGAATTGCCCATGCTCTACGCCCGGCCTTCGATCTCCGCCCGCCTCCAGCGCGAGCGCGCCCTGAAGGCGCTCGACACGGTAGGCCTGGCCGAACGCGCCGACCACTACCCCAACCAGCTTTCCGGCGGACAGCAACAACGCGTGGCCATCGCCCGGGCGCTCGTCAATCAACCGCGCGTGCTGCTCGCCGACGAACCCACGGGCAACCTGGACAGCCGGACCAGCATCGAGATCATGGGCGTGTTTCAAACGCTGAACGAGCAAGGCATGACCGTGGTGATGGTCACGCACGAACTCGACATCGCCCGGTACGCGAAGCGGACCGTGATCATGCGCGACGGCCGCGTCGTGAGCGACAAGCGCGTCGATAGCCGGCTCCAGGCCACGACCGAACTCGAAAAGCTGGCCGAGGAACACCAGGCGGTCGACTTGGTCCCATGATACTCCCCGCCACCCTCCGCATTGCCGGCCGGGCCCTCCAGCGCAACGCGCTCCGGACGCTCCTGACCATGCTCGGCATCATCATCGGCGTCGGCGCCGTCATCGCCATGGTCAGCATCGGCAACGGCGCCAAGGCGCGCGTGGAAGCCCAGATCGCCAACCTCGGCCAGAACGTCCTGCTCATCATGTCGGGCAACGTCGGGCGTGGCGGTTTCCGCCCCGGTTTCGGCGCGCCGGGGACGCTCAAGGTCGAGGATTACGATGCCATCCGGAAAGAGGTCGATGGCGTCGCCGGGATCAGCCCGGAAGTACGGGCGAGCGCGCAGGTGGCGGCGGGGAACCAGAACCACAATCCTTCGATCACGGGGGTCGGTGTGGATTATGTGAACATCCGCTCCTGGGAGATCGTGAGCGGCGAGAACTTCACCGAAACCGACGT
This sequence comes from uncultured Verrucomicrobiota bacterium, assembly GCA_964535555.1. Taxonomy (GTDB): domain Bacteria; phylum Verrucomicrobiota; class Verrucomicrobiia; order Limisphaerales; family J093; genus DSVZ01. The sequence goes on from CAZHUS010000133.1 coordinate 13,112, forward strand.
TCGCAACGCCAACAAGGTCGCGCTCATGGGCAAGACGGCGGCGGAAACCCTGTTCGGCGAAGGCGCGGACCCCGTCGGGGAGATCATCCGGATCAAGAACGCGCCGTTCACGGTGGTCGGCTACCTCAAGCCCAAAGGCATGAGCATGATGGGCAGCGATCAGGACGACGTGATCCTGATTCCGTACACGAGCGTGATGAAGCGACTGACCGGCGACACCACTTTCCGGTCGTTCAATGTCCAGGCCGCCAGCCCCGCCCAAATGGCCGACGTGCAGGAGCAGATCACCGAACTGCTCCGCCAGCGTCACAAGATCGGGCCGAACCGGGAGGATGATTTCCTGGTGCGCACCCAGCAGGAGATCAGTGACACGGCGACCGAAACCTCCCGGGTGATGACCATGCTGCTGGGCTCGATTGCCGGTGTCTCCCTGCTCGTGGGCGGCATCGGCATCATGAACATCATGCTGGTGAGCGTGACCGAGCGCACGCGCGAGATCGGCATCCGCATGTCCATCGGCGCGCGCGGGCGGGACATCCTGATGCAATTCCTGACCGAGGCGGTGACGTTGAGCATTGTGGGCGGCCTGATCGGGGTCGGGCTCGGGATCGGCGCCTCGCAGTTGATCTCGCAGAAGTTTGGCTGGACCACCTTGATCTCGACGGAGTCCATTGCCATGGCTTTTGGGTTCAGCGCGGTCATCGGGGTGTTCTTCGGTTTCTACCCGGCGCGCAAGGCGGCACGACTCGATCCCATCGAGGCGTTGAGACACGAGTGAATCGCGGCGGGCGGGTCGTTACCGGAGGGTGCCTCGCGGTTGGGGTCCGGACGGATTTTTCGAGGGTATGCTATGAAGCGAGGGGTAAGTGGAGTGATGACTCGTCCAGGCGTGCTCTTGGGCGGGGTGGTCACGGTGATCGCAGTTGCCGCTGCAATTCGCCTCTGGACAGGTTCCACGCCGATGCTGACCGTGGAGATCCAACTCCCGCAAGGTCCCGTGACGGAGGAGCATCGACCCGTTTGCGTGGTGAGCAATGCCTCGGGACACACCATCGGTTACCGCCTGTGGGTCTCGTACCATCCAGCCCTGCCCAAGGACGGCGGTTACGGACAGTATTACCGAATGCCTTCAAGGCCTTTGGACCCCAACGCGATGGGTTTTCAACCGGGGATGCGCGCTCCGCAAAGGAGGGAGGTGTTACCGACTACCGGCGTGCGGTACGATCCGAGCGTCGGTGAAGCCTATGAAGTGCTGCATGATTCCGGGGGATTGCAGCCCGGCAAGAGTGTCGCTCTTGCCCCTGAGCCCCCTGCCAGGACGCGAAGCCCAGCGATGTTGAGAGTGTCGGGGGTGTACTGGGCGCCGAGCCTGACCCGCTCCTGGCTCCGCAACGCCGAAATGTACTTACGCAGCCGCTTGGCTCTGAGGCCAAAGACTTGGATCAACCCCTCTGGGCGCGGCATGCTCCTTTACCGGGAGTTCCCCGTGGCGTTGACGGGTCCGATCGAGGATCCTTCCTCGCGCCAACCACCCGAGGCGACCGAGCTCTTGTACGAAGGCAGCGTGCCGCTCTCCACCCGGCTGTCGCCGTTTTCGACCGGCCGGCGGTGAGTCCGAGGCTCGAACGCGCCGGAACCACGGCGAAGTTCGACGCGCCTTTCAGACCGTCTCTCCAGCGGGCGGCACCGCCGGATCCGCTTCCGCGAACTTCCGCCTCTCGGCGAGGTGGGCACGCAAATCGAGACCCATCTTGAGCAGCACCAGCAAGGCCAGTCCGTACCAAGGCGAGCCGAGCGCCATGATGAGGAAACCGCCTCCCAAGATGGCCAGGTGGAGGACGACAATGCGCCCGTACGGCTGCTGCATCAATTGGAGCATGCTGGTGCGAAGCCGTTCGCCGCCTCGCAGGTAGTTGGAGACAAACGAAACGCCGTGGCTCGCAGCCAGGCCCGCCACCGCCCACCAGAGCCCCAGCCTCGAGACCGTCTCCAACATCAGCGCCGGACCCGGAAACGCGTGCGTGGGCACGACGTCTCTGCCGAAGAGCACCATCACAAACACGCCGTGCACGAAGCAGAACAGGCCGTAGTGGAACGTGAAGAACGGCGCGAGGACGAAACGGGCCGTGAGGCTGGCCGGATTCGGCGCGGGTGCGGTCAGGATTTTCAGGACGTTGAAGGCGCCCACGATGACGTTCTCAAGCCAGAAGACGAACACGATGGGGAAGACCTCCCAGCGGAAGAAAAGCACCCCGACCAGCGGCACCAGATTCGCGCCGATCAAGGCCCACACCGATGCGCCGGTCCAGTCAGCCTCTCGCGGCCACCAAGATGATCCCTGCGTCTTCACGAGGTTCGTTGCGGCCAAATCATGTCCAATGTGTAGGGCAGCAATCCGCCGGCTGACGGGTGCGCGGACCAAGTGCTGCCAGGGTCTGGGTCCGCTGCCGGACAGGCCGCCGTTGGCGGATCACTTCGCCGGATCGAGAGCCTCGAGGCGGAGATCGTCATAACGGATGGGCGTGCTCGCGTAGGGGGCGCCCCAGATCGCAGCACGTCCGGGCCGGAGCGGGATCTTGTCTTCGTAGGAGATCTGCCACGAGGCGGGTTCGGGCGTGCCGTCGGTCCAGGCCTTGCCCTCGACCTTCCACTCCCCCTCGCCAACCTGCCGGAGTCGCAGCACGAAGTGCGTCCAGGCCCCGGACTGCCACTCGAACGGGACGCTGAGCAGGTCGTCATCCGCCCGGTGCAGTTCGAGTTCGCGTTTGCCGGGACTCACGCGAAGTTTGTAGCCGTTCACGCCGCCCAAGCCGACCCCGAAAGCGGGGAACAGCCGGCCGCGTCGAGTTCCGTGGATGCGGGCGGAGACAACCACGTTGTTGGTGAAAGCGGGGCCGAAGAGCACTCCGAAGGTCTCCAGCGGCGCTCCGGGAAGCTCAAGGACTCTCGCCCCGGATTCTTCAGTCACGATGAAATCGCCGCCCAGAACCAGCATGCCGTCGGGCACCTTGCCCACCTCGGCGGTCTGAAAATCGTTGGCGTAAAGAGGCGGACTGGCGGCCTCACCGGGGTTGATCGCCGTGAAGACGGCCGAAACGGCCAACCCGCAAATCGTGGAACGAAGCATAAGCATGTGATTTCGACGCTGGGCGCCAGGGACGTATTGTGCACACCCGGCATTTCCTGGGAAGTCCCCTTGGGCCCGAGGCCATGCGCCGTGACCATGAACGAGCCCAAAAGCGCCGGTAAACCGGACGCACTCCCAGCGCTTCGCGCCGCTCCAAGGCGCGTCCGAAGTCGCGAAGCGCCTGGAGTGCGGGGATTCATCCCCGCTTTTCGGAGCAGGTTCATGGTGAGGAGCGCGGGCTTCAGCCCGCAGGGACGTGCCTTGGCCGGCGGGGCTTCCTGCGGACTGAAGTCCGCGCTCCGGGGGAGGCTCATGGAGCTCCTTCGTCCGAAGCGTTGCACCTTTCGTTCCATTTCGAAACGCACGTTGCGGGGGCATCGTCGGGCATGCAACAGACTTCACTTCAGGCAGGTCACGGCGGCCAGACCGCCGTGCTGCCCTCCAACGCGCTCCTAACCCTCCCCACGCCCGGAACAGTGCCGGAGCCGTCGTGCTCTCCTGGATCGCCGGAACCTGGCTCCCTGCCCGATGGCTCCCCCCTGGACCCAAATGGTGCGGCGCGGTTGTGGCGAGCCTCCACAACCTCCCCCGATGGTTTCATGGCCGAGGCCACCCGCCTGATTCCGATCCTCGCTGAGCGCGCCTCCCGCTGCGACGAGACGGATGGCTTTGTCCGGGAGAGCTACGCCGACCTCAAGCGCGCCCGCTTCTTCTCGGCGGGCATACCGGTCGCCTTGGGCGGCGGCGGCGCTTCTTATGGGGCTGTCTGCGACCTCGTGCGCCTGCTGGCGCATGGCTGCAGTTCCACCTCGTTGGCGTTCTCGATGCACTGCCACCTGATCGCAGCGCTGGTGTGGAAGAGGGAACACCAGCGAGCCCCGGTCGATGACCTCCTCAGGCGCGTGGCCCGCGAGCAATTGGTCCTCGTAAGCAGCGGCGGCTCCGACTGGCTCGAAAGCTCGGGGAGCGCGCACCCGGTGGAAGGCGGCTTCCGCATCCACGCGCGCAAGAGCTTTGCCAGCGGCAGCCCCGCCGGTGACCTGTTGATGACCACCGCCGTGTAAGACGACCCGCAGGCGGGCCCCACGATTCTGCATTTTCCCCTGCCCTTGAACTCCGAGCAGATCCGGATCGCCCCGACCTGGCATACGCTCGGAATGCGCGGGACGGGTTCCGACGACATCTTCATTGAAGGCGCGTTCGTGCCGGCAACCGCGGTCGGCGTGCGGCGACCCCGGGGGCGGTGGCATCCCGCCATGCACCTGGTCGCCAAGATCGCCCTGCCCTTGATCTACGCCAGTTACTTCGGAATCGCGCAGGCCGCACGCAAGCTGGCCCTGCAACACGCCCACGGCCGGCGCGACGAACCGCTCGTCCAGCAAGTGGCCGGCGAGATGGAAGCGGAGCTCTTCGCGGCCGGGATGGCCTTCTCGCGCATGGTCGAGCTGGGCGCCCACGCGGAACCCGGTCGCGAAACCACGAACGAGGTCCTGATGGCGCGCGGCCTCTTGGCCCGTTCGGCCATCGGCACCGTGGAAAAGGCGCTGGCCGTGGTCGGAGGCCGCTCCTTCTACCGCAGCCTTGGACTCGAGCGGCTCTTCCGCGACGTGCAGGCCGCCCGCTTCCATCCGATGCCTGAAAAGCAACAACTCGAAATCGCCGGGCGCACGGCCCTCGGGTTGGACCCCGACCCCGCTTCGACGCCACCGAAGGCGCCGGGCCGTTGAGGCGGAAGGTACCCTGAGTCCCAGTCGAAGTGGCGGGCGTCTTGCCCGCCACTTCGACTCGCACCCCGATGGACCGTCGGCGGGTGGAACGCGCCCCAGTCATGCTCGGGAGGGGCCGGATCGTGTCCCACGATGCGCCGCGCTCCGCCGTCCATCGCTTCGCGCACGAGACCGGCGACCTTCTCCCACGGCGCCTTGTCAATGAGGGGACCGAAGGCGGTGGTCGGGTCCGCCCCATCCCCTACGCGCAACGGCGCACCCGCTCGGCCATCCGGTCGGTGAAGGCCTGCTCCGGGGAGCGCAGGCAGCCCGGCTGCCGCGTGCGGCGGCCCGCCGGACGCCTCGTCACCCGTAGTCGCGGGGACGCGACACGCCCGTCCGGCGAGCCGCCGGACGGTGCACGCCAGCGGCGTGCGCTCCCCGTCGCGACGGGGTTCATCTTCGCGGTTGAACTGGCCGGCCCCTTGCGGCAGTGTTCCCACACGTTCAAAAGCACCCAGATCTTCAACCGCCCGCATTACCGATGAAATCTCGCCTGCTGCCCGGCCGACGCGGAGGGTTTACTCTCATCGAGCTTCTCGTCGTCATCGCCATCATTGCCATCCTCGCGGGGATGCTCCTGCCGGCCCTGGGGCGGGCCAAATCGAAGGCCCACCAGATCCAGTGTCTGAACAACAACAAGACCCTGGTGCTCTCCACATTCATGTACCTCTCGGATCACGGCAAGCCGGTCCCCTACAACGGTCAGGCTACTGCCACCATGGATAATGCGCTCTGGGTGACCGTCCTGGCGACCAACTACGGGGGGATCAACGCGGCCCGGATTTGTCCGTCGGCCAAGCCCGCGGCCAGCAAGGCCCGTCGCCGTCATCCGAACAGCGGTTCCTTGAATCAGACCTGGCTTTGGACCGGATCCAAAGGCTTCGACTACGAGGGAAGCTATGCCTTCAACGGCTGGTTCTATGGCGATGACGACCCGTATTTCAGCACCGCCCAGTATCGTTCGAAGAAGTTCCGCAACGAGACCGACTGCCCCCGGCCTTCGACCACCCCGGTCATCGCCGACAGCAACTGGATCGATACCTGGCCCCAGCCCGAAGACCCGCCCGCCCGCGACCTGTTCACCGGGGACGATTTCGCGGGCGCCATGGTGCGGCTAGAGCAGTTTAAATAAAACTGTAGCCGCACGCGGCGAACCAGTTCCGGGC
>CAZHUS010000134.1:0-19130 GCA_964535555.1 uncultured Verrucomicrobiota bacterium
AATATTATCTGCAGTTGGTCGAGGTTGAAGCGGCCTTCAAGCTCTTGAAGGACGACCTGGCGGTGAGACCGATTTATCATCAGAAGGAGAGCCGGATGGAGGCGCACATCTTCGTGGCGTTCCTGGCTTACTGCCTCTCGGTGACCTTGCGCGGGCAGTTGCGCAAGCTGGCCGGCGGGCTGACATCGCGGGCGGTGTTGGAGAAGTTTGCGACCATCCAGATGCTCGACGCGCACTTCCCGACCACTGACGGACGGGAGTTGGTGTTCCGGCGCTACACCCAACCGGAGAAGGACCACAGACTCCTACTGGCCCAGTTGGGGTGGGAGCTTCCCGACCAGGCCCCGCCCCGGATCACCGCGGCCGGAGTGCTGGCCGAGCCGCTCGCCTGAGGCGACAAGTTTGGTGCAGACCTTTGAGGAGGTCGGCCTGATTTGCAGCCACTTGCGACCATCGCACCCCCTCAGTTGCGAAGGTTGGGCTAGATAGCGTGCCCGCCGGTTCCGCTGGGCCTCGCCGGCAGGGCTGGGGACCGGCTTCAAGATTCGCATGGATTCCCTTGGACACTCACACCCCTCCACCGTAGCGAGGCTCACGTTCGGAGCACATTATCAACAACATACAGAACGGAACACCACATGAAGAACAACGCAGACACCACGAAGGATCAGACCCCCAAGACCCAGCCGGCCGTCCCGAAGGAACCCGCGACGAAGGTGAAGGCCCCGAAGACCAAGAAGGAACCGGCGGCGAAGGTCGAGAAGGCGGCAAAGGCCGACACCGACGCCGAGCCTGTTGACCGGCTGCCGGCCAGCGTCGAGGAACTGAAGGAATCGAAGAGCGGTCTGGTCACCTACCTGTTCCTGAGCGGGAAGGCGAAGGAAGACATCGCCAAGGAACTGCAGGCGACGTTCAAGGTGGCGGAAGCGCAGGCGGCGAAGATCGTGCGTCGCATCACGGGCCGGGCACGACTCTTCCAGCGATCGTTCGCCCTGACGGAGACGAAGTAGGCACCGGCCAGTTCGCCACGCAGCCCCTCGGGCGACCGGGGGGCCTTTTCGTGCCCACGTCGTTCGCGAGACCGCCGCGAGACCGTAGAGCACCACGAACCAGCTGAGCCTACGCCGGGCCGGGCCCGGCGGTCGACCCCGAGCCCGGGTGCGTTCTTGCGCTCCGCCTCCGCCGACGGTGGCCGGCATAGACTCCCAAGCCCGCCGCAGCGACCAGCCCGATCGAGCCGGGCTCGGGCACGGCGATAAGCGGACCGCTGATCTCCCCTTCCGGATACCGCGACGTGTCGGTGTGCACCCGGATCGAGAGCAACCCCTGCTGCAACCAGTCGAGTTCCTCCTCGGTGAAGACTCCGTTGCCGGTCAAGGGACCTTCGGGCTTCACGTTGTGTCCGAGGGGTATCCACGGCGGTGCACCCCGTCCGGGTTGCGCCGGTCCGAGGATGCCGGCCGACGTGGCGCTGAAAACCAGGTTCGAGATCTCGCCCGTCAGACTCCACCCCCGCGTCAGCAGGTTCACCCTCAGCACGGCCCCACCCCCGGTGTTGCTGGGCGGACTCGAGTCGAGCCTGGCCATGAAAACGCCGCCGTGGACGGAAGCGGTGCAGGCGGCGAGCAGGGCGAGGAGTGCAATTCGTCTCATACTTCGGTGTTTAGGCTATCGCAGCGGTCGTTGTGTCGCGCCGGGCAGATACAAGTGTGTTCCCGCTCCCGGCTCGGATGCTGACCTAATTTTAACTATCATCGCCGATTGTCAATACCCAACCCAAGCCCCAAAACAGCGCCGAAGCGGGGCGCGGCACAAAATCCCCGGAGCCACCCTCCGCGGGTGCATTCGCCTCGGGAACCAACCTCCGAATTCCTCGTCTGAAGCCTCCGAAAACCCCTCAAGCGCCTCCACCAAACACACTTCCTCCGTGGTCCATTCTATAGAGCCTTCGCTTGCCCCGTCCCTATCCTCCGGGAACTCCCTCCCCGCGGCCCAACGCCCCCGCCGCCGTCGCCTGGGTCGGCAGTGCGAACATCGCCCAAACCTCTGCCTTCGCGCCATCGTTTGCCCCTCCAAACCAAGACGCACTTCGTCTTGGATCCCCGCCCCTTGGAGGAAGCCGCCAGCCCGCACGCCCGCGCTTCGGGCACCAACCGCCGTGGGGGATCCCATGTGCGATGGCGAAGTCCAGCGCTGCACAGTCGGCGCCGGTCTGGCCGCCCGAGATGATGCGGTTGAGGGTCACGGTCGAAGATGCTCGCGAGGCCCACGAGACCGCGCAAGTCAAACACGGTGACAAGGTCGAGGGCGCCGCGAGATCAGGCGAGGACCGGTGCGAGGGCGGCCTTTCGGCTCCAGTCAAGGAGTAACCACCCCTGCAGGCGGCGGAGTGTCTCCCCGGCGGGCAGTCGCCGGCTGCCACGGTTCTCAGCGACCGAACCGGGCCAGTTCTCCGCACGTTCATACGTAGGGCGTCCGTTCGGCATCAACCCCTTGCGTTGTGAATTGGGCCGATGATGCTGATAGAAGTGTTATCAGCACAGTGGACATCGGCAAGGCGGAGAACGCCTCGCCCCGCACCGCGAACACCCCGTGCGCGGCAAGCAATTGCAGCACCCGCCCGAGCGCATCGGCATGTGCTCCCACGTCCGACGCGAGATCCGCCGCCGTCCGAGCAGCGCCATCAAGCACGTCGGCGACGCCCAGGTCGGCGACCACATGCAGACAGCGGGCGAGGGCGTAACCGCCCGCGATCTGTTGCAGGGCGGCGAAAGGACTGGTTTCAGTCATGGGAAGCCTTTTCGGACCGACGAACGCGGGTGGGTCGAAAGTTGGTTTATGAACGAAGGACACAGGTTGATGCTCCGCGAACAAGACTTGGGGATCCATCAAGTCAAGGCGCACGCAACCGGAAGAAGGCGGCTGGGCCGAGAAGCGGTGGCGCATACGGGCTCGTGGCGCCGGCCACGGTCGCCCAAGGTCCCTGTGGCGCCGGGGCCTGTTCGAGCACCACTCCGGCACCGCTCCAGGACAGGGTGAGTCCGGGTTGCCCGGCCACGGGGCCGCTCGCGAGGTTGAGGACGAGATGGGTCGGACGTTCGCCCACGGGGATTTCCCCGGTGGTCACCTGGTTGAGCCGATTGGTGATGCGGACGCGATACACTCCGGCGTCGGCCGCGAGCGCGTTGGTGATCACGAGCTCGGGCGCATCGGCTCCCGTCCGCCGCGCGTCGTTGCGAAGCGGTTCGCCATCTTTGAACCACGCATACGTGAGCGGCCGCAGCCCGGCACTGATGACCGGCAGCCGCAAAGGCTGGCCGGGAACGAGCACCACCTCGCGCGGCCGATGCACCGGTTTGACCTTGGCGCTGAAGTGCAGCTCGCGGGTGTACGCCGGACCGCCGTTGACGAACGGCGGCATGTCGAGCCAGACGTGGCAACGACGCGCGGGGTCGAACACCGTGAGATCTCCCTGCAGGTTGTAGGGGATCAGGTCCGTGGCCCCCGGTAACTGGCCGTCCACGTCGTTGAGGACCCCGGCCTCGCCGCGCAGGAACCGGGTCCCATCCCACCAGGCGATGAACGGCGTGCCGAACACGTAGCCGGGGTAGAAGTTGTTTCCGACCACCGGCAGGCCGACCAACCGCCGCACGGGATCGTAGAACGCCAGACCATTGCCGACACCGGTGTCGGTGACGCGGAAGTCACCGGCCGGCACGACCCGCGTCCAGGCCGCGCCGTTCCATTCCCAGACCGGGTTGGCGGAGTCACTGAAGGGGCCGAAGAGCATCGCCGTGCCGCGGGCTTCATCGAAGCCGAAGGTGTTGCCCCAGGACAGGTAGGTCCCGCCGGCGGTGGGCAGACTCGGACGCGCCGTCCAGAAGCTCCCGTTCCAGGCCCAAAGCTGGTGGCGTTCGGCGTACTCATCGGGGGTGCCCGCAGGGAAGTAGCCCCCCCCGATGAGGAGCGTTTCCTGGCGCACGGTGTCGTACACCAACCGCGCGGCAGTGCGGGCCGTCGGGGACATCGCCGGGGCGGCCTTCTGCCAGTCTTCGCCGTCCCACTCCCAAATGGCGTTGGTGAGCACCTGCGTGCCGGGCCCATAGGCCGGCGGTTGAAACTCGTAACCGCCAAACAGAACGGTTCGTCCGCGGGTGGCGTCGTAGGTCATGCCAAATTCGGTCAGCGGCGGGGGGCGGTTCGCGGGCTGGCGCTTTTCCCAGGCTTGGCCGTCCCATTCCCAGGTGTCGTTCGAGGCATACAAGCCCGCCGGCGCGCCCGGGGAACGCGGGTTCGTTCCATAGGCCATCCCGCCGAAGAGCACCGTGCGGGCGCGTCGCGCATCATAGACCATCCCGGCCCCCTGGCGCGGATCCGGACCCGCGCGTTGGACGGTCAGGTACGGGGGCGACAGCGGATGCAAGAGCAGCCGGGTGGCCGGCGACACGACGGCGCGGAGGTCGCCCCAGGCGTCGGTCACAATGCAGTCGTACTCGCCCTCGTCCTCGTAGTCGGGCTGCTGGAGGGTGAGCGCGCTGGTGCCCGAGAACGGGTCGGTGGCCACCCCGAAGCGTTCGTCGGGAACGATGGGGGTCCCCCGGTGCCGCCAGGTCACCTTCGCAATACCCGGCGTGCCGTTCCCCCAGCCGTAGTTCTCGTACCCGGGAAAGTCCGGCCGCCGCTGGGCGGGTGGGCCGGGGTTGAACACGCCCGTGGCGGCCACCGTGAGCACGGCGGGCGGGCCGCCGGCGGGGGCGTTGGCCGGCGCCGTCGCGGCCAGCAGGATGCGCGGTCCGGCCACGACGTCGGCCGTGAGCTGGATCGCGCCGCACAGGTTGGCCACGGTGCAGGTGTAGCGTCCGTCCACGGCGGCGGCGTCCTCGGCGGTCTGCATCTGCGAGAAGACGAACGCCTGGACCCGGTTTCCCAGGAAGGCGAGATGCCCGGCCCGGTCCCACGAGTACGTGAGGGTGTCCATCTCCGCCACCGTCGCGGCGTCCGGGGTCACTTCAAGGTAACCGCTCGCCCGCGGCGCGAGATACAGCGTGGCGGTGTTGAGGGTGGCGACGGGCGGGACGACGACGTCGAGGAAGATCCGTTCGCTGAAGGCCCGCACCCCGCACGGGCTGGTGGCGACCACTTGGTACACGGCCTGGTGGTCCAGATCGGCCGCACCGATGGCAAGCTGGGGCTGGTTGTTCCCGCCGGGCAGTTCCTCGCCGTTCTTCAGCCAGCGGAACGGGGGAGTCTGGCCGCCGGCCCCCTCGACTCTCACATTCAGGGATAGCGCCTGTCCCTGGCAAACCTTGATCGTGCGGAGGGGTTCACGCGTCCCGGGATGCGGCAGTTCGGCGCCGGTCTGGGGTGTCGCGTTCGATGGCGTGCTGACGTAGGGCTGCTGGGTGAACACGGGGAGGCGGTCAGGGCTGATCTTCGCCCACCAACTGCCCCAGTCGTTGACCGCACTGCTGGCGGCGTACTCGTGGCAAATCCAGAAGGCCCCATCCACCGGGTCGACACACACCTGCGCGTAGTCGCCCCACCGCGCGAAGGAGTCGGTTGGCCGGCCGCCTCCGGTGTAGGGCGTGGTGCTGGCGAGGAGCAACTGTGGTGGGGAAAACACCGGCGCGTTCGCGGGTCCGGGCAGGCCGATGGCGTAGTAGATTCCCGGGGTCGTGTTTGCGTCGCACGCCGTCCAGGCCACGCAGACGCAGCCGCGCTCGTTGATCCCGATGGCCGGCATGAAGTTCCACTTCCCCGGACCGGCATCGAGCGTCCCTTGGGCGGCCAGCAGCGTCGCCCCCGGCCGGGGCAGCATCTTCATCCACCGCACCACTGCCCGGTCCTCATCATCATGTTCCGAGACGAAGACGCCGATCATCCCGTTGGCGTCGCGCACCGCGGAGAGCATCCGGTCGCCCAGCGTGTCGAGGGGGCGCGCCCCGCCCGGCTGGGGCGCTGGGTCCGGAACCAGGAGGTCGTCCACCGCGGTCTGATCGTCGTCCGTGGTGAACCCGGTGCCGCCGGGATAGCCGAGGTAGTAGGTGTCAATCCATGTGTCCACGGCGTCCTGGTCGAGGCTGATGAACCAGGCGTCCGCCGGTGCGGGATCGGGCAACCCGGGCATGGCGGGCTGGGCCGTGCCATCCCCGTTCGCGGGGAAGTAGGTGAGCGGCGGCAGCGCGGGCGGCGCCGTGCCATCCGCGGCCGCGCCCGTGCCGGCGACGAGGGAGGCCTTGTCGAAGGCGAAGATCCCCACTTCGTCGAGGCCGCCGGTGAACCGGCGGTTCCCGCCGGCGTCCGCGATATCGAAGTAGTTCACCGTCACGTAGAGGCTCCGACCGTCCACCGCGAGCGTCGGATAGTCCGCCCCGCCCGGGGAACCGGGGGAGAAGGAACCGGTCGTGCGGGTCAGGTCGAACCGGTAGCGGTGCCACTCGGACGGATCGAACAGGTTCCAGGTGACGTTGGTGGGACCCGGGCGGCCTTGGGGATGGCCCTGCTTCGAGACCGCGAGATGGAGCCAGGACTTCTTCGGCTCTGTGTTGACCAGTTCCAGGATGATGAAGAAGAACCGGTCGGTGAGCGGGTCGTACGCGGCGCGCGGATCGAAGGTGAAGGACGAGGTGGGGAACGCGGAAGCCGCTCCCGCCAGCGAGAGGCTCCAGAGCGCGCCGCGGGCGATGCCGCCGGACTTGGGGTAGTAGGCCGCGCTGGTGTTGACCACCTGCAGGATGCCGTTCCGCCCCACCGCGCCGGAGATGTCGGGCGGGAAGGCCGACGATCCCGGGGAGACGCCGAAGCGAAGGCCATCGAACCCCTCGAGCACCTGCGGTTGGGCCGCCAACGGCGGAACGCCCAGCGCGCCGACGAAGACCAGCAGGACCAGCAGAACGGCCGAACGCCGCGCCGCGCCAAGATTCACCGCGAAATCACGCCCCATCCTCCACGAACGCAGGAAGCGGCGGCCGAGATTACAGGAAATTTCACGCGTTCTGCCAGGATCGTCCTAGTTGACGGTGCTCTGGCGGAACTGAAAAACCGACGGCAGGGGCAAAGCTCACGGAGAAAAAGGGGTCTTGGGGCTGGCGCGCTGGGGCTTCCCCAGAGCTCTGAGCTCTGAACTTTGCTTACGGCGCGTCCCACCATTCCACGCGGTCGGTGTCGGTCTCGAGATTGCCCGCCGTGGCGCTTAAGGCCAGCCGGCGGCCATCGGGCGAAAAGGCGACGTGATAGCCAGCTTCCGGGTGCGGCAACCGCGCGAGTTCGCGGCGCGTCGGCAAGTGCCAGAAGGTCACCTCGATACCCGGATTCACCGACGCCAGGGTCTGGCCATCGGGTGAGAAAGCGACCGCTTCGACGGATTCCAGGTGACCTGGCAGTTCGGTGACGAAGCGCCCGCTGGGCACTTCCCACACCCGGATCGTACCGTCCACACTGCCGGTGGCCAGCAACCGGTCGTCGGGCGAAAACGCCAGGGCGGCGATGTCGTCGCGATGGCCGCGCAGCCGGACTGCGGTGCCGGACTCAAAATCCACCAGCACGCCGGCGTAAGCCCCGAACGGCCCCACCGCGAGCCAGCGTCCCGTGCGACCTGCGGCGAATCCCCGGAAAAGCCGGTTCGGGCGCTTGCCCCCGGCGAACTCCTTGCGGATGAGCCCGGCCAGTTCCGCGTCCTCCCAGCGGCGCAGCAATCGCCCGTCTTCCGTGGACCAGCGTCCGAACGCACCGGTCTCGTCCGGACACGCGAACGACCGCGCATCGCCAGCCAGCGCGAACTCGGAGAGGACCAGCTGGGTCGGCGCGCCCGCCAATTCGACACTACGGATTACCTCGCCGGAGCCCGCCGCCCGCCAGTCCAGAGCCGCGCGGTCGCTCCGGAAGAACAAAAGGTTCGTGGCATCCGGAGCAAACCCTCGCGGGTAGCCGCTCACCGCGCCGGTCCTCCGTGGCTTGGACTGCGGTCCACTTCCGACGGCGGGCAGCTTCCACACTAGCGCGGCGCCCTGCCAATTCGTCTGTGAGTACGTCAGCAAGTGCCGGCCATCCGGTGAGAATTGAGGTCGGGCGTAGCGCCACGCCGGCACCGCCGGGGCGTCGCGACTGGCCGCCACCGGCCACAAACGCACCGTCTGATCCTTGCCGCCCGAGATCAGTTGGCGCCCGTCGCGCGTCGCCGCGACGGTCCAGACCTCGTTGTCATGGCCTGACAGCACCCCTCGCGGCGTGGCCGTGGCGGCATCCCAGACTTCGAGTTGCTGGTGCGAACCCGCAGTAACCAGGGTGACTCCGTCGGGCGTGAAGGCCGCGTCCCAGACGTTGTGGGGACTGCGGAATACCAGCGGAGCCGAGCCGGGGGCGGCCAGGTTCCAGACTTTGGCGGCGGTCATCTGGCCGGCGGCGGCCAGCCGGGTTCCGTCCGGCGAGAAGCGAAGCCGGAAGACGAGATGATTCGTGGCCACGGTGGCCAGCAACCGCTCGGTGGCGAGATCGTGGAGCCGGAGGTTCCGCCCACTGTCGAGCACCGCGAGCTGCCGCCCATCCGGCGACAACGCCGGGTGGCGGCCGCGAATGGCCAGGGGCCGGACAGTCCGTGTCTCCAAGTCCAGCACCTGCAGCGGCTCCAACGCCGTGCTGGAGAAAAATGGATGATTGGGCGAGGCGACCACCACGCCGCCAGCCAGCGCGAGTTCCTGACCCGGAAGGTCTGGGAACTCGCTGCGCAAGGCCCCCGTGGCCACATCCCAAAAGCGCACGCCGTTCACGCCGGAGGAAACCAGGGTGCGGCTGTCCGCCGTGAACGCCACCGACCAGATGGTGTTCAAGGCCCCGAGCGTGCGTTCCGAGATTTGGCCCGGGTCCGCCCCAGGAAGCCGCCACAGCTTCAAGCAATGAGTTCTGTCGTCCGGCTGATCCTGGCTGCCGGACGCCGCCCAGCGGCCGTCGGGCGACACGGCGACGCAGGTGACGATCCACGGATGCGTGCCGAGGATCGCCAGGTCATCGCCCTGGCAGCGCGCCCAGAGTAGTCGCCCGGCGAACTCGGTTGCCTCCGAATACACGGCGCCCGCCTCTCGCCAGGCACGCGCGCGTCCTTCCGCTCGACCGGGCAGGTGCCGCACCAAGAGTTCACGGGCGCGGCCCAGGTTGCCGTCTTTCATCGCCGAGGCCGCCGCCGCCACGTCCGCGGCGTAGAGATGGCGGGCCGTCTCCGCGCGGCTGACTTCCGCCCGTCGCCACTGGCTCAACACGCCAACCAAGCCCGCGAGAGCCGTGATCGTCAGGGCCATCGTCACGCCGGCGAGGGCCGGTTTGCGCCGGCACCACAGCAGCAAGCGTTCGGTTCGCGCCACGGGCCTGCCTTGGATGGGTTCTCCGGCCTCGAAGCGTGCGAGTTCGGCAGCGAGTTCGGCGACGCCGGCGTAACGGCGACCAGGCTCCTTGTGAAGGCACTTGAGGCAGATGGTCTCAAGATCCCGCGGTACGGCGGCATTGAGCAGTCGCGGGGAAGCAGGCTCGCGCTGCATCACCTGCTGGAGCGTCGCTGCCACCGAGTCCGCCGCGAACGGCGGGCGGGCCGTCAGCAACTGGTAGAGGATCGCGCCCAACGAATAGACGTCCCCTGCCACGCCGACCGGGCCGCCGGCAACCTGCTCGGGCGGCAGGTAGTTGGGTGAGCCGAGCACCTCTCCGGTCCGCGTGAGGTCCGCGGCGGAATCCAGCAGCTTGGCGAGGCCGAAGTCGGTGACCCGCGGTTGGTCGTCCGCGTCCAGCAGGATGTTGGAGGGCTTGAGGTCGCGATGCAGCACGCCGGCCGCGTGCGCGTGGGCGATGGCTTCGGCCACCAGCCGGACGTACCGGACCGCCCGCCGGGGCGCGAGCGGCTGCGCTTGCACCAGCTCCGCCAGCGACGGCCCGACGATCAGTTCCATTGCCAGGAACGGCTGCCCTTCCAGTTCGCCCACCTCATAGACCGTGACGATGCGCGGATGCCGCAACCGGGCAACGGCTTCAGCCTCGCCCCGGAAGCGCCGCAGGGACTCGGGTCGCGCCAGCCCCCCGCCGGGCAGCAGCTTCACGGCGACGCGGCGGTTCAGTTTCCCCTGCACGGCCTCATAAACGATGCCCATGCCACCGCGACCCAATTCGCGGAGGAAAGTGTAGTCCCCGGCCCGGAAGAACGATCCGCTCTCCGGCGCATCGGCGTCGCCGAAGGCCAGTGCCGCCAGGCAGCGCGGGCATTGCCCGGCGAGCCGGTCGTGGGCGAGCGGCGAACCGCAGCGAGAGCATATCATCTCAATCATGCGTCAGGCAGTGCCGCCGGAAAATCCGGCCAGGATTACACGCGATCAGACCGCACTCAGGGCCGCCAGCAGATGCCGCATCTCCGCGTCCACTTCGAAGGGGCTGTCCACGGTGTCGGCGACAGCGGCGCGAACGAGCCGCCGGTAGCGTTCGCGAAGCCGATGCACCTGGACCGCCAGCGTGCCGGGAGCCAACCCGAGTCCGCTGGCCAGGGCGGCGTATTCCCCGGGCTCCGGCTCCCGGCTCAGGAACGAACGCACCTTGGCGAATGCATCCGCCTTGCCCGCCGCCGCCTGCTCCTCCGCCAACTGCTCGAGGGCGTGTTCCATCAGCGCCAGGGCCCACTGCCGTTCATAGAGGCGGTCGGGCGAGTGCGCGTGGGCGGGTTCGCGGAGGTAACGCCCTTCGGCGTCTTCGTCGTCCAGCGAGAGGGGGAGTTGTCCGCCGCCGCGCTTCAGGGCCTGGGTGCGCTCATGTTCGTTGGCGAGGAAGTGATTCAACGCGGTGAGCAGAAAGGAGCGGAACTTGCCGCCATCACGGGTGAGACGGGCGAAGTCGTTCCGTTCGAGCAACCGGGCGAAGAAGCCCTGAGTCAGATCCTCGGCCGCGTGGGCATCGTGGCCCCACCGCCGGATGTAGGC
The DNA here is from genome assembly GCA_964535555.1 of uncultured Verrucomicrobiota bacterium. Lineage (GTDB taxonomy): Bacteria > Verrucomicrobiota > Verrucomicrobiia > Limisphaerales > J093 > DSVZ01. The sequence continues at coordinate 10,947 of CAZHUS010000134.1, forward strand.
GTAGAGGGGAAACCAGTACGCGCGACAAAGCTGATCCAGCGCCTCGCGCCCCTGGGCGGAAGCGTCGTTACCGGCCGCGAGCACGAGCGTCCAGCGCGTCGTCGCAAACACGGGCGAGCGCTTCGCAGGTGACGGGCGTTCATGGCGGGCTGACGGGTCCACGGGCCGGGATTCCGGGCAAAACCAATTTCGCCCCGGTGCGCGGAGGCTGCCCGACCAGAACGGGCGATTCAAGCCGGACGCGCCGGTTCCCGGGCGTCCGCACCGCCTCGGCAGCGCCTCGCGCGGATCGCCGGTCCCGGCCGCCATGACCCGGGCCCCCATCCAGGATCAGGGCCAGGACAAGAGTGTTGCAGACTGGGACGGTGTCAGCCGAGCACGGTTCACCGCCAAGCCCCACGCCTGCTGCTCGACCTCCCCTTGTCACCCGGTTTTGTCAGCCTCCGCAGCGGATTGGAAGCCGCGCTCATCCGGCCCCGTCCGGGCGCCAAATGTTGCTGCGGGCGACGTTCAAGCACCTCCACCCCCACCTGGCCGACGGCAGCAACCCGTTTCACGGCCTGGTCACCAAGGCGACGGAAACCGTCAACCGGGAGCCGTTCAAGGTCGAGGAACTGAAGGCCATCACGGACGCGTGCGCGGACGACGACTTCATTCGCCCGATCATCGTGACGGGCATGTGCTCGGCGATGCGGCGGGGGGACTGCTGCCTGCTCAACGGGATCACGTGGCGGGTGAAACAGGTCCTCGCGAAGGCGCTCGAGACCGGCCGAGATTCGAGCGCTCTGCCGGTCGAGGCAGGCGAGACGGTCCGGGCCAAGGGCCTAGCCTACATCGACGGCCTCGGCGCCACCTCGAAGGCAGGGAATATGCGGGCGGTGTTCACCGCGTACATGGAAGGCCAGACCCTCGACCAGGTGATGGCGGCGACCGACTGTAGTCGCGGGGCGGTGTCGGGGTACCTGAACGAGCTCGAACGGGAGACCGGTTGCGCCATCGTGCGGGGCAAGCGCCGGGCGCTGAAGACGGACGGGCTGCAGGCCGAGCGGGAAAACGGAAGGCGCCGGGCATCGATCCATGACTTCCACAGCTTCCGCGTGACCTGGATCACCCTGGCGCTGGCGGCAGGAGTGCCCTTGGAGTTGGTCCAGCGCGTGACCGGCCACCGCACGGTTGAAGTCGTGATGAAGCACTACTTCCGGCCAGGGCGGGAGGACTTCCGGACCGCGATCTTCAGCGCCATGCGCAACATCCTGGCGAACGCAGGACGACGGTTGATGACGGACGAAATGCGCGACGTCGTCCAGCAGGTGACTTGCGCTCGTCGATGCAGTGCCAGGCGAGGTTGCCCGAGCTCATACAATGCTCCAGACATCCGGTCGCCTCGCGCTTTCCCTCACTACCGCGGCGCCACGGTCCTTCTCTACAGCTGCAAGGCGTCGAGGTCGAGCGCTTCCTTACCCACTGCATCAAATCGCTCCGGCGACCAGATCTGGAATCTATCCAGCAACCCGAGCAGGACTGCTTGGTCGCGTATTCCTGTTCTCTCCAGAACCATCTCCGGCAGAGTAAGTCGTCCTGCTTTGTCCAGACGGACTACCTGCGCGTGTGCTGCAAGTCCCCTCAGTGCGTCCGCTGTGGCATCGCTGGGCGGAAGTTGCTCAACGCGGGCCACGAGTCGCCGCCAGCCAGATGAGCTCATCACTTGGATGCACTCGCCTTTACCTGGTGGCCAGGAGAGGGCGACGTAGCGATCATCGCCCTTCGCCTCCCGCCACACTGACGGCATCGTAATCCGCCGTCCTTGATCAATGCCGTGGTAATGCCTCCCGAGAAACCCAATATCGCCAGACTCGCCCTCCAGCCTTCCAGCCGCACGCGCAATGACAGCCTCCTTCACCACTTCACCACTTTCATGTGCTTTTGCAGGGACTAGTATCACTTTATGCGAAGAGTATGATTCCTTCGCGAACTCATAAATGTCCGTATACGAATATGGTCGCACCCCTTGCTGACGTACCCGGTCGAAGAGACGTTCGAGCACTTCCCTCGGAATACCGGAGTCATCTCTACCGGCTACAACCAACAGCTCCGGCCGGGATATGAGGATACCCCGGGCCAGCAAGGCGTGCCGCATCATCGGATCTGCCTCCAACAGCTCCTTGTAGTCACGCGCCTGACTTATCGCTCGTTCGATTTCATTGGAGAGCCTGGGGTGTCCAGTGTTAGTCGCCACGGCCAGTGCTGCACCAGGCGTCTTGAGTTCTATTATGTCCCAGAAGGGGCGGCCAAAGGAGCGACGGAAGAAGTCGACTCTTCCCAGCACATCACCGTTCACGTTGATTAATTGGACTTCACGGCGCACTTCGCTACCTGCTCCCATTAGCAGGAATTGAGGGAATCGAGCGAAGAACCGGGAGGCGTCCTGCTCGGTCGCTCTTGGATTTGACAGAATGTCTCGCTCGAAGAGGTCTAAATGTAAGGCTGTAAACAGGGCTGGGTGCGAGATGACGAGCTGGGGAGGATGTAGAATGCTGCTCATACAACCGATCTGTCATAGCTCCTTTGTAGCGTACCAATGCCTGGCCAGGCCGAAAGCGGGCACAAGGAGTCAGAGCTACGCTGCGGCTCTGTCCGGATCATGTCCAGGCCGTGACGGTGGAGTATGCCGTCCACGACATACTGTTTGTTGCCCCAGATGCGCATCGCCCAGAGCCTTGAGATGTACTGCCCCAACTCCTCCTCGGACATGCCCTGCAGCCGCTGCTCGCTCCATGACTGGTAATAGGCGGTACGATCCTGATGCTCATGTTGGTCGGCGGTGGCGACTGCCGGCTTCGTCGTGTGCTTTCCGAAGTACGCCTTGATGTGCTTCCCGAGGGGTTCCTTGTTCATGGACGAAGCTTCTCGCCGGAGTTCAGACGCCGACCAGTGATGCGCTGCAGCAGGGTTGCCGCCGGCTCGTCGGTGGGATCTTGGGGGACGAGTTCGCCGCGGAAGGCGCGGGCGAGGAGGGAAGGCGTCAGCTTCTCCACCTGCTGCCGCGCCCGTTCGAACCGGGCCTGGATCTGATCGGCTACCGCGAACAAGGCGTCCACGCGGCGGATGATTTGCTCCTGCTCGGCGAGCGATGGTATTGCGACCGGTAGCAGCTTCAGATCGGCGATGTTGATGCCATCGACCGGACACCGTCGTCTATACGCTCCCTGTTCCTGATCGAGTATTTGCCTGCGCCTACTGACTCACGTTCCCGCGGGAGCGGCGCCGACGCTGCAATCCGCCGTCATGTCCGCACTCCTGCTCGGCCGGCACTTGGCTACCCGGCCGGAACGGGCCGACCAAGACTCCCGCTCGCAACACAACGCCAAGTGTGCTTAGAACCAGTGCATTGTTGATCGTAGTGTGGATACGCATAACGTCACTGTTGAGGGTGCTTAACTTGCGACAGTTCATATGCCTGAATTGCGGTTCATATGCCTCTGTCTCCCGCTGGTGATCGAGTCAGCACAGTCGGGTAGGTGCAGGCTCTCTCATTGGTTTTCAGGCACGGCATGTGCGCGTCGGCATTCCAGCGTTGTCGATGTGCCAACGCGGGCACGGCCAGTCACCTGGCTCTGCTTTCGCAGCCTTGTCCCACCCTGAGCCGCCTTTCATTCTAGTTCACCAACCGGTCACCGGGATCCGGAAGGTAAGGGCATCGTGCTCCGCTCTCCGGGGCGGTCAAGTCGGATCACGGGACCGTCCCCCCGGTCTTTGTCCTACCCCTCCTGTGACGGTCCGGGCATGCGATGCTATCCCGACGACAGCGACCCCGGCACCTTGCTGGCCAGCTTTGGTGAAGCCCGGCTGATGAACCACCTGGACGGCCGGCTCGATCTGGTGGGCGGCACCGAGGCCAACCGCCAGGCCGCGCTCGAATGGTTCGCCCGGTTCATACCCGAGGTGCGGCTCGGGCAACTCAAGCCGTCGCCGTGGCCGAGGAGGCTGTGATCGTGACGTTGCGCTTGCCGGTCGAGGACCGCCCGGGCACCGTGCGGAGCACATCCTATGGCAAACCCGGAACACCTCGCGCTCCTGAAGAGGGGGGTGGAGGCATGGAACGAATGGAGGGAAAGGCACCCAGACGTGCTTCCTGAACTCAGCGGGGCAGTTCTTGACGGGGCCGCACTTGGGGGAGCCAAGTTACGCCGGGCCAGGCTTCGTCAGGCTAAGCTCCGCCAGGCGGCCCTCAATAAGGCTGACCTTCGGGAGGCCTACCTCAGGGGGGCTATCCTGAGCGGAGGCAGCCTCCGCGAAGCCCACCTCGGCGCGGCTGACCTGCTCGGGGCCGAGTTGGTCGAGGCCAACCTGCTCGGGGCCAACCTTAGGCGCGGCGACCTTACGGGAGCGACCCTGTGCGAAGCCATCCTCCGCGAGGCGGACCTCAGGGGCGCCAACTTAAGCGGAGCAAACCTGACCGGGGCCGATCTCTCCGAGGCGCATGTGTATCTCACCGTATTCGCCCGCGTGAACCTGAGCGCGTGCCGAGGGCTAGACACACTTGTTCACGGAGGTCCCTCAACCATCGGTCTGGACACCTTCTTCCTATCCGAGGGCAAGATCCCCGAGGTGTTCCTACGCGGGTGCGGTGTGCCTGACATCTTCCTCCAATACGCCGCTGCGCTCGCGGGTACGGCCATCGCGTTCTACACCGCCTTCATCAGCTACTCCTCGAAGGACGAGGAACTGGCGCAACGGCTGTATGCGGACTTGCAGGCGAAAGGCGTGCGGTGTTGGTTCGCGCCCGAGGATCTGAAGATCGGGGACCTGTTCAGCACGGAAATTGACCAGGCAATTCAGCTCCACGACAGGCTTCTGCTGTTGCTGTCAACGAACTCGATGGAGAGCGCCTGGGTGGAACACGAGGTTAGGACGGCGCTGGAAAGGGAAAGGAAACAGGGCCAGCCAGTGCTCTTTCCCATTCGCCTCGACGACGCCGTGATGGGCACAACCCAGCAGTGGGCCTACGACCTGCGCCGCCAACGCCACATCGGTGACTTCACCCGCTGGAAAGACCATGACGCCTACCAGAAGGCATTCGAGCGGTTGCTCCGCGATTTGAAAGCCAAGGACGCACGGCCGAAGGCGTAGCCTGCCCGTCAGCCCGAGGGAGTCGGGTCTTGGCAGGGCGCGATGTGCGGGGAGAGGGTCCGCACCGGGGCGGGGATGCCGGGGACGTGGGTGCAGATCACGCCGGCGGCGGTGACGGCGGACCCGCCATCGGGCACAATCCCGACCGGCTACTTGATCTGGAACGTCAGCACCGGCCACATCAAGCGCCACGCCGGCGGGTACGTTTGGGAGGGGACGGGGGCGTAGGGCGTTCCTTCTGCTGGTTGGCTCACGGCCCGCCCGGAACCAGAATGACGCGGAAACCAATTTCGTCTGAACCGGCTTCTGGGTCATCCGTCGTACCTATCGCTCCGCAGGATCCGATGGTTGTGGCGCCGCACGACCAACTGCCGCCGCGAAACATCCCATCGACTTCCCGCCCGGCAGCCGGTTCGACGACAATGCCGCCTTGAGGCTTCCCTTTCCAGTCCAGCCATTCCCACACATTACCGTGCAGGTCATACAACCCCCACGGGCTGGGCAGCTTCCGCCCGACCGGGTGCGTCTGCCCCTCACTGTTGGCCGAATTCCATCCATAGTCAGCCACCTGCACGTCGAGGTTCCGCACCAGTTCGCGTGGGTACGCATCTTCGAGCAGTAGCCGGTTGAGCCGATTTCGGTCAAGGAGGTAAGCCTCAATCCGCTGCGATAGCAGCCTCATCGTCTCATGGTGTAACTCGATCCCTGCGAACCGCTCCTTGTCGTAAATGAGTTCGCCGCCACGGATGACATCAAACTCCCTCAGGAGTAACTGTCGCAGCGGAACTGGCTGGGACAATGCAGGTTGGTAACTCATCAAGGCTGCCCGTGTCATGCCGGACAGCCGATCGGCAAGCCATCGGTCAATCGACCTCGTTGGATTCCTCAACTTGCCGGCCAGCGATGCGAGGTCGCAGATGTCTCCCGGAGAGAACCATGGCCAACCGGCGGTACTCACTTCAACAGGAACGTCGAATCCCAACTGCGTCCAGGCCTGGCACGCATATTCCCACTCGGCGCCAGTGGGGAGACGGTACACGCTGTTGGCCGCGATCCGCCCCGCCAACCGCTCCCGTTCGGTGACCATCGCGCAGTACTGCATCGCGTCACTCCAGCCCACCCGCTCGACCGGCCGGTTCAGATTGCTACCGTAGTCTTGCCATCCCTCCTTGGTACGATCACCGTTGAACCAGCTCGGATTGTGGCCCATTACCGCCGCGTACTCGGCTTGGGTCACCTCGTACTTCCCCATCCAAAAGCCGCGGCTGATCGCTGGCGAAGGAGGTAGGTACTTTACCCCCCCTTCGATGTCGTAAACGCGCGTGGGCACCTCTGGGGGAGTAGCCTGCACATTAGTGTAAAGCATCTTCGTGTACTGCGGTATCCACACCATGTTGGTCGGCGCTTCCATCCTGACTGCTCGATAGAACCGCGGCCCAGTCGGCGTTTCCACATTGATCGTACGGTGCGACCGTGTCCCCTTCCCCTCAACAGGCTTATCCGACTGGTCGGTCCAGTGATATGGCGTGGTCGGCAGTTGGTAGAACTCCAGACAGCGCCAGGCACGCGGGTTGTTCGTTTGCGCCAGGTCGGTGACGTACTCAATCGAGTAAACCACCCCTACCGTCCCCGTGATCATCAGCCCCGCACGGGGCTGAACGTCCAACTCGGCGCCGGTCTGTCCCATGGCGTGAAGTCCAGGCGCGCCCACGGCCAGATCCAGTGCGAGGGTCAATCCAGTCAGTATTGGTGGTAGTGTCCTCATTGCTTCACTGGTTGGTGCTTTACCCTCATTCATCCCTCGCCCACGAGTCATCGGCTCCTGGTGGCAGTAGCCAACACATCGCACAGAGCCTGAGCATCAGCAAGGCTGGATTGCGACCTGCCGACAGTGCCGAGGGCCATTCCCCGCAATCTTCCTCGCGTCGAGGCACCGGCGAGGCGCTGCCGGGACGCCCCGGTTGCGGCGGTCTATCCTTCCAGAACGTCGGCGGGCTTCTCCACCTGTTCTCGCAGGTGACTTGAACCTTACCGCTTCAGGCGCTCTCGGGGCGCCAAATGTTTGGCGAATGTTTGGAAACGTTGCACCGCATCGCACAGGCTTGCACAGCATTGCACACGGAGCAGCCGCGATGCCAAAATCGGTTTAGTCCGCTGGGAGCCAGCGGCTTAAGTGCTTGGAAATCAAGGAAGGTTGGTTGCGGGGGTAGGATTTGAACCTACGACCTTCAGGTTATGAGCCTAAAGCTGCACAACTGATAGTCAGGATCTTACGCGCCTGTTTGGAGGAATGTTTGGCAATTGTTTGGCAATGACGTTTTAGAGCCCCTAAAGTCTTTCACAGCATCGCACAGTATTGCACAGCGTTGCACGAAAGGCCCTATGTCGCTCGAACTCCGCAAGAACAGCAAGTGGTGGTACGGCGTCTTCATGGTCAACGGCAAGAAGACGATCATCAACCTGGGCGTGCCCATCACCGGCAAGCGTCCGCCCAAGCGAACCATGCTCGGGGACGATGAGTTCGAACGCTCGCGTGGCCGGGCCATGGAAGCGTACGAGGAACAGCGCCGCAAGAACGACCAGGACCGGACCGGGGAAAAGGCGCTGACGAAGCTGGCCGAGATGAAGACTAGTCACGAACTAACCTGCGCCTTGGCGTCTTGGCGCGAGAATCCGCCTATGTCGGAGAGACCAATCAGTTACGGCCGGGCGGTACGCCGTCTGCGGACGAATAGAAATCCCGTCATCCCGATGGCGAGGAAGCTCGACCCGAGAACGGGTTCCGGAACCACCACGACGGTGCCAGCGCCGAACACTGGCTCCAAGCCTCCCGGGAACGGGCCATGGTTTAAAAGCGCGTCGTCGTACGAGGCGCTCAGGGTGCCGCCAAAATCGTACCACCCATCCGTCAGCGTCGTGCCGGGGGCCGCGTTGAATGTGAGCCTGGTCGAGAAAACCCCTTCCGTCTGGCTGTTGTAGTTCTGCTCGGTCGAGTCGCCGTAGTTAGTGCCTGGCAGGAAACTCGCGATTCTGTTCCTGGAAGGGTGCCAAGTG
>CAZHUS010000135.1:0-19086 GCA_964535555.1 uncultured Verrucomicrobiota bacterium
AACCGGACGCACTCCAAACGCTTCGCGCCGCTCCCAGGCACGTCCGAAGTCGCGAAGCGCCTGGAGTGCGGGGATTCATCCCCGCTTTCCGGAGCCGCGTCAGGCAACCCGGCCTCCAGGATGCAGGCCCGGCGCCCTCACAGCTGGGGTTCGCTCCCGTCGATCATCTTGACCTTGTTGTGCTCGAAGTACTCCCTCGTGAGCGCCTTCATCGCCTTGGGCAGTTGCTCGATGAGCCGCTTGAGCTTCCGGGGCTTGTGATTGGCCAGGGCGTAGTGGGTCAGCAACGGCATCGCGATCGTGGTGTCGGTGTAACAGACCACCGCGTCCGGAAGCCGGTCAGGATCCACCTTGCCCCAGCTGACCGCTTCGCTCGGCGTCGCCCCGCTCAAGCCACCGGTATCCGGCCGCGCATCGGTGACCTGGAGGAAGAAGTCCTGACCGTATTCCTTGATCCGGAGCACCTCCTGGATCTGAGGTTCGGTCTGGAGCATGAAGTTCTTCGGGCTGCCCCCCCCCCAGAGCACCACGGCGCTCTTGCCGCCGGCGCGTTTGGCGGCGAGCACAATGGCGGTGGTTTCGTTCACGTCGATGGACGCGTTGACCCGCAGCTTGTTGCCGCGCAGTTCCACGCCGGCCACGTTCATGCCGATGGTCGAGTCCCCCGGTGAACTGGTGTAACACGGCACGCCCGCACGGTACGCCGCTGCCAGGACCGACACGTCCTTGAGCTTGTGCTTGCGCTCCCACTCGGCGCAGTAACGACCGAGGAGATAGTGGAGTTCGGCGGTGCCCATTTCCTTCTGGAACTCGGGCTGGATCAGGATTTCGCGGAGGATCTCGTCCGTGGCCATCAACCCGTCCGAGTAGGGAATCACCACGTCGTAAATGCGGACCAGGTCGTTATTGCGGAGGTCGGTGTCGTCGAACTTCGCGCTGCCCGCGTGCACGGGGTAGTTCAACGCGAAGTGCATGTCGTGGTAGAGATTCGCGCCCGTGGCGACGATCCAGTCCACGAAGCCGGCCTTGATGAGGGGGATGATGCTCGAGCAACCCAGCCCGGCGGGCGTGAGGGCGCCCGAGAGGCTCATGCCCACCGTGACCTCGGGTTCAAGCATGCGACGCGTGAACAGCTGGCACGCCTCGCGAAGTCGCGCCGAGTTGTAAGCGAGGAACACCTCGTCGATGACGTACGTCAGCTTCTCCTTCCCGGTCAGGTTCCGGGGCATGATCCGCTTGCCGGACATGTACTGCTTCTTGTGCGGGCATTCCTTCTCCTTCAGCCAGTCAGCCATGTCGGAGACGTCTTCCCGGGCGCGGATGTGGGCTCTTTCGGTTCTTGCCATAGCTCAATGTCAGTTTGTCGAGCCGCAACAATACGGGCGAGGCGCGGCTTGCCAACAGTTTTAGGGTGACGGGTGGCGGGTCCATTTCGCCCCAAGGGACCGGCACTTCACCGAACGCCCCCGGCATCCGGTCACACGCCGATGGCCGGAGTCGGTGGTTTTTATTATGCATACCATCAGAACGTATGAATCTCTACCGCGCCTGCGTCCGCGTCGCCCTGACCGCCTTCATCTTCGCCGCTTTCGAAGGACGCGCCCATCCCGTGGCCTCCTGGAACGAAGCCGCCCGCGCCGCGTTCCGCGCCGAGCGGTCCAATCCACCCCGCGCCACCCGGGTCCTGAGCATGCTGCACCTCGCGATCTACGACGCCGTCAATGGCATTCAGCGCACGCACCGGCCGTATCACGTGACCGAAATGGCGCCCCCGGGATGCTCGTTGGAAGCTGCGGTCTCGGGAGCCGCCTATGAAGTCCTGCTGCAGGCCTTTCCCGACCGCGGCATTCAGACCACGAACTTCGGCGCCCTCTACACGAACCTCGTGGCGGCGCTTCCCGCCACGCCGGCCACCCAGGACGGGCTCGCGTGGGGAAAGGGCGTGGCCACGGCCTACATCCAGTTGCGCGCGAATGACGGCGCCACCAACGCGGCGGCCTACACTCCCGGCACGCTGCCGGGGGAATGGAGGCCCACCCCGCCGGGAAACGGCGCCGCCCTGTTGCCCGGGTGGGGCAAGGTGACTCCCTTTGCCATGACGAGCCTCCGTCAATTCGAACCTTACGCGCCAGCCGCGGTCACGACCGCGAACTATGCCTTCGAGATGAACCTCGTGAAGGCCTACGGCGCCGCCACGGGCTCGCTTCGGACGCCGGACCACACCGAGATCGCCGAATTCTGGGCCAACGGGGCCGGAACCGAGACTCCTCCCGGTCACTGGAACCGGATTGCGGTGCAGGTCGCCGCGGCGCAGAACCTCGACGTGGTGGACACCGCGCGCCTGATGGCCCTCCTCAACATCGCGCAGGCGGACGCGGCCATCTGTTGTTGGGAGACGAAGTTCACGTTCAACCTCTGGCGGCCAATCACAGCCATCCGCGAGGCGGACAACGATGACAACCCGGGCACCACCGGCGACCCGAACTGGAGTCCGCTCCTCGCCACCCCGCCCTTTCCGGAATACACCTCCGGCCACAGCACCTTCAGTCGTGCCGCCGCCACGGTGATGGCCCGGTTTTTCGGGACGGACGCGATCCCGTTCACGACCGGCTCCGACGGGCTGCCGGGCGTCACCCGGTCCTATCCGGGCTTTGGTGCGGCTGCGGACGAAAGCGGGTTGAGCCGGATCTTTGGAGGCATTCACTTTCCATCGGCAAACATTGCCGGTCAGACGGCTGGTCACCTGCTGGCGGCGCATGTGATGGACTACTTTCTGGTCGCGCTCGACGCGGCGACGTTCGTGCTCGTCGCGCCGACGGGTGCGGACGTGCACCTGAAGCTGCGAGGCGAAGCCGGGCGCCGTTACACGCTCGAGGCGGGTGCGGATCTGTCGAACTGGTCGGAAGTCGGGACCACCACCGCCGACGCCGCGGGCGACATGGAGTTCGTGGACACCGGTGCCGCCGGCGAGGCGAAGCGCTTCTACCGTGCCGTGGCACGCTGACCTTCCCGATTCTTACGGAACAAAAACCAAGCATCCATCGATGAGAAAACTCATGTCCGAAACGTCCGCACGGGGAGTCGCCGTCGTGTTACTGGCCGGCACTCCCCTGGTCTGGTGTCATCGTGCCGAGGCCCAGGGCTGCCTGGCGGTCCGTGCCGTCGGCTGCGCGGGCATCCCCGGCACCACGCTGGTCCCGCAAACGCACGGATTCCAGGCGTCGGTCAGCTACCGGTACCTGTATGCCGACCGCTATTTCAGCGGGGCCGAGGAACTGCCGATGGAACCCGGCAGCCAGGTGATCAATGAAATCCACACCTTCGACCTGGCGGTGAGCTACGCGCCGACGGACCGGCTCAGCCTCACCCTCGATCTCCCGTTCCAGATCGCCGACCGCACCACCCGCCACGAGCACATGGGCATGACGGGCCCGCAGTACACCACCGAGGCGGACGGCATCGGGGACCTTCGCCTCACGGCGGACTACTGGCTCCTCGATCCCTTGCGCCATCCCCGCGGGAACATCTCCATCGGCGCCGGGGTGAAAGCGCCGACGGGCGCGGACGACGCCGACGATGAGTTCCACACGCCAGGAGGCGTGGTCGAACGTCCCGTCGATGTCGCCATTCAACCCGGCGATGGCGGTTGGGGGTTCATTCTCCAATCGCAAGGATTCCAGCACATAGCCGGCGGCTTGAGCGGGTATGCGAACGCCCTGTACCTCTTCAGCCCGCGCGAGGTCAATGGCACAGCCAGCTTTTCCCCGCCCGGTTCCCCCAACCGGGACGACGTGAATTCCGTCACGGACCAGTACCTGGCGCGGCTGGGATTCGATTACACGGTATGGCCGCAGGCAGGGCTCTCGCTCAGCGTCGGCGGACGCCTCGAGGGCATCCCACCACGCGATGCCTTCGGAGGCTCGGAGGGATTCCGTCGCCCCGGGTTCATCGTGTCCGTGGAACCCGGCCTGAGCTGGCACAAGGGCAAGAACAGCTTCAGCCTCACGGCCCCGGTGGCCGTGCTCCGCAACCGCCAGTACAGCGTGACCGACGAGATCACCGGCGGGCACGGCGACGCATCGTTCGCCGACTTCCTCCTGTTCGTGAACTACACGCGCAGGTTCTGAGCCGGCCGCGCGCCCGCCCGTGAGCCCCCGGCTACCACGGCTTCCGCTCGTTCATGGCCTCGACGATCTTCCGCCGAAGCGCCGGGGCCTCCACGCTGTCCAGCTCGCGGTGCAGGACCTTGCCCTCCGGCGACAGGAGCACGGTAAACGGCACCGCCCCCGGCCACTCCGGGTCGAAGGCATCCATCAGCTGCTCCCGGTCCGATGACCCGAAAAGCAAATTGCGGTTCGAAGCCTGCTGCTTCTTGAGGAACGCCAGCACCTGCGCTTCCTCGTCCGGCCGGTTGATCGCCACGCTCACAAACTCAAAGTCGCGGTGCCGGTACATGCGATGCATGGTCACGAATTCGTGGAACTCGGCCACGCACGGCGCGCACCAGGTCGCCCAGAAGTTCACCAACAGGAACTTGCCAGTTCCGTTCTGACGCAACGCGCGGAGGGCGTCCGCGTCCACCTTGGTGAGCGTCACCGGTTCCGCGGCCAGTTTGTCCATGTATGCATGGACGGCGTCCGCCTTGCCCGCCCACTTCACCGAACAGCCCACGACTCGCGTCCTGGCCACCGCCGGTTCCCGGCCCGCCAACAACGCGTCGAGGGCCTCGCGCAGGTACCGCTTCTGGACGTGTTGCGGCCGCTCCGAATCATCGATCGCGCCCACATAACGCAGCTTCCGTTCCGCATCGAACACGAACGCGTGCGGGGTGGCGACCGGCCCGTAGGCCCGCGAGGCCACCTCGCTGTCGCCGTCGTACAGGTAGGGAAAATTGAACTCGCGAGTCCGGGCGCGGACCTTCATTTCGTCCAACGAATCGCTCAAGTCCGTCCAGCCCAACTCGTCCAGCCGGACCGAGCGCGGGTCGTTGGGCGAGATGGCGACCAGGGCCACGCCGCGGGGCTGGTACTCGCGGACGATCGCCTTGAGTCGCTCCTCATAGTACTGGGCGGTCGGGCAGTGGTTGCAGGTGAACACCACCACCAGGAGCCTGGCATCCCGGAAGTCCCGCAGGGCGTGAGTACGACCGTCCACTCCCGGGAGACTGAAGTCCGGGGCAACCGCCCCGATTTCCAACGTGGCCGGTTGTTCGGCGCCGCGGCTGGCCGGCGCGATGCCTGCCAGCAACAGGGCCAGCGAGATAAAGGCTTTCATGGCCCTCAAACTAAGTTCGGGTGGGAGGAGCGGCAAGCGGCAGCACCAGGGGATTCCGCCGGGGGATGCGCTCGCGGTACTTGAAGCGCTGGTGGGCGGGCCTCCGCGGCCCGCGGGAATCCTCAGCGTACCGCGGCGGTCTGCGCGAACAGGCGGTTCGCCTCCTCCAACTGTGCGAAGGAGCCGATGTCGAACCAGAGCCCCGGAATCCGCCAGGTCAACACCGGAACCCGGGGGTAGAGCCACTGGATCAGCCGCCCCGGCTGGTCCGGGTTGTTCTTCTCCGCGATGTACTCGTGGATCCGGGGCAACACTTCGCGCGGATAATAGTACAGCGCGATTCCCGTAAGCGTGCTCTGCGGCTTCGCCGGCTTCTCCTCGAAATGCGTGATTCGCCCGGACTCGTCGATCTCGATGGAGTTGTACCCCTTGACGAGTTCCAGGTCGCGCACGTCGTAAACCCCCAGGACGGGGGCACGCCGGCTTCGGCAGAAGACGCCCAGGTTGCCCAGCGGTTGACTGAAGAGGTTGTCGCCGGCCACCACGATCAGATCATCGTCAACCGCCTCGTGAGTGAGGACGAAATGGATGTCACCGATGGCTCCCAGCTTGTTGGAGTCATCGGTGGAACCGTCATTGACCACGGTGAACTCGACGCGCTGCCGGGTGGTCCGGTACGCCTCCGCCCAGCGGCTGAAGTGCCCGGCAAACTTGCCGTTGGTCACCACGTAAACCCGGTCCATGGGTCCGGCCGGAAGCAGGTTGTCGAGCACGTGCTCGATCATGGGCTTGCCGGCCACGGGTAACAGCGGCTTGGGCGTGTCACGCGTGAGGGGGTACAGGCGGGTGGCGTATCCGGCGGCGAGTATGAGCAGCTTCATGATGGCGATGACCGCGGGAGCGAACCGTTCGTCCGACGGCGGCGGCCTACTGTCCGAGAAACCTCAGGAGGCGTCAAACAGGCTGGGCGCAATGTCCCGCGTCAGGTCCTGGCAACGACGCAGGATCTCGCGGCTGTCTTCGCATCCGAGCGCAAACTGGACGAGGCCCTCGGCCTCGGGCCGCTTGAGGCGGCGAATCACGAACTTCACGCCCGGCACCCGCCCGGGCGCGGCGCTCAGTTCATGCGCGCCCAACCCCACCAGGAGCGGAGCGAAGCAGGGCTCGCCCGCCATTTCGCCGCAAACGCCGCACCAGATACCCTGGGCGCGGGCGGCGTCGACGGTCTGCTTGATCAACCGGACCACGGCCGGATGCGTCGGATCGTAGAGATGCGCAATGCGCGGGTTCAGGCGGTCGACCGCGAGGGTGTACTGGATCAGGTCGTTGGTCCCGATTGAGAAGAACTGCACGTACCGGGCCAGGGTCGGCGCCACCACCACCGCCGAGGGAATTTCGATCATGGCCCCCACCTCCATCGCCTCGTTGAAGGGGATGCCGCGCTGGCGGAGCTCGGCCTTGCACTCGTCCAGCAAGGTGTTGGCCTGGGTCAATTCGTCCAGACCCGAGATCATGGGGTACATGATCTTGACGTTGCCGTGGGCGCTGGCACGAAGGATCGCGCGCAACTGGGCCCGGAACAGATCGGGATCCTGCAGGCAGATCCGGATCGCCCGCCAGCCGAGGAACGGGTTGCGTTCCTCGCTCAGGGCGCCCGCCGCCGGCATCTTGTCGCCCCCGAGGTCCAGCGTGCGAATGATGACGGGCGCCGGGGCCAGCGACGCGGCGACTTCACGGTACGCCGCGAACTGCTCCTCCTCGTCGGGAGGGGTGGCGCGGTTGAGGAACAGGTACTCGGTTCGCAGCAGACCCACGCCCTCGGCGCCGTGGCTGCGCACTTCTTCGATTTCGTCGGGTCCTTCAATGTTCGCGGAAAGGACGACGTGGTCGCCGTCGAGGGTCGTGGCGGGTTCGTCGCGCAGTTCCTTCAGGCGCCCTTGAATCTTCAGCTGGCGCCGCTCGATCTCACCAAACTCAAAAAGCGTCTGGTCCGTCGGCTCGATCACCAGTTGACCGCCGAAGCCGTCCAGCAAGGCGTACTGGCCGGTCCGGACCTGGCGCACCGCGTCGGTCAAGCCGGTCACGGCCGGGATGCGCAGGGAGCGGGCCAGGATGGCCGTGTGCGACGTTTCGCTGCCCTGTTCGGTGGCGATCCCCAACACGTAGCGCTTGTCGAGTATGGCGGTCTGGGAGGGGGCGAGATCGTAGGCGACCACGATGCACGGCTCGCCCAGGTGGGAGAGATCCGAAGGCAGTTCCTGCCCCATCAGGTTATGCAGGACGCGCTCGGCGACGTCCCGCAGATCGACCGCCCGTTCGCTCAGGTACGGGTCCTCCACGGAGCTCAGCATCGTGAGGTATCGCCGCGAGAACTCGTGAAAGGCGCGTTCGATGCAGACCTTCTCCCGCCGCATCCATTTCAGAACCTCGTCGTGGAGGTAGGGATCGTCGAGCACCAACAGCTGGGCGTCGAAGATTTGGGCGTCGCCTCCGCCGCCATGTTGAACCACGCGTTCCTGCACCTGCCGGAGTTGCTGGCGGGTCACCAGGAGGGCGTCCTTCAGGCGCTTGATCTCCTCGTCAAACTCCCCGTCCTGGACGGTCCGGTCGGGAATCTCGAGGGCATGCGGACGGGCCAGAACGAAAAGGCGGCCGCGGCAGACTCCCTGGGAAACCGGGACTCCGCGCAGCACCAGCCTTCCTGCCTGTCCTGCCTGAGGCACAGCCGCGTTATAGCCTCACGCGGAGGGGAAGGGAAACGAATTCAGGCCGGTCCGGTGTCGCGAACGGCCTCGTACATGGCGACGATGTTGGCCGGCGGCGCATCGGCAAGAACGTTATGGACTTGCTGAAAGACCCAGCCGCCGCCGCCTTGCCAGACGTCGCGCAGCCGACGCACGTGATCCTTCACCTGCCCGGGAGTCCCCCGGATCAACACCCCCTGCGTATCACAGCCGCCTCCCCAGAAGGTCAACTGCGCCCCGAAGTCCCGTTTCAAACCGGCGGGCTCCATCCCCCGGCACGTGATCTGGACCGGATTGATGGCGTCCAGGCCCGCCTCGATGAGCCCGGGCAGCAACTCCCGCACGCCGCCGCAACAGTGCAGCATGACCTTCAAATGCGGCGCGAGTTCCTTGACCCGTTGCCACATGGCCCGTTCGCGGGGGAAAAAGAACTCCCGGTACATGCGCGGCGAAACCTGGGGACCCGTCTGCATGCCCAAGTCGTCGCCAAACAGGATGATATCCAGGTGCTGACCGACGGCACCAAGGAATCGCTCCAGGTTGGCCAGGTGCATCTCCAGCACCTTGTCGAGGAACCGATGAGCGCGGTCCGGATCCCCCGCAAGCAGAAGGAAGAAGTTGTCGTTGCGATACAGGAACTGTCCCATCTCGAGCAGATTGCCGCCGAAGAGCCCGATAACCGCCCTCGAAGTCTCACGCCGAAGCCGCGCCGCGCCCTCGCGCAAGATGCCAATTCCGTCGGGCCCGGCGCCGAGCGGCCCCGGAGGCGAGGCGATGGCGGTCCACATGCTTTGGCCCATGTACTCCCGCAGGTGCTCGATATCGTCCTGCTCGGCGAACGGCCAGTAAGTCTGTTCGAAGTAGAGGACCCCCTCCGGCATCTGCGCCAGCGTGCGGCCGTCGCTTGCGTCAATGAGCCATCTCCCCGCGTCCCGGCGGAGGGGTACCCAGGCCGGCATCTGGCAGGGCGTCCCGTCGGGCAGCACCCAGTTCTGCCAATGCCGGTCCTCGATCGCGAAAGCCCGGCCCAACTCGATCGTGTCCACGCCAAACAAGTCCAGGATGTCCGTGTCCACGATGGCCAGCTGCTGCACCGGGTCGTAAACGCGGAGCGTGCGCTCCGGAAGTCCGAGGTGTTGGCGCAGTCGCGCGTAGGCCATCGCCGCAATGCCCGAGGATCGATGGCCGGAGCAATCGATGGGGGGACGGTCGGGTTCCCGGTGATCGAGCGCGGTCAGGACTCGTTCGCGTGGCGTCATGGCGCGAGGCTGCGCCATTTTGCAAACCCTGCCAAGCGCGGAGCCGCCGACCGGACCGCGCCCCGGAGCCAGGTCAACTCGCCGTACCCGGGCGGCTCGCAGGCCGTCGGGCTCGGGCGAACGCCAGCCCCACGAGTCCCAATGCCGCCAGAACACCCGTGCCGTCGAGTTCCGGCACCAGGCAGATGTTGTCCAGTCCGGTCGTTTCGTAGACGCCGTTGCCGTACTCGCCGAGAATCCTCAACTGCTGCAGGTTGCCGAGAACCGACTGGAATTCCGCCGGCGTTGGCGCGCCGCCGCCCTCCTTCGTCCAGCCAGTTTCATCCAGGTTGAACGTGAAGGTCTGCCAGGAGGTGGGCGGTGCAATCCCGATGTCCCGCAGCAAGACCAGGCCTGCTCCCGCGAGGACGACTTCGACGCCTTCTTCCCAAACGGTCGCAGCCCCGAAATCCACCTTCAGATCGAACCGGAGGCTCTCACCGTAGAACGCCGACTGGTTCCCGAGAAACTTCGCCGGGGCCTCGAAGAAGAAAGACCCCGTCGACGGGTCGGTGGCGGCAATGTAACCCCCGCCGTTCCCGCCCGCGTTCTGGTAAGTGGCGGCGAACGGCGTGCCAGCCCCGGCATAGGCACCGCCGCCGGGAAGATCGACCGCGCTCCAGCCATCGGCATCCGCGTCAAACGTGCTGATCACGACGGTCGCGTTGGCGGACGCGACGAAGGCGGAAACCACCGCGGTGAATAAGCAAGCTCTCATCGTTCAATCAGGTTGCCGAGTTGTTCCGGCCGTGCAAGCTACGGCTGCACCCCAGCCAGTCAAGGCGATTCATGGCAAAGCGGTGGCATTTTCCGACGAGGACCGTTAACCTCCTCCCTCCCATTCATGGCTACCAAGAAACGCACCATCGCCGGACAACCGTCCTGGGTCCTCCGATCTTCCGAGGTCGAAGCCGCCGTGACCGAGAAGGGCGGGCAGTTGGGACCAATGGTCTTCGACCGCCGCCAACGCAAGATCCAGCCCTTCTCGGTGGCACCTTGGGCCGAAGAAGCCCAGGCCCGAAAACTGCCACCCATCCTGCAGGCCTTGCGCGGCGACTTCTTCTGCCTGCCTTTCGGAGCGAACGCTGCCCCCTATCGAGCCGAAAGGCACCCGCTCCACGGCGAAACCGCCAATGCGCCGTGGAAGCTCGTCGCCATGGACCACCGGCCCGACGTGAGCCGCCTCCATGGCCGCCTCGAAACGCGCGTCCGTCCCGGTCAGGTGGACAAGACCATCGAGCTCCGCCAGGGGCAGAACGCCGTGTATTGCCGGCACACGATCTCCGGCATGCGGGGGCCGATGTGCTTCGGACATCACGCCATGCTGCGGTTTCCCGCCGAGCCGGGCTGTGGCGTCATCAGCACCAGTCCCTTCGCGTTCGGCCAGGTGTTCATCGAACCCACCGAACGGCCGGAGGAGCGAGGATACTCCTGGCTCAAACCGGGAGCGGAGTTCGAGTCCCTGGAACGCGTGCCCACGATTACCGGCGACGTCGCCGACCTGACGCATTACCCGGCGCGGCGCGGTTTCGAAGACATCGCCATGATCCTGAGCCGGCCTCAAGACCGTCTGGCCTGGGTGGCCGTCACCTTCCCTCGTCAGGGCTACGTGTGGTTCGCCTTGAAGGACCCGCAGGTGCTCCGGGGAACGATCTTTTGGATCTCGAACGGTGGCCGGCATTACCCGCCGTGGGACGGCCGCCACGTCGATGTCCTGGGGATCGAGGATGTGACGGCGTACTTCCACCTGGGGCTGGCAGCCTCGGCCCGGGCAAACCCATTCTCCACGCGCGGATTCCCGACCACGGCGACCTTGGACCCAAAGCGTCCGCTCGTCGTGAACTATGTCATGGGAATCGCGCTCATCCCTCCTGGTTTTGACCGGGTGGCGTCACTCACGCCCGATCCTGAAGGCGGCATGGTCCAACTCCAGTCCAACTCGCGGAAGTCGGTCCGCTTTCCCCTGGACCTCGGCTGGCTGAATCAGGGCTCCGCATCTCCATGAACCGTCCCCGGAGCGCGGACTTCAGTCCACAGGAAGCCACGCCGGCTTGGGGACGTCCCTGCGGGCTGAAGCCCGCGCTCCTCAAGAATTCATGGCCACGGCGCAGGTCCGCAAGGAACCAGGAGCTCTCCATCGAGGGCTGCCGGATTGGGGATCGACTTTTCACAAGCCCGGGGCATACTGAACTCATCCTCGAGTGAAAAGCCGCCGACGCCGGGACGTATCGGGTCTGTGGTCTTGATCTCGGAAGCGGCATGCGCTTGGTACTGGTCAGCAGCCTTGATCTGCGCAGCTGGCACGACGCCGATCGGAACGACGTCGAGTTGAATGCGCCCTTGGGCGTGCTTTCCCTGGCCGCCGTGGCCCGCGACGCAGGTCACGAGGTGGTGGTGCTCGATCCCAACGCCGAGATTGCCCGCAAGACACTCCAGCCCGGGCCGGGATTTGCCGCCGCCGCCGCCGCGCGCGTGGCGGCACTGCGCCCTCAAGTTCTGGGGGTCTCGACGATGTGCAATTCCTATCACATCGGGCTGCGGCTTGCGGAAGCCTGTCGCGAGCGGATGCCAGAGCTCCCGATCGTGTTTGGCGGCCCGCACGCCTCGGTGGTGGACGTGGCGACCCTGACTCATTTCCCGTTCATTGACTACATCCTGCGCGGCGAGGCGGAACTGACGCTGCCCGGCTTCCTTCAAGAACTGACGGCGCGGGGCAGCGCCACCACCACGCCCGGGCTCACCTATCGTGGTGAGGACCGCATCGTCAGGAATCCCGATCCCGCGCTGCTTCCGGATCTGGACGAACTGCCCATGCCCGCGTACGACCTCCTGCCCTACAGCCCGGCCGCTTCGGGAGCGATCGATGCCGGACGCGGCTGCCCCTTCCGCTGCACGTTTTGTTCAACCTCGACCTACTGGCGGCGGACGTTCCGGCTGAAATCCATCGCGCGCATCCTCGCCGAAATGCGGCATCTCCAGGAGCGGTTCGGCGCCACCGTGTTCTCCTTTCAGCACGATCTGTTCACGTTCCGGAAGGACCGGGTCCGGGAGTTCTGCAGAGCGCTGCGCGCGGAAGGCTGGCAGGTCCGGTGGTCTTGCAGCGCGCGCGTGGATACCGTGGACGAAGCGCTCCTGAGCGAGATGGCGGAGGCGGGATGCTGTGGGATTTTCTACGGGGTGGAGACGGCATCGCCGCGGCTCCAGCGGGAAATCAAGAAGCGGCTGAATCTGAACCGGGTGCTGCCCATCCTCCGGGCGACGGCGGCCCAGGGGATTGCTCCCACGGCTTCGTTCATCTGCGGGTTCCCGGGCGAGACCGCGGGGGATCTCCAACAGACGTTTGCCATGATTCAGGACCTGCTGCTGGAGCCGCGGGTCAGTGTCCAACTCCACCTCCTCGGCCCGGAACCGGGAGCTCCGGATTATGCCCTGCACCGCAACCGACTCCGGTACGATGGGTATTTCTCAGACATCGCCGGCACGGCGTACAGCATGACGGAACCGGACTGGTTTCAGCAGCACCCGGATATCTTCAGCAGCTTCCATTACTACGAGACCGACGGCCTGCCGCGCGACCTGGTCAAAGGCGCGGATCTGTTCGTTCACGGGATCTGCTCGCCGCTGCGGCGGGCGCTACCGGCCTTGATGGGGGGCCCCGGGGGGCTCTGGCGGCTTTACCGGGCCTGGAAGACCTGGTGCGCCGGGACAGGCAGGGGCGGTGGGCCGGGCGTGGCGCAGCCGCTGGACGAGTTCCTGATGGATTTCCACAGCTTCGTGGAGTCGGAGATCGTTGCGGGCGCGCTGGACGCCTCCGCCACGGGGGCCGTCACCGACGCCATCCTTGAGTTCTACCTGCGCAACTACGGAGACACGCCCGTGCGCGAGATTGCGCCGGGACAGCCCATCCCCGGTGTCCCCGAGGAGGATCCCGAGCCCGTCCACTCCTAAGACCTGCCATGGCCTTGAACACCCTTGCCTTCCTTCTGGGTTACCGATGCGGCGTTCGGTGCCGAAGCTGTTTGTGGGGAGAACGACTGGGAGACCGGGAGACGGTGGACCCCGTCGAGGCGTGCAACTGGCTGGAGCAGGCACGCGCCATTGCAGACATCCGCCTGATCGGCTTCAGCGGCGGGGAATCATTCCTATACCTCCGCCAGATCAAGGAGATCGCCGGGTTCGCCTGGACGCGCCACGCCACGCCTTGCGCGATTTCCACCAACTCGAGCTGGGCGCTGAACGCGGATCAGGCCACGAGGCTGCTGGCGCCGTTGCACGCGCTCGGACTCCGGGAGTTGCTGTTGAGCGTGGATGACTTCCACCAGGAGCAGGTGCCGCTCGAACGGGTCGGCTTCGCGCTGGCTGCCGCCCGCCAGCTTGGCATCCGGTGTACCCTGCAATGCGTGGTGACCGAGACCAGCCGCAAGCTCGCCCATTACCTGGAAGCCCTGGGCGTGAGCCCGGAGAGCGCCCGGCCCGGCCACGAGGGGGACCTGCGGGCGACGGAGATCTACTGCACGCGGCTCGGAGCAGCCGCGGGCCTGCCGCCGAGCGCCTTCGCGCCGAAGCCCGGCGCCCTCTCCAGCTACTGCTCGATGCTGGGTCCCCTGGTCATCGCCCCCCATGGCGACGTGCATCTGTGTTGCGGCCCCGCGTTCAGCATCCCGGCGCTGACGGCAGGGAACCTGAGGCGGGAGGAGCTCAAGACCATCCTGGATCGGGCCGAATGGGATCCGGTGTACAACGCCCTGGCACTCGGGCACGGCCCGGTTCAACTCGTGGACTGCCTTCGTGAACGCGGCCTGGGCCACTGGGTGCGCGACGACTACTCCACGTCGTGCGAGGCGTGCGTTCACTTGCTTTCGACGCCAGGCGTGGAAGCTGCCTTGCGGGAGGGGCTGCAGCCCCGGCAGGGCGAGCTGTTCCTCAAGCGCAACATCCTGGCCCAGGAGTCACCCGAAAGCCTCTCGGAACTGCTCCTGGTATGATTTCCGTGGGTGCCACCCAGGAAAGGAGGTGAAACATATGGCTGACAAACCAGTATTGAGAGCAGCACAACGGGACAAGTTGTTCAATCGGCTGAAGGAGGATCCCAAGCTGCGCGAGTTGATGAAGCAAGACTGGCGCGCCGCGATGCAAGCGGTCGGGATCAAACCCGACACGATCGTCAAAGGCACGATGAGTCGGCGGGAGATCGACGACTACCTGGCACAACGTGCCGGCTGGACGATCGAAATCGTGATCAGTGCGCGCAACTCAGCAGCGGAACGGGTCCAAGTGGCCGAAGCCGTGAACTTCGAGGCCCGGGAAGGCTGAGGCGGTCGACCCGTGTTGCAGGGATCGACGCTCGGTGACACCCTCTCCCGTTGAAATGGCGCGGGAGAGGGTTGGGTGGGGTTTGCCGCTGCGTCTCTCAGAGCCGCGAGATGAGCAGTTCCCGCTGGAAGATCAGTTCCTTCGGCAGGTGCGCGTAAAGCTTGAGGAACAATTCCTCCTGCATGAGGATCTCGCGCCGCCATTCCTCGTTGTCGATCTCAAGCACTTTCTCGAGATCCGCGGGACTGAAGCCGTTCAGGCCCTCCAAGTCGATGTCCTTGGGACCCGGCACCCAGCCCAGGGCGGTCTCATCGCCATTCGCACGCCCGTGGCAACGGTCCACGATCCACTTGAGCACGCGCATGTTCTCACCAAAACCCGGCCAGAGGAAATTGCCGCCGGCATCCTTGCGGAACCAGTTCACATGGAAAATGCGCGGCGGGAACTTCAGCCGCTTCCGCATCCGCAGCCAGTGGCGGAAGTACTCGCCCATGTTGTAACCGCAGAACGGGAGCATCGCCATGGGGTCGCGCCGGACCTGGCCCATCCCGCCCACCGCCGCCGCGGTCATCTCCGAGCCGATGGTGGCGCCGATGAAGACCCCGTGCACCCAATTGAACGCCTGCAGCACGAGCGGCATGGTCGTTGCGCGTCTTCCGCCGAAGATGAGGGCGCTGATGGGCACGCCGTTCGGCTCGTTCACTTCGGGCGCCAACGCCGGGTTGTTGGCCATGGGCGCGGTGAATCGGCTGTTCGGATGCGCCGCCTTTTCCTTGGAGGCCGGCGTCCAGGGACGCCCCTGCCAGTCGGTGGCCTGCGCAGGCGGTTCGCCGTCCTTGCCTTCCCACCACACGTCCAGGTCAGGCGTCAGCGCGACGTTGGTGTAAATGGTGTCGTGCGCGATGGTCTTCATCGCGTTCGGATTGGACTTGTAGTTGGTGCCCGGCGCGACGCCGAAATAGCCCGCCTCCGGATTGATGGCATAAAGGCGGCCGTCGGGTCCCGGCTTCATCCACGCGATGTCGTCGCCGATGGTCCAGACCTTCCAGCCCTTGAAATGGTCCGGGGGAATGAGCATCGCGAAGTTCGTCTTGCCGCAGGCGCTCGGGAAGGCTGCGGCGACATAGGTCTTCTCGCCGGTCGGGGATTCGACGCCCAGGATGAGCATGTGTTCGGCCATCCAGCCCTCCTGGCGGCCGAGATAGGACCCGATCCGGAGCGCGAGGCACTTTTTGCCGAGGAGGACGTTGCCGCCGTAGGCGGACCCCACCGAGATGATCAGGTTCTCCCGGGGAAAGTGGCAGATGTAACGGCGGTCGGGATTGACATCCAGCATGCAGTGCAGACCGCGGTTGAAGTCGTCGCTGTCGCCCAGCTGCTTGTAGGCGATGTCGCCCATGCGCGTCATCACCCGCATGTTGAGCGCCACGTAGATGGAGTCGCTCAATTCGACGCCCACCTTGGCCATGGACGAACCAGGCGGCCCCATCAGGTAGGGGATGACGTACATCGTCCGCCCCTTCATGCCGGCCCGGGCCATGCCCAGGAGCCGTTCCTTCATCTCCTTCGGCGGCGCCCAGTTGTTGGTCGGGCCAGCCTCGGCCTCGGTGTCCGTGCAGATGTACGTGCACTGCTCGACGCGGGCGACGTCGTTGGGATTGGAGCGGTGGTAATAGCAGTTGGGCAGCTTGTCCTGGTTGAGCTTGAGGAGCACGCCGTCGCTGACGGCCTGCTCGGTCAGCGCCCGCTTTTCCTCCTCGGACCCGTTGCACCAGTAGATGCGGTCCGGTTGACAGAGCGCCGCCGTTTCCTTCACCCAGGCGATCACCGCCGGGTTGGTCGTGTTGCAGTTACCCAAATTGCTCATGGTGGTCGTCATCGTGTCGTCGGCGTGGCGGGCGCGTCAGGGCTGGTAGGCTCGGGGTAGAGGTTTTCTCCCGTACCGGAAAGCCGCGCCCGGGCGCACGGCGCCGAGGAAGCTACCGACTCATCCAATTCACGCAAGTCCCCATTCACAGCTCCCATGAAGTTCAGTAACGACGGTGCACCGCTATCCGGCATGGGAACGATGCTCCGTATCCATGCCCGTGATGATGCGCGCCCCGGGTCGGAAGGTGAAATAGGAGTAAGCCCACTGGAACAACACGCGCAGCTTGTTGTCGAACCCGATCAGGAACACCAGGTGAACGAACAACCACGCCAGCCAGGCCGGGAACCCGCTGAACTCCAACCTTCCCAGCTTGGCCACCGCCGCCGAGCGGCCAATCGTCGCCATCGTTCCCTTGTCCCGGTAACGAAACGCCTCCCGGCCTGCCCTCTCCCCCGGCCCCGACCGCAGCTCCCGGCGAATCAAGTCCGCCACATGCCGCGCCATCTGCATGGCGGCCGGCGACACCCCGGGGACCGGCCGACCGTCCGCATCGAGAACGAGCGCCATGTCGCCCACCGCGAAAACCTCCGGATGCCCGGGGACACTCAGGTCGGGTTGGACCTTGATCCGGCCCGCGCGGTCGAGTTGTCCTCCCAAACGCGATGCCAGTGGGTGCGCGGCCACACCCGCGGCCCAGATGATGTTCGCAGCCTCGAGTCGGGTGCCATCCGTAAACTCAAGCACGCCCGCTCCCAGACTCTGCACGCGCGTCCCCGTTCGCACCTCGACACCGCAGCCCTTGAGCTGCTGTTGCGCCCGCTCGGACAAGGCCGGTGGCAGGTGACCCAGAACCCGGTCCCCCGCCTCGATCAACACCACCCGGGCACGCGAAGGGTCAATCCGCCGGAAGTCCCGACGGAGCATATGCCTGACGAGTTCCGCGAACGTCCCCGCCAGTTCCACCCCCGTCGGTCCGCCTCCAACCACGACGAGCGTCAGCAGTCGCGCCTGGTTGGCGGGGTCGGGCTCCGTCTCGGCGTGCTCGAGTGCCAGCAGCACCTCCCGTCGGATCCGGAGCGCGTCATCGAGCGATTTCAGTCCCGGGGCGTGTCGTTCCCATTCCGGATGCCCGAAGTAGCTTGTCACGCCCCCGAGGGCCACCACGAGGTAATCGTAGGGCAACACCGTCCCGGCACACCGCACCTCCCGCCTGGCGCAGTCGATATCCACTACTTCGTCCAACAACACCCTGACGTTGGAGCACCGGGAGAGGATGGAACGAATCGGCTCCGCGATGTCCGGTGCCGAAAGGCCGGCCGTAGCCACCTGGTAAAGGAGCGGCTGGAACAGGTGATGGTTCTGGCGGTCGATCAGCGTGACTTGCGCCGGAGCGCGGCAGAAGCGCTTGCAGAACGTCAGGCCGCCGAAGCCAGCCCCCAGCACCACCACCCGCGGTGTTTGCATCTCCACGGTCCAAAGAGTGGACCACCCGGGTGCGCCTGCAAATGTTGGCCCGACCGAAGCGGAGCGACGCCGTCTCGCTCCCCCTCTCCGGGGGGGCGACGCGGAGGGGAGCCGCCCTGCCGATGGTTGACCACGGCGGCCGAAGCGGATACGCAAGGGGCCGGATGATCGACACTTCTTTGTTCCAGGGTCGGGTGGAGTTTGCGCCCGGGTTCAGCCCACGAGCCCGCCTCAGTCACGTGCTCTTCGACTTCGACGGCACCCTCTCCCTGATCCGACAGGGCTGGCCGGACGTCATGGTGCCCATGTTCGCCGAACTCCTTCCTCCCCTGCCCGGCGAGGATGCCGAAGACCGTCGCCGCCTCGCCTTCGAGGACATCATGCGCCTGAACGGCAAGCAGACCATTTACCAGATGATCCAGCTGGCCGAGCGCATCCGGGAGCGCGGCGGCACGCCGGGTGATCCTCTCGCGTACAAGCACGAGTATCTACGGCGGTTGGATGAACGGATTCGCGGCCGCATCGGGGACTTGAAGGCGGGAAGGACCACCACCGACAGCCTGCTGGTGTTCCAGGCGCGGCCGCTGCTCGAAGACCTGAAACAACGCGGCTTGCACCTCTACCTCGCCAGCGGTACGGACGAGAAATACGTCAAGGAGGAGGCGGCGATGCTGGACCTGAACCGCTACTTCGGACCGCACATCTACGGCGCCCTCGACGACTTCAAGAAGTTCTCCAAGAAGATGGTCATCGAACGGATCCTGCGCGAAAACCACATCGACGGCGCCCAGTTGCTTTCGTTCGGCGACGGTTATGTCGAAATCCAGAACACCAAAGAGGTCGGCGGTCTCGCCGTCGCCGTCGCCAGTGACGAGGCGAACAACGGTTCCGGCAGGATGGACGAATGGAAGCGGCAGCGCCTGCTGGGCGTGGGAGCGGACGTCGTGATCCCGGATTTCCGGGACGGGGCGGTGTTGCTGCGGCTGCTGTTGGACCGGTGAGCGAGTGCCGTGGGAAGCCCCTTGGCCCCGAGGCCGTGTGCAGTGACCATGAACCCGTCATTCCAGGTAGGGCGCGCTGTCCTCAGCGCGCCGAACTCGGCGGGCAACGGAGTGCCCGCCCT
>CAZHUS010000136.1:0-18299 GCA_964535555.1 uncultured Verrucomicrobiota bacterium
CTTGCGATCATTGACGAACAAACACGAAAACCCAATCAGTATGGGGGAATGTCAGTCCGACGGAGCAGCAGAATCACGAGCCCGACCAACAGCAGGGACCGCACGCCGGGTTCGGGAATGGCCGGAACAGTCATCGGGTCAGCCGGCGTGAGCCCGTGCCGCGCGTACTGCTCCGCGGTTTCCAGCACGACGGCGCCACTGACGGCTGTTACCAGTTGGTACGCGGCGGCGAGGTCGACCGCCTCCGCCACACGCCGGGACGACTGCAGCCAGCGGACCTGTTCAACCGCCCAGAGTCGCGCGAGATGAGCCGACGCCTTGCGGATCGATGGCGACGCATTGGGTTCCGCCTCGAGACGCTCGAAGTTCAGACGGAATTGCCTCCGCCCTGCCTCCCACGAAGTGAACAGCCGGCGCAGGTCCGCACCGGTCTCCGCCCCGCGGGGCAGGACTTCGAGGGCTGACACCCCGTCCAGGGCGTCCAGAATCCGGTTTGGGCCGGGAGCGGTTTGATAATGGATGAGCCGCGGGCCATGTCGCCGGCGTTCATAGGCCTGCCGCAAGACGTCGGGGGAAGACAGGAGCACCGGCTGCGGCGCGTGGATCCACAGAATGCAACTGCCGGGCTTCTGTGCGGCGAGATCCCACGCCTGCAGCAATGCCGGGAGGTTGTCCTGACCACCGAACACGGCCGAACGCGCCAGGCGCTGGGTCACGCCGGATCTTCCGCCGGGCTGGCCCGTCGCGGGTTCTCCCAGCACCGAAGTCTGGTCGGACGCCAGAATAACGGTCAGATCGGTGCTGGCCGGGAGCGCCTCCAACGCGCTTGCCACCGCGCTCAGATGGGGCTGCATCTCCCGGGAACCATCCACGACCACGACCAGTCTCGGCGGGGCAGGAAGGTTGGTCTCCACCAGCGTGGCCTGGATGAAAGCAGCCGGCGTCACGTGCGAGGCCTCGGTCCACACTCGCTCCACCCCCGGATCACGAACCACCCGCACCTGGTTGGACATCGAAGCCAGCTCCGCGTCCCGCACCAGGCCGCGCACCGCCACAATCCCGGGCCGCGGCTGTTCGGCGTGAAGCGTCGTGGACTCCGCACTCAATTCCTGCGAACTCTCGACCCACAACGCGTGTCGGAACGGCTCGGCTATGGTGAAGTTGCGCTCAATGAATGCCGGCCATGCCAGCGTTCCAGCCGCGGCACTCTCCAGCTGCACCGGCGCGGTGATGCCGAGGCGCACACGCATCGTCCCGCCCTCCGCCGGCACCGGGAAGCACTGCATCAGGACACGGTCCGGCCCGCTCGTGGTGACCAGCACCGGATCCCGGCGTTTGCGGATCGCGACTTCCTGGTAGGCTTCCCGCGTCTGCGATCTCCCGGCGAACGCCGCTTCGCGTTCCTCGCCGTTGATCCAAAGGGTCAGCCGCGAAACCACGCCGCCCGGCGGCAACTGGATCTGGGCGCGGGCCTCCCGCGCCTGACGCGAGACGTTCTTGAATTCAAGAGTCCATTCCCAGTACGCAAGCGCGGCCTCGGGTTCGACCACGGCGTCCACCCTTGAGCCATGGAGCGTCAGCCCCTTGATCCGCCCTCCGACCCGCTCGCCTCCCTGGTCTACGTCCCAGGTCCAGTCGTTGAGCTCCGTGAAGAGGCCCCGGGCGGTGCGCACCTTTGGGGCGGGCACCGCATTAAAGGGCTGCCCGATCACCCGGTAGTACACTTCGCGCGCCTGCTCGGCGTTGAGGCGACGCCCGCCGGTCGTCAGCCAGGCCACCAGGTCGAGCCCTTCGGCGTTCCGGGTGCGGCCATAGCATTCGCGACGCAGGCTCTCCTCCCGGCCGAACCAGTGAAGCCACTGGAGGCCGCGGCGTTGCTCCTCCGGTTCCTCCGACGTGGCGAGAGCGAGCGCGCGGCGTGAGATCCAGTTCGGCGCGTCCAGCAGCATCAGCAGGGCCAGGCCGGCGGCAGCTCCCACCCAGAAGTTACGCGGCGAGGCGATGTCGCTTTCGGTGATGGCCTTCCGCCAGGAACTCCAGATGAACACCGTGCACACGAGACCGATCACCGGCGTCAGGGGCAGCAAGCCGATGCCGTAAAAGACGATCCCCAGCAGGCCCGGCAGCAACATCGGCGCGAACAGGATGCTGTAGAAGAAGCCCACGCCAACGGCCGCGCCCAGCAGCCAGGTGAGCCAACGCCACGGTGCGGCCACGCCCAGCCTCAGGGCGCGCAGCGCGAGCGCGTTCGCCACGGGAACGGTGGCGACCAACAGCACGTGCCACCATGTCGGCAGGGGATCGAAGAAGGCCCCGGCGCACGCGCCACCCACCAGCTCAATCCCCAACGTCACCAGGGGAAGCACGACGCCCCCCAGGGCAAACCAGAGCCAGGGCTGCCGTCGGGCCGGTCCGCCGGATGTCTCCGGCTTGCCGGCGCTCGCGTCCCCTGTCGCCAGCTCCGGCGCGGGCACGCCCAGCCGGGCCAGCAACCGGCGCACATCCGCCTCGGTGACCACCTTCAACCCGGCCGAGGTCGCCTCCTGAGTGATGTGCCGCTCATAATCCTCGAGCACCTCCGCAGGATCGGCCCCTGCGGCCGTCACGACGGCGCGGTTCAAGGCGGCATGCCGGCGCAGTTCCTGCCGGGCGGCGGACGTCCAGAGAATCATGAGCGACCTCCTGCGGGGCGGCGACGCGCGAGGCGTGCCCCTTCGTTGAGCTTTTGCATGTAATCCTGCATGAGAGCCAGCACCTCCCGTCCCGCGGCGGTGAGCGCGTAGTACTTGCGGGCGGGGCCTTCGGAAGACTCCTCCAGACGGGTGCTCACGAGGCCCTGCAGCCGGAGGCGCGACAGCAGGGGATACAACGTGCCTTCGGTGACCCCGAGTCCGGGAAGGTCGACCAGCTGTTTGACGAGTTCGTACCCGTAGCACTCCTGGTCCTCGAGCGTGTGCAGCACGCAGAGGTCGAGCAATCCCTTGCGCGCCTGCACCGTCCAGTTGTCGAAATAGTCATTCATGCGACGGGCAGGTCAGCGGGCCGCTCCGGCGCGGCCGTCCAGGTCACGAGCCAGATCCCCAGCGCCGCCAGGAGGGGCAGCCCACTGAGGGTGAACAGCGCCTCCGAGGGTTCACGGCCGCCAGGGTTCAGGTAAAGGGACTGGCTTCCGAGCAGCAACACGGCGAGCCCCGTTCCCGCCAGGGCGACAATCCACCAAGACCGCATCCGCGACGCCGCCAGGCCGAGCAGCCCGTAACAGAACAGGAGCGTGGGCGCGTAAATAAAGAGCGCCATTGCCACGTGCATATCGCCTCCGGCGTACGCCGCCAGGGACGTCGCCACAACTCCCCCGAGCCCCACGCCTACCGCCGCGCCCGGCATCAACCGGGCGAAAGCCGCGCCTGCTTCTCCCCTCAACCGCGCCCACGTGAACATCGCGAGATACCAGGTGAGGGCGAGGGCATTCCCGGTAAGCAGCAGGAGGTTGAGGGCGAGGACCACCGTGGGCGTGCGCCGGGGCAAGCCAGGAACGGGTCCGGAGGGCTGGGCTGACAGAGCGACGGCCGCGAGGCAGACGGCGATGAGGAAGACGGGGGCCCAGGCGGCGAAGGCGAGGAAGCGGGTGGTGCTGGTGGCCGCGGCGGCGGTGGCGGTGGCAGGAGGGTTCGCTGAGGGCGCGCGTTGCATATCGGGCCAAGTACCTTGCAATGCATAGTACTTGGTCCCGAATCGGTCAAGGCCTTATTTTTTCCAATCGCGGCCGGTCTCCCCCCGGCCCTCAGCCTGCCCCGACCCCACCCGCCCGGCTGCGCAACCAGCCCAACCAGGCTTCCATCCCCTCGCCGCTCCGGGCCGAAAGCTCGAAAACCGTGGCCCGCGGTGCGGTGGCCCGCAAGTTCGCCCGCAGCAGCCCGAGATCCGCTCCGCTCGCCGCGGCCAGATCGAGCTTGGTCACCACCACGACGTCCGCGGAACGGAACATCGGCGGGTACTTCAGCGGTTTGTCCTCTCCTTCCGTCACCGAAATCAGCACGACGCGCTGGTCTTCGCCGAGATCGAAATCGGCCGGGCAGACGAGATTCCCGACGTTCTCGATCAGGAGCAACCCACCCGCGGCCAGATCCAGTTGCTCCAGTCCGCGGGCGACCATTTCCGCATCCAGATGGCACACGGTCCCGGTCGTGATCTGAACCACCGGGGCACCGGCCTTTCGAATGCGCTGCGCGTCGTTGGGCGTGGCCAGGTCTCCGACGACAACCCCCGTTGGGGTATCAGCCCCGAGGGCGGCAACCGTCTTCTCGATGAGCAGCGTCTTCCCCGCGCCAGGCGACGAAAGCAGGTTCAACGACCGCACGCCCTTGGCCCGCAGATAACCGCGGTTGCGTTCCGCCAGCCGCGCGTTGCGGACGAGGATGGGTTGGTGAACCTCGATGACGGTGCGATCACCCGCGCCGACGCCGGAGGCGGCGGGCCACGGAGTGCCCGCCCTACCTGGTGGCGGTTCGTGGGAGGCGCCCTGTTCGCGCTTGACCTGCTCCGTCGTCATCGACCGTTGAGGAGCGCGGGCTTCAGCCCGCTGGGACGCCCCTGCGCCGGTGTGGCTTCCTGCGGACGGAAGTCCGCGCTCCGGGGGCGTCTCGTGGGGAGCCTCGGTTCCGGTTCCGGGCGCGTGATGGTGATCCGCCTCGCCGTGATGGCCGTGGCCGTGCGGATGGTGGTGGGGATGACTGTGGGTGGTGCCGTCGGCGTGGGTGTGAAGGTGTTCGTGGGGATGTTCGTGGGGATGTTCGTGGCCGGACCCGGCGGAATGCGAATGCCGGTGGACGTGACGCGTGCCATCGGCGTGAACATGCTCGTGTTCATGTTCACCTTCACGCTCATGCGGCTCCTGAACGGATTCAGATGCCGTGTCCACCAGACGTACCGGTCGGGCGGGAGGAGGCTGCAACGCTTGCACTCCAAACCGCTCCACCTGGCCGCACCCGCATTCTACACACATAAGGTCAACATTGACTGCCGTCGTCGTCAGGCAAGTGTACCAGACTGCGGGAGGGCTGCCCAGCTGCAAGACACGGCGGACACGGCGGGGTGTGCGGTGTGCCCGGCGGCGGGATCCGTCTCGGACGGGCTTGTTGTGTCAGGACGCCTCGAGGCGCGCGAGATCCAGTTCTCTTCCCTGCAACAGGTCGCTTTGCCAGGAACCACAGTCGGGACAGGGATAGATGGCGTCTTCAAGCGTGAATTCGCGTCGGCACGCCCCACAGCGCGCTCGCGCCTCCACACGTTCCACTTCGAGCGTGGCGTTGGCCGCCATGGTGCCCTGGCGCAGGGCCGCGAACGCGAATTCGAGTGCCTCGGGAACGACGCCGCTGAGCGCCCCCACGCGGAGCCGGATGAAATGGACCGTGGTGCAGGCATGTTCCCGCGCGTGCCGCTCCGCCTGGAGCAACACTTCCTGCATGATGGACGCTTCGTGCATGGAGAGTTCCTTGTTCCTTGCGGACCTGCTCAGTGGCCATGAACCGGACCGCGGCCGGACCCCCGGCCGCAGCGGGTGCGAGCAGTCCCTTGCGCACCGCCTCGGCGGGCAGCGGAGTGCCCGCCCTGCCTTCAGCCCGCAGGGACGTCCCTGTGCCAACGCGGCTTCCTGCGGACTGAAGTCCGCGCTCCGGGGGCGGTTCATGGCGAGTCCCCTTGGCCGGTCGACCATGCGCCGTGACCACGAACCCGAAAGCGCCGGTAAACCGGACGCACTCCAAACGCCTCGCGCCGCTCCCAGGCACGTCCGAAGTCGCGAAGCGCCTGGAGTGCGGGGATTCATCCCCGCTTTTCGGAGCAGGTTCATGGGCAGAGCATCAACGGATCAACCCGCGCTTCTCCAGCATGGCCAGCATGGCCCGGTCCATGAGCAGTTCGGCCAGCGGACGGGTGGCCTCGTCGAGGGCCGCGGAAGCCTCCTTAAGCCCGGTGAGATCGCCGGTCTGGGAGGCGGAATCCTCGGTCTTCAGAACGCGGTCGACCCGCTCCAACGCCTCCTGGATCCGCTGGACCTGGTCCGGGGGCAATTCGCCCGTCGCCTCCTGCAGTCCCTTCCGGGTGGCGGCGACGGTTTCGCCCACGCGCAGACGCGCCTCGATCCAGCGTCGCGAACTCAAATCGTCGAACGCGTGCTCGACCGACTCCTCCACCATGCGCTGGACGGCGGCATCTTCCACATCGACGGCCGAGCGCATCTCGACACGGCGCTCCCGCCCCGTCCTGGTGTCGCGCGCGAGCACGTGCAGGATGCCGTTGGCGTCGATCTCGAACTGAACCCCCACACGGGGCACGCCCCGGGGCGCAGCCTGGAACTCCAGTTCGAAACGGCCCAGGCTCCAGTTGTCCCGGGCCCGCTCGCGCTCGCCCTGCAGGACATGGATCAACATCGAACGCTGGTTGTCCACGGCAGTGGTGAACACCTCACCCGCCTTGAGCGGAATGGTGGAGTTGCGTGGAATGATCACGTTCATCAACCCGCCAAAGGTCTCGATCCCGAGCGAGAGCGGCGTGACGTCGAGGAGCACGATGTTCTGGTAGCCGCCGGCCAGGATTTCCGCCTGGATCGCCGCGCCGAGGGCGACGGCTTCGTCGGGGTTTTGCGAGACGTTCAGGACGGGTCGCGCGTCGGTTCCCCGAACCGGGGCACCGAACTCGGCGGCATTGCGGCATTGAAACCACTCCGCGACGAGCCTTCGCACGAGGGGCATGCGCGTTTGCCCGCCGACGAGGATCACCTGGTCCAAATCCCGCGGCTCCAGCCTCGCATCCGCCAGGGCGCGCCGACAGTGGGAGCGCGTCTGCTCCACCAGGTCGCGCGTCATTTGCTCGAGCTGCTCCCGAGTCACCGAACATGAGAAGCTGAAGCCGGGCCACAGGAACGGGAGCACGACCTCCGTGGTCTCGACCCGGCTCAGGCGGATCTTGGCCTCCTCGGCCGCCTCCCGCAACCGGGCGCGCACCGAGGAATCGAGAGCCGTTGCCCCGGGGGCTTCCGCCCGCGCCTCCCCTTGTCCCAGCTGGGCCACGACCTGCTCGGCGAGAAAGCTGGCCAAACGCCGGTCCAGGTCGTCCCCGCCGAGCCGCGTGTTTCCATGCGTTGCCAGGACCTGGAAGACGCCTTGATTCAGTTCCAGGATCGAGAGATCGAACGTGCCGCCACCGAGGTCGTAAACAGCCACCCGGGACTTCTCCTGAAGGCGGTCCAAGCCGTACGCCAACGCGGCCGCTGTCGGCTCATTCACGATGCGTTCGACCTGGAAACCTGCCAGTTCCCCGGCGCGCTTGGTCGCGGCGCGCTGGGCGTCATTGAAATAGGCCGGCACGGTGATCACGGCGCGATCCACCGGCTCCCCGAGCGCTTTCGCGGCGTCGTCACGCAGCTTCTTCAGGACTTCGGCGGAAACCTCCTCCGGCAGCCACTCGCGCTCATGGACTTCAAACGCCGCGACGCCGCCTTTACCCGGCCGGACCCGGTACGGCAGGCGCGTTTCCTCCGGGGTGAGTTCTGAAGCCCGCAGCCCCATGAACCGCTTGACCGAGGAGAGCGTCGACTCCGGGTGCAAAGCCCGGACCCGCAGGGCGTTTCGGCCGACAACCGGCGGGCTCGAGTCCGCAGGAACATGGACCACGGACGGCGTGAGCCGTTGTCCGTCGGCGTCGGCGAGGACCAGGGGAATGCCCGATTCCACCACCGCCACGAGGGAGTTGGTGGTGCCCAGATCGATGCCGACGATCCTGCTCACGCCGGCCATCCTGACACGCAAAGCCGGATCCGGCAATCGGACCAGGCCCGTAGGGCAGACATTCGTGTCTGCCGGTTCGCGGGAAACCGCGTCCGCCACGGAACGCCCAAGCCAGGCAGCACCCGCCGGCGTCACTCCGCCCGTAAGGCCACCATCGGATCCACCCTGGCAGCGCGGTA
This sequence comes from uncultured Verrucomicrobiota bacterium, assembly GCA_964535555.1. GTDB lineage: Bacteria > Verrucomicrobiota > Verrucomicrobiia > Limisphaerales > J093 > DSVZ01. The sequence continues at coordinate 7,964 of CAZHUS010000136.1, forward strand.
CGCTGGCAACCACGACGCAAACAGCCCTGCCGTCATCAGCAGCAGCGTGACGCTCATGAACGTGACCGGATCCGTCGGTGTCACCCCGAACAGGAAGGTCTGGAGCACGCGGGTCACGCCCGCGGCCCCGGCAAGGCCGACGATCAGGCCGGCGACGACGATGCGGAACGCGCGCGTGAGCACGAGGCGGAGCACGTCACCGCGTTGCGCCCCGAGCGCCATGCGCACGCCGATTTCGCGCCGGCGCTGGGTGACCGCGTAAGCCATCAATCCGTAAATGCCGCACGTCGCGATCAGCGTTGCGGTGATCGCGAACAGCGCCAGCAGCACCATCCGGAAACGCGGTTGCGCCACCGACGCCGCCACCGCCTCGTCCATCGTAACCGTGCTCTCGATCGGCAGGTCGGGCGCGGCGCGGCGGATCTCCGCGCGGATGCCTTCGGTCACCCTGCCGGGTGTGGCCGTGCGCGTGACGAACGACACGAACCGGAGCAGGAAGGGCTCGTTGCGCTCCTGCTGGAACGGCACGTAGAGCATCGGCTGCACCTCCTGATCGAGTCCCATCTGACGGATGTCCGCGACCACGCCCACCACCGTCAGCCACTCGCCGCGATCGCCCATGCGCACGCGCCGGCCGAGCGCCTCGCCGGGTCCGCCCGGAAAGCACTCCCGCACGATGCGTTCGCTGACGATCGCCACGTTCGGAGCTCCGGTCGCGTCCCGGGCGGTGAAATCGCGGCCGGCCACCAGCGGGATGCCCATGGTCTTGAAGTAGTCCGTGTCGATCTTCGGCCGGCCGGCATCGATCTGCGGCCTGGGCTGACCTTCGATCTCGAACTCGTCCCGGATGAACATCATGCCGAACGGCGCCGAGTTGATCAGGCTCGCGGACTTCACCCCCGGGAGGTGCCGGACGCGATCAAGCACGTCGCGCGCGAACGCCTGGATGCGCTCCGGCCCGTCGTAAAGCCGTTCGGGCAGCGTCACCTTCACGGTCTGCACCACGCCGTCGCGTCCGCTCGCCTCGAAGCCGGGCGACACCGACGTGAGGCGCACGAAGCTGTGAACCAGCAGGCCCGCACCGATCAGCAGGACGAGCGTCATCGCGATCTGCGCCGCGACCAGCAGGGTCCGTAGCCGTTCGCCCTGCCGGTCGCCGGTCAGGCGGGTGGCCCCCGCGTGCAGGGCGAGGCCTTCGCCAAACGCGGCCCCGCTCATGCGCAGCGCCGGTACGAGGCCGATCAGCAGCGTCGAGACGAGCGACAAGCCGAGGCAGAACCCCACCATGCGGAAGTCGATCACGATGCCGCCAAGCCGGGGGAGTATCGCGGCCGGAACGAGCGGCAGCGTGGCGGCGATGGCGATCAGCGCGAGGATCCCGCCCAGCAACCCGCCCAGCAGCGACAACACGACCGCTTCGGTGAGCAGTTGACGCACGATCCGCCGGCGTCCCGCGCCAAGGGCCATGCGCACGGACAGTTCGCCACGGCGCGCGGTAAGCCGGGCCATTTGCAGGTTCGTCACGTTGACGCAGGCGATCAGCAGCACGAACGACACCGCCGCGAGCAGTATCAACAGCAGCGTGCGCACACCCTTCGTGCCGTACTCCTGCAAGCCGACCAGGTGCACGCGGGTGCGGAGGTTCGGCGCGAGGACGCCCTCGGGCGCGAGCGCGCCGGCGGGGGCGATCGACGGGTCGTTCACCAGCGGCGTCAATTCCGCTTCCGCGCGTTCAGGCGTCACGCCGGGTTTCATGCGGCCCAGGATCCAGAGAAAGGCGCTCGTTCCGGTATCGCCGGGCCAGCGATTGGGCAGATAGAGGTCCGCTTCCGGCAGCGCGCCGAGGCGGGGGACGACCGGCCGGAAGCCGAAGTCCGGCGGCAGCACGCCCACCACAGTGCGAGGCACGCCGTCAATGGTGATGGCCTGTCCCATGATCGTCGGATCGGCCTGGAGCGACGTGCGCCACAGTCGATCGCTGACAATCACACTCCGATCGTCCTCCGGAGCCGCGGCCTCGGTGAGGAAGACGCGCCCGCGCGCCGGCTGGACGCCCACCGTGGCGAAGAAATTCGGGCTGACCTCGAGCGCGTTCAACTGGAGCGGCTCGCCGCGTCCGGACAGTTGCGCGTCGGTCGAGCTGTAGGCGGCGAGTTGATCGAACGCCGTAACGCGCGGCCGCAGCGCCTCGTACGTCAACGGCGCCCAGGTCGAGAACGTCCGGACGCCCGTCTCGGTTTGCTGCGCGGACGTGAGCATGACGAGCCGGTCGGCAGCGGGATACGGCAGCGGCCGCCAGAGCACACCGTACGCGACGGAGAAGATCGCCGTGTTCAGGCCGATGCCGAGTCCGAGCGTCAGCACCGCCACGGCGGTGAAGGCGGGATTCCGCCGCAGCGTGCGCGCCCCGTAACGGAGGTCCTGCCCCAGGGTTTCAATCCACCGGACGCCGCGTTGGTCGCGGCATCGCTCCTTGAGCGCTTCCACGGCGCCGAAGTCGAGCCTCGCCTTGCGGCGTGCCTCCTCCGGGCTCATTCCGGCGCCGAGGTTCGCCTGCGTTTCCATTTCGAGGTGCGTCCGCATCTCCTCGTCCATCTGGGCGTCCAGTTCCCCTTTGTGGAACAGGGCGCGATACCAACGGCGGAATTTGCCTGGCAGGTTCATGGTCGGAAGATCAAGCCGTCTGGAGCACGAGGTTGATGGCGGCCGAGAGCTGCTCCCAGGTCGCCCTTTCCTCGGCGAGCTGCTTTCGACCCGCCGGCGTGAGCTGGTAGAACTTCGCCTTGCGGTTGTTCTCGGAGACGCCCCACTCGGACGTGATCCAGCCTTGCTCCTCGAGCCGGTAAAGGGCCGGGTAAAGCGAGCCTTGCTCGACCTGCAAGGCGTCTCGCGACATCTGACGGATGAGCACCGACACGCCGAAGCCGTGCCTCGAGCCCGACTGCAGCGCTTTGAGGATGAGCAGGTCCAGGGTGCCTTGGAGAAGGTCGATTTTTGCTTTGGGCATGCGCTCGCTTTCCTAGATGTTCTACACGAGCGAGGGTAGTGGTCTCCTGTAGAACGTCAAGGGGAATGCCGGCTTCAAGGCGAAGCGGATGGCCGTGCCGCCCTGGCGTGCCGGCCGGTTTCCCGGCCGGACGTTCCGTTCCGCGGCATGGCGGGGTGCCTCGGATTAGGTCCCTGGCCAAAATCCATTTTGCAAACCGCACCGGCACGCTACGTTCGGCGTTGGTCGCGTTTAGATCGCCTTTGTCCAGCATTGCTATGGCTTACGCCGCTGAAGGTTCCACGCCGGTCGGTCCGGCCCGATCGGTCCCCATCCCAGGCCGCTCCCAACCCGCTTCCCATGAACCGCCGCCAGGTAGGGCGGGCACTCCGCTGCCCGCCGAATCCGGCGCGCCAGGGACCGCGCTCCCAGCCTCGCATGGCAGCAGGTCCATCGCCGCGGAGCAGATCCGTAAGGAACCGGATGCCTCCCGCAAATCGCCCGGTGAGGGCACCGGGCCCACCCCCGGTGGGGAGTCGGGCACTTCCCATCCCCCCCGCTTCCCCGGGATTCCCGTCACCTGCAACGGCAACCAGCTGGTAACCCAGTACGTCGAGGCGCGCGTCACCGAAGGCGGCGTGTTTTACCCGATCACCCCGTCGACCGAAGGCGGCGAGATTTACCAGCAGTCGTTCGCGCAGGGGGAGCTGAACGTGTTCGGCAGGTCGAAGATCGCCATCGAGTGCGAAGGGGAACACGCCGCGCAAGGCGGGGCGACCGCGTTCGCCGTGGCCGGGCATCGCACGGTCAATTTCACCTCGGGTCAGGGCATCGTCTATGCGATGGAGCAGTACTACCACGCCCCGGGCAAACTCTCGACCATGGTGCTCGAGGTGGGCGCAAGAGCCCTGACCAAGCACGCCTTGAACGTCCATTGCGGCCACGATGATTTCTACGCGGCCCTGGACACTGGTTGGACGATGCTGATCGGGAAGGACGCACAGCAGGCCGCCGACCAGGCCGTGGTTCTGCGCCGGGTGAACGAGCTGGCCCTCAATCCGGGCATGAACATCCAGGACGGGATGCTCACCACCCATTCCGAACGCACGTATCTCGCTCCCGAAGCCGATCTCCTCCGCGAATTCCTGGGATCGCCGGATGACCTGATCGAGTGCCCCACCCCCGCCCAACGCGAGTTGTTCGGACCGCGCCGCCGCCGCGTCCCGGCGATGATGGACCTCAAGAACCCGGTCTTGCTGGGTCCGGTGCAGAACCAGGAGCACCACATGAACGGCGTCGTGGCCCGCCGCAACCACTTCAACGAGCCCATCCTCCACTTCCTCGAGCAGGCCTACGCGGATTTCGGCCGGCTCACCGGACGCCATTACGGGCTGCTCTCCGAGTACCGCACCGCGGACGCGGAGACCGTGTTCGTCTCGTTGGGTTGCGCCGCCGAGAATATTGAAGCGGCGGTGGATTACCTGCGGGAGCAGCGCGGCGCCCGCGTCGGCTCCATTCACGTCAACGTGCTCCGGCCCTTCCCCGAAGCCGCCATCATCAACGCCCTCCGCGGCAAACAGCAGGCGATCATCCTCGAGCGCACCGACGAGGGCATGGCGGGCGACAACCCGCTCGCCCGGGACATTCGCACCGCGCTGAGCAAGGGCCAGGAGGCGAAGCGATTCGGCGGCGGGCTCCCGGAGCTTTCCCTCGAGCAAACGCCCCGCCTGTTCCGCGGCGTTTACGGGATCGGTTCCCGCGATTTCCGGCCCGAACACATCCTCGGCGCGTACGAGTTCGCGACCGGCCAAAACCGGCGTCAGGACGGCAAAGGCGCTGCCGAGGGCGAGACCTATTTCGTGCTGGGGGTGGACCACCCGTACGCCGTCATCTCGAAAGACCGGCCCTCCCTGCTCCCCGAGAAGGCGATCGCGGTGAGGTTTCACTCGATCGGCGGGTGGGGCATGATCACCACGGGCAAGAACCTGGGCGCGATTCTTGGCGAGTTCAGCGAGATCCTGGCCGACACCCCCGTCACCGCCGGCGAGCCGGTGAACGGTGGGGACACCCGGGGCAACGGCCGCTCCCTGTACGTCATGGCCAACCCCAAGTACGGGTCCGAGAAGAAGGGTGCCCCGACCAATTACTACCTCGTGGTCGCGCCGGAGCGGATCCGGGTGAACTGCGAGTTGAATCACGTGGACGTCGTGCTCTGCTGCGATCCCAAGGCGTTCACGCACACCAACCCGCTCGAAGGACTCAACCCGGGTGGCTCCCTGGTCTGGGAATCCAGCGAATCGCCCGAGACCGCCTGGCAGCGGATTCCGGCCCGGCACCGGCAGTTCATCCGCGAGCACAACATCCGGATCTTTCTCCTGCCGGGATTCGAGATTGCCCGCCAGGCCACCGAGCGTGGCGACCTGCAACTCCGCATGCAGGGGAATTCGTTCCTGGGCGCGTTCTTCCGCGTTTCCTCCTTCCTGCACGACCACGGCATCTCGGAGGAGGCGTTCTACAACGCGGTGCGGCAGCAGTACAAAAAGAAGTTCGGCCGCTTCGGCGAGGCCGTGGTCGAGTCCAACATGAAGGTCATGGAGGACGGTTTCCGCCGCGTGCAGGAGATCCACTACGGCGTGATGGAAGCCCCGGACCGCTCCTCGATGCGCAATCCGGCCCGGCTGCCTCTGGAAGCCACCGCTTACCCCCCGACCGCGGGATGCGGGAACGGCGGAGTCGCCGTCGGGGTGGCCCAACCCCCCGCTCAATCCGCGCGCGCTCCGTTCCAGACACTCGCCAAGTTCGACGGCGAGTTCCGGCACCACTACGGCTACCACCAGCCCAGCAGCGCCCTGGCGTCCGTGGGCGTGATGGCGGCGGGCACCGGCGCCACGCAATCCAAATACGTTGCCCGGAGGGAGACCCCGGTTTACATCGCCGAGAACTGCACCCAGTGCATGGAGTGCATCACCGCCTGTCCCGACACCGCCCTGCCCAATGCCGCGCAGGAAATCAGCGTCGTCCTCACCACCGCCGCCCGGCACTACGTGTCCGAACCCGAAGGTCGCAAGGCCCTGTTGCTGGAAATTCCCGGCCTCGAACAGCGCGCCCGGGTCCGGATGAACGCCGCCGTCGAGAAACGCGAAAGCACGCCCTTCAAGGACATCATTCGCGACGAGGTCAGCGCGCTCGCGTCGGTCCCGGAGAAGGCGCGCGAGGAGTTTCTGGCCATCCTGGATGACCTGCCGCTCGCCTACACCAGCGTGCCGGCCATCTTCCGCAACCTGGAGAAGAAAACCCCGGGCGCGGGCGGACTGTTCTCGATCTTCGTGTCCGACCTGTGCAAGGGCTGCGGCGAATGCGTCCAGGTGTGCGGCGATCACGACGCCCTCCGGATGACCGTCGAGACCGAGGATCTGAACGCGCGGCACATGACGGCCCAGGTCTTCTCCCGACTGCTTCCGGACACGCCGCAGAAGTTTCTCGGCCTGTACAATGACGGCTCGCCGCAGAGCTCGCGCGAGGCGGCCCTGCGCAATCACCTCATGGTCCGTCGCAACTACGAGGCGCTCGTCTCCGGCGATGGCGCCTGTGCCGGTTGTGGCGAGAAGAGCATCCTCCGCGCGGCCGCCTCGGTCACCGAGGCCTACATGCGCCCGCTCTACCATGCCAAGGCCGACCGGTTGCGCGCCAAAGCCGAGCGGCTCGATCGTGAAGGCGTGGCCCGGCTGCAGCGGCTTCGCGAGCACAGCCCGGAAACGCACGAACGGTTTGTCCAGGCCGTGGCGCACACGCTCTTTGGGTTGGGTGGTGAGAACGACGAGGACACGGCGCGCCGGATGGCCGCCTACGGCCCGGTCACCGACGCCGCGGTCGTGGACGCGCTCAGCGCCGTGATGCGGTTGGACGCCTTCAACCACAGCCAGCTGCAGTCCGTTGACGGCCGCTGGGCCCGCGGCATGTCCGTCATGTACATGGGCGCGAGCACCGGCTGCAACACCGTCTACGGTTCAACGCCGCCGTCGAACCCGCACCCCTACCCGTGGATGAACTCGTTGTTCCAGGACGGCCCCACCATCGGCTGGCTGCTGGGCGAGTCCCTCATCCTGCAGCATGCCCGGCGTTCGGTCGTGCCGGAGCGCATGTGCGACGCCCTCCTCGAACGCGACACGGACGTGGCTTCGCCCGCCGACTACTTCCTCTGGACGCACCTCGATGATGCCCTCATGACCGACCAGGAGATCCGGGAGCTGCCAAAGATCTGGATCGTCGGCGGCGACGGCGCCCTGGGCGACATCGGCTTCCAGAACGCCTCGAAGGTGATCCTCCAGAACCGGCCCAACGTGAAGATCCTCATGCTCGACACCCAGGTGTACTCGAACACCGGCGGGCAGAACTCCGACTCTTCCACGATGCTCGGCGGTTACGACATGAACCAGTTCGGGATCGCCTCGCAGGGGAAACTCATCGAAAAGAAGAGCGTCGCCGAGGCGTTCACGTCGGGTCACGGCTCACCCTTCATCGGCCAGGTGAGCATGGCCAACGCCGCCCGCCTTTACCGGGCCATGCTCGACGGCCTCGAATACCGCGGCACGGCGTTCTTCCAGTGCTACACCACCTGCCAGCCGGAGCATGGCGTCTCGGACCACATGTCTGCCGACCAGGCCAAGCTCGTCCGCGACGCTCGCGGCATGCCGGAATTCGTTTTCAATCCGCGCCAGGGCGAAACCAGCCAGGAATCGTTCGACCTGAAGGGCAACCCTTCCCTGAACCGGGACTGGTGGGAAACGCAGTTCAAATCCACGGGGGAAAAGTACAACTTCACCGTGGCGCATTGGGCGCTCACCGAGGGCCGCTTCCGCAAGCACCTGAAATCGGTCAGCGAGGAGCAGGCCCGGACCCTGATCCCGTTGGATGACATCCTGGTCCGGTTGACCCAGGACGACGTCGTGCAGCGACGCGTCTTTCAGCCCGCGCACCGGTCTTATGTTCCGGACTTCGGGGTGTTCATCCGGGCCGAGGTGAACGGCAGGATGAAGTGGTATGCATTGTCCCGGCAGCTGGTCTTGTTCTGCGTCGAGCGTCGCAAGTCCTGGCGCATGCTGCAAAGCCGCGCCGGCGTGGTGAACAAGGAGTACCTGGCACAAAGGGCCCTCCTCAAGAAGGCCGACGCCGGCCAGATCCCGGTGGCGGATCTCGTGGCGCGGACAAGCGAGCTCTTCCAGGCCGAACTGGTGGCGCTGGGTTGAGAAAGCCGGGCGGCCAGTCCTCGGGCTGGCGCAAGGTGGGGCGGGCACTCCGCTGCCCGCCGAATCCGGTCGAAGCAAGGCAGCGGCGCAGCCTGCGGGCCAGTCGAGGTGCCTGCTTGCGGGCCAGCTCATGCTCCCAGATGCGCAACACGCGCCAGCCCGCCGCTCGCAGCGCGCGGTTCACCAGCCGGTCCCGCGCCCGGTTCGCTGCGAGCTTCCGCCGCCAGAACGCGGCATGGTTGCGCGGTTTCGTGGCATGGATCGGGCAGGCGTGCCAGAAACACCCGTCCACGAACACCGCCAGCCGCAGCTTGGGAAAGACGAAGTCGGGGCGGACGCGAAACCCACGGCGATCGGATGCGCGCCCCCGGCTCTCGGAATCCAGACTTCGCCCTTCGGACTTGATTCGAACGTCGAACCTCGGACTTCGAACTTCCCCATGCCTCCGCCACCCCCGAATCCCCTCGCGGCGGAAGAGCGACGCCAGCGCCAGTTCGGTGTCCCGGTTCCCCCGCGACCGGATGCGGGACATCACCTGCGAGCGCTTCGCCGGGGTGGAGACGTCAGACATTCACACCTCCACGGGCTCCACCACCTCGTAGAGCGCGCCGATGTGCGCCAGCAACCCGCTGAACGGCCACGCCGCCGCCAGTTCGCCCGCGTCGCTTACCAGCACGATGGTCCCGCTCGCGTCGGTGATCCGGCTCCGCGCGCTGTCGTAGCCGGTGAGTTGCATCGTCAGGCCGGTCGAAGACTGCCGCTCGCCGACGCGGTGGATGCCGCCGAAGTTCAGCCGGTCGGGCCGCTGGTTCTTGTCCCGATAGCCGAACTTCCGCACGAACGCCTCGACGCCCGGCTCAGCACAAGTCGCGGTGAGAGATGATCTGTGCGCCGACCGAAATGCTATCGCCGTATTCCTCCGCATCGAACTCTGCGTCGTCAGGAACGTGAAGCTCCGGATGCCCGGGAACAACAAGCGAAGCCGTTGCTCGCCCCATTCGCTTCCACACCAACCACAGGCAAGCCTCATTGGCGGCATCCTCCGCATCGCCAACGACGTTGAGCGCGATGGCGACTGTTTGCCACGGGTCAGAAGCATCCACACCTGGATGCCACTGGCAGATGACGGTGAACGGACTCAGTCGGTCTGGTTCGGTTCCGGCCATAGTTCGGCAGGAGTACCTGGCCAGGAATTAGGTGGCTGCCAAGAGGGAAAAGAAGGGGCACGTTTCGCTTCCCGCACTGCGCCTTCCATTTCACGCGATGCCATGCCAGGGTCTGCCGAGTGAACACACCGAGCGCATCCGCTCCCGTTACTGCCCCGTTAGAGCGGGCGTGGTTCGGTGCGCCATTGGCTGAATTCATTTGCTGCGACCCGGAGACAGTCATTGGGCGCCTGACGAAGCGCAGTGATTTCGCCGTCCTGCCAACGCAGCGCGATGCTTGGCTGGCGCAAATCACAATTCTGCGAAAGTGCCTCGTCGGCCTAAGCGGCTGGATTCTCCTGGAGTTCAACATTCCACGCATGGGCCGCCGAGTGGACGCTGTTCTCATCATCGGCCCAGTGATTTTCGTGGTTGAATTCAAAGTGGGTGAACAAACGTTTGAGCGGGCCGCCGTTGAGCAGGTCTGGGATTATGCGCTGGATCTGAAGAATTTCCACGAGGCGAGCCATACCTTGTCGCTCGTGCCCGTTCTCATCGCCACGGAAGCGCGAGCAGGCTCTTCACCCAGACTTGAATCGGATGAGGACAAAGTCTTCCGGCCGATTCGCGTGACTCCAAACGAACTCCGGGCAACTCTCGACCTGGCGCTTGAGCGTGTCGCTGGGCTGAACGTCAGCGCGGAGCAATGGGCGCGTGCCCCATACCGCCCGACTCCGACGATCGTCGAGGCAGCCCGGGCGCTCTACTCTCAACACTCAGTCGAAGCGATCGCACGGTACGATGCGGGTGCGCAGAACCTCAGCGTGACCTCGCGCCGTATCGAGGAACTTGTGGATGAAGCGAGGGCGGAGCACCGCAAGATTATCTGTTTCGTGACCGGTGTACAGAAATGGACCCCGGAATTTGGACCAGCAGCGGCGTTAGGTTTTGCGTGGTAT
>CAZHUS010000137.1:0-18127 GCA_964535555.1 uncultured Verrucomicrobiota bacterium
CCTTGGAGCGGCGCGAAGCGTTTGGAGTGCGTCCGCTTTAGCGGCGCTTTTTGGCTCATGGTCACGGAGCAGGTCCGCAAGGAACAGGTGGCTCTCCATGAAATCGGCCCATCCCGGACCGCGACCGCTCCGCGGTCGCAGCGGCTACGAACTCCACGGCGCGTTGAGCTCCTGGAACCACCGGCACGGACTGCTCGCAAACGCTGCGGCCGGGGGACCGGCTGCGGTCCGGTTCATGGCTCCCATGCGCGCTCAACCTTTTGGCGTCAATGCTCTCCGTAAACCGCCCGGTGAGGGCACCGGGCCTGCAACCTGTAGGCCGGGTCTCCCGACCCGGCGCCCCTTCGCCCCACCACACGCACGCCCATCTCATGACACCACGATTGCTGAGTTCCCGAATTCACCACCGCTGGCTCTTCGGCCTCTGGGCGACTCTCGTCTCCGCCCTTTCGGCGGTGCACGCCCAAACCCCGGCGACGCTCGCGAACCTGCCCACGGGCGTTGACCAGATCGAGCTTCACCCCGCCTTTCAGATCGAAAGGGTGGCAGTCGAGCCGATCGTCATGGACCCGGTTGACCTCCAGTTTGACGAGAGCGGTCGGGCGTTCGTCATGGAAATGGGCGGCTACCCCTTCGCTTCGGAAATCGAAGCCCAGTTTCCAGGCAGAGTGGTCCTGATCGAGGACACCAACGGTGACGGCATCTACGACCGGCGGTCGAGGTTTGCGGATCGGTTCCAGTACGCCGATGCAATCTTGCCCTACCGCGGCGGACTCCTGGTTGCCTCCCCTCCGGACCTGCTCTTCATCCAGGACACGGATGGTGACGGAAAGGCCGATGTCCGCCGGACCCTCGTCTCGGGATTCGCGGTCGGCAATTCCCAGCACAATTTCAACGGCCTCATCTACGGACTCGACAACTGCGTCTACGCGGGCAACGGCGGCAACTCCGGCGAACTCTTCTGGCCCGACCATCCCGAGCGGAAGTTCGCGATGCTGCAACGTGACGTGAAGTTCGATCTCGAGGCGCGGCGGATGGAATTCTTCGGCCCGACCACGACCGGCTTCAACGTGGCGATCGACGACTGGGGCCACGTCTTCACCACCCACAATCTCCGGCATGTCAACCACCTCGTCGTTCCGAGCCGCTATGTCGAGGTGAACCCCCATCTCCGGCCTCGCGGCAATCCGGACATCTCGGATCACAAGACCGGCGGACTCGACCGCGCCTACCCCATTGGAAAACAGGAGGCGCGGCTCAATCACCCCGAGCAATCCGGCTACTTCTCGTGCTCGTGCGGGATCACCTTCTACGGGGGCGGGTCGTTTCCCGACGAGTTCAACGGGAGCCTGTTCGTGGCGGACTCGGTCATGAACCTCGTACACCGCGATGTCCTGCGTCCTCACGGGCCGGGTTTCCTGGCCGCACGCGACCGTCCGAAGGTGGAGTTCCTGGCGTCCGCCGACCGCCACAGCCGGCCGGTCAACATGCGCGTCGGCCCGGACGGAGCGCTGTACGTGGTCGACTTCTACCGCGTGGTGATCGAACACCCCGAGTGGATTCCGGATGAACTGGAGAAGAACATGGACCTGTACGCCGGGACCAACCAGGGCCGCATCTACCGCGTCACCCCCAAGGGCGGACTGCCGCAGGTGAAACCGGCATTCCCGCGAGACGATCTTGCCCAGGTCGTCTCCCAACTCGAACACCGCAACAAGTGGTGGCGGGACACCGCGCAGCGGCTCCTGGTTTGGTGGAACGATCCGCGGTGTGTCCCGCTCGTCCAACGTGTCGCCCGCGATTCCAGCCGACCGCAGGGACGCCTCCAGGCACTTTGGACATTGCACGGTCTGCGGCTGCCCCGTCAGCAGGGCGACTTGCCCGGCGCCTTGACCGAGGAGCTGATCGGGGCGGCGCTTAAGGACCCCCACGCGGGGGTTCGCGAGAACGCCCTCGTCCTGGCCGAGCCCGGCTTGGGATCGTCCCCGGCCCGGCTTCGGTCCGTGCTCGCGCTGACGCGGGATCCGGACGCGCGGGTGCGGATGCAGGTGGCACTCAGCCTCGGAACGTTTCCCTGGGCAACCGACACTGCCTGGCGAAAGGAAGTGCTCGGCGCACTGCTCTCGATTCTCGGGACCGACGGCACCAACGAGTGGAGCCGTTTCGCCGTCCTGACCTGTGCCGGCCAGGCGCCTTTGCCGAGCCTGCGCGCGGTTCTGGAACAGCGGGACCTGCTTCGCCCCACGCGTGCCGGCGAGCCCTCGGGGCGCGCGGCTTTTCTGGCCGAACTCTCCGAACTGCTGGGCGCCCGGCAGTTGCCGGACGAGATCGAGGGGTGCCTCGCGATCCTCGCGGATCCGAGTTCGGCGCCGGCAGAGGACCGAGTCGCCGTGCTGACCGGTCTCACGGGCGGCCTCAGTCGCAGCCGGAGCTTGAGCCTGCCCGAGGCGCTCCGAGCGGGGGTCGAGCGCCACCTGAGTTCCCTCCGCACCGGCGCCTCCACGACGTTGCTCGTGCAGCTTTGGGAATTGCGCCAGCGCCTGGGACTTCCGGCCGACCCGGAGCAGGCGAACGTGTTGGAGCAGTCCCGGGCGATCGTGGCCGACCGGAACGCCGCCGTTGCCGATCGTCTTGCCCACCTGGCCCTGTTGCGCTTCGCACCGTTCTCCGCCCGCAAGGAGCTCCTTTTCGAACTGCTCGATTTTCGGCAGCCGCGTGAGTTGCAGAATGCCGCGATGGGGCAACTGGCCCAGGAACGCGATCCGGCGGTGGCGACTCGGTTGATCAAGCTGTGGCCGACCCTGAGCCGGGAAGCCCGCGTGCAGGCGAGCGATTACCTGATCAACCGGTCCTCCAATCACGAGATCTTGCTGAGCGCGCTCGAGGAAGGGCGCCTGCCCCTGGGCCAGTTGAATCTCGATCTCGAACGACGGCGCCGGCTGCTGCGGTCCGGCGATGCCGCCGTTCGGGCCCGCGCCGAGGCCCTGTTCACGGATGCGGGCGTCGTGACCCGGGCCGACGTGCTCAAGCAAATGGAACCGGCCGTGCGGTTGAAGGGCGATGCGACCCGCGGCCGGACGCATTACGAGAATCTCTGCGCCACCTGTCACACCATGGGCGCCCTCGGTCATGCCGTCGGTCCGGACCTGACGGAGATTTCGCGGAAGGGTGCGGAGACATTGCTTTCGGACGTCCTCGACCCGAACGCCGCGGTGAACACAGAGTACATCGGGTTCACGATCGAGGACACGGAGGGTGACGTGTACTCGGGGATCGTGCTCAGCGAGACCGAAGCCATGGTGGTCTTGCGCGCCAGCGGCGGCGTGGACACGGAGATTGCGCGTTCGCGCATCACCTCGATGTTCTCCACGGGCCTGTCCCTGATGCCGGAGAACCTCGAGGCCGGATTGTCGCACCTGGACCTCGCCGACCTGCTCGCTTATCTGCAGGAAGCGAAGTAGTCATGCCGACCCTTGACTTCGGTTCGGCCGCCTCAAGACTCGACCGTACGTATGGCAACGATCCCGACCGAGCTCGCAAACGTCACCGTCCAAACCAAGGCCAATCTCTACCATGACGCCGGGGTGATCAGTCACACGGTGCTGATGCCCGACGGCCTGAAGAAGACCCTCGGCCTCATTCGGCCGGGACGGTACCACTTCGGCACGGCCGCGGCCGAACGGATGGAGATCGTCGCCGGTGCGTGCGAGGTGAAGCGGGATGGCGAGACGGCGGTGACGGGTTACCGCGCAGGCGAGGTTTTCGAGATCCCCGGCCAGTCGGGCTTCGACATCGAGGTGCGCACCGGGATCTGCGAGTACATCTGCACGTTCCTGGCGTGAGGTGGGGGTACGGTGCGGTCAATGAGGAACGCGACGGCTCTGCGGTCGCAGCGGCTGCCAACGCCAGCGCATTGAGTCACGGGAGGACCTCCCGCGCCCATCGTACGCGCTGCGGCCGGAGACCGGCCGCGGTCCTGCCGACGAGCGCGACCGCTCCGCGGCCACGGCCTCTCGCCGGTGCCTGCCGCCTTGCGCCCGTCCCATCCTTGACGCTACCCCGCTCCTGCCTAGACTGCGGACTTCGTTTGGCAACTGAAACCTGACATCGAGAACATGAGCAGCATTATTGACATCAAGGCCCGCGAGGTCCTCGACTCCCGCGGCAATCCCACGGTGGAAGTCGACGTCCTCCTGGCCGACGGCTCGGTCGGATCGGCCGCGGTCCCTTCCGGCGCCAGCACCGGCGAACATGAAGCCCTCGAACTTCGCGACGGCGATGCGGACCGCTACGCGGGCAAGGGCGTGAGCAAGGCCGTCAAGAACGTCACCGACAAGATTCTGCCGGCCCTCAAGGGACTCGAGGCCGCGGATCAACTCTCGGTCGACGCCGCGATGCTCAAGCTCGACGGCACCGGCTTCAAGAAGTCCAAGCTCGGCGCCAATGCCATCCTCGCGGTGTCGCTCGCGAACGCCAAGGCCGCCGCGGCCAGCCTGCGGCTCCCGCTCTACAAGTACCTCGGTGGACCCAACGCCAAGGTCCTGCCGGTCCCGATGGCCAACGTGATCAACGGGGGCGCCCACTCCGACGCCCCCATCGATTTCCAGGAGTTCATGATCATGCCCGTGGGTTTCGACACCTTCAGCGAAGGCCTGCGCGCCATCACCGAGACCTTCCACGCCCTCAAGAAGGTCCTGAAGTCAAAGGGACTCAGCACCGCCGTCGGCGACGAAGGCGGCTTTGCCCCGAAGCTCGACAGCACCGAAGGCGCCATCGAGGCGATCCTCTCCGCCATCAAGGACGCGGGCTACAAGGCCGGCAAGCAGATCTACCTCGCACTCGACGTCGCCAGCAGCGAATTCGTCAACAAGGGCAAGGGCACCTACACCTTCAAGAAGAGCACCGGCAAGACCGTGTCCGGCGACGAGCTCGTCGATTTCTACGTCGAACTCTGCGGCAAGTACCCGATCATCTCCATCGAGGACGGCTGTGCCGAAGGCGACTGGAAGAACTGGAAGAAGCTCACCGAGAAGCTCGGCGCGAAGGTCCAGCTCGTCGGCGACGACCTCTTCGTCACCAACGTGAAGTTCCTCAAGCAGGGCATCGATTCGCAAACGGCGAACTCGATTCTCGTCAAGGTGAACCAGATCGGCTCGCTCACCGAGACCCTCGACGCCGTCGAAATGGCCCACCGCGCCGGGTACACCGCCGTCATCAGCCATCGCTCGGGCGAAACCGAGGACGCCACCATCGCTGACATCGCGGTCGCCACCAACGCGGGTCAGATCAAGACCGGCTCGCTCAGCCGCAGCGATCGCCTGGCGAAATACAACCAGCTCCTCCGGATCGAGCAGCAGCTCGGCCGCAACGCCGTGTACGGCGGCAAGCTGAAGGTCGTGTAAGTTCTCCTCGCGAAGGGGAGCGCACGCGCCCTCGCGTGCCCCGACCGGCGCCTCGCCGGTCGGCCCCTCCAGGTTGATCGACATCCATGTGGCGGGCGAGGCGCCCCGCCACGGCATCCGAGGCGGGTGCGCTCCCCAGCCTGCCTCTGGGCGTAACCAGGTAGGGCGGGCACTCCGTTGCCCGCCGAATTCGGCGAGACGGGTGCGCTCCCCGGCCTGCCGGAATCATGCCCGCGGCCGGAGCAGCGCCTCGGCGTGCTGACGAACGGTGTCGCTCTGCCCTCCGAGCATGCGGGCAAGTTCGGTAACGCGCTCCGCCCCCTGCAAGGGGCGCATCTGCGCCGTCGTCCGCCCGTCGTGCGTTTCCTTCGTGACCGCGAAATGCGCCGTGGCGGCCGCAGCGACCTGGGGCAGGTGCGTCACGCAGAAGACCTGCCGCTGACGGGCGATCTGGCGCATCTTCTCACCCACCACGTGGGCCGTCTCTCCGCCCACGTTGGCGTCCACTTCGTCGAAGACCAGGACCGGGATTTCGTCCTCGGCCGCCAGCACGGTCTTCACGGCCAACATGACGCGCGCCATCTCGCCCGAGGAGGCAATCGCCCGCAGCGGACGGGGCGGTTCGCCCGGGTTGGGCGCAAACTGGAATTCCACGGTATCGAACCCGGCAGCACCGAAGGCCGGACTGTCTCCCCACATCGCGGCTGGCGGCATGGCATTCGACAACGCCACGTCGAACCGGCTCTGGCGGAAGCCGAGGTCGCGCAGTTCCTTTACCACGGCCTTGACCAGTCGCGGGATCAAGGCGGAGCGCGCCGCGCTCAGTTCCCGCCCCGCCGTGTGCAGGGCGGTGTCGGTCCGCGCCAGCTCGGCGTTCAAGCGCTGAAGCTCCTCGTCGCGCGATTCGAGTTGCTGGAGCCGCTTCCGAACGTCCTGACCAAACTCGATGACGGCCTCGAGGGAGGGCCCGTACTTGCGCTTGAGACTCTGCAGCAGGTTCAACCGTTCCTCGAGCTGCTGCAGCCGCTCCGGATCCAGTTCGATGCGGTCAAGGTATCGAGACAGTTCGGTCTGCAGGTCGCGCAAGGCGGAGACAGCGTGCTCCAGTCCGGAACCCAGCGGCGCCGCGGCCGGATCCACGCGCTGCAGGTCCGCCAGAATGCGGCCGAGCGCCCCGGTCTGAACACTGATCGAAGGCTCGTCGCCGTCCAGCAGGGCGAGCGCCGCCTGTCCGAGTTGCACGAGACGCGCCGCGTTGTGGACCCGCTGATGGTCCTGTTCCAGTTCGAGGTCCTCGCCCGACCGCAGGTTCGCGGTGCTGATCTCGTGGACCTGGAACCGGAGCAGGTCGAGTTGCTGGGCATAGGTCCGTTCGTCCACGACCAGGCTGGCTTTCGCCGCGACCAGCGCGCGTCGTTGCGCCGCCCGCTCGCCGAAGGCCTGGACTTGCGGACCCAGACGGCCGAAGGCGTCGAGGATTGCGAGTTGACGTGCCGGTTGCAGCAGGGACTGGTGCTCGTGCGGGCCGTGCATGTCCACGAGCCAGTCGCCCACCTGGGCGAGCACCGCCAGCGACGTGGGGCTGCCGTTGACAAACTGCCGGTTCGCCCCGCCGGCCGTGAAGGTGCGCTTGAGCAGGAGTTGGTGATCCTCGCACGGTTCAAGGCCGTTGTCCGCGAGGCAGGCCCGAAAACCGGCCCCGAGCGCCCGTGTGTCGAAGACCGCCTCGACCGTGCAGGCGTCGGTGCCGGCCCGGATCAGCGTGCGCTCGGCGCGTTCACCCAGCACCAGGTGCAGCGCCCCCAGAATGACGGACTTGCCGGCGCCGGTCTCACCGGTGACGGCGATCAGGCCGGGAGAAAACTCAAGGGTGAGATCGGCCACCAACGCGAGGTTGCGGATGCGCAGGGTGGCGAGCATGTCCAGATTTCGTTCGCGCCGAATCTGGCGGCTCGGTTAGCGTGACGCAAAAAGAAACTGGCAGCAGCGCGCGCATGGGTTTCACGTTGATTTTCCTCGGCAGCGGCACGTCGCAAGGCGTCCCCGTCATCGGCAGGGAGTACCCGCCCGAGTTCCTGGCCAACCCGAAGAACCACCGCACCCGACCCTCGATTTACGTCGCCACCCCGGAGGTGAAGCTGGTGGTCGACACCACGCCCGAGTTCCGCATCCAGATGCTGCGCGAGAACATCCGCTGGCTCGATGCGGTCCTCGTGACCCATGCGCATGCCGACCACATCATGGGCATGGACGACTGCCGTCGGTTCTGCGACCTCCGCCAGGGCGCCCTGCCCGTGTACGCGGCGCCCGGCACCATGCAGGCCTTGGGGCGCGTGTTCGATTATGCGTTCAGCGGAAAACCGATACCCCGTGGCTATTTCGAGCCCGACCCGCGGCTCATCACCGGTCCGTTCACCCTGGGCGATCTCGAGATCACGCCCTTGGACCTGCCTCACGGTCGCGGCGTCACCACCGGATTCCTGTTCGTGCAGGGCGGCCGCAAGCGGCTCGCCTATCTGAGTGACTGCCATGTCGTTCCCGAGCCCGCTCTCGCCGCGGTGCAGGGCGTCGAAATCGCCGTGCTCGACGCCCTTCGCCCCGAACCTCACCCCACCCACATGTGCCTGGACGAGGCCCTCACGGCCGCTCGGCGCATCGGGGCCCTTCGGACCTACTTCACCCACCTCACCCATTTCTTTGACCACGATCGCGATCAGGCCGAGCTTCCGGCCGGCGTGTGGTTCGCTTATGACGGATTGAACGTTGCATGCTTGGCTTGAGTCAGACAGCCATGGAAAGGCAGGAGGCCAGGTGGATGGGCGCGCGCGAAGTTCATGAACCCCTCACTCGAGTCAGGGGGTGCGATCCCTGGCGTAGGGCAGGCTTTCCAGCCTGCCGGTTCACCGGGCTTTCGAGCCCGGATAACAGCGACGCGACGGGAAAGTCGCCCAGACCGGCAGCCAGGGATGACCGCCCTGCGCACCGCCGTGAGGAACCGGCACGTCCCGCAGGACGCGGGCGGCTCGGCGCAGCCTCGCCCCACCTGAAGCGCGGACCACGCAGGGCCGGCCCTTGCTGGCTGCGGTTCGCCCTTGCCGTCATGGCGTGCGTTCACGCGTTCGGTGCGTCCGCCCCGGGCGAGGAGGTCGCGGTGATCTACAACACGGAGGTCGCGGAATCGCGCCAGGTGGCGGAGCACTACGCGGCGCGACGCGGCGTTCCCGAGAAGCACCTGATTGGATTGCCGCTGCCGCGTTCCGAGCAAATCGAGCGTCGGGCCTTCACCGAGGAGTTGCAGGATCGCCTCCTGAGCGAGCTTGAACTTCGCGGTCTGGCCCGATCCCAAGGCCAACGGATCCCGGCCAGGGAAGGAACGCCGGCGGGCGTCGCCCGGGTGATCCTCTCGAGCCAGGTACGCTACCTCGTGCTGTGCTACGGCGTTCCCCTGAGGATCGCGCAGGACCGAAAGCTGACCGAACCGGTCGCCGAGAAGCTGCCCGCGTCCCTGCGCCGGAACGAGGCCGCAGTCGACAGCGAACTGGCTTGTCTTCCGCTGCTGGTGCGCCGTGCCCCGCTCACGGGACCGATCCAGAACGCGTTCTATGCCAGCACGAACTTCGCCGGGCTGCATCCCACGAACGGCCTGTTCATGGTCACACGCCTCGACGGGCCGTCCGCCAGGGTGGCGATGGGACTTGTCGATCGGGCCTTGCACGCCGAAACCAACGGTCTTTGGGGCCGGGCGTTCTTTGATCTGCGCAGCATCACCAACGCCGGGTACGTGAAGGGCGACGAGTGGATCCGCACCGCCAGCGAGGCCGTGCGCAAGCAGGGATTCGAAACCGTGGTGGACGACAAACCGTCGACGTTCCCCGCGTGGTTTCCCATGCCCCAAATCGCCCTGTATGCGGGCTGGTACGACAACGCGGTGTCCGGTCCGTTCACGCGCGAGCCGGTCGAGTTCATGCCGGGGGCGGTCGCCTATCACCTGCACTCGTTCAGCGCCACCACGATTCGGGACGGGCGCGCGCGCTGGGTGGGACCCCTGTTGGAGCGCGGGGTCACGGCCACACTCGGGTGCGTGGCTGAGCCTTACCTGGATCTCTCGCCCGATGTGGGCCTGTTCTTCACCTTCCTCATCAGCATCGGCGCCAACCTGGGCGAGGCGGCCTACATCTGCCAGCCGGCGCTTTCGTGGCAGACCACCGTCGTGGGCGATCCGCTTTATCGTCCCATGGCGCGGCCTCCGGCGGAGCTGCATGCCGAACTGGAGCGCACGGGCGGCGAAGGTCTGGCCTGGTCCCACTTGCGCGTCGTGAATCTCAATCTCGCCAATGGGGCGCCTGCCGCTGAAATCCGCCAGTATCTGCAGGGGCTGGCTTTGACCCGGACCAGCGCGGTGCTCAGCCAGAAACTCGGTGATCTGTTTCGCGAAGACGGTCAGATGGACAAAGCCATCGCCTCCTACCGCAGCGCGCTCGCCACCGGACCGTCTCCCAACCAGCGGATCGAGCTGCAGTTCGCGCTCATCGAACTGCTCCTTCAGCAGCGGAAACAGGCCGAAGCGCTCGAGGTTTACGAGGCGTTTTTCAGCGAGAACCCGGACTACCCGGGCGCGCTTCGCTTCTTTCAGAAGGCCCTGCCGATCGCCCGCAAAGTGGGCGATGGCCGCCTCGTAAGCCGGTACGAAACCGAGATCCAGAGGCTGAGTCCGCCCGCGTCTCCTGCGACCAACGAGGCCAGGCCGAAGCCTTAGCAAGGCGCGCCAACCCGGCAGGCAACGGAGGGTGCCGCCTTTCCATGAACCCTCCCCCGGAGCGCGGACTTCAGTCCGCAGGAAGCCACGCCGGGTTGGGGACGTCCCTGCGGGCTGAAGCCCGCGCTCCTCACAGGTTCATGGCCACCGCGCATGGCTGCCAGGCCAAGGCAACTCTCCATGAACCTGCCCCGAAAAGCGGGGATGAATCCCCGCACTCCAGGCGCTTCGCGACTCCGGACGTGCCTTCAAGCGGCGCGAAGCGTTTGGAGTGCGCCCGGTTTGCCGGCGCTTTTGGTTCATGCTGAGGACGCGTGACCTTCGAGCCAAGGACGCTACCCGCCGTGCGGCGCCCTCGGAGAGGTCGCCCTACCTCCCGCGATTACGAGGATCTTGCGCCCCTGGCCAACCGGACTCGACAGCCCGCCCGACTCGGCGCACCCTCCCGTCGCAACATGAGCGCCAACGACGCCTCGACAGCTCTCCCGGGCACGCGTCTCGCCGTGCCTTTGAACCCAGCCTTGGAAAGCTTGCCGGTTTACCAGCCGGGCCGTCCCATCGAGGAAGTGGCCCGGGAGCTTGGGCTGCCGGCCGCCGACATCATCAAACTCGCGTCCAACGAGAATCCGCTCGGTCCTTCGCCCAAGGCTCTGGCGGCCATGCGCGAAGCCTTGCCGCAGCTCCACCTCTACCCGGACGGCAATGCCTTCTACCTCAAACGCCGCCTCGCCGAACGCCTGCAGGTCAGCCCCACGAACTTGATCCTGGGCAACGGTTCCAACGAGGTCCTGGAGTTGATCGGCCATGCCGTGATCGCGCCCGGGACGGAGGCGGTGGTTTCCCAGTATTGCTTTGCCGTCTACCCGATCGTGACGCGCCTGTTCGGCGGCAACCTCGTCGTGGTACCCGCCTCCAATCACGCGCACGACCTTGCCGGGATGCGACGAGCCATCACGCCGCGAACCCGCGTCGTTTTCGTCGCAAACCCCAACAACCCCACCGGGACCCTGGCGCCGTCCGAAGCCGTGCTCGAACTGATCAAGGCGGTGCCGCCGTCCGTGTTGTTGGTGATCGACGAGGCCTATCTCGAGTACCTGCGCGATCCCCTGGATCTGCTGCCGCTGGTCCGTTCGGGGGCTCACCCGAACCTCGTGCTCACGCGCACGTTCTCGAAGATCCACGGACTGGCGGGACTGCGCATCGGGTACGGGATCGGGCATCCGGACCTCATCGCGGCGCTCGAGAAGATCCGCGAGCCCTTCAACACGAACGCCCTCGCGCAAGCGGGAGCGCTGGCGGCGCTTGAAGACGAGCCCCACCTCGAACGAGCTCGCGAGAACAACGCCCGCGGTCTCCGGTTCTACGAGGAGGCCTTCCGCAAGGCCCGGATCGAGTTTCTGCCTTCCGGCGCCAATTTCATCCTGGCGCGGGTGGGCGACGGCCAACGCGTTTTCGAGGAATTGCAGAAGCGCGGCATCATTGTGCGCCCGATGGGTGGCTACCAGCTGCCGGAATGGGTGCGCATCTCCGTGGGAACCCCGGCAGAGAACGAACGGTGTTTGAAGGCGCTCACCGCGGTCCTGGGACGCGATTCCTAACCGGTTCCGCCGCCTGAACTTGATCCGCCCCCAAGCCCCGTCCGGGCGCGGGCGTGAGCGTCCCGGTGAAGCGGGCGGGTTTCTCGGCAGCGGGGCGGGGGATCAGGGTGTTGGCGCGGAGGCAAGCTGCGGTTCCTTCGAGGCCGCCTCCGCCGGAGCGACCTTGAGCCGGCGCGGCGCCACAAGGATGTAGACCACCGGCACGATGATCAGCGTCAGAAAGGTCGAGACCATCATGCCCACCACGACCGCCACACCCAGGGGACGCCGCGCCCCGGCCGAGGCGCCCAGGCCGATTGCGATCGGCAGAATCCCCATCACCGTCGAGAAGGCCGTCATCAGGATCGGCCGTAACCGGATGCGCCCGGCTTCCAACATGGCGGCCGTGGCATCCAGGCCCTGGGCCATGCGCTGGTTGGCGAACTCGACCAGCAGAATTGAGTTTTTGGTCACAAGACCCAGCAACAGCACGATGCCGATCAGGCTGTAGACGTTGAGCGTCATCGAGGGCAGTTCCGGCAGGTGCGTCGTCAGCCAGGCCAGCCACCCCGGCAACTGGTCGAGCGGGGCGTAGGACTTGATCAAGGCAATCCCGTTGATGACGCCGAAGAACCACAGCCCGCCCAGCGCGCCCAGCAGCGCGAGCGGGAGGGCCAGCATGATCACGAACGGATGCCGCAGGCTCTCGAATTGCGCCGCGAGCACCATGTACACGACCAGGATGGCCAGCAGCAGGACTTTCGCAGACTCGGTGGAGCCCTCCTGGATTTCGTCGGCTTCACCCGTCCACCGGTAAGTCACGCCGGGCGGGAGCAACCGTGCCAGGAGTTCCTCGGTGCGCTCGATGGCGGTGCCGAGCGGAATCTGTTGCACCTGGCCGGACACGGTGACGGACCGCTGTCGCGCGAAGCGATTGATGGCGTTCGGCGAGCCCTGCTGGCTCGAAACCAGGATGCTCGAGGCCGGGACCAGGCCGCCGCTGGTGGACCTCAGGTACACGTCATCGAGACTGCCCGGCACGAGCCGGTTCTCACGGTCCAACTGCGCGATGACGTCGTATTCCTTGCCCTTGACGTTGTACCGCGCCACTTCCAGCCCGCCCCAGAGCAATTGCAGCGCCTCCGAGGCCTCACGCACGCTCAGCCCCAATCCCGCGGCGAGGTCGCGATCCACCTGCAGCCGCAGTTCGGGTTGCTCAAAGTTGAGGTTGAGCCGCGCCTGGGGGATCAACCCGGAGGCGGCGAGCTCCGCGCGCACCCGGTCGCCGGTGGCCTTCAATTGCTCGAGGTCGGGACCGAGCAGCACCAACTGGTACTGCTCACCGAAGTCCGTCGACTTGGGAAGGATCGCGATGGCCTGCGCGCCTTTGATTTCGTTGATCAGCCGCATGAACATGGAAGCGGGGGCCCCGGGCCGGGCGAGTTCGAGGGCGGAACGACGCTTCCCGTCCTTGAGTTGCACGAACATGATCCCGAAGTCTGATTCGCCCGGGGCTCCGCGCGCGAGGGCGACGGCGGAGAAGAAGGCCTCGACATCCGGGTAGGACTTGGCGATTGCCTCGGCCTGGCGTACGGCTTCGTCGGTGTACTCGGTGGTGGCGCCCTCGGGTGCCAGCAGCAGCATGAGCACATACCCCTTGTCCTCGTCCGGCAGGAATTCCTTGGGCAGCACCCGGTAAAAACCGTAGGTCGCTCCGAGCGAGAGCAGTCCCACCAGGACGATGACGAGCTTGTGTCGCACCGCCCATCCCAGCGACCGCCCGTAACTCCGCTCGAGTCCGCTGAAGAACTTCTCGAGAGCCCGGTAGACCACGCCGTGTTGTTCCGGCGTGTGCCGTAGAATGCGGGCGCAGAGTGTCGGCGTCAGCGTCAGCGCCACGAAGGCCGAGATGATGACCGAGCCCGCCGTGGCGACGGCAAACTCGCGGAACAGAATGCCCGTCGACCCCGACTGGAACGCGATCGGCAGAAACACGGCGACCAGCGTGATCGTGATCGCCACCACGGCCGAGGTGATCTCCTTCACGCCTTTCACGGCGGCATCGAACGGCGTCATTCCCGCCTCGATATGCCGGAAGATGTTCTCGAGCACGACAATGGCATCGTCGACGACCACGCCCACGGCGAGCACCATCGCCAGCAGGGTGAGGATGTTGATGCTGTAATTCAGGGCGTTCAGGATCAAAAAGGTCCCGATCAGCGAAACCGGCACGGCAATCAGCGGAATGAGGGTCGCCCGGAAATTCCGCAGGAACGCGAGCATGATCAGGAGCACGAGGGCAAAGGCGATGACGATCGTCTCGGCCACCTCGTTGACGGCGCGCCTCACAAACGTCGAGGAATCGTAGGCGATGCTCACGTCGACTCCCGGAGGAACGTTGGGCCGGATGCGCTCGAGTTCGGCCTTGACGCGTTCGGCCACCTCGAGGGCGTTGGCCTCCGATTGCTTGACGATCCCCAGGCCGACGGCCGGCCGGCCGTTGTAGCGCGCCACCGTGTTCTCGACCTCCACTCCCAGTTCCACTTTCGCGACTTCCCGGAGGCGGACCGGGGTTTCATTGCGCCAGGCGATGGTGAGATCCTCGAACTGTTCGGGCCGGCTCAGCTTGCCGAGGGTCCGCACGCTGATCTCCCGGTCGCGACCTTCGATGCGTCCCGAGGGAAGCTCGATGCTGTTCTCGCGAAAGGCCCGGATGACTTCCCCGGGCGTGATCTGGTGGGCCGCCATCAGCGTCGCATCGAGTCGAACCCGGATGGCCTGGCGTTTTTCGCCGCCGAAGTTGACACCCCCGACGCCGGGAATGGTCTGCAGCCGGTCCTTGAACTGACGTTCGGCGATGTCGCTGAGTTCGAGCGTCGAATAGCGGTCGCTGTAGAGCGCGATCCACATCACCTCCTGCGCGTTCGCGTCCTGCTTGGCCACGATGGGCTCTTCGATGTCCTCGGGCAGGAAGGCGCGCGCCCGGGCGATGCGGTCCCTCACGTCCTGGGCGGCGACATCCACCTGACGGTCGAGATTGAAGCGCACCGTGATGACACTCACCGCCTCGCGCGAAATGGAGCTGAGGGTCTTGATGCCGGGGATGGTGTTGACCTCCTGCTCGATGCGCTCGGTCACCTCGGCCTCCATGACTTCGGCGCTCGCGCCGCGGTACACGGTCGTGATGGTGACGATGGGCGGATCGACGTCCGGCAACTCGCGCACGGGCAGCCGCAGATATCCCACCACGCCGAACAGCACGATCAGCAGGTTCAGCATGATCGCGAAGACCGGCCGACGAATGCAAAACTCAGGAAGCGACATGGGAAAGCCTGGTCGTGGAGCGAGGGAACCCGTCCCGGGCTTGCGACCCGGAGGTGGCGGGCTTGGGTAAGGTTGCGGACGCGGTGAATGCCCCGAGGGCGCTGGCATCATGCCGCGCCGGTCTGGAGGTCCCGGTTTTCACAGCCGCGTTTCGGTGGAAGCCCCGGCGGCCGCCGGGCCCGGTTGAGAGGCGGCGGGCGGCGCGTTGGTGACGCGCATGCCGTCCACGAGCTTCTGCGTGCCACTCAGGACCACCCGCGAATCCGCGTTGAGACCTTCGCGGATTTCCACCTGACCCGGCAGTCGCATGCCGAGCTGCACCGTTTGCAGGTGCGCCCGATCCTCCTTCACGAGGAACACCGAGAAGCGGTCCAGGGCGGGAACCAGCGCCCCTTCGGGCAGCACGAGGGAATCCGGGCGGGTCTGCACCACCACCTCAATGCGGGCGAACATTCCCGGCATGAGGCGTCCCTCAGGATTCGGCACCAGCAGCCGGATTTCCGCGGTGCGCGTGCCGGGGTCAACGACCGGATCGATCAGGTCGACCTTGCCGGTGAAGACCAGGTTGGGCCACGCGGCCACCCGCACACGCGCCGCCTGTTCGGCCCGCACCTGGGCCAGCTGGCGTTCCGGGACATGGAAGCGCACCTTCACGCACGCGTCGTCCACAAGGGTTACCAGCGACGTGCCTGCCTGAACATACTGGCCGGGACTGACCAGGCGCGGCCCCAGCGTGCCGTCGAACGGCGCCTTGATGGTACGTTCGGCCAGGCGTTCGTCGGCGGCCTTGAGCGCCGCGGTCTTGACCGCCAGCAGGCTTTCGAGCTGATCCAGTTCCTGCTGGGAAACGGCCAGCGTGCCGATGAGCGTCTTGGCGCGCTCGAGGTTGGATTGGGCCAGGCGCAGCTCGGCTTCAGCCTGCGCGAGGGACGCGGCCTCGGTGCGGGAGTCCATCGCAAAGAGCTGCTTTCCCTGGCTCACGCGCTCGCCTTCCGTGAAGGAGATGGTCTCGATGAGGCCCGATACCTTCGGTTGAATGGCGACGCGCTCGTTGGCTTCGATCGTGCCCACCGCGCTCAAGGTGTCCTCGACCGGCATCACCACGGGTTGGCCAATGACGACTTCGATGGCCATGTCAGGCGGCGGCCCGCCCGCGCCACCCTGGCTGCATCCCGTGACACCCAGGAGCAGGCCGGCGAGCATGACTGCGACGCCGGCTGTGGAGAGGCCCTCTGGCCCCACGGCCAGGCGCCGTGACCAGGAGCCCAAAAGCGCCGGTAAACCGGACGCACTCCGAACGCTTCGCGCCGTTCCAAGGCATCTCCGCCGTCGCGAAGCGCCTGGAGTGCGGGGATTCACCCCCGCGCTTCGGAGCAGGTTCATGGGAGGGAACCCCCGGTTCTCTTCTCCCGCACGCGCAATTCCTGCCAGGAGTTGCATCGGATGACGTGTCGAGTTCATGGAATGGGAATCAAAGCGCGGCGTTCGTCGACGTGGCCTTGGCTGCCGCCGGCCGGTCATTTCGCGGTGACAAGGTGGCGTCCGGGGCCGGGGCGGCCACCTGGGTGCCTTCCGGTGAAGCTGTCTCCCAGCCGCCTCCGAGGGCCTTGAGCAGACGCACCAGGGCCAACCGCTGTTCGGTGGTGATCCGGATCGCGGCCAGCGCGGCCTGAAGGCGGGCCGTCTCGGAGTCGACGACCTCGATGAAGTTGATGGCGCCGGCGCGATACCGTTGGAAGGAGATGCTGGCCGCGCTGCGGGCGGAGGTCGCGGCCTCCTCGAGAGCGAGGCGCTCCTGTTCCAGGAATTGCAGCGCCGCCAGGTTGTCCTCGACTTCGCGAAACGCGACCAACACCTGTTGGCGGTATTGGGCCACGGCTTCCTCGTATGCCGCCCGCGTGCGCTCGAGTTCGGCTTTGTTGCGCCCGCCGGCAAACACCGGGAACGCAATGCTGGGATTGAGGCCCCAGGTGCGGCTGTCCCATTTGAAGAGGTCCGAGGCTTCGCCGCTGAGATAGCCGCCCGCCGCGGTGAGGCGGACCGAGGGGAAGAAGGCCGCCTTGGCCACGCCGATCTGGGCATTGCGCGCCGCCAGTTGCCGCTCGGCTTGCGCGACGTCCGGCCGCCGCTCGAGCAGACTGGCGGGTAGGTCGGGCGCGACCGGCGGCAGCGGCGGCGTCGGGGCGCCGATGGCGGGTTCGAAATCCGACGGTGCCTTGCCGCAGAGCACGGCCAGGGCGTTGACCAGTTCCGCGCGGCGGCGCAGCGCTCCGTGCAGTCCCGCCCGGGCGGAAGCCACTTCCACTTTGGCGCGCTGGATCTCGAACTCGGTTCCGAAACCGGCACCCACCCGTTGCTCGATGGCCGCAAAGGCGTTGGTGCGGACCTCGATGGTCTGCTGCAGCAGCGCGACCTGCTCGTCGGTCCCTTGCAGGGCGAAGTAGTTGGCCGCCACGTCCGCCTGCAGCGTCAACAGCACTGCCTGGTACGCCGCCTGGGCGCTCATGGCCAGGTACCGCGCGGATTCAAACGAACGCCGCACGCGCCCCCAGAGGTCCAGTTCGTAGCTGAGGTCCAGGCCCGCGCGCCATTGCTCCTGCGTGAAGCTCGGAATCGGGAACGGCACCGGGCTCGGCGAGTTCCCCGACGTGCGGTACTTGGTCCAATCCGCGGAGGCATTGACTGCGGGGAAGAAGTCGGCGCGGCTGACGCGGGCGATCGCGCGGGCCTGGTCGACCCGATGAAACGCGGCCTGGAGATCGAGATTCCCCAGCATCGCCTGCTCCTGCAACTCGTCCAGGCGGGGATCGGCGAACACCCGCCACCAATCACCCCGCGGCGCGTGATCTTGCGGTTCGGCCGGTTTCCAATGCCAGTCCGCGGGCGTAGCCACGGCGGGGCGTTCGTAATCGGGACCGACCGCGCAACCGGCGAGCACCACGAGCAACACGGTGAGCACGGCTGAAAGCGCCGGTAAACCGGACGCACTCCAAACGCTTCGCGCCGCTCCCGGGCACGTTCGGAGTCGCGAAGCGCCTGGAGTGCGGGGATTCATCCCCGCTTTTCGG
>CAZHUS010000138.1:0-18095 GCA_964535555.1 uncultured Verrucomicrobiota bacterium
GGATGTTCCGGATGGCCAGCCAGCCAATCCAGCAAACCCAGCGATCGCCACCGTGCCTGGTCATCCCTGGCCACACGCCGAAGGTCCGAGAGCAGCCGACTCACCACGCCATCGACCTCCGTGACCTTCAAGGTCCCGAGCCACCAAGCGACCAGCGGGCGCAAGTTCGATTCCCATCCCAACGCTCGGAAGCACTGGACTGCCCCAGTCAGTTGATCAATCTCGATCTCGGAGAGGGAGGTCTGGAGCAGTTGGCGCTCCCGGGCATCAAACGTAATCACCAAGCCCTGCCCAGGCTGGCGGAGCTCCGGCAGCAACCCCTCCAGAGGGTACTGACGCACCGCCTCTTGCCCTTGCTCGACTACCGTTCGGGCGGCCGCCGTACAAGCCGACAATCCACCTTCCTCGCTCAGTCCCGTGAGAATCTCGGGCAAGCGCAAGCTCAGGCCCGTGTCCCGGCGCATTTGCTCCCAGGGCACCAGAAGCATCGCGCGCAACATGAGCCCTTGCTCGGGCGGTGAAAGCGCGGCCAGGGCAACTTGCAGGGAGGCAAGGGCTCTTTGGGCATTGGCCTCGCCGCCAAGTCGGACATCAGGCCGGTAGTGGCAGCCGCCCCTCGTCTCCAACATCCGCAGAACCAGGAGGGCGGCCCAGTCCCGGCGCCCGCCGACCGGACCTTCGGTCAGCAACTCGACAAGGTCGGTATAGCGCAATCGGTCGTCGTTCATCGGCAGCATGATCAAGTGCGCCCGCGATGCGGGCATCGAAGTTCTTGGTGACCAGGCCAAGAATCCTGCGGAGCTTCTTGTGGCACGCGGCGGCAGGATACTCCTCGATGACGGTGCCGGCGAGATTGTCGTCGCTGTCCCAGGGGCGACCGCGCGCACACTCTGGCCGTCTCCGAAGGAATTCCGGTCCCCTGCCGCGGACACCGACGACAGCCACACTCAGGGTTTCTGTGCGTGGCTGCTTTCCGGCCCGAAGGATTCAGCGCGCCACACGGTATGGTGCCGTGCTGACCACCGTCGCGCGACCGGTGCTGCGGACGAGATCGGTTCACGGGAACACGAACGGGTGACCGTGCGGACCCGGGCTGTCGGCGAGACCGAGGGCGCCGGCTGAGTTCATCGGTCGCTGCTGTGCCTGGTCACTCCCCTTCAGCAGCATCGCGTCCGCCACGCCAGGTGGAGCAATGGACGATTAACTCGATCTGGCGGTTCTCGACTCATCGGTATCCCTCTGGCCCAAAGTGGACAACAGGCTTGTTTCCAATGGCTTGCAGATGTAATGCGGCTGGCCCATTCGGGACTGAACAGCCCCGAAGAACCCGCACCGGGTGACAAAGAACGGGTGACAAGCCGAACGTGCGCTGGTTGAGACCAGCTTACGATGAGCACGCTCCTCCAGTGTGCCGCTTGTGATCTACCCGCCGATCGCCAGCCACCGGTGATCAACATCACCCAGATTGGCGATCTCTTGCTTGCCAACCGGAAGCCTGGCGCACTGTCGCGCCTCTGGGTTCGCGACCGCCATCGGGAGTCATGCTGCCACCTACCATGGGTCGGCACGGCTTCGACAAGCATGCGTGTGCGGCCTTCGCACGGATCGGCGTTGGTTTTTCGGCAGCGATCACCTGTAGCACCGCCGATGACGCCCAAGACTCTCTCGACCAGCGACCTTGCCCGGGCACAACGCACCGAAGTGAGGATAGCGGAGGTCCTGCACGCTCAGCGCGAACACGAGCAGGCGCGCCTCGTGGGCAGGTTCGTCGAGGGGAACGCCCACTTGATGGCGACCCTCGGACGGATTGTCGGTCAGGGACGCGCCTTCGAGAGTTGCTGGCGCGGAGCCGCGTTGTGGATTTCGATCCAGCACGCGAACTCGCCGTCCTCGTCGGCCTGCCGCCTCGCATTCACAACCATGAAATCGCTCAACTCAAGCACGGCCTCGGGCTTGCCGAGGAGGGGGCCGCCAGCCAGCCGAAGTCACAGACCAAAGCGCAGGACCACGAAGACTTCCGCAAGCCACTGAACCCATTCCCGATGGTGCCACGCTTCATCAGCGAGGCGTGGCAGGCCGGGTGCACTCCCAACATGTCCAGGAATCCACACGTCCGCCTCACCGGAGCCGGTACACCGTTACGGCATCTGTCAGAACTACCAACTCCGACACACCGTCACCGTCCACGTCCACGACACGAAGCCAATCATCGCCCGGGCCGAGGCTCCACTCCGGAGCCACCTCATGGCGGAGCACGGTTCGCAAAGTGGCGTCGAGGAGGACGATCTGGTTGTGGTGCCGGGTTTGCACCGTCGGGTTGTCCCGGTCGTTGCCCACGTCACCGCCATGCACCAGTTCGAGTTGGGTGGAACTGAACACCAACAACGGCGGTCCGCCCGCAACCAGGTTTGTGAAGCCGACGAGGTTCAGATCCACGCGCGCCCAGAAGTTGGTGGTGAGGAGTCGCTTGCGAACACTGGTCCAATCCTGGCTCAGGACGTGGAGTACCCCCCAACTGTCGGTGGCGAGAATCTCGTCCACACCGTCGCCCTCGAGGTCCAGAACTCTGCAACTGTAGAGGCTCGCGCTCACGTCGTAGCTGTCGGCAACGCCGAGAGTCGCGTCCAGCTTCACGACCCGCCCGACGGGCGGCTCGCCCGACATGGACGACCCACTCCGGTGGGCGTGACGGCTGATGGCGTCAGGGTAGGCCTGCTCAAGCAAGCGCCGGTTGAGCCAGAGCAGCTCCGCGCCGGCGGTTGCCGGGTTCAGGTTCACACGGTCCGCGACCTCCGCGGAGAGGCTCACACCCGCAAGTCGGCCTGGTTCGTAAAGCGCGCCTACCTGGAGCAGGGTGTTCAACTCGCTGGCCAGCGCGGTCCGGACCGCTTCCCACCCTTTCCGGGCGCGCCCTTGCTTTGCCAAATCCCGCCGCAGCAAGTCGGAGAGCTGTCCGGCCAGGTACCGGGAGAGCGCATCCGTTGGCGCGGCTAGCTTCCCGGCAAGCACGGTGAGGTTGGTGATTTCCTGCGGGAACAAGAGCGGGGAACCGCGCAGATGTTCATCGGCGGTCAACCAGGCGTAAGGACGCGGGCTGCCACCGGCGTTCGTGCGCACCGCCAGCGGGCGGCACCAGGTGAACCCATCGCCGAGGGCGGTGCGGTGCCGCGCCCGCCCTTGCTCGTCCAGCGCGTAAAGGTAGCAGTGCAGGTCCGTCGTACCGTCCGACAGCGCATTGGTGTTCGAGACGGCATAGCTGCCGAGCAACAGCTCGGAACGGCCGTCGCCTTCGAGATCCATGACCTCGAGACCCGCGGGGAGCGGTGCGATCCAGTGCGTCCAAAGCAGGTTGGTGGAATCGGCGTCGAAACAGGCCAGGCCGCGTGGCTTCAAGCCCCGACCGGTGGTGACATGAGCCAGCAACCGCCGGCGCTGGTCTCGGAACACCTGCAGCACTCTGGGGGTCTCCGCCATCAGACCGGTGGCCTGCGGATTCCGAGTGATGTCGTTCGTGAACAGCGTTCCTCGAAAGCCGTATCTCCGGATCTCCACGCCCTGCTGGCCATACGCCGCCAGCGACACCAAGTCCCCCTCGGTGAAGGTGACGAGCGCTTCCTGCGCCGCCGGATTGACGCCGCTGGAATCGCCCGTGACGTTCGCGAACCCGGCCAGTCGGGCGGGGTTGGGTTTAACCACCGGAAGACGCACCTCCGGCAATGCCTCCCGGATCAACGCATGAACTGGAGCAGTCCCGAACCTGGGTGGCCATCCATCCGACAGCAGCGCCCCGCGGTGGAACGAGAAGAGCTGGAGCTTGTCTCGATTCACCACCGCAAGCTGTGAAGCTCTTTCACCCAGCCAGCGTCCGAACTGCGCAGGCCCCCACTGGCTCACGCCCTCGATCGTCAGGCTATGCACGGGCACGAGTTCCGGCGGCCGGGGCCAGAAGATCCAAAGGAGTGCGCTCAACACCACCAGCATGCCCGCCGCAACCACCCAGCGTCCGCCTCGACGCCATTCCCACGCTTTGCCGTGCGGTCCCAGGGGTGCCTGGCCCGCCTGGACCCGGCGGAGGTCAGCCACAACATCCGCCATACTGGCGTAACGGTCCCGCTGTTCCCGAGCCATCGCCCCCGCGCACACCAACGCCAGCGCGCGCGAAGCGTTGGCTTTCAGCTCGGTGACCGCCCGAGGCGACGCGCCGGCAACCCGGATCTTCGCCCGTATGGCCTCGCATGATTGCCCTTCGTACGGCGGACGGCCTGTGAGCAGGTGATACAGCACCGCCCCAAAGGCATAGATGTCACACCGCGTGTCCTCCGCTTCTCCGGCAGCAACGGCCGGTGACATATACGGCGCTGTGCCTTCGCCGTGGTCGCCGGTGTCCAGCACCGCGTCGTTGAACATCGTGCGCGCCAGTCCGAAGTCCGCCAGGCAGGCGCGATCGTCGCTCGTGAGCAGGATGTTGCCCGGCTTCACGTCGCCGTGGATCAGTCCCCGGGCATGGATGTGGTGAAGTGCGGCCGCGATGTCCAGCGCGAGGGCCAGGACCGTCTCCTCCGCGAGTGCGCCGTCGCGACGCAACCGCTCCGCCAGCGTACCGCCAGCACAGTACGTCATGACGAAGCACGGCCCGGCGGCGCGGTCCTGCACCTCGATCACGCGGACGATATTCGGGTGGTTCAGCCTCTGCTGTGTGACGCGGGCGGAGTAGAGGAAGCGTTCGACGGATTTCGGCGCGTGCCAGTACTCCGGCCGGAGCACCTTCACCGCCACCTTGTTTTCGGCGTCCTTGCCCCCAGTCCCCGCCTTCGCCCCGAGATAGACCAGGCCGCTCGCGCCTTCGCCCAGCCGTCGGAGAATGCCGTAATCTCCGACGCTCGCCTCCAGGCCAGGATGGGGGGGCTGCCCGAAGGCGCCCGCGCGGATCAGAATCGCGATTTCCCCACCGACCGACGACATCGGGGGCGGTGGGGAGCTCGAAGCAGCCTGGCTGGAAACGCTCTCGCTCATGTCAGGCCAGCCGCATTCCGGCTTGCCGGAGGAGCTCACGGGTGCCGGCGTCCACCCACGGCTGTTCCCGCACCCAGGCAAATCCCCGACGCAGCGCCGTGTCATCCAGCGTGGTGAGCCGTTCGTTCCATCGGGCTACGGCGGCGGCGATGCTCGCGTAGTACAGCACCCGCGCCACCTCCGGGGGCAGCGGCCCCGACGGCGCGGCCTGGGCCGCCTTGGCAAACTCCTTGACCAACCGGAGCAGCGTGAGCGGGGGCCGCGGATGCGTGAACAGGTCCGCGTAGCTCTTGAGCAACAGGCCCTCGGCGTCGCTCAAGCCCTTGAGCTGCCGCGCCAGGTCCGGAGGCAGATTATCGAGGCTGAGCTCGACCGGCGCCGTCAACTGATGCCGCAGCAGCGCGCCCAATTCCTCGGGGCGCCAGGGACGGGCAGGTGAGGCCGTTTGCGCGAGTAGTTCGGCCAGTCGCTCCGGCGTCGCCTGCCGGGCCAGCGCTTCGGAGTCGGAGTTCATCTTCATTCTCCTTTTACGCAGTCCCTCCGTCAATCTGGCCTCCCGGTCCCACTCGGCGCCGCCCCGCCCACCGCCGGCCCGTGGCCGGGACGTTGCCACCCAGCTCGGGGTGTCCCGGCCCGTTCGAGGCTCCGGTGGAGTTCCTCGATCTCCTCTTCAGCGAGCTTGGGGTCTTGTTCATACTCATGGACGACGTCGGCGAGGAGCCGCCGGAACCTCCGGACGGCGGTGGTGAGCGCGTTGTACGCCTCCGCGGGAGAGGCAAAGCGGCAGCGCTCGACGATCTCCTCGTAAGGCGGCTTGGGTCTGCCGTCGAGCGAAGGCTCGATCACGCGGGCCCTGAACACCTCCCACCGCGAGAACTCGCCCTTCCCCTGACACTCGGTCTCCATCCGCCTCAACGTCTCCGCGATCACCTCCCTGGCCCAGTCCACGTCGAAGCGCTCGTCGAGGTCGGGCGCGCTGGCGGGCAACCGACTCTCGGCCACCTCGTCGAGGCATTCCATGCCACCAGCCGGGCGCCGTTTCTGCGCGCCGGCCTTGCGCATCTCACTGATCACGTAGTTGTCCAGCGCGTTCAGCAGGAACGTGCGAAAGCGGCCCCGACCCTGCCGGGCGTGGCGTAGCAGCCGATCGCGAACCACCTTCTCGTGGAGGAACCCCTGCAGCCAGTCTTGGGCCTGTTCCAGCGCGACCCGGCAGTTGCGCTCCACGTGCGCCTCTAGCGGACGGCGATAGCGCTCGACCAACGCCGACAGGGCACGGAAAGCCACTTTCGCGTCAAGGTCCCAGGCTCGCGCCACCTCCGACCACGACGTGACCGGAAACGCCTCCCGGTCTGGCGCATCGCCCTCCACATCTGAATGCGACTCGCTCGTGTGCATGAGGCTCAAGACCACTCCGGTAACGCCAATCCCTCGCAGAATCCGATTGGCGGCTGCGTAAAGAAGTCTGAACACAGGCGAAGAACCTCAGCAACAAGGAACAACTATGATGAAGCGGCGTTGGACCCCGGGCTTTCTGGGGGTGCTCTGTCTGCTGGCGTGGGCGAACGGGTCGCTGCGGGGCCAGGAAGTTGCCTCCATGAACGCCCCTCACGACACCGGGGCGGCGGAGATGTTGGACGGCAGACTCTACGTGTGGAGTGGGTATGGAGTCCAAGGTCGGGCCACGTCTGACCTCGGAGTGTACGACTCCTCGGCAAAGCTGTGGAACGCGAAAGCCAGTATGCCGGGCGCCGCGGGTACACAGGCGGGTTCCGTCCTCGGAGGCCAGCTCTATTCCGTCGGCGGGGAGTCCTCGATCCCCGGAGTGTTCAGTTGCGCCGTGCCCCGCTACCAGCCAGCCGCCGACGCCTGGTAGAAACTCGCTTACCTCCCCAGTCCGATCTCGTAATTCATCAAACCCGAGCTGCATGCAAGGTCGCCCAAACGAAGGCAAACACGATGAAACCTCGATCCCTAGTTCGCAAATCCCTCCCCCTCATGGTCCGGCTTGCCGTCCTGTCAACGTTGAGCGCCTGCGCGCCGCTGGGGGTTCTCGGAGACGCCGACGACGATCCCGTGAATGCTACGGCCGTCAAGATCCCGAAACCGAGCGGGGCTGTCGTCGGGATTGGGGGTGGCCTTGACCCGTCCGACTCCGTGGACTGGTGGAAGACCACCATCACCCGTGACCACGCCAACGCAGGCGTGGGCACCCTGACGTGGACCGTGGATTCGCTGACCGGGGGTCCCGACGTTAAGCTCCTCGTGTACAAGGACGCCGGCGATTGGGATGGACTGAACGAGACGGCAGACATCCGTTCCGGCGACGACGGGGAGCTGCCTGTCGCAGTTGCGCCGGGCACCTACTATTGCCGGGTGCAG
Organism: uncultured Verrucomicrobiota bacterium; assembly: GCA_964535555.1. Lineage (GTDB taxonomy): Bacteria > Verrucomicrobiota > Verrucomicrobiia > Limisphaerales > J093 > DSVZ01. The sequence continues at coordinate 7,396 of CAZHUS010000138.1, forward strand.
TTCGTCGCGGCCCACTCTAACCCGTACTACAAGCTCGACGCGCGGTTTGAAGCCGGTCACCACATCGTGTCCCAGCCGTGGAAGCCCAGTGGGCCCACGACCGGTCTTCCCGCCGAAACCTACACTTTCTCGACCGGCGGATCGGTTTGCGAGCACGGCCACCGGATCGAGGCGTATCGGTACGAGTGGGCCGATGGCTCGCACAGCTTTTCCCAAGACGGTGTCAGTTCGCATGCCTGGAACGACCCTGGTGAATACCAGGTCTATGCCACCGCCGTCTGCGTTGGCGGAGCCCCGTACGACCCAGCGTGGTCGGCTCCGTCGGAGACCCTCGTCGTGACGATCGTGGACCACCACGCTGTTCCCGCTCCCGCACGCCCCACGGGGCCGGTGGCTGCCAAAGTCGGCGTGGCCGAGGGCTACTGCACCCAGTCGATGACCTGCAACAAAGGCCATGCTGTCCAGTACACTTTCAGTTATGGAGATGGCAAGACTTGCTTCAATGCACAAGACCCCTGCTGCGGTCACATGTGGCAGAGCAAGGGGCCATACGAGGTCGTCGCCCATGCGCGCTGCTCGCAGGACACGAGCATCACATCTCCACCTTCTCTCCCGTTACTGGTGTCCGTGGACATGCCAAGACCTGACCCCGCGCTGGCGTCCGTCACGATCACCCCGCCCAGACCGCTCCCGGACCAACCCTTCACGGTCACCGTCGTGGGACGCAACGATGGTGACCCCGCGGCCGCTGGTTCCTCGATCTCCGTTTCCGTGCTCTATTCTGACGGCACCGACGATCTCGTGATTGCGAAAGAGGACATTGTTGCCGGTTGGGATCAGGATGGTCCTCAGCTTTTCGAGCCAGGGCTGGATCGTATCTGGCATCGAAGCAACGGAGAGATGATCGCCGAGGATTATCTCGTTGAGGCCGTGGATCACAACTGGGCCAAAGGCGTGGAGCACACGCTGGCCTTCAAGGTGACGCCCCGGAAGACTGGTACGATCTGGCTGCGGAGTCGCGTCACGTTACTTGACTCGACCGGAGCCGTCTTCGAAGACCCCGCCGAGTCGGACAAGGACGACACCGACCAACAAGGGCATCCGGTACGACGTGCCGTCGCCGGCGTCGGAGGGAGCGACGGTTACTTCCGCATCCGCACAGTTGCCGTCGGGAATGAAGGGATGTTCGATCTTTACGCCAAGACCGTGGACGGCACGAACCCCTTTGGAGCAACTCCGAGTCCCCTGTTCTACGCGCACTTCCCTTCCTTGCGTAGCCTGTACCTGACGCCGCACGAGAGCGATCACATCCTCAATCAGGCTGAGATCAACGGCGTGGACTTCCCGCACCTCCTTTCGGTCTTCGCGCAACGGCCCCGTAGTTCGTATTGGTTTGCTCATCGAGATTACTCGAAAGACGGTGCGAAGCTCTTCGCTACACCCGAGAGCCGGTGGTTCGTTCTTGAGACCGCCTTCGCATCCGGTTTCGGCCAATCGGACCGCCAAGAACTCTATCGGCAACTGCTGCTGGAGGCCATTGGACTGAAGGAGACGCCCGTTGACGCAACCTACGACCTCACGTCCGTCGGGGACGAGACGGTCGAGCCGATCTCGGTGGAACAGCTCAATGGTGATGATACGAGGGACATTCTGACAGATCTGGGGACGATGTCCAAATGGTACGGTATTGGAGAGAGTGCCTGGGATAGCTTTCGGGGATTCAAGGGACTCGTGGAGGACAAAAAGATGCGCGAAGCCATAAGTGATCTGCTGAGCCAGGTGGGGACCAAAGCGCCTGCACTGACGCCGATACTCCGCACGTTCAGTCAGTTCCGTGCGGAACACCCCAAGTTGGCAGAACAACTGCGTTCGTACGCGCGCTGGAGCACGTTCGCCGTCGATCTGGCCAAGGACATCACGGACATCACCCAACGCGCCAATGCCGAAATTGCACTTCGTACGTACTTGAATACAAGCCACGAAGCGCAGGTACGGCTAGGCCTGTTCCGAGAGGCGTACAACTACGCGGCAGTGTCCATGCCGGGACTCGACCCGGCCCTGGCCGCGGCCATCGAGGACCTGGAAACGGACGTCGGGCGACAACTCACGGAGTTCGAAGCCGTGTGCGGTGCCTTCTTCAGGTCGGCAGGCACAATGGACTTGGCGCAGTTTATTGTGGCGTTGAACACAGCGAGCAATGGTGAGCTGTACTCCGTGGCTGGGAAGGCGATCCTGAAGGTGTTTTCCGCCGTCCACAAGCGACCTGGCAACGTGGTCGAGCAGGCGTTCAAGGTGTCTGAGAAGGCGACGCTCGCCATCGCGGCGGCCGTTGACTTCGCGTCCCGTCTGAACTCGAAGTTGTCCTTTTACCGGGACCACTCAATCCTCCTGACAGTGTACGAGGTGCTTCGTCAGCACGAGGCCTGCCTGCATGAACGCCTCTTTGTTGGGCCCACGCTCGAGGCTGCACCTTACGAGTTGTACCATCACGCACGGTTGTTGACGCTGTACCTGGCACAGCGTACTTGTGAACGCGTGCTGCGCGAGTACGTGCCGCCTGACGCGCTTGATTGGGCGGTGACCGGCGCCAATTCGATTTTGGGTGTTGCACGTGCCCCCTATACGGGGGGAGTGTCTATCCTCCAGCCGTGGATCGAGGCCGGCGACAAGGTCACGACCGCGATCAAGGCGGTGGCGAATTCCGACGCGCTCCGTTCGCTCGAATCCGATCGAGAGGATATCCTGCGGGAATTGTCCGCCCAGTTTGTCCTTAGATCGGAAGCGACCGTCAATATCCGAGCCCTGTATCTGGCAACCGCACCCGTTCTGATAACAGTCCCGCCGGAACCGCCAGCGTCGAAACTGCGGGTGGTTGCGATCCCAGATCAAGAGGTGGCCGTTGGAGAAACGATGATCGTGGCCGTGGACACAATCGGCTTAAAGGAGGGCGATCGCGCCAACATCCGGTTTACGGGGCTGGTCGAGGGCGAGGGCCGTGAGATTCGCTATGAAGGGAGGAGTGCAGACGTGGGCGCGAGATCGGTAGTGATCACCGCCACCAGCGGGAGCAGCGGCGAAGATGCGTTCAGGTTGAATGTGTTGGTACTTGATGCGAGCCGACCCGCTGTCGTCGTCATGCCTTCGGTCGAGCAGAGCGATCCCGCTGCTTCCGCTCCCGTGCGGTTCACGGTGGTCTTCAGCAAGCCGGTGACAGGTTTCGCCGAGGGCGATGTGCGCCTCGGGGGAACGGCACGCCCGGGCCGAGTGAGCGTCGTCGGCGAAGGAACGATCTACCAACTCGAAGTTGCGGGCATGGAGTCCGTGGGCACGGTCGAGATTTCCATTCCTTCCGACGTCGCGTCGGACGCGAGCGGAAACTGGAACACCGCATCACGGTACGCGGCGAGCGTGCATTTCACACGGCCAAGTGGGCAACCGATCGCGATCACCCAGCAGCCAAACGACCAAACAGTCACCGCCGGACAGACTGCCGTCCTGACCGTCACCGCCACAGGCTCGGAACCACTCAGCTACCAGTGGCGAAAGAACCAACAACCCCTGTCCGACGGGGGGCGAATCAGCGGGAGTACATCGGCGAGCCTGACGATCGCGGAGGCCAATCCCGATGATGCCGGTGCCTACGACGTGGTTGTCAGCAACGCGGCGGGGTCAAAGACGAGCCGGGCAGCCTCGCTGATGGTGACCGCCGCCTACTTCAGGGACACCACGGCGGCCGCCGGGGTTCCCCTCGCCGGCTCCAAGCTGACGTCTGCGGCGCTCGGGGATGTCAATGGCGACGGCTTCCTGGACCTCTACCAGCCGAGTGTCAACAATCAGGCCGAACGCCTACTGCTCAACCAAGAGACTGGCGTCTTCAACCTCGTCAGCAACGCCACGGGTGTGGGCTCGGCCGGCGACTTTCTCTTCGCCAGCTTCGGCGACTATAACCGGGACGGCCTCCCGGACCTCCTGCTCGGCGGCCGCACCAAGCCGAAGCTCTGCCGCGGCGACGGCCACGGTGGCTTCACCGACGTGACCGTCGAGGCCCACCTGAACTATGACACCCTCTCCCAGAACGGCGCCTGGGTGGACTACGACGGGGATGGCTGGCTGGATATCTTCCTCAACGGGTTTGGCCGGGCTTCCGTGCTGTATCACAACAACCACGACAGCACCTTCAGCGATGTGTCCGCGGCCTCCGGCCTGGCCGCGCTGGGCGGCCCGGACAGCGGCAACAGCCACGTCTTCCTCGATTACGACGGCGACGGGGACCCCGACCTGGTCCTCGTCGAAGGCGCCCAACTGGTGCTGGCCCGCAACCACCCCACCGGCACCTTCACCAAGGACGAGACGGCATCGGTTGACTTCGAGGTCCTGGGCAACGGCGATCGGTACACCGCCCTGTGCGCCGGTGACTATGACAACGATGGCAACCTGGACCTTTTCGCGGGCGTCTTTTCGCCGAACGACTCGGGGGTCCCGTCGGTCAGCGGCCGGCTTTATCGCAACCAAGGCAACGGTCACTTCCAGGAGACCTCCTCCGCAGCCGGCCTCGGTGAATCCCGCCAATACAACATCGGGGCGGTCTTTGCCGACATCAACAACGACGGCTACCTGGATCTGATCGCGGTGGGCAACACGCCGAAGAACTACCTGTTCATAAATCGCGGCGATGGCACGTTCCAGGACGCCACCGATGCCTTCGCGGCCCGCGATCTGGCCAGCGCGCACACGTGCGTGGTGGGAGACATTGACAACGACGGGGACCAGGACCTGTTCCTGGTGCGCGGCAACAACCAGGCCTGCGCGCTGTTCGAGAACGTGACCAGCGGACGGCACTGGTTGACGCTGCAACTCCACGGCACCCGCAGCAACCGGGACGCCATCGGAGCCCGGGTCACGCTGCGCGCCAACGGCCGGACCCAGGTGCGCGATCTGTTCCCGGTGAGCGGCTGTTACGCCGGGCAGAGTGATCCCCGGCTCCACTTCGGGCTGGGAGACGCCACGGCGGTCGAAGGGATCGAGATCCGTTGGCCGGGCGGAGACGCGCAGACGCTCACCACCGCGGACATCGGTGGCGTGGACGGGATTGTGCCAATCACCGAACCGGCTCCCATCCTCCTCATCAATCCACACCTCACCGCCATGGGGTTCGAGTTCACCATCCGCAGCGTGGCGGGCCGCAAGTGTCGGGTGCTCTACTCGGAGGACGCTGCGGCGGCGATGTGGTCCGAAGCCGGAATCGTAACCCTGGAGTCGGCGGACCAGACGTGGTCGGAGATCCAGCCGATCGGGTTGCGGGCACGCTTCTACCGCGTTCAGGCAGCCGAACCTTGAGCAACCACGAGTTTTCGGCCGGAAGGCGTCATTGCCCCACTCACACGTTCACGCCCAACAGGCGGGGACGCAGGGTCCCCGCCTCAGAGAGCCACGGCAGGAGCGGGATAAAGCGACAACTGACTATGTGCAAATCACGAGAGGGCAGGTGGCCGGCAATGCGGCGCAACCTCCCCCGTCCCGATCCGTCGAAGAGCCCACTGCCGAAGCAGTCGGCCCCCGTCGGGGGCATTACGATCGAGTAGGTTGCTGGCTGGCGCTGCTATGGCCCAGGAGTGAGCCTGCGCGGTTCAATTCCGGGCCTGTCAACGCCTGAGTTGAGCAGCGATCTCCGGATTCGTTCCCCAGCCTCTGGTCCCATCTTCCGCGGGTTGGACTGCCTGGCCCTGCATGCTCCCACCCAAGCAGTTCCGCGCTGCCGGCGGATGGCCCAAGCGGACCGGAATGGGCCGATACGCCGGTGCCGGGTGACAACAGTGGGTGACAACGAACTCAGACCTCCGCACTCGGGAAAGTATCGCTGTGGCGTAGCGCGGCTGCCGTCGGCAGGTGCCGAACACGGATCGAGGGTGAACCCTGCTGCGCGCACGCTACAACCGACTCCGTGGGACGGTGCGCCTCGCTCGCACCCGGCTGCTCCGGGGCACCCTCCGGGCGACCGCCAGCGGAATTGACCGCGCTGCCGCGTTGTGGGCTGGGCAGGAGGTTGCGCCCTGAAGCCTGTCGAGGCCTCGCCCCCAACACCCTCCGGTTCACCTCAGACGACCAGACCGTGTGTTCGCTCCGGCCCGGCGTCGGCGACTGCAGTGGTGCGACACCATGTACACCACAATTCCGACCCCGAGTCCCACATCCCCCGCCGAGCCGGGGTGCGGGTTTGAACTCCACGGCTTTGTCCCCGACGGAATCGATCTCGCCGACCTCCGGACCGGTCTGCCCAAGGTTGCCCGGAACCCGCACCTCACCGACAGTATTGCCGCCGCAGTCCGCCGGATCCCCACTCATCACACCCTCGCATGCGGCGATGCGAGGCAGGCGCGTTCACCCAGCCCCCGCAGTGTTCATCTGGTGCTGACCTCCCCACCCTACTGGACCCTGAAACGCTACCGGGACCATCCCGGCCAGTTGGGGCACCTCACCGGCTACCGCATCTTCCTCGACCAACTCGACGAGGTTTGGCGGCGCTGCTTCGACGCGCTCGTCCCCGGCGGACGGCTCGTCTGCGTGGTCGGCGACGTCTGCTTGTCGCGTCGCGCCAACGGGGGGCGGCATGCCGTTCTCCCCCTGCATGCGGCCATCCAGGAGCGGTGCCGCGGCATCGGCTTCGGCTTCGACAACCTCGCGCCCATCATCTGGCACAAGATCGCCAATGTCCGCCACGAAGCCGTCGGCCGCCGTGCCGGTTTCCTCGGGAAGCCCTACGAGCCGAACGCGGTTCTGAAGCATGACATCGAGTTCATTCTCATGCAGCGCAAGCCCGGCGGCTACCGCACCCCCACCCGCGCCCAACGGGTGCTCAGCGTGATCGCCGTCGCCCAGCACCGGCAGTGGTTCCAGCAGATCTGGACCGGGCTGCCCGGGGCCTCCACCAGCACTCACCCGGCGCCGTATCCGCTCGAGCTCGCCGAACGTTTGGTGCGCATGTTCAGCTTCGTGGGCGACACGGTGTTCGACCCGTTTCTTGGCACGGGAACCACCAGCGTCGCCGCCGCCCGTTGGGGCCGGCATAGCCACGCGATCGAGGTGGACCCCATCTACCTCCGACACGCCCTCGCGCGTCTTTCCTCGGAGCCCTCAGCAGTGGCCGGCCTGGCGACAGTCGAGAGACGCTGCGGCGCCTGAGCGCGATCTGTGTGGTCGCTCTTGCCTGATGGCGCAAGCGGATCGGAATGGGCCGAAGTGCCGTTGCCGAGGGCGCTTCTTCCCGGTTGCGATCCTCCGGCAGTGGGTGCGCCCCGCTCGCAACCGGCCGCGCCCCGGCTCCCTCAGGGCGACATCGACTGGGACTGACTGGACTGTTGCGTTGAGCCCTGGGCCTTTGATGGCGCCGGTTGCCTGCGCCCTTCCTCGAGACCCCGCGCCATGCCCGCCCCGATTCGCCAGGGGGAATGCGCCGGGCGACGCGTGTAGATCGCCCAGGCCCGCAGGAGCCGGCCCCCGTCCAGCTTCCAGTTCGCCCAGGTCTCCCGCGACCGGGCTTCCTCGATCAGTTTGCCCACCCGCTCCGGTCCCCAACCCCAGCCCCGCCCCTGCTCCTGCCAGGCCGCGAACAGCTTCCGGCTCTCCATCCCCCGGGGTGCCCAGCGGTCGCGCGGCCGGGCGGCACCCAGGGGCGGATGGGCCTCGAACCGGGCGGCCAGCTCCGGCGGGAGGGCGACCCGGTGTCCGAGCAGGCGCGACATCTCGTGGTCGAACCGCTTCGTATAGACCGTCTCCATCCGCGTACATCGCTCCATCACCTCTTCCGAACTGAACGTCCCCGTTCGGGCGCCCCGCTCGAAGCGGTGATTGAACAGGAAGAGATTGCTGTGCAGCCGCGGCGCCTGCTGACGCGTCGCCCCCGCCTCGAACTCCGCGAAGAGCACTGACTTGCGGGCGGGGGCGTCGGGGTTGTCGAACCAGGGCCGGCCGTTGAGATCGCGCCCGAAGTCGCCAATGGCGGCGCACACGGCACGGTGGTGCGCCTCCCGGATCTGCATCCGATAGGCGGGCGGTGACAGCGCCCAGAGCGCCACGCTCGCCGGGCCGTCCTCGGCCAGGGTGATGCGCCAGGCCGAGGTCTCCGTGGACTGCTGCAAATCGCGATGCCGCAACGGCTCCCCGTCCGGGCGCTGGCCGTGCAGGACGCTCGTGAACGCGTCCAACTGCACGCGGTCCTTGAGGCCCAGCTTGGGCGCGGCTTCACCCTGCCAATGCCCCGGGTGCCCCAGACGCTGGCTCACAAAGGTCGGCTCGAAGAACTCCCGGTACAGCCGGTTGTCGTCGTCTTCCTGGACGGGTATCACGCGCAACATAACTCATGGACTGGTTGGTCCGGCACCACCCCGTCCCGGGTCGGGTACCGGTTGGATTTGCGCTTCGCGTCCCGACCGTTGCAGGGGACCGGAGGGGCATCCACATGTTCCCAGTCGCCCGCGGACCTCGATTCCGAACACGGGTTCTGGGTAGCGGTGCCGCTGGCAGACGCATTCCCCCTGTTCGCTTTGGCTCCGGGCCGGCGACTGACTGTCGAAACGCAACACCTGCGCCCATGAACACGATGACGAATGTGACTGCACCCCGGCCCGACCGCGAGGACGGCCGGCTCGCCTACAGCATCCAGGAAACCGCCCGCATGCTCGGGGTCTGCGACAAGAGCATCCGCCGGCTCATCCTCCGCGGCCTGATCCGGCCCTCCCGCGCCCTGCGCCACATCCTCATCCCCAAGGCCGAGCTCGACCGCTTCCTCCGGGACACCCAATGACGGATTCCTGTCACCATTCACGACCGCTACTGGCTCCGCTGACCGGGCGTTGCGCATCCTATCGGAGACCCAATAGGTCGCACCGAACGGAGGCAGGCGCGGGTCGCAGCCGCCCGAGGCCGGCAGGCGGGTGTACCAGGGCGGCTGCCCCACCGCCCCGCGCCGGCGTTCGCCCCCACCTCCTTGAGCGCCGTTGGGTAGCGTTTCTTTGCGGGTTTCCCCTTGTCGGCTGGACTACACCGAACAACTCAAGACCTTTATGCCAAACTGGAACTCGTTGATTGACCCCTCGTGGTTTGGATTGATCGCGGTCTATCTGCGCAGCCCGCGTTCCCCCATTGATTACCTCATTCACGTCAAGGACCCCGAGCGCCTGCCGGAGGTGGCCGAGCGCATCGACCAAGACCTCGCCCGCGGCGCCTTCCCGGCCGGGAAGCTCTCGCCCGGAGTGGAGGCGCTGTTGCAGGAAGGGGCGATCAAGGTCTCCTCCCGCCATCCCCTCCCGAACCTGGAACCCGGCGCCTCGATTGACCCGGGGCAGGTCCGCTCCGCGGCTTCCTGCGAGGTGTTGTACGTGCCGCCCTGCTACGTGGTCCATACCCCCGGCCTGTTCGAGGAACAGGCGGAGACCGCGGCCAGGGTTCCCGCCAAGCAAGGCCCGGCCCAGCCTGGTGCCGCACCCTCGCCGGAAGTCACACACCAACCGACCAAAGCCCGGGACCTCAGCCACAGTCACTGACCCGCGACCGCGACGGATGGCGGGCGGCCAACTCGCCCGGGGCAGGCGCGCGCCCCCGACCGGGAACGTCGTTTGGCACCCGTTGACTTCCAGACGCGCAATGCGGTAGATCGGCAGCGTGGCGAGCCAGACTCCCGGACTCTTGGTCGAGGCCGGCCGGCTCGCCCGGAGGAGGTACGATGCCCGCACTCCGGCGGGTCGCTCGCAACGACCTGCAACTGGAACTGTTCCGCTTCGACACACCGAGGTTTCCCCGCCATGAAACCCCTGACCCCATACGGCCGGATGGCCGAGCACCACTGGCGCCAGTTCTGCCCGAAGCTGGTGGCCGAACTGGAGGCGAGCGGCCAGCTGCACGCGATGCTCCTGGAGGCGGAGGAACAGACCGAGGCGGACCTGGACTCGCTCCGGCGCCACTTCATCCAGCAGGGACTGACGCCCCAGCAGGCCCACGACCGGGCGTGGGAGATTGTGCGGGAACGGTACCTCCTCCTGCCGCCGGAAACGGACTGAACGGCGACGAGGAATGGGTTGCCTTCGGGCCGGCAACTGCCGAACCGGAACCGCCCCGGAACCCGCGGAATTACCGCATCACCGACGCGGACCGCGTCGGGATTGGCTCCCTCAAGCGCAAGTGCCAGGACAACCTCGCCGCCATCGCGCTGCTCCAGCAACTCGAAGCCGAGGGCCGGGCGGCCACGGACGACGAGAAGCGCGTGCTGGTCCGCTACGTCGGCTGGGGCGGGCTGCCCCAGGCCTTCGATCCCTGGAACGAAGAGTGGAAGGAACAGCGCGAGCGGCTCGAGCAACTGCTCACGCCCGAGGAACTCGACTCGGCCCGCGCCACCACCCTCAACGCCCACTACACCGCGCCCGTCATCGTCCGGGCCGTGTACTCGGCATTGCAGCGGCTCGGGTTCACGCACGGCCGGATCCTGGAGCCGGCCCTGGGCCTCGGCCACTTCATCGGGCTCATGCCCGACGACATGCACGCCCGCTCGCTGGTCACGGGCATCGAGATTGACTCCGTCACCGCCCGGCTGGCGAAGCTGCTGTATCCCGACGCCGACGTCCGCCATCAGGCCTTCGAGGAATCCCGCCTCGCTGACGGGTTCTACGATGTGGCCGTTTCGAACGTGCCTTTCGGCGATTTCACCATCC
>CAZHUS010000139.1:0-18084 GCA_964535555.1 uncultured Verrucomicrobiota bacterium
CCTTCCAGACGACCCGGGCCGTCTCGGGACCAAGCCGACTTTGTCGACGGCCATGTCGGCTGAGAGCGCCCAAGTGGAGTCTGGCTTGTGGCCAGTCTTGGCGAAGGCGACATATCTCCAAGGCAACCTGCTGCTGGAGTGTTCTCAGTTCCTCGTCCTCCAAAGGGGCTTCGACCGCATGAAGCACCCGCGAGGCCTCCGCTTCTCGACCGGCCTGGGCCAAGGCCCACGCGAGGATGAGTTCAAACCGCGGCGTGGGACGTTCGGTTGCGGTCAGTTGCTCCAGCAATGCGATGGCCTTTTCCGGATCCTCCCGGCGCACCAGCAGCGCGGTGGCGTAATCGATCCGGCAGGTTGCGTTCGTGGCCTCCAGTTCGTACGCCCGTTGGGCCGCCGTCAGCAGCGTGGTTTCATCCTCCCGCGACTGGCACGCGGCCGCGTGCAGCACCCGCCAGAACTCGCGGTCGCCCTCGTGCGCCGCCTGCAAGGGCCGGAGCAACTCGAGGGCAAGCTTCGGAAAGCCCAGGTCGAGCAAATCGCCGCCGACAGCCAGGGCAAAATGCCCCTCCGGCAAACCGAGCTTGGCCGCCTCCTGGAATTCCGCCCTCGCGGCTTCCCGGGCGCCGCGTCCGAATGTCACCCGGCCATCCAGGTAATGGACGAAGCCGCCGAGCGATTCATGAAGGTCGGCGTAGGAACGCAACCGGATTGCCAGGGTCCGGAGACCTTCCCAGTCCTGGAGGCGAATCAGCAGGAACGCATAGACGTTCCAGATCTCGAGGCTCTCGAGGGACGGATGCCGCCCAAGGTCGGGCGCGTGCCGCTCGAGGAACTCGAGGCACTCACGGTGCAAGCCCAAGTGGCTCAGCACGTCTGCCATTGCCGTCACATCGCCCGCCGAGGCAGGAACCCGGTTGAACTCACGGGCGCGCCGGCGGGCTTCGTCCCCAGATCCCGCCGCGTTCAGCAACCACCAGAGGCGCGCATGATCCCCCACGGATGCCTGGCCCGTCTCCTCCAGTTTCTCGAGGCCAAGGCCATACTCCACGAGGTCACGGCGTTGCCAGGCGACCGCGGCCGCGAGACGGCAGGCCTCGCCGCGCGCGAGCGGATCCGTCATGCACGCCTTCAAGGAACGGGCGCCCTCGGCCGCCGCTTCTCCTTCCCCCCAGCCGGCAAGGTAAGCCGCGCGGTACAACGCAAAGGAGGGCTCGGTTTCCAGGGATTGGCGGGCTGCCGGCCAACGCCTGCCGAATTCGGCGTAACGCTCCAACCGGAAGAGTGCCCGGAGGTAGGCGGCTTCCTCGCGGGGGCTCCTTTGGTCGTCCAAACCGGCTAACAACCGGCAAACGACGTCCGGCGCGTTCAGCTTCTCGAAGACCGTCGCGAGCAGGCTCACGTCGGCACGGTTGGTGCCATTCAATCGCAGGAACCAATCCGCCGCCGGGCCCAACCGCGGCGCGTCGAGCTCGGGAGGAAGCTGAGGCGCGTCTGCCAGAGCGCGAAAGGCGTTGCGCCAGAGTTCAATGTCGGCGCGGTTGCGGGCGTCGGCGGCACGCCAGCATCTCCAAGCCTCCGTCCATTCCCCCTGCGCGGCGTGCCTCGCGGCCTGACGTTTGGCGCCTCGCGCCCGCATGAGATCGAGGAGGCTCACTTTGACCACGGGCTGGAAACCGGGCGGGCTGGTGGTGATGAACCGCGGGACAGCCGCAAGGAGCGCGAGAGCGACCAGGAGCACCGACAACAGGACGGTCGCGAAGAAGGGCGTGCATACCATCAGCCGGAGAAGCGGGGAATCCGCCCACCGCTCAGCCAGCCGTGCCTGCCATGACCATGCCATGCGGCCTGATGATGGTCAGGAGGTGGGTGCGATCAAGCGCCTACCTCGCTACGCAACCCCACAAAATGCGCTCTTAAGCAGCCTTTCGCATGCCGCGATGACCCGGGGAGTCATTGACCGGGAAACGCGCCGGGATGAGCATCGGCGCATGTTCACACCGCTCTCTTGCACGCCGACGCGCTACCCTGACCGTCGAGAGATCCCAGCACCACACCCGGCACAAAAGCAGCCGACGGGGTTCACGCTGATCGAATTGTTGGTGGTGATTGCGATCATTGCCATCCTGGCCGGCATGCTGCTTCCGGCCCTCGCCAAGGCCAAAGGCCAGGCGCATTCCGCGCTCTGCCGGAACAACCTCAAGCAGATCGGCCTCGCCACGGTCATGTACGCCGACGACAACACCGACCAACTGCCCTATGCCTGGTGGTACAACGCCAGCTACGACAGCGCCGATTCGAACAATTTCCAGACCCTGCTCATCCCGTATGTCGCCAAGCTCAAGTTCAGCTCCGGGAACACGACCGAGACCAGCGACTTCGCAAAAAACGTCTTCCGTTGCCCCGTGCGCATTCAGGAAAACCACTGGCGCCAGTACAAGACCTACCCGGGCTTCTCCAATCCGTGGAAGATCAGCTACGCGATGAGCCAGTACACCCTGCTCAGCTACCCTCCGAACGTCACCAGTCCCCGGACCCTCAAGCTCAGTGCGGTGGTGAATCCGGCCCAGGCCCTGGGCACCGTGGACGTCTCCTTCGAGCTCAATCACCCGGCCGTGATCTCGCTCGGTCGCGCCGCCGACGGCAACTGGGATGTCGGCTACAAGCACGGTCAACCCCATCCCCAGGGAAAGGCCAACGCGGTTTTCCTCGACGGTCACGCATCCCAGTTCTCGTCGAAGCAGACCAACGACGTGATCCTGAATTTCAAACCTTGAATCGCCCCCCGGGTTGCGTCTGGACCCGCTTGCGACACCTTTTCCGAATGCAAACCGGACATCGACCCGGCTCCCCAGCCAGCACCAACCTCGCTGGAGGACGATCGTCGTGCGTCGGGCCGGTCCGCCTCCTTGCCCTCGTGATCGCCGCGGCCGCAGCGGCGTTGATTTCCCCGACCCCATGGGCGGCCAGCACCCGGGACGGAGCCTCCATCTACCGGGAACTCTGCGCCCGATGTCACGGCCCGGAGGGGGAAGGTGTGGCGGGCAAGCACGACGAACCGCTCTACGGAACCCATGCGCTCGAATCCCTGGCCCGAATCATCCATGACACGATGCCCGAGGAGAATCCCGCGAAGTGTGTGGATGAAGACGCAGCGGCCGTCGCCGCCTACATCCACGGCGCCTTCTATTCGCCGGAAGCCCGCGCCCGTCGGCATCCTCCACGGGTCGCCCTCGCGCGGCTCACGAACCGGCAGTACCGCGAATCGGTGGCTGACCTTGTCGGCAGCTTCCAACCCGCGAAGCCGGTGACGCGGACCGGGGGTCTCCAAGCCGAGTACTTCCAGTCGAAGGGAATGAACAAGAAGGAGAAGAAGGCCTTTGCCCGGCAGGATTCGGGCGTTGATTTCGACTTCGGAGACGCCGCGCCGGGCGAAGGGATCGAGGCCGACCAGTTCTCGATTGCCTGGCAGGGATCTTTGTTCGCGCCGGACACCGGCGAATACGAGTTCCGCCTTCAAACCCCCAACGGCGCGCGTCTTTACCTGAACCAGGAACTCCGTGAGGGCGACGCCAACCGCCGCGACGACAGCGATGCCCGGCGTCAGGAGCCGTTCATCGATCTTTGGGTAAGTTCGGGCGGACAACTCCGGGCCGGCACGGGTTCGCTGAACTTGCTGGGCGGCCGCCGTTATCCCCTCCGCCTGGACTACTTCAAGTACAAGGAGACCAACGCCTCCATCCGCCTGGAGTGGCGCCCGCCGCACGGCGTTTGGTCCGCGATTCCCTCCGAACTGCTCTCGCCACAGACTGCCGTTCCGGTGCTGGTCATTGGCACCCCGTTTCCGCCTGACGACGCGAGCCACGGCTATGAACGGGGTACCGCGGTGTCCAAGGCCTGGCACGAGGCCTCGATGAAAGCGGCGCTCGAGACCGCGGGCGCCGTCCTGGCGCGGCTTCCTGCCCTGAGCGGCGTGCACCGCGACGCAGCCGACCGCGGGGAACGGTTGCGGGAGTTCGCCGCCACCTTCACCGCGCGCGCGTTTCGCCGCCCGTTGAGTGCGGACGAAAAGGTGCGTTATGTGGATCGGGCGTTCACGGCTGCGCCGGATGCGGAGCAGGCGGTCAAGCGTGTGGTTCTGCTCGCGTTGCAGTCGCCGCAGTTCCTCTATCCTGACCTGGCCGGATCGACCGACGCATACTCGGTCGCCGCCCGCCTGGCGCTGGGAATGTGGGATTCGGTTCCCGACGCAGCCTTGCTGGAGGCCGCCGGGCGCGGCGAGCTGGAAACCCCTGACGAGATCCGCTCCCAGGCACGGCGTATGGCGGATGACCCACGCACGTGGACCAAGCTGCGTGAGTTTCTGCACGAGTGGCTCGCTTTCGATGAGGCGGGCGAGATCGCCAAGGACCCGGAGGCCTACCCTGGCTTCGATGCCGCCGTGGTCGCCGATTTACGCACCTCGCTGGACCGGTTTCTGGACCATGTCGTCCGGAGCGACACCTCGGACTACCGTGAGTTGTTCCAGGCGGACTATCTGTTCGTGAACGCACGGCTCGCCTCGTTCTACGGGTGGCCGGCGACTCACGGCGACGGTTTCGTCCGGGTGTCGCTGGATCCCGTCGAGCGGGCCGGAGTCCTCACGCACCCGTTCCTGCTGGCGACCTTTTCCTATTACAAGTCCACCTCGCCCATTCATCGAGGCGTCTTCCTCACCCGGCATCTCCTCGGGCGCTTCCTGAAGCCGCCCCCCATGGCCATCCAGTTCATGGACGACCGCTTCGACCCGTCGATGACCATGCGGGAGAAAGTCACGGAACTCACGAAGGCCGATTCCTGCATGACCTGTCACGCGATCATCAACCCGCTGGGTTTCAGCCTCGAACACTTCGATGCTGTGGGCCGTCGCCGTTCGCAGGACAACGGCAAACCGGTCGATGCCGAGTCCGACTATCTCACCACGGCCGGCGAGGTGATGCGCCTCGGTGGCCCGCAGGATCTCGCCCGCCACATCGTGTCCAGTGAGGAAGCGCGGCTCGGCTTCGTGCGCCAGATGTTCCACCACGCGGTGAAACAGCCGCCCATGGCCTATGGCCCCGACACCCTGCGCCAACTGGCGGACAACTTCGCACGTTCGAACTACCACATCCGGGATCTGTTTCTGGCCGTAAACACCGTCGCGGCCGGTCACCGCCCGCAACCACCCCTCCAGGCAAGCCGATGAACCCGATTACCCGCCGCCGCTTCCTGCGCGACTTTGGCGTCGCGTCCGCCTCCCTGCCCTTCCTCGCTGGGTTGCCCACCCTGCGTGGCGAGAATGCAGGGCCGCCAAGACCCCGTCAGCGCTTGGTGCTGTGCTTCACCCCCAACGGCATCGTGCCACCGGACTTCTGGCCGGATGCTCCGGGAAATGACTTCACGCTCAAACGCATCCTCAAGCCCCTGGAACCGTTCAAGGACCGCACGTTGATCCTCAAAGGCGTCGCCAACAAGGTCCGCGGGGATGGCGACGGACACATGCGCGGCATGAGCTGTCTGCTCACCGCCATCGAGTTGCTCCCGGGCAACATCCAGGGCGGCTCCGACTCGCCGGCGGGCTGGGCCAGCGGCATTTCGATCGATCAGGAACTCAGGAATTTCCTCCAGGGCCGCCCGGAGACCCGGACGCGCTTCGGCTCGCTCGAACTCGGTGTCGCCGTGCCGCCGCGTGCCGATCCCTGGACGCGGTGGTCCTACGCCGGGTCAAACCAGCCCATGAGCCCGCTCAACGACCCTTACGAGGTCTTCGAGAAGCTCTACGGCCAGATCCAGGACCGGGTCGTGCTGGGCAGCGTCCTGGATGACATCGCCGACGACCTCCGCCGCGTCGCCGCCCGCCTCAGCAGCGAGGACCGCGTCCTCCTGGACCGCCACGTCACCTTTGTTCGGGAGACGGAGCTGGAACTGCAGGAGGCGCAACGCCAAACCCCCGAGCATCCGGAACCATCCCTCGAACCCGGGATCCGCCCTGCCGAGAACGATGCCATTCCCCGCGTGTTCGAGATGCAAACGGACCTGTTGGTCAACGCGTTCGCCAATGACTTCGCGCGAATTGCCACGCTGCAGTTCACGAACTCGGTCGGCCAGGCGCGCTTCACATGGCTCGGGGTTGCCGAGGGGCACCATGCCCTGTCGCACGATCCCGATCTCAACGCCGAGTCCCAGGAGAAGCTGGTGAAAGTGAACACCTGGCTCTGCGAACAACTCGCTCAACTCGCCCGAAAGCTCGACGCGATTCCGGAGCCGGGAGGCGACGGCACGCTCCTCGATCACACCACGCTGCTTTGGACGAACGAGCTCGGAAAGGGGAATTCCCATTCGCTGGACAACATCCCGTTCGTCCTCGTCGGAGGCGGTCTGGGGTTTCCAAAAGGCCGGTTCCTGCAATTCGAACGCGTGGCTCATAACCGGCTCTGGCTGGCCATCGCTCACGCGTTCGGCCACCGCCTCGATACCTTCGGCAGCCGGACCTTGTCCGAAGGCGGTCCCCTCGTCCTCGGCTGACGCGAACGAGGACACTCGTCAACTCCCGCGGCTGCGGGTTCTCCGATCGCCTCGGTTGTCACCCAAGAGGCTCCGGCGACCGACGGAGGGAGGCGTGCCGGGTCGGTTGACCCGGTCGTGGCGTGGTCTCCGGACTACTCGGCGGCTTCCTTCAGAATCACAAACTGGCTCACCCCTTCGCGCACCAGGTTCACCACGACCCCCTTCTTCGTGTCCGCGGCGGCAGAGGCCTCCCGAAACTGTCTGAGCGTGATCGTCCGTTCGTGGTTGAGCTCGGTGATGGTGTCGCCGGGGCGGATACCGCGCTCCGCCGCGAGGCTGCCCTCGTCCACGTCGGTGACCACCACCCCCTCCTCGAACTCGATCTCCATCTCCTTCGCCAGTTCCTTCGTCGCAGGTCTCACCGTAATACCCAGATCGGTGGCACGGCCAGTCGCAGCCGACTCGCGCCGGGCGACGGCGGGCGTGGTTTCCTCCGGCCAGGCCTGGGAGGTCACGGTCACCTTCATCTCCTGGTCGCCGCGCACGACGTCCAGGAGGATCGGCGATCCGACCTTGCGCGTGCGAACCTCCTTGCGCAGCTGCTGGGCGGTGGTGACTGGACGGCCTTCCACGGCGGTAATCACGTCGCCGAGTCGCAGTTCCGAGTTGTCGGACGGACCGCCCTTGATGATGCCGCGGACCACCACGCCGTCCTTCACGCTCTGCACCATTTTCTGGTAGTCGCGGTCTTCCTTGAGGGCGTTGATCTGGATGCCCAGCCAGGCGCGGGTGAACTTGCCCTCGTCGATCAACTGCGTCGCCACTTCGCGCGCAATGTTGCTGGGGATGGCAAAGCCGATCCCCGTCCGGAGTCCGCGGATCAGGGTATTGATCCCCATGACTTCGCCGTCAATGTTCACCAGGGGACCGCCGCTGTTGCCGGGATTGATGTTGGCGTCGGTCTGGATGAAGTCCTGGTCCATGGCCGGGTCGGGTATGACCGAACGCCCCTTGGCGCTGACGTGCCCGAACGTCACGCTGTAGTCGAGCTCCAGCGGCGCGCCAATCGCGATCGCGAACTCCCCCACCTTGACCTTGTCGGAATCCGCAAACCGGATCGCGGGAAGGTCACGGGCCTCCACCCGGATGACCGCCACGTCCGATTGCTCGTCAACGCCCCGGACCTCGGCGGGGAACTCGCGACCGTCGCTGAACCGGACCCGGATGCGGTCCGCGCCTTCGACCACATGGCCATTGGTGAGGATGTAGCCGTCCTCGCGGATGATCATGCCCGAACCCTGTCCATCGAACACGGGACCGCGGGATCGTGGCGTGCTCCGTTCGCGGTACTGGTCCTGCATGCGCTTGCGCAGTTCCGGCGGCAGGTATTCCCAAAGCGGGTTGGATTCCATCTCCTCCTGCGCGTATTCGGGCTTGTGGGCAACGGAAATCACGACGACGGAAGGCGAGACCGCTTCCGCAACCTCGATGAAGGCCTGGTTGAGCTGGCGCGCGAGGTTGAGCGCGTCGGATTCACGAGCCAGGGCGGGGGCCGCCCCGCCTGCCACCAGCAAGCCGGCCAGTCCGTAAAGAACCGATTTCGGAACCATGTTCATTGCAGTGTTGTTGGAGACCTCGGTGCCAAAAGCATCCCTCTCACGATCGGGACGCCGCGCACCGGCCGCAGCGTTCCCGTCGTCTGTGCTTTCTGCACGTTGACGCTTTCGGAACCGCCCCCTAGTCTGCCTCGCAGAAACGTGATCGCAAGCAATGTTGAATGACGTGGAACGGCTTCTCGTGCTGCAAGAGCGCGACCGCCAACTGGCTCAGCTTCAAGCCGAGCTGGAAACCATCCCCCCGCAACGGACCAGTTCTACCCGCCGAAGCGCCGCCGCCGACGCCGCCCTCGAAGCCGCGCGGCTGAAGACCAAGTTGACCGAGGCCTCCCGGAAGAAACTGGAACTCGAGGTCGACACCCGCAAGGAACTCATCGCCAAGTACGCCAACCAGCAGTTCCAGACCCGCCGCAACGAGGAGTACCGAGCGCTCGCCCACGAGATCGAGACCTGCAAGCACGAAATCAGCCGGCTCGAGGATGAGCAACTCGAACTGATGGAGCAGGCGGATGCCGTCAGCCGCGTCGTCCGGGAAGCCGCGCTGCAATCCGACCAGATCCGCCAGGAGACCGAGCGCATCCTGACGGACCTCGCGGCGCGCGAGGCGGCGCTCCAGCGCCAGCTGACCGAACTCCGCGAAGGGCGCAAAGCCCTCGCCGCCGCCGTGGATTCGAGCATGCTGGCCCGGTATGATCGGCTGCGCCGGACCAAGGGGGAAAGCGTCGTCGTCGGGGTCGAGCACGGCGCCTGCGGCGGTTGCCACGTCGGCCTGCCGGCCCAGGTCATCCTGGGCTGCCGTTCCGCCCGGGAACTGGTCCAGTGTCCTAACTGCGGCCGGATTCTGTTTTACACGCGCGACATGGACATGCTCCGCGCGGAATGAACGCGCGTGGGGTCAAACCTTGACATTTGACAATCTCCCGCCCCCTGCGCGGGCCGTGCCGCCCCAACCGGGGCACCCCCGCCGGGGACTCCCTGCGACGGCCTCGCCGGAGGCAACGGTTCCGCACGACGGCCGGTGACCGCGCCGGAGGTTGGCGCCGGCCCGCCCGGGAGGGACTGGCGGTGGGACCAAATGTCGAATGTCAAGGTTTGACCCCTCAAGGCACGAGCTCGAAGGCGTATCCCTTCAAGTATTCCGTCTCCGCCACGGCCGGAAGCACCGGATGGTCCAGGCCCTGATGGAACCACGCCACCCGGCGGAGCACCTTGCGCGCATCGTAGGCCGCCGCCAGGATCACGTCCTGGAACGTCACCGCGTCCACGTGATGCGAGCAACAGAAGGTCGCCAGCAGTCCCCCCGGCTTGAGCAGCTTCAACGCCCGCAAGTGGATCTCCTTGTACCCGCGCAACGCGTCCCCGACCGCCGCCCGCGTCCGGGTAAACGAAGGCGGGTCCAGCACGATCGCGTCAAAAACGGACAGCGGCTTCTCGTGGGGCCCGTGGCGCGTGCGTGACTTCAGCCAGTCAAACACATTGGCGGTCTCGAACGAGCAGCGCTCCGCCAGCCCGTTCCGTTCGGCATGCCCTTTCGCCATGGCCGTTGCCTCCTCGCTCTGGTCGATCAGGAGAACCCGCGCCGCTCCCGCCCGGGCGGCGTGCAGGCCGAACCCGCCCATGAAGCTGAAGCAGTCCAGAACGTGCGCCTGGGGGTAGGGTGCGATCAGGGAGGCCACCCGCACATAATTCTCCTGCTGATCCAGGTAAAGTCCCGTCTTGTGGCCGCCGAGCAGGTCCACACGGAATTGCACGCCTCCCAGGTCAACGTCCACCGGCCCGGCGAGTTCCCCCGCCAGCACTCCATGCACTTCGGGCAATCCCTCGAAGCGCCGCCCCGCACTGTCGTTGCGCTCGAGGATCGCCCGCGGGGCCAACACGGCATTCAAGACCTCCACGATCATCGGCTTGCGCCGGTCCATCCCCAGCGAGGACGTCTGCAGCACCAGCACGTCCGCGTACTTGTCGACGATCAGTCCGCTGAGTTGGTCGCTCTCGGCATTGACCACGCGGAATGAAGTCGCCGAGGCCAGTTGTCGGCGGCGCAGCGCATAGGCCTCCCGAATCCGGCGCTCGAAGAACGCGCGGTCGAGTTCCTCGCGTTCGCGGGAGAGCAGCCGGACCTGCAGCTTGGACTTCGAGTTGAAGAAGCCCACGCCGAGGAAGCGCTGCCGGTGATCCTTCACCTGCACAGGCGCCCCGTCCTCCACCGGTCGCGTGCAGCGCAGGATCGCGCTTTCGTAGATCCAAGGATGACCCGCCACGATGCGGTCGGCATCGCCGGGCTTGAGCAGGACGGTCGGTAAAGAGGCGTCAGGAATGGCCATGGCTTTCAGGCAGGCGTGGGTGAACCGGTCACCACGGACGCCGCCGAAGCCATGAAGCCAGAAGCCTCCCGGGATGGGAAGGATGATGACCAGACATCGGCACACGCTGGGGCCGGACTCCTACCCACCCGGGAGAACGCTCAGGCCGTGGGCACCGGATGCGGCAGCCAACGGCTTGCCGCCCCCTGCCCGGCTGGCGATGACCCCGGTTCCGCGGTGCGCAGGTCGCGCTTGCCGCGGGAACATTGACGGAAGAGGGTGCTGGCCTTGAATCATTCAACTGACATACGACGGCATCAAACGGCATGATCCCTTCGTGAGCACAACCTCGCCTCAACCCTGGTAACCCACCCGGCGCGCCGGTACGACTTCCCACTCCCCCCATGACCACCGCATGAACCGACGACTCTCGCCCGCGTGGACCCTGGCGATTCTCACCGGGTTGAACCTCTTCAACTATTTCGACCGCTACGTGCTTTCGGCCGTCCTGCCCTCCGTCCAGCGGGACCTGGGAATCTCCGACGGCGATGCGGGACGACTGGCCACCGCCTTCATGATCGGCTACTTCGTCACCTCACCGTTCTTTGGGTATCTCGGCGACCGCACGTCCCGGAAATGGCTGATCGCCGCCGGCATTTTCGTCTGGAGCCTGGGCACGGTCCTCACCGGGTTTGCCGGCAGTTTCGCGATGTTGGTCGGCTTCCGCATCCTGGTCGGCGTGGGGGAAGCCAGCTACGCGACGATCAGCCCGAGCTACATTTCGGACACGTTCGGCCCGGCCACCCGGAACAACGCCCTCACCACGTTCTACGTGGCGATCCCGGTCGGGGCGGCGCTGGGTGTGTTCGTGGGCAGCCTGATCAGCGCGGCGTGGGGCTGGCGGCATGCCTTCGTGATTGCCGGGGCGCCCGGCTTGGTGTTGGCGCTCGCGCTGCTGCCCTTCCAGGAACCCCGGCGGGGCGCCGCCGACGGCACGACGCACGTGGAGAAACCCAAGGTCGCCGACATCCTGCGGCTGCTGCGGATGCCTGCGTACATGCTCGTGGTCGGGGGGTACGTGGCCTACACGTTTGCCCTCGGAGCTTTTGGTCACTGGGGACCGACCTTCCTGCATCGCACGCACGGTCTGGGCGAGGCGGAGGCTGGCCGTTTCTTTGGCGCCGTGCTGGCCGGGGCGGGTTTGATCGGCACTTTCGCGGGCGGCTTCGCGGCGACCGCGTGGCGCAAACGCAATCGCGCCGCGTATGCGTGGGTCTCGTGCCTGTCGGTCGCGGTGGCCGTGCCCATCGCCTTCGCGGCGTTCCTCACCATGAATCGCACCACCGCGATGGCCTGCCTGAGCCTCGCGATGTTCGTTCTGTTCCTGAGCACCGGACCTGTGAACACGCTCATCATCGAGACCGTCCCGGTAAATCTGCGCGCCAGCGCCATGGCGATGTCGATCTTCATGATCCACGCCCTCGGCGACATCTGGTCGCCGGAAATTGTGGGCCGGGTCTCGGACCGCCTGGGGAGCCTGCAGCAGGCCGCGCTCATCCTCCCCGGCGCCCTGGTCGTAAGCGCCGCCCTCTGGTTTGCGCTGGCCTTGCTGCTGCGTCGCGGCCGCCCCATGGACACGCCTGCAACACCCACGGCGGACCCGGAGCCGAGGGCGGCGGCGGCCTCGGCGCGCTTGAGTTCCGGTCCCGACAAGCCAGAATCCGCGGCGACATGAGTCAACTCGCCAACCAGATCGCGGTGATCACCGGTGCCGGCCGGGGCATTGGCCGGGCCATCGCCCTCCAGTTCGCGGCGGAAGGGGCCGACGTCGTCTGCGTCTCCCGCACGGCTGAGAACGCCGAAAAAGTAGCCGCGGAGATCCGCGCCCAGGGGCGACGCGCCTGGGCTTTCGCGGTCGATGTCGCCGAATCCGCCCCGGTGACCGCCGCGGCCACCGCCATCCTGGAGGCGACCGGACGCGTCGACATCCTGGTCAACAACGCCGGCATCACGCGGGACGGGTTGCTGATGCGGATGAGCGACGCGGACTGGGACGCCGTGTTGAACACCAATCTCAAAGGCGCCTTCCACTTCACGCGCGCCCTGTCACGGAGCTTCATCCGGCAGCGGTCGGGCCGCATCATCAACGTGGCCTCCGTTATCGGCTTGATCGGAAACCCCGGCCAGTGCAACTACGCGGCCAGCAAGGCCGCCTTGATCGGCTTCACGAAGTCGGTGGCCCGCGAACTGGCGTCCCGGGGCATCACCGTGAACGCCCTGGCGCCGGGATTCATCGAGACCGACATGACCGGGGGACTCACGGACGAACTGAAACAGACCATCCTGCGCCAGGTGCCCCTGGGTTCGTTTGGCCAGGCCGAGGACATCGCCCACGCGGCCCTGTTCCTCGCCAGTCCCGGCGCCCGCTACGTGACCGGGCAGGTGCTGGTGGTGGACGGGGGCATGGTGATGTGACCACCGCCCCGGGAAGCGCGCCGTTTCGATGCGCGAGGGGCGTGGGAGAGACCGTGGGATTGACGGGAGAACCCCGAAGGCAATCGGGGCTTGACGCACCGGGGCGCGTTGCATAGACACACGCGCAACAAGAAATCGGAGACATCATGGCTGCTGAGAAAACGGTTGATCAAAAGGTTCGCGACATCGTCGTCGAACAATTGGGCGTAAAGGCCGAGCAGGTGACGCCCGAAGCGAAGTTCATCGAGGACCTCGGTGCCGATTCGCTGGACGTCGTCGAACTGGTGATGGCGCTCGAAGAGGAGTTCGGCAACGAAATCCCCGACGAGGAAGCCGAGAAGCTCACCACCGTGGGCGACGTCATCAAATACATCGAAGATCTGCAACAGAAGTAATCCGCCTCTGGTTTTCCGGGGCAGCCACGGCTGACAGGCAGCACGCTGCCCCTTTGTATTTATGGGCTGGACCGATCGACGCATCGTCATCACCGGCATGGGCGTCGTTACCCCCTTGGGTCACGACCTCGAGGCCTTTTGGAGAAACCTCACCGCCGGCAAATGCGGCGTGGACCGGATCACGCTGTTTGACCCCGCCCCCTTCGACACGCAGATCGCGGCCGAGGTCCGCGATTACGACGCGGTCCCGTTCTTCCCCACCCCGAAGGACGAACGCAAGACCGACCGCTACACCAAGGTGGCGATGGGCGCCGCGGTGACGGCCCTCCGCGACTCGGGACTCGATCTGGGACGCGCCAATCTCGACGAAGTGGGGGTGTTCATCGGCTCGGGCATCGGCGGACTTCGGACCACCGAAATCCAGCACGAGATCATGCTCACGCGGGGCCCCGGGCGCCTGTCGCCCTTCATGATCCCCATGCTCATCCTGAACATGGCCTCCGGGCTGTTCTCGATGTTCCACAACCTCCGCGGTCCCAACCTGGCGACGTGCTCGGCCTGCGCCACCGCCTCCCACGCGATCGGCGAAGCCTGGCGCACCCTGAAGATGGGCGACGCCCAGGTCATGTTCGCCGGTGGCACCGAGGCCACCATCTCGCCACTTGGGATCGGCGGGTTCTGTGCGATGAAGGCGATGAGCACGCGCAACGGCGAGCCCCAGCGCGCCTCGCGACCCTTCGACGCCGAGCGCGACGGCTTCGTCATGGGCGAGGGCGCGGGCGTGCTGGTTCTGGAAGAGCTCGAGCATGCCCGGGCTCGCGGCGCGCGCATCTACTGTGAGTTGATCGGTTACGGCAACACCGCCGATGCGTACCACATGACGGCACCCTCGCCCGGTGGAGAAGGCGCGGCCCGCTGCATGAAAATGGCGCTCCGTTCCGCCGGCCTCGCCCCCGAATCGATCGGCTACATCAACGCCCACGGCACTTCCACGCCGCAGGGCGACATCTGCGAGACCCAGGCGATCAAGGCTGTCTTTGGCGATCATGCCCGCCGGCTGGTCGTCAGTTCCACAAAGGGCGCCACCGGCCACATGCTCGGCGCCGCCGGCGCGGTCGAAATGGCCATCTGCGCCAAAGTCCTGCAGACCGGCGTCGTGCCGCCGACGTTGAACCTTGATCATCCCGACCCCGAGTGCGACCTCGACTACGCGCCGCACACGGCCCGGGAGATGAGCGTGGAGGCGGTCGTCAACAACTCGTTCGGGTTCGGGGGCCACAACGCGTCGCTGATCGCCCGGCGGTTTGTGGCGTAAGCCGCCACCGAAAAGCGCCTCGCAGGCAACATTCCCGACGCCGTCTGGAACCTCAAACGGCGTCGATCTCAACGGACGTTGTCCGCTTCCCGAACGCGTTCGAGAATAACCTCCGTCAGCAACGGTTCACGGCCCAGGCCCGGCGCGTACCAGACCAGTCTGCCTTGACGCTCGGTGGGGTTCCGCCAGGTCGCAAGGCCGTCCGCCAACCGTCGCTGGACACACGCCGCGTTCTCCCCGAGCAGGACCGGGATGTCCTCCACCACGTGGAGTCCGTCGCTGATGAAGAACGGCACGACCACCAGGTAGCGGGCCCTCGTCATGGCGTAGCAGTCACCAATCCGCGGCTCCGCCTCCATGAAAGCGCCGTGGACCTCCCCATACATGCCGCGCCGCTGAATCTCCCGGACTTGAGCCTCGACGGCCTTGCGGGAATCACTCGTCCGCTCGGTGCCGTGACCCACGATGAACAGCGCCGTGTCGCGTGGCGGAACCGGCCGCGGAAACGGGTATCGGGCGACCACCGATGCCGCGCGGGCCAGCAGGACATCCGTCATGCCGGGGTGCGTCCCCACCGGCCGACAGTAGTGAAAGCTGGCCGTGTTCCATGTCCCGAGTCGCGTTGACTTGACCTTGCCGGCACCACTCAACCCCAGCGCGGCCGGGATCACCTGCTCAACGAAGTACCCTTCCCCGGTGAACAGCGGCACGATGAACACCCGGGCGGTCTGAACCGCGTTGAGGGCTTCGTCCCAGCGGGGCGACTGCTGCCAGTAGCACGCTTCGACGGCAGCGAACAGCCGGCGTTCCCGGAGCTTCGTGGCATGATAGCGGGCCGGTTCAGCCGAAGCGGCGTTCACGGTCGAACCGTGCGCCATGACCAGCAGCGTGCTCCCGGCAAGCGACTCGTCTTCCACAAGCCGATGCGTAGCCGAGCCGGGCACCCCGCGCAAGCGGAGCTCCGCGCCTGCCGCGCCTTCCGTCCCCCTGACGCGTGCCGCCTCGCGGGAGCCGAAGTGATCACCAGCAACTGATCGGCTTCCGGTTTGGCACCATGAGTTCCTCCCGAAAGCCCGGAACCGCCATACCGGTTGACAATCAGGCCGCGATCAGGGAGGCGATATGGTCGCCGATGGCGAGCGAGGCCGTGGCGGCCGGGCTGGGTGCGTTCAGGACGTGAAGCGCGTTCTCGCGCTTGACCAGGTGAAAATCCTGGACCAGGTCGCCCGCAGGTGTCATGGCCTGGGCTCGAACGCCGGCCCCTCCCGGTTCGAGATCCTCAGGCCTTACGTCGGGCACCAGCTTCTGAAGCGACCGGCAGAACCGGCTCTTCAGCAGCGACTGGGCGAGTTCCGTTCCCACCATGCTCGGGTAGCGACGCAGGAAACGCCACAGCCCGGGAAAACCCACGGCGTCCACCAGGTCCGCGACATGGATGGTAGACAGGCGGTACCCTTCCCGGGCGAAGGCCAGCACCGCATTCGGCCCGGCCTCCACCCCACCGTGGATGAGCCGCGTGAAATGCACACCGAGGAAGGGGAACTTCGGATCGGGTGTGGGATAAACCAGGTGTCGGACGAGGCCCTGCCGGTCAGGGCGAAGCTTGTAGTATTCTCCGCGGAACGGGACGATTCGAACATCCCGGACCTCCCCAGCCATCGCCGCCACCCGATCACAGTGCAGTCCGGCGCAGTTCACAAGGTAGTCGGCAATGTGCTCGCCCCGTCCGGTGACGGCGATCCACTCCGCTCCCACCCGTCTCAGCGCGCCCACGCGGGCACCGGTCGCGATCACGCCGCCGCGTTCCTGCACCCGGACCGCGAGCCGGTCGCAGACGGCCTGGTAATCGACGATGCCCTCCTCGGGGACTTCCGCGGCCGCGATTCCCGCCACATTCGGTTCGCGCAGGCGCATTTCGACCCCGCTCAGCTTTCGGAGTCCCTGCAACCCGTTGGCGGCGCCGCGTCGCAGCAACTCCTCCAGGCGGGGCACTTCGGCCTCGTTGGTCGCCACCACGAGCTTCCCACAGATGTCGTGCGGGATGTTCTCCGCCCGACAGAACGCCACCATCTGGCGAATGCCTTCCACGGCGAGGCGGGCCTTCCCGGAACCCGGCTTGTAGTAGAGGCCGCAGTGGAGAACGCCGCTGTTGTGCGTGCTCTGGTGCGCCCCCACGCGCGCCTCCTTTTCAAGCACCGTGATACGCAGGCCGGGCCGCCGTTCCAACAGCCGCCATGCCGTGCCCAAGCCCACCAAACCGCCACCAACCACAAGCACCGAGGTCACCGCGCCAGATTGAAGACGGGTCGGACGGCTGGCAATCTTCCATGCGGTCCGCCCATGCAGCCTCCTTCCCAAGCCCCTCGGGATTTGAAACACTGAACCCACCGGGCGGACCGAGTGTGCGGGACTTGTAACCAACACCGGGCTGAAAGCGTCCGACCGGTGAAACTTGTCCACGATGTGTAGCAAGCGGAGCGATGCGCCGAACCGGCGATGGATGCCGGTTCTGCTGTTCGTTGGGGTGGTGCTTGGCCTCGCCGGCTGTTCGAGCGCGCACCACCGCAAGTCGGCCGACAACGAGGTCTATCGAATCCTCCAGGATTACGACCGCGCCGTGTTTGGTCACACGAACGCCTTCACCATCGACACGCCTTACTCCGGCCGGGATCCGAGGACGATTTCGCCGGCGGAGTTGATCGAGAACCGCCAGGCCACCAACCGGCGCCTGATCAACGTGGAGGAGGCCCTCAGACTGGCCAAGCTCTACAGCCGCGAATACCAAACGCAGAAGGAACAGCTTTACCTCACGGCGCTTAGCCTGACCGGCGCCCGCTACGCCTTTTCGCCCCAATTCACGGCCGGTGCCACCGCGCAGATCACCGGAAGCGGCGACCGCGCCGAGGTGGGTTCCGTCAGCCCTCAAGTGAGCGTGAGCAAGCTGCTGAAGACCGGTGGGCGGCTCAGCCTGGCCTTGGGCAACGACCTCATCCGCATTTTTACCGCCCGTTTCGCCGGCAATCCTCCGGTGGCGCTGGGCAACGATTCCGCCGTCAACCTCCTCTCCGTGAATCTGACCCAACCGCTGCTGCGCGGCTTTGGCAAGAACGATCCCACCGTGGAGGCCCTGACCCAGGCGGAGCGGAACGTCGCCTACGCCATCCGCAGCTACAGCCTCTACCAGAATGAATTCGCGGTGAGCATCGTGAACGGCTACTTCGCGCTCCTGGGCGACAAGCGGAACGTCCGCAACAACTACACCAACTACCTCCGCCGTGTGGAGACCCGCCAGTTCAACGAGGCGCGGGCTGTGGACCGGGTGAGGCAAAGCCAGGTGGACGACAGCCGCAACGCCGAACTCAACGCCCGTATCACGTACGTCAATTCCGTGGCCACATACCTGAATTCCCTGGACGCGTTCAAAATTCGCCTGGGGATACCCGTGACCGAGGAACTCG
>CAZHUS010000140.1:0-17735 GCA_964535555.1 uncultured Verrucomicrobiota bacterium
CCTCTCCGTGACTCCGTGGCTCCGTGAGAACCCTCCACCCGTCTCGTCACCACCGGTCCCAGATCCCTGCCGAGATCACACCAAAAGGGGGCGGAGGTTCAGGCTCCTGGCTTCCGATGCGGAAGGGACGTGCTTTCTCACGGAGGCACCAAGGCACGGAGACGACCGATGAGGATCCCCGTGAGGGACTGCGGTTGAAGCTCCAGTCCTCTCCGTGACTCCGTGGCTCCGTGAGAGCCCTCCACCCGTATCCTCACCTCCGATCCCAGTTCCCTGCCGCGATCGCACCAGGGGGGGGGGCTGAGGTTCAGGCTCCTGGCTTCCGATGCCGAAGGGACGTGCTTTCTCACGGAGGCACCAAGGCACGGAGGTGTCCGATGAGGATCCCCGTGAGGGGCTGCGGTTGAAGCTCCAAGCGTCCTCCTTCGCGCGGGCTTTCTTGGCGAGTTGGGTCTTGGCGCGGCACCTCAGGGCGGTGAGCGCATTCGCGTTGCAGGGATTTCCCACGCCCAACGGGCGGATGGGTGACCCGTGCCCGGTCAAGGCGCGGTGAGGAGGCGCTTGAACTCCGGAAGGTCGCGGAGAGACTGGAACCGCGGATCCAGCACGGCGACCTCGGCGAGGTTCGAGCTCTTCGGATCGATCTGGAGGCGACGCCGGCCGAGCTGGAGGGCGACGCCGAGCGACTGCAGCGCTTCCTGGTGTTTTTGCTGGGCGGCCTGAGCCCCGGCCAGGTCATACCAGACCTCCGGGCTGTCAGGCACCAGCTTGAGCAGTCGCTGCAGCGCGGGTTCAGCGCGGGCGTAGAGCCCGATGGAAACGTAGGCGTTCGCCACCGAGAGCAGCGAGCCCACGTCGACGTTGCTGCGGGCCACCCAGGCGTCCAGGACCCGGTAGGCCTCGTTGGTACGCTGGGTCTGAACGTAGGCGGACACGAGCTCGAATGCCGCCTTGAGATCGTCGGGGTTGGTCCGGTAGCGCTCCTCGAACTGGCCCAGCTGGCCCTGGGCGGTGGCTTGGGAAACCGCGGCGTTCCGCCAGCCTTCGACTTGCCGGACGATGTCGCGCGCAAAGGCGCTGTCGGGATCGAAGCGGCGCAGGGTGTGCGCGATCAGCAGGGCATCGTCGACGCGGTTGAGGACGGCGAGAAGCTGGATGTACCGGGTGGCGGTCTCGGGGCTGTACGGGCAGAACGCAAAGGCCTGCTTGAAGGCGAAATCGCATTCGCGCGCGAGCCGGTCGCGTTCGGCCGGGATCTTGGAATCCATGTAGCGCCAGTAGTACAAGCCCGCGATCGAGTTGCGGAGCTTCGAGAAGGATTTCTGGCCGTCGTTATCGCGGACGAACTTGCGGTTGCCGTGGTAATCCCGGAGGTCGCCGCGGCGGTACACGCGTTCGACGAAGTCGCAGACCTCCTGGACGGGGGTTTCGTAGGTGATCCAGTTGCCGCACAGGCGCTCGGAATAGCGGCTCCAGAACTCGTGGTCTTTGCGGAGCATCTCGTCCGTGATCTCCGGGACGTGTTCCCGGTTGATCTTCATGATGATCCCGAAGGGCGAGAGGTACGGGTACATCCAGTCGAGCGGGAAGCTCTCCTCGAGGAAGAACTCGTGGTCCGGGTTTTGGTCGAAAATCACCCTGGTGAGCAGGCCGTTGATGGCCATCACCGCGGTTTGTCCGGCGACCTGGACCCGGCTGTCCGGGCCGATATTGATGACCTCGCCGGCGCGGACCTGCTTGGGCTCGTGGGGGAACTGGCTGTCGTGGTAGTACCGCATCTGCACGTCAGCCAGGTAGTTGGTGAAGGCCCAGTTCAGGTCCATCGCCGAGGGGGTGTGGATCTCCTCGGCCGGGTATACCCCTTCGCGGCGGCGTCTGTCCTCGACGCGCCGGCCCCAATCCAGGAGGAAGTCGTCAAAGGGGCGGACGAGATTGGTGAAGCTTCCCACGAACCGCGACAGCGGGTTCGACTTGAATGGTTCGCCCTGGAGCCGCTTGGCAACGGCCTCCTGGTTGAGGAACAGGTTCTCGGCGGCCACCACCATGTCCCGGAGGAACGGCGGGTCGATCTGGGCGCTGCGGTTGTAGTGCGCGCGGATGTAATTCAGGTACGTGCCGTCCGCCAGCGCGTTCTGGGTGATGATGTAAACATCCCGCCGGTCGAAGGTCGGGTTGCGGCGGAGCTCCGGTTTGGTGAAGCTCTCCGCGAAGATCATGTAGGTGGGGTTGAACCGGCCGGGATCGGTGCCGCCGAAGAGAACCGTGTCCTTGGTCATGGACGGATAGATCTCGAAGGGCGGCTCGAACATGTCGTGTCCGAACCAGAACCCGAACAGGTGGCCCCGCTGCTCGTTCTCGGCCCAGTGCGACGTGAGCGAGTACACCGGCAGCAAGCCCAGCATCGCCACCACGATCTGAGGTTTGACCCGGTCGCGCTGAATCACCACCAGCGTGACAAACGCCAGGACCAGGATCAGCACAAAGAGTCGGGCGAGCACGGCGCCGACGGGGGCCGTGAAGGTGGGATGAAACAAGACCTGTCCCAGGCCCGCGAGCATCGCTCCCAACCCGGTGACCCCGCCGTGGGGATCGCTGAAGATGTCCTGCAAGCGGCTCGACAAGGCGTAGAGAGCGAGGCCGGCCAGGGCGGCGCCTCCGAACACCGCGTAGGTGCGGGCAAATTCGTACCGCATGATCAGCGAGGCCCCTATCAGCGTCAGGGCCAATCCGATGAACATGGCGATGGTCACGTGCGAAGCCGTGAAGAAGACCCGCGTGAGGTCGGCGCTTTGCCGGTCGATCTGCGGGTTGAGCAGGATCAGCAGAAGCACCGACAGACACAGGGCGATGGCGGTGTTGCCGACGATCCACGCGCGTTCGCGGGGCTTCATCATCCCGAAGAACAGGAAGGGGACCAGGGCGAGGGCGAGGAACGCGAAGTTGAATTCGTCCGCGGCCCCGTAAGCGTACATCAGCAACTGGTCAAAGAGCCGGAGCGGATCGGTGATGAAATCGGTGGGATTGGTCTTCTCGTACTGGCCGCGGGTGAAGGCATGGATGAAGCCATCGAAGGTGCGCGGGTAGGCCCAGTTCATGGGCGGGTTGGTCATCGAGTACAGCGGCATCAGGAAGTAGAAGGAGGCGCCTCCGATCCACGCCCCCAGCGCGATCAACACGACCTTCCACTCGCTGAAGAAGCCCCGCGTGCGCATGGTCAACCAGACGAAGCCCGCCAGCGACCCCAGGCCGACGAGGTTGTAGATGACGAACAGCGGCCGGTTCTGGTCGAACGTGGTCAAGGCGCCGAACGCGCTGGCCAGCAGTCCGAGGAAGTAGAACACCACGTTCACGAACAGCGCGTCGCGGCCGAGTTTTTCGTCGACCATGGCGATGGCGACCTGGAGGCCCATGGCGGCGACGATCAGGGTCTGGTGGTTGTTGAAGCAGATCCCGAAGAGGAAGGCCGCGATGTAGAGGTAGTAGCGCTGGTGCGGCCGGTAGGTCCAGTGCAGCAGGCACAACAGGACGCCCATGAGCGACAGGACGCTGAGCGTGTACACCTCGACAATGACGGCCTGGCTCCACATGAAGCCGTTGAAGCCGATCATCATGGCGGCGACGAAACCGCTCACCAGGCACAAGGCGTCCTCCCAGCGGCGTTCGAGGCCTTTGAACCAGTCGATGCCCTCGATCAGCATGCTGCTCACGCGGGACACGATCAGCCCCAGCATACCCGAGGCGAAGGCGGCGGCCACGGCGGAGGACACCGCCACGCGCCAGGCGACGTTCGAGAAGGGCAGGAACACCGTGAACAGCCAGGTAAAGAACGTCCAGATCGGATAGCCGGGCGCGTGCGGAACCCCGAGATAGTACGACGCCACCGCCAGTTCACCGCAGTCCTCGAGTGTCAGGTCGGGCGCGATCGTCACCAGGTAAATCACGAGCGTGATAAACGTGGTCACGCCAAACGTGATCCAGTCCACCCGACGGAACAGCGGGGTGCGATCCGCGGGCGGAGGGGCGGTGACTCGGACGGGGATCGCCTTGGCGGGGGAGGGTGTCCTGGAAGTGGTGGCGCCGGCGGGTGTGCCCGTCGGGGCTTTGCCGGATTTCTGCTTGTCGTTGCTCATGACCCCTTACCGCAACTGGTTGGTGCTGGACCTTGCCAAAGAACCGATACTTGAAAAGAACGCGCCGCCGTTTGTCCAATCCAATCTCGAAGGCGCGGGATTCCGAACGCTGTGCCAGGACGCCGGCAGCGAAGCCACCAGGGTCATCCCGGTCCCCGCGATCACGCGGGCGGTGTCCACGCCCGGGGCGCGGAACGAGCCGGGAAGCTCGCGCATCGTGCCGAGGCTCAGGACCAGGCTGGCGAAGGCGGTGGCTCCCAGCGGCAGGAGAACGCGCGGCCAGGCCTCGTTGGGTGCCGGGGTGCTCGTGGCCGCTCCGAACAGGCGGGCCCTAAGCGTGGGGGAAGGCGGGCGCGGCTTCAGGGAATGAAGCTGCCGGATCACGGACTTGATCGAGTTCATGGGGTGTGGCTCCAAGGGATCGGCGGAGGCGCTCGAGACCGTAACGGTACCGGCCGGCGACGGTGTTGGGCGAAAGGCCCAGGATGTCGCCGATGGCCGCAAAGGTCAGGCGTTGCCAGACCTTCAGGACAATGACCTCCCGTTGGTCGGGGGGAAGTTGAGTCAGGGCCTGCTCCAGGTGGTCTTCGCGCGGGTCGTGCGGAGCGGAGGGCTCGAACCACCGGGCGGCCTCGAGTTCCCGGGCCAGGCGACGCCACCAGCCACGACGGTGGTTGTGGGCGCGGTTGCGAAAGGTGCGGAGCAGGTAGGGAACGGGCTGGGCGGGTTCGGACGGCAGCGCCAGCAACGCCACGAAGGTCTCGTGGAGGATGTCCTCGGCCTCGCTGTGGCTCAGGCCCAGGGCCCGCCCATACAGCAGCAGGGCCGCGGCCCTCTGGTCATACAGGGACTGGACCCATCCTGACTGGCTGGCGGCGTTCACGCGTCGTTTCCGAATGAGAGACACCGATCCCACGAGTTTTGTATGGCGTCGAACCGTGGACGCCCGGTTTTTGTCCCGCTACCCTGCGGCGATGCGCCCGGCTGACATACAACACATCGGGGATGAACTCGCGGTCCGGTGGGATGACGGGACCGAAGGCTACATCCGCCTGGCAGCCCTGCGTCGGGCCTGTCCCTGTGCCGGCTGCCAGGGGGAACGGGACGTCCTCGGGCACTTGCACAAGGGCCCCGAGCGACCGCTCACGGCGAGTTCCTTCGAACTGCGGCGCCTGGAAGCGGTGGGAGGTTACGCGCTGCAGCCGGTCTGGGCCGACGGCCACAACAGCGGCCTCTTCACCTTCGACTATCTCTACAAGCTGACGCACCCCGACCCGGGCGTGCCTCCCACCTGACCCCCGGCTCAGGGCCTGGGTTCGGAGGTTGGCGGAGTCTCGAGCGAACCGCCCGTCTCTTCATTCTCCGCGGGCAACGAAGGCTCCTCCGGGGCTTGCAGGATGGCAGGACCTGCCTCCTCCGCCGCCGGTTCGGGCGGCTGCGACCCGGGAAGTTCAGGTTCGGCTTGAGGCGCCGGCATGACGGGCGGCTCCGTGACCGCGGCAACCGCCACGTCCGGCGACGCACCCGACCCGACCGCGGGAGCGGCGGGAGCATCCGTGCCCGCCGCTGGTGCGGGGGCAGGGGCAGGAGCTGCGGCCACCGGCGGTCGGGGCGGCGGCGGCGGCTTGGGCTTCGGGGCCTTGGCGGTTTCCATGCGCCCGTCCGTGAACTCGATCACGTGGCCCTGGTGGATGAGCCAGTGGAGATCCGAGATGATGGCGGTTTGCTCGGGCGTGGGAACGGGCGCCGCAGCAACCGCGGGGGCTTCGCCTGCGGCCGGGGCAGGCGCAGGAGGTGCTGGGGTTGGGGCCGGGCTGGGTGCCAGGGCGTCCAGCAACCGGCGGCGCGTGCAGTTCGGCGTCGAGTCGATGTACTCGACGATGCGTCGCACGCCGTCGGAGACCACGGTCGTCTTGAGATCGAGGTAGTGCGGCCGGGCGACACAGACGTGCGTCACGGTCTTGTTCACCTTGAAGAAGTGCAGGCCGTGTCCCGCGAGCTGCTGGCTCAGGACGGTGGCCACTTTCAAAGGGAAGCGCCGTTGCTCGTCGAGCGTCTGCCGCAGAAGGGCGCGCAGGCCACGCGCCATGAAACGCTGGCTCTCGGGACTGGACAGCGTAAAGGAGTCGACGGATTTCACCAGGTTGGGCAGGTGCACTTCGCGGAAGTGCTTCTCGGCGTCTTCCCGGGAGACGAACCGGATCGGCTCGGGCAGGTTCAGGCCCACGTACTCGGACTTGAAGCTCTGTTCCTCGAGCCACTGCTTCACGACCGCCTCGTCCCGCACGAACTTCACCTTGGCCTTGTAAGCCTCGAAAGGCATGCGCGAGAAGCGCTCGGCGTGGAGTTTGCGGAGCTTGTTCTGGTAATCGTGGTAGTTCGGCGGGCCGAGGAGCACGCCGCTGAGGCCGCACTGGGCGACCAGCGTGTAGGTGCCTTTGGGAGGGTCCGAGGCGACCTTCTCGGTCTGGTAAAACGTGTCGAAGTGTTGACGAATGGCATGCTGCGCCAATTCCTCTTCCGAGAGCCAAAGCGTGTCGTCCAGCGCGCAGACGATCAACGGCTGCAGGACGTTGCCCTCGGCTCCCTTCTTCGTGATGAACTCGACCTCGAACCGGTCCGGCTTGTGAAGAATGAGAGAGGCGACCTGGAACAGCGGGTACGCGCGGCCGGTCAGTTTGATCTGGCGGGCAAGGGACTCGATGCCTTTGCGCTCCGGAACCAGGTTCACCAGCACTTCCGGCAACGGAACTTCCGGCTCCCGCGGTTCCTCACGCCGTGGCTCGCCCCGCCGGTCATCGGGACGGCCGCGGAACCCTTCCCGACGTCCCTCGCGGCGGCCCCCTTCGTCGCGACGCCCGGGGCCGCGGCGCTCACCACCGGGTGGGCGATCCCGGCGGAAGGGGCGGTCGCCATGCCGGCGCTCGCGGGGTCCCTCGGAATCACCCTCGTACTGGGCGTAGCGGTTGGTGGCGACCGGCTGGCGGGCCCAGGCCGGGAGCATCTGCAAGTCGAGATCCAGTTCGAACTCGGGGTTGTTGTTCATCGCGTTCAAAGGCCCTCCCCCTGGCTTCAGCCCGTGGAGGGTTGCATTTCGTGGTCAGCATGAAGGCTGCCACTCGCGAATGCAAGTGCGGGCTCGGGTGTCGTCCCGATCCTGCCCGTACCCGGCACGCTCCGGCCGGGGTCACCTGGCCGTAACAATGTCGAAACCTGACCGGCCCTCCGCACGTCCAGCCAGCCAACGGATGAGCACCAATCGATTTACCAAGCTGGGACTGTTCGCAACGGCGCTGTGGGTGCTGGGAGCGACGTCATCGCCTCTGGCGGCGGCGCCGGCGGACAACGACTCCCAGGCCGCGCCACAGCCGAATCAGCCTCCCGGAGGCCCCGAGGCGCCGGGCGATCCGGGGCCCGGCTTCGGCGGCCCCCCACCGTTCGGGCCGGGCGGTTTCGATGGTCCGCCACCAGGGTTCGGCTTCGGGGGTCCGCCAGGATTTGGGCCGGGTGGTGGCGGCCCGGGTGGACCCATGAACCAGGAGCGGAAAGTCGCCAAGAAGTTCGACAAGAACAGCAATGGCTGGCTGGAAATCGCCGAGCGACAGGCCGCCCGGGAGTGGCTCAAGAGCGATGCTGCCGGAGGGGGGCAATTCGGCGGGCCGGGAGGCCGCGGAGGACCGCGCGGCCGGTTTGGTCCCGGCGGAGGCGCCCAGGAGGCACCGCAGCCCGGGCGAAAGCTCACTCCCGCGGAGGTGACTTCCCATCCGGATGCGCCCGTGTATGACCCCGCCGTTCTGCGCACCTTCTTCCTCGAATTCGAGAACTCGGACTGGGAACAGGAGCTCGCGGATTTCAACAACACGGATGTGGAAGTGCCGGCCCGGGTCACGGTGGATGGCAAGAGCTACGCCGACGTGGGCGTGCATTTCCGGGGGGCCACCTCCTTCATGTTCGCCGGCGCGGGTCGCAAACGGCCGCTCAACCTCTCGTTCGACCACGTGCACAAGGACCAGAACCTCGGTGGCTACCGGACGTTCAACCTGCTGAACTCGCACGAAGACCCGTCGTTTCTGCGCGCCATGCTCTACCTCGAGATTGCGCGCGACTACATTCCGGCCGCGAAGGCAAATTTCGTGCGCGTGGTGATCAACGGGGAGTGCTGGGGCATCTACATCAGCGTGCAACAGTTCAACAAGGACTTCGCCCGGGACTGGTACGGCACCACCTTGGGGGCGAGGTGGAAAGTGCCCGGGAGTCCGCAGACGCGGGCCGGACTGGAGTACCGGGGCGAGGATCCTGACGAGTACCGCGAGCTCTACGATCTCAAGTCCAAGAACACGCCGGAGGTTTGGGCGGAATTCGTGAAGCTGTGCCGGACCTTGAACGAGACCGAGCTCAGCCAGCTGCCCTCGGCGATCGAACCGATCCTGGACGTGGACGGCGCCTTGCGGTTCCTCGCCGTCGAGTTGGTCCTGGTGAACAACGACGGCTACTGGGTGCGATCGAGCGACTACAACATCTACCTGGACAAGAGCGGCAAGTTCCACATCGTCCCGCACGACGTGAATGAGGCGATGTCCGGGGGAGGCGGCCCGGGTTTCGGCGGCCAAGGTCCCATGGGCCGGCGGGGGCGGGGTGGTGGAATGGCGGGCGGTCCCGGGTTCCGCGGTCCGGGCGGGGGCGGACCCGGCGGCGGGGGCGGGGTGGAATTGGATCCGCTCGTGGGATTGAACGATCCTTCCAAGCCGCTCCGTTCGCGGCTCTTGGCGGTCCCGGAGTACCGCGAGCGCTACCTGGGTTACGTGCGCGACATCGCCACCCGGTGGCTGGACTGGGAACGACTCGGCCCGCTCGCGCAGACGTATCACACGCTGATTGCCGAGGACGTCAAGGCCGACACCCGCAAGCTCGACACGACGGAGGCCTTCCTGAGCAGCCTCGAGGGAACGGCCGCCGAGGGCGGCACTCCAACCGGGGGCACCGAAAACGTCGGGCCGTGGCGAGGCCGGGGCAAGCCCAGCCTGAAGGCCTTCGCCGATCAACGCCGGGCGTACTTGCTGAAGCATGCCGAAGTGAAGGCGGCTCCGTTGCGGTCGACGGCTTCCAAGTAGCCTGGTCCAAGTGGCTATGAAACGAGTCCTCGTGGCCGGCCTGCTCGGGGTCGCGGCCGCAACGTCCGGACAAGGAAGCGAGATCCGGTTGCTTTCGGGCGAAGCGGGGTTGGCGGCACACGTCGAGGGCTCCCGCGACGACGACTGGTACTTGGAATCGTCTTCGAACCTGGTGGATTGGGTGCGGCTCGACGGGTTCGGGACACTTCTCTCCGCCCGATCCAATCCCCCGGTGAGGCTGGTCCCGGCAACGGGAGAGGGGCCGCGGTTCTTCCGGGCCAACCGGACGCGGGGCCTTTACGACACGAACCTGTTGCGAACATTGTACCTGAAGTTCGACCAGGCGAACTGGGCGACGCTGCTGGCGCGGGGCCGTGAGAACGGTTCGAACACGCTCGGCAGTCTTTCCATGGACAACGGCGTGACGAACTACCCGGTGGGCGCCCGGTACAAAGGGAACACGTCGTACACCGGCTTCCAGGGAGGCGCGCCCGCGAAGAAGTCGGTGAACCTGGAATTCGACTTCACCGACGCCGAGGGCCGGCTCATGGGCTTTCGGACCGTCAACTTGAACAACGCGTACATGGACGAGACGATCATGCGCGAGCCGCTTTACTTCAGCATCATGGAGCGGTACGCGGTGAGTCCGAAGGGGAGCATGGCGCGGTTATACATCAACGAGGTGTACTGGGGGGTGTACTCGTTGGCAGAGCAGGAGAACAGCGATCTGGTCCGGCGCTGGTTTCCCAGCAACGACGGCGACCGGTGGCGGGCTCCGAACATGGCGGCCGGTGGGGGGGGACCCGGCGGAGGTGGTGGGAACAGTTCGGCGCTCGGCTGGTTGGGGACGAACGTCACGCGCTACAAGCAGTCCTACACCCTGATGACCGACAACTCCACCCACGCCTGGGAACGCCTGGTCCACGCTTGCGATGTGCTCAACAACGCCCCGGCCGCCGAGTTCCCCGAGCGGGTGGAAGAGGTGCTGGCGGTTGATCGATGGCTTTGGTTCCTCGCATTGGAGAACATCTTCGCCGACGACGACAGCTACTGGAACAAGGGCGCCGACTACGGCTTTTACTACGAGCCGGAATCGGGTCGCATCCACCCCGTGGAGCATGACGGCAACGAGGCTTTCGTGGCCCAGGATTCCTCGATCTCGCCCGTCCAGGGGGCGACCGGCACCAGTCGGCCCGTGATCAGTCGGCTCCTGGCGGTCCCGGCGTTGCGACAACGCT
This sequence comes from uncultured Verrucomicrobiota bacterium, assembly GCA_964535555.1. Classification (GTDB taxonomy): domain Bacteria; phylum Verrucomicrobiota; class Verrucomicrobiia; order Limisphaerales; family J093; genus DSVZ01. The sequence goes on from CAZHUS010000140.1 coordinate 10,480, forward strand.
ACCTCGCACATATGAGGACCGTGCTCGACGAGTCCTTCAACCCGGCAGCCATGACCGCCATGATCGGGCATTTCTCCGGGCTGTCCTCCGCGGCCATCGAGGCGGACACCAAGAAGGGCTTTTTCATGGCCGCCTACTCGAACGACCTCAGAACGCTGAAGACCTTCATCACGAACCGCCACAAGTTCCTGACGAACCACACCGAGTTGCGTCCGCGGGGCCCCCGTGTCGCGGCGGTCATCGCCCCCGACCCGGCGCCCACCGGGGCGCAAACCGGAGTCGTGCAGGCGGAGGTCCTCGCCCGCGACGAGGACGGGATCGACTCGGTGTGGCTGTACCACCGGGTGAAATCCTACGGCCGCTTTGCCGCGGTCCGCATGCTCGATGACGGGGCGCACGCCGACGGAGGGGCCGCGGACGGGGTTTTTGGTGCGGAACTCCCGGCGTATCCCGCCGGTACCAAGGTGCGGTATTACGTCGAGGCCCGATCGGCCAACGCCGTCAAGACGGCGACGTATTTCCCGGCCCGCGCCGAGGAGGACATCGAGTGGTACCGGGTGGCCGTCGTCAGTGCGCCCAGCACGCCCGTGGTGATCAACGAATTGATGGCCGCCAACGTGGCGGCGGTCGCAGATCCGCAGGGCGAGTACGACGATTGGATCGAACTGCACAACCTCACGGATGCGGACGTTGACCTGACCGGGCGTTACCTCACGGACGAGCCGAACAATCCTCGGAAATGGGCCTTTCCCGACGGCACCACGGTTCCTGCGGACGGATACCTGATCATTTGGGCGGACGAGGACGGGCGGGCTGCGGAAGGATTGCACGCCAGCTTCAAGCTGGCTTCCGGTGGCGAAGAACTCCTCCTCACCGATACGGACGCCCGCTTCAACGCCGTCCTGGATCGAGTGGCATTTCCGCCGCAGCCGACCGACGAGTCGTATGGCCGGACCGCGGCCGATGCCGACGTCTGGGCGGTGATGGAACCCACGCCCGGCGCTCCGAACCCGTGACCCGCCCGTGGTGGGCCGGGTCCCCCGGAGCGCGGACTTCAGTCCGCAGGAAGCCACGCCGGCCAGGGGACGTCCCTGCGGGCCAAAGCCCGCGCTCCTCAACGGTTCATGGTCCCCAGGCGCTTCGCGGCCCCGGACGTGCCTTGGAGCGACGCGAAGCGTTTGGAGTGCGTCCGCTTTAGCGGCGCTTTTTGGTTCATGGCCACGGAGCAGGTCCAGGAGGAACCGGTGGCTACCCCCGAACCGCCACCCGGTAGGGCGGCCAGTGCGTCGCCCGCCGCTTAGGCCGCCGGTTGGCGCCGCGCGTAAGCCATGTAGTACAAGACCGGCACCGCCATCCGGCTGATCAGCAGCGAAGCCACTTCACCCGCCATGAGGGAAATGGCGAGTCCTTGAAAGATCGGGTCGAAGAGGATGACACCGGCTCCGACCACCACGGCCATCGCCGTCAGGAGCATCGGCCGGAATCGCACCGCGCCCGCATCCACCACGGCGTCGGCCATGGACATGCCTTCGCGCAGGCGCTGTTCGATGAAGTCCACCAGGATGATGGAGTTGCGCACCACGATGCCGGCGCCGGCCATGAACCCAATCATCGAGGTGGCCGTGAAGAAGGCGTTCAGCGCCCCATGCGCCGGCAGGATACCCACCAGCGAGAAGGGGATCGCCACCATGACGATCAGCGGGGTGAGGAACGACCGGAACCAGCCCACCATCAGCACGTAGATCAGAATCAACACCGCGCCGAAGGCCAGGCCGAGGTCGCGGAACACTTCGATGGTGATATGCCACTCCCCATCCCATTTCATGGCGGGCTGGTGATCCGTGAACGGCTGCGTGGCGTTGAGAATCTTGAGTTCCGCGCTCCCGCCGCCGAACCGGGTGAGGTCAAGTTTCCGCAAGGCCTCGTTCATCTGGAAGATCGCGTAGACCGGGCTCTCGACCACCCCGGCCACGTCGCCGATGACGTAGGTGACCGGCATGAGGTTCTTGTGGTAGATGCTCTTGTCGATCGTGCCGCGGTCGATGGTGACCAGTTCGTGCAGCGCGACCAGCGGCACCGCGTCCCGGGCGCCGGGTTCGGGCAAGGCGTTCGCGTCGCCGGAACGAACCCGCAAGCCGAGCAGGTCTTCGGGAGTACTCCGGAGGGAGCGCGGAACCTCGAGGACCAGATCGACGTCCTCCTTCTCGTGCGGCAGGTGGATGAGATCGACGGGCAGGCCGCCAACCGCAATGCGCAGGGTCTGGGCGATGGTCTCGGCGCTGATGCCGTTGAGCGCCGCCTTTTCCTTGTCGATGACGAACCGGGTCTTGGGCTGGTCCGCCTCGATGTACCAGTCGACGTCCACGACGCCGGGGGTGTTGTTGAAGACGTGGATGATCTCGCGGGCCAGGTTGATCCGATCGGCCTCGGTGGGACCGTAGACCTCGGCGACCAAGGTCTGCAGCACCGGCGGTCCTGGCGGCACTTCGGCAACCGCCGCCCGCGCGTTGTGTCTTGCCGCGATGGCGGCCACCGCCGGCCGGACGCGTTTGGCGATTTCATGGCTCTGGGCCTTGCGCTCGTGCTTGGAGACCAGGTTGATCTGGATGTCCGCGACGTTCGCGCCACGCCGCATGAAGTAGTGACGGACGAGGCCGTTGAAATTGAAGGGAGCCGCGGTCCCGACGTAGATCTGGTAGTCGGTGACCTCCGGTTCGGCACGGATGGCCGCGGCGATCTCCCGGGCTGCCTGGGCCGTCTGTTCGAGTGCGCTTCCCTCGGGCATGTTCAGGATCACCTGAAACTCGCTCTTGTTATCGAAGGGCAGCATCTTGACTTGGACCCATCTGATCCCCACGAGCGCCATGGATCCGAGCAGGAGCGCGGTGATCACGGCCAGAAATCCCCAACGCCATGCGGGGTGAGCGAGCAGGGGCCCCATGACGTGTCGGTAGAGACGCGTGAACGCGTCCTCTTCCCCGGTGGTGTGCGGGGGATGCGCCGGTCCGGCTTCGGCGGCGTTCGCGGGAACCGGACGCGACTCGCCGGCCGGTGGCGCCGCCAGGTGCTTCTTGTAGCGCTTGCCCCACCCGAGAATGCGAACACTCGCCCACGGCGTCACGATGAAGGCGATCAGCAGCGACCACATCATGGCCGCGCTCGACCCGATTGGAATCGGCCGCATGTAGGGTCCCATGAGCCCGCCGACAAACGCCATCGGCAGCACGGCGGCGATCACCGCGAAGGTGGCGAGGATCGTTGGATTGCCGACTTCGCTCACGGCCTCGACGGCAATCGAAGACCAGTCCCGGCCCCGGTTGTGCGGCAGATGGAAATGGCGGACGATGTTCTCGACCACCACGATGGCGTCGTCGACCAGAATTCCGATGCTGAAGATCAGCGCGAAGAGCGTGATGCGGTTCAGCGTGAAGCCGTACAGGTAGAACACCAGCAGCGTCAGGGCCAGGGTGGCAGGGATGGCAAGCCCGACAATGCACGACTCCCGCCAGCCGAGGGTGAGCCAGATGAGGATCGAGACGCTTACCACCGCGATCCCCATGTGCAGGAGCAGTTCGTTGGACTTTTCCGCCGCGGTTTCGCCGTAGTGCCGCGTGACCGTCATCTGCACGTCGGACGGCAGTTCGCGGCCGCGGAGGGTCTCGACCTTGCGCAACACCTCCTGGGCGACGGAAATGGCATTGGCCCCCGGTCGCTTGGCGACGCTCAAGGTCACCGCCGGTGCTTCCCCCGCCTGGTCGGACGTGGCCTGGCCGTGGCCGAAGAAAACGTACTGCGTGGCCTCTTCGGGCCCGTCCACGATGTCGGCGACATCCCGCAGGTAAACCGGTCGCCCGCCGAAGACGCCGACGACGACGTTCCCGACCTCCTCGGCGTTCGTGAGGAAGCCTCCCGTTTCCACGCTGATCTCGCGGTTGTTCGCGGTAAGGGCCCCGGCTTTGAACTGCCGGTTGGCCTGTTGCAGCATCGGCACCAGGCCCGCCACGCTCAACCCCCGCGACGCGAGCCGGACCGGATCCAGGAGGACGCGGACCTGGCGGCGTGCGCCACCGATCAGGGCCGTTTCCGCGACGAGCGGCACCTGCTTGACGGCGTCGTCGACCTGCGCAACCAGGCGGCGAAGCGTCATGTGGTCATGGTGGGCGCTATGGAACGTCAGCGCCAGGATGGGAACGTCATCGATGGACTTGGGTTTGATGAGGGGGAAGGAGACCCCGTGCGGGATCCGATCGAAGTTGGCGCGAAGCTTGTCATTCAACTTGACCAGGCTCTGTTCGGGATCTTCGCCCACCTTGAACCGCACGATGACCAGGCTCTCGCCTTCCCGGGAGGTCGAGTAGATGTACTCCACGCCGGGAATCTCCCAGAGGAGCTTCTCCATGGGCCGCGTGACCCGTTCCTCGATCTCCTTGGCCCCCGAGCCCGGCATGCTGACCATCACGTCGATCATGGGGACCTTGATCTGGGGTTCCTCCTCCCGCGGGAGCATCACCACGGCGAAGGCCCCCAGCAGAATCGACGTCACGACGATCAGCGGGGTGAGCTTGGAATCGATGAAAGCGCGCGCCATGCGCCCGGCAAGGCCGAGGCTGGCATGAGGCGGTTGGGCATGGGTACTCACGGCAGGGCAGGAAGGGGTTTCAAGGGCGGCGGTAAAGGCCAGATGCCGACGTTGCGGGGCGGGGCGGTTGGTCGGAGCAAAGGCTAACGGGTCTGAATCGGTTGCTGATCGACGAGGGCGGCGGCCCCTTCCACCACCACCGACTCCCCAGGCATCACTCCGGAGAGGACCTCCACCGCGTCGCCGTCGCGTTTGCCGGTCTTGACGAGCCGCAGTTGCGCCGTGCCGTTCGTGGCGACGAACACGAGTTCCAATTGCCCGCGCCGCACCACGGCGGACCACGGAACCCGAAGCGCCTCGCCTTGTTCGATCGGGATCGCCACCCGGCCGAATTGCCCCGTGCGCAGGGCTGGATCCGCCGGCAAATCCAGTTTGACCTGGAACGTGCGACTCACGGCGTCAGCCACCGGAGCCAGTTCCGCCACGACGCCCTCGAGGGGGCGCCCCACGCTCGGGATGGTCACCTTGAGACGCGCTTCCCGCTGAACGCGATTCGCCAACGCCTCCGGCACGTCCGCTTCCAGGCGGAACGCGCTGGGATCCTCCATTTCGACAATCGGCCGTCCCGGGCTGGCGAGGTCGCCCACGTCCGCCAGCTTTCGGGTGATGACACCGGCAAAGGGAGCCACCACCCGGGCATAGCCCAGCATCGCTTCCGCCTCGGCCACGGAGGCGTCGGCAACGCGGGCCCGGGCCTCGACGGCGTCGAATTCGGCCTGGGTCACCGCTTCCTGCTTGAGCAGGGCGGTGAAGCGCTGCAATTCCCGCTGAGCCTGTTGCCGGAGGGCAGCGGCCTGGTCCAACCGGGCCTGGACTTCCTGCACCTCGAGCTGAGCCACCAGGTCACCAGCCTTGACCGCCTGACCGAGAGTCACGGCGAGCTGGCTGATCCGGCCGCTGACCTTGGCTTCGAGCGTGGCCCGAAGCCTGGCGCGTACGGTCCCGGTAATCTCGGCCGTGGTGATCTGGCTTTGAGCGCCCGCGGTCGCCGTCTTCACGCTGGCCGTGGGGAGCCCGGGGCCGGGCGCTGGTTTCGCCTGCTCCGCGCGATGGCAGCCGGCAGTCAGCAACGCCACGGAAGCTAGAATCGTCGCGGGCAGGCTGGCGGAGCTGGGTTTCAGGAGGTTGATCATGGAAACAGGGAGGTCAACAGGACGAGGCTCGCGGAAGGCAGGTTCATCTCAGGGCAATCAAGGAAGACCGGCGGCATCCCCTTCGAGTTGGGGCAGGCCCAAGGCGCGGCGAAGTGCGGCGACGGCCACCCGTCGATCGGCGTGAGCCTCCGCCCGGCGAACGCGAGCGCTGGTCAGCGCGCTCTCCGCATCGATCAGTTGGGTTGCCAGCGCCAGCCCCTGCTCGAAGCGCGCGCGGGTGAGCTCGACGCTTTCCAGCGCCTGGTTGATGGCGAATTCCGTGACGGCGAGGCGTTCGTCCGCTTCCCCAAGGTTGAGGCGGGCTTGTTCAATCTCCAGGTCGATGGCCAGGCGGAGCTTGCGGGTCTGTTCCTGCGCCGCCTCGAAATTCGCCCGGGCCTCGCTCACTTTGGCGCGGGTGAGCTTCCCGTCCCAGACATCCCACTGCAGCATGGCTCCTGCGGCGTAGCTTGTCCCGTCACCGCCGGTTTCCCAGCCCTTGTCGTAATCCAGGCTCCCGAACGCACTCAGTCGGGGCAGATAGCCGCCGCGCGCTCCCCGAACCGCCGCGTCGGCGGCGCGCTCGCGTTGTCCCATCGCCAGCAGTTCCGGCCGGGTGACGCCAGCCTGGTCGACGGCCGGCGTGGAGATCTCGGGGGCCGTATCGGCGACGGTAACCTCCCCGCCTTCGATGCCGAGGAGGTTCCGCAGCGCGCGTTCGGCCAGGGCCTGGGCACTGCGGGCGCGGACGAGGTCTTCGCGGGCCTGGGCCAGACGCACCTCCACGTCCAGGAGATCCGCCTTGAGCAGCGTGCCAGCCGCATGGCGCTTGCGAGCCAGGGCGGTGTTCTGTTCGAAAGCACTCACCGCCGCCTGGGAGGCGCGGATGAATTCGCGTGCCTTCAGGATGGTGTGGAAAGTCCGGGCGGCTTCGAACGTGATGGTGTTACGAACAGCGTCCGCTTCAAGCCGGGCCGCCTCGGATTGAGCCCGGGCCGCGGATCGTCCGGCGCGGATCTGGCCGCCGGTGTAGAGGGGAGCGGTGACAACGCCCCGGAGGTTCAGGTTGTCGGTCGCCGGGACGCTGTTGAAGTCCAGCGTCGGGCTGAACGAACGCTGGTTCAGGATCGAACCGAACGCCATCATGGGATTGTCCGTCCAGCCGTAGCTCGATTGCAGCTGCAGCTTGGGCCAGAACGCCGCGTTCGCCTGGTCCAACCCGGCGCGCGCCGCGGCAATCCGTTGCTCGGCAATCCGCGCGTCCGGGCTGTTGGTGGACGCGAATCGGATGGTCTGCTCGAAGCTCCACGGCTCGGCAGCCTGAACGGGCAGCCAACTCGCGCCGCCGGCTCCGCAGACAACGGCCAGCGCGACCCGAAGCGGGCTGAGCCCGGTCAGCCGGAGCCAGGTTTTGGAGAGCGTCCCGTTGCTTGCGGACCTGCTCCGTGACCATGAACCAAAAAGCGCCGCTAAAGCGGACGCAC
>CAZHUS010000141.1:0-17019 GCA_964535555.1 uncultured Verrucomicrobiota bacterium
CGAACACCTAACGTAAAATCCCGCTTCCGTGGTCCAACACTTGGGGTCCACTTCATACCTGGAGCTGGCAAGACGTTGGTTGGCCTGAACCTGGCAACCCGGCGGCGAGAACTCACCGAATCAACGCACGCCGTTTTTCTCTCTGGGAACGGTCCGCTGGTGGCAGTTCTCCGTGAAGCGCTCACGCGAGACGAAGTTGCCCGACGGCAGCAAGCAGGCGAACGCGTTCGCAAGGGCAAGGTTGGCGAAAGCGTCAAGGCTTTCATCCAAAACGTCCACCATTTCCGCGATGAAGCCCTTATTGACTCCGCTCCACCCGCAGAGCACATGGTCATTTTCGATGAGGCGCAGCGCGCGTGGAATCTGAAACAGACTGCGAATTTCATGCGGAGGAAGAAAGGGAATGCCGATTTCTCGCACTCAGAGCCGGAGTTCCTGATCTCCTGCATGGACCGTCATCCGGATTGGGCGGCGATCATTTGTCTGGTTGGCGGAGGCCAGGAAATTAACACTGGTGAGGCGGGCATCGACGCATGGCTTTCCGCCGTCAACACTCTGTTCCCCCACTGGCACGCCTACATCTCGCGACGGCTCCATGACAGCGAGTACGCGGCAGGCGGGGCTTTGAAATCGGTCAGCCAATGGAGTAATGCCCATTTCGACGACTGCCTGCATTTGGCGGTTTCGATGCGGTCCTTCCGGGCGGAGAACGTCTCCGCGTTCGTCAAGGCCTTGCTGGACTGCGAGCACGGGCGGGCGCAGGCGGCTTTTGCGGAACTCGGAGACCGATACCCCATCGTCCTCACCCGTAACCTGAATCTGGCAAAACGCTGGGTTCGCTCCCGCGCCAGAGGTAGCGAGCGCTACGGACTTGTGGCCTCGTCCAAGGCACAACGGCTCCGGCCACACGCCATTGATGTTCGAGTGGATGTAGACCCGGTATACTGGTTTTTGAACGAGAAGGAGGATACGCGGTCGAGTTTCTACCTTGAGGATGCAGCGACCGAGTTCCAGGTGCAGGGATTGGAACTCGACTGGACTTGCGTGACTTGGGATGGCGACCTTCGCTTCAACGGTTCTTGTTGGAGCTACCACGATTTCCGCGGCGACCGTTGGTGCAACATCAACAATACGGACAACCGAATCTACCTTCGCAACGCCTACCGCGTTCTACTCACCCGCGCCCGCCAAGGTATGGTGGTTTTCGTTCCGGAAGGTGATCCAAGTGATCCAACCCGTTCCCCTGCCTACTACGATTCCACTTTCAATTACCTCTCATCTCTCGGCATTCCAGAGCTCGCTTGAATGAAGCCTCGCCTTCCTCCCGGCGATGGAGTTCCTGCCGAGGGTGGTCGCCGCAGGTGTATTTCGCCGCGATCGGAGTCGAAGGCGGTTCTGAGTTTCGGCCCGTGCTTGGGGAAGTCCGGGAATTCGAAGTCGCGCCAGGGTTTGAAGCCGACGAGGAAGATGCGTTCGCGGTGTTGCGGCACCACGCTCTGGGCGTCAATGACCCGGTGGTAGACGGTGTAGCCGAGTTCCTCGGTGAGCGTGCGGTGGATGATCTCGAAGGTTCGCCCCTGGTCGTGCCGCTGGAGGTGCTTCACGTTTTCCAGTACGAAGGCCGGCGGTTGGTGGAAGCTGATGATGGCCGCGAGGTCGAAGAACAGGTTGCCCTGCTTCACGTCCTCGAAGCCGTGCTTGCGGCCGAGGCTCAGCTTCTTCGTGACTGTCGCCGTGCGGGGTTTCGCCGAAGTTGGCAGCGTAGGTGAGCTGGGAGTGCTTGTCCCAGTCGCTGGAGAAGACGCACCGGCAGCCGGCGCGTTCGAACGCGATCCGGAACCCGCCTATGCCACAGAACAGGTCGATGAACCGGAGCTGACGGTCAGCATCGACCGGATTGGCAAGATGCGAGCTGGCCGGACCATCCTGTCCACCCGGTTCATCCGGTCGGCCGCCGAAGGGCGTCGGGTCCTCGCGCAGTTCGGCGACAGCCTGCGGCGCGGCCGGTTCGCCGGCTCGCCGCTTCCCCGGCACCTTCCGGTGCGCCTTCCGGTCCGGGGGAGCGGACATCCCGGATTCGGTGCTGCCTTTCGCTCCGCGTGTCTTGGTCGTGGGCTTCACGCGTCGATCCCTTCGCAGAGCCCGGCGGTGGTGAGGCGGAGGGCGTGGGCGAGCCTGGCGACGTTGCGGATGCCGGGATTGCGGAGGCCGCGTTCGATGCCGCTGATGTAGGTGGGGTCGAGGCCCGCCTTCTCGGCGAGTTTCTCCTGGGTGAGGGCGGCGGCCTCGCGGTGGCGGCGGACGCTGGCCCCCAGCGCGACGAGGAGCGGATCGCGTTTCGGCATGACGGATAGTCCATGCCGAAACCGGCCGGGGGTCTATGGACGATCAGCCAGGTCGGGGGCCATGCGGGACCGCCAAGGCGCCGAGGACGCCAAGGGCAGGGCCGGCTGGCCAGTTGGGAACTCAGGAACTCAGGAAGGGGGCGGGGGCTGCCGGGTCCGTTCCTGCCTTCCTGATTTCCAAATCCAGTCCCTCGGTGGCGCGGTGGCCGCGATGCCCCTCAGACCTGCTCGACCTGCAGTCGGGTCCCCAGGATCTTGCGCATCGCCTCGAAATGGGCGTCGCGACAAACGACCGGCACCTCGACGCGAAGGGCGACGGTGGCGACGAACAGGTCGTTGCGTGGGATGGTCAGGCCGCCGGCCCGGGACTCGCGTTCGAGGGCCGCCGCTTCCGCCCAGTCCTCAGGCGCGAACGGAACGTGACGGCTGAATTTGAAGAGCTGCTGGAGGTCGGCCTCCTCCCCGGGTTTCACCCCGCTGAGCAGCTCGAAGCGAACCGGACAGGTGTAGGCCGCCAGCTCCATTTCGAGCAACCGCGCCACCGCCTCCTTGACCTTCACCTCGCCCTTCCGCCGCAGGAACTCGACCCACGCGGACGTGTCAACGAGCTTCATACACGTCCTGCGCTTCCAACTGCTCGTTGGTCAACGCGTAGTCCGTTCCCCCCGTCAACACGCGGGCGATGAACGCCTGTCGCTGCTGCTGGCGGAGGAACGCGGACAACGCCTGGGCGATCGCCGGCGACTTCTTCTTTTCCCCGGTGATTCTCTGAATCTGCCTCAGCTCGTTTGCATCAACGTCGATTGTGATTCGCATACTAATTGGATGGAATATGGTGCGTCACCAACCTCCGGCAAGCGGAATTGCCGCGCAGCGGCCCCACGGGCGGTTCGGCCGTTGAGCGTTGTGGGGAATAACGAACCTGTCACTTTGTCTGGTCACGCAGGTCAACCTGACCAACCCCGGCCTCACGCCGGGTCGCCGGTCGTCCTGAGACATTGCGCGTGCAATTCCTGCCTCGCGCCATAGCCTGTGCTCGTGACCACGCCGAGCGACCAAGGATCGAAACGCCGTGGCGCTCAGAGGCGAGGGAAGGAAACGATGCGATGAGAACAGCGCTGATTCTCTGTTTTGGGTTAGGGGTAACCGTTCTGGCGTCCGCCGGGGAAAGGGCCGCGCTCTGGCCGGAGGGGAAGATTCCGGATTTCCAGCCCCCACAGATCGCGGCGACCACCGAGGAGGTGAAGGCTCCGGGATTCAAGGCGGCGGAACACGTGATGCCGCATCTCGACTGGTACGAGGCGCCGGCGGCAAAGAACGGCGCCTGCATGCTGCTCATTTCCGGTGGCGGATATCAGAGTTGCTGCGACGGGGTGTGGATTGACTGGGTGGCGAAGAAGTTCACCGAACTCGGATTTGTCTGCGTGAGCCTCACCTACCGCACGCCGCGTCCGCAAGGGTTGCCGATCTACCGGAGCGCATGGCAGGACGGACAGCGCGCCGTCCGCCTCGTCCGGAGCGAGGCGCAGAAGCGCGGCTTCGACCTGGAGAAGATCGGCGCGTTCGGGTTTTCCGCGGGCTCGCACCTGACGGTCCTGCTCGCGACGAGCGCGCTCACGCCGGCGTACGAGCCGGTCGACACCCTCGACAGGCTTCCGTGCCACGTCAACTGGGCGGTGCCGATCTACACCGCCTATGCGCTCACGGACGGACTCACCGGCCCCAATACGCGCGAGGGCGACGCGATCGACGTTCGGCTCTCGGACGTGTTCCAGTTCGACGCGAAGACGTGTTCCATGGCGCTCTTCCACGGCGGGACGGACGCCTATTCGCCGAACGGTTCCACGCAGATCTACCGCCAGCTCCGCCGGATGAAGATTCCAGCTGAGCTCCACCTCTTCGCGGATCGTCCCCACGGCTTCATGGGCAACGCGAACCAGGGCGAGGACGGCACCGCCTACGACCATTGGTTCGACCGCATCGCCGAGTACCTCCGCCAGATGAATTTCGACGGGCGTCTCGGCGCGGAAGAGGATCTGATGGCCCGCTATCCGAACGATGACGCGCGCGGCGAAACCCTCCAGGAGCCGCTCTGGCCGGAAGGCCGGATGCCGGACGCGCAGACGAATCAGTGCCTGCCTTATCTCGAGTGGCACATGCCGAAGGAACGCAAGACCAAGGCGATCCAGATCATCTACTCCGGCGGCGGCTACAGCGGCAACAGCCCGGACGGCTTCGAAGTCGCGCCGACACGGCGTTACCTGAACGAGAAGGGCATGACGGTCGTGACGCTGAAATACCGCACGCCGCGTCCGCTGGGCGGACTGGCCAAGCACACGACCGCATGGCAGGACCTGCAGCGCGCCGTGCGGATGGTCCGCGGCCGGGCCGCGGCCAAGGGGCTTGATCCCGACCGCATCGGCATCATGGGCTCCTCGGCCGGCGGGCACCTGACGCTCATGGGCGCGACCAGCTCGAAACGCCGTTCCTATTGGCCGATCGACGATCTCGACGAGCTCTCCTGCAGCGTGCAGTGGGCGGTCGCGATCTATCCCGCGTACGCGCTCACGGACGGCGCGGACAAACCGAACGCCCAGGGCGGCAACGAGGACGACGCGCGGCTCGTCCCCGAGTTCTCGTTCGACCTCGCGACGTGCCCGATCCTGTTCATCCACGGCGACGCGGACGGCTGGGCGGCGATGAACTCGGTGAAGTGCTGGGAACAGCTCCGCCGCATGGGCATCCAGTCCGATCTTCACACGTTGGCCACACGCGAGCACTGCTTTCAGAACAAGGCCGCCCCCGGAACCGGCAGCTACACCTGGATGGGGCGCATCTGGGAGTTCATGAACCACAAGGGGTTCAACAAGTAGAATCGTCCCCACTTGGCGCCTGGTCGCTCTTGGGGGGACGGTCGGCGGCCGCCCCTGACACGAGCCGAGGGCGCCGCGGTGGAGGTCGTGCCCCGCGAGTTGGCGGCCGAGGATGACCCGTTCCTTCGGGCCGTGTCCCGGACCGTGCGGCCTCGGCCCCACTGGCCGAAGGACTACGCGCTAAACCACGGTCGTTGACCGACTGCACCTCGTTCGTGGCCATGGGGGAGACAGGGTTGGAGGAAGCGCTCACGGGCGACCAGCACTTTGAGCAGGCGGGTTTCAAGGCACTGCTCAAGCTCTAGCAGCGCAAGCTCAGGCGAGGTTTCCCGGCCTTCCGCCACACCCGGGGCGGGTGTGGTCCCCGGACCGCACGCACTCTTGTCACCGATCGCGTGAGCGGAGCCCGTATCTGAAATCCAGGCTCCCGCGTGAGTGGCGAAGGCGGCTTGTTTGCTGCCGTCATTCGGACCTGCTGGTCGTCAGGAGCTATCTCACCTGGGACGACGGAGGCGTGGGGGCGCCGCGACGGCTGCCGGTGGCTCGAGGCGGTTCACCGGCTGGCGCCACTTCCCGGAGCGCCAACGGCAGGGTCTCCTGCCTCGGCCCGGAGGCGACGGGTTCCGCCGCGGTGACCAGGACGGAACCGAATTCACTGGCGTCTCGCGGATTCGGCCAGGGCCTTCCTCCCCGCTGCAGGAGCGCGGCATTGCCTCGTCCGGCGTTGGGTCCGTAGCGCACAAAGACGGGGACCAGGCGAAGCCGGTCGAGTTGTTCAATGGCGCCGGCCCAGGTTCCGCCCTTCTCGAGGTCCGACGTCACCACCAGGGCTGCATCCGCGAGGGCGTAGATCACCTTGTTCCGTTGCATGGCGTGCCCGACGTTGAATCCCGCCGCCGGGTCGTAGGGAGAGATGAGGACCAGTCGTCCCTCCATCAAGGACTCCCGGTTCTCGCGAGCCAGGGCAGCGCGTTCCAGGCTGTCGGCCATGACGCCCGCCACCTCGCCTCCCGCCCGCAGCGCGCCGGACATCGCCGCCCGGTCGATTCCCCGGGCGCCGCCGGACACGACAGGGCGGTGAGCCTCGGCGCTCAGTCGCCCCACGGCTTCGGCAAAGGCGAGCAACTCGTCGTCCACGTGCCGCGAGCCGACGACGGCCAGCCCGCCTTTCTCCAACAGGGAGAGGTCGCCGCACCCAAAGAGCAGCGGGGGAGCCTCCTCCTTGAGTCGCGCCTTCAAGCGCTCTGGGTAGCGGGAATCCGCGCGACTGATGACCCAGATCGCTCGAGCATTCCATCGCTCCACGGCTTGACTGAGCAGGAAACCGCGACCGAGCAGGGTGTCGAGTCGCTCCCGCCCAAAGAACCGGGCGCAGCCGTCGAGCAACGCGCTGGCGTCGGTTCCGAGCAGGTCGGCGGGCTGCTTCTGCTGCTCGCGGAGGACGCGGGCGAGGCGGTTGTACTCGCCCGGCGTCAGCAGGTCGCCGGACGGGCCTGCGCGCCCGGCAATCAGCGGGGCGGTCAGCAACAGGATCGCCTGCGCGTTCGGTGTCAACGGCTCGATCATTCGTCAGAGTTCGCCGTGGAAGCCAGTGCCAGCGGATGCACCGGCCCGCTGCCGTTGGACGTTAGCAGATGGGCGGCGACCGTGAAGGTCCATCGCGAGTCCACCAGGTCGTCCGCCAGCAATACGGGACCACCCGGGACGGCCGCATGAATGTGCATGGAACCATCCACGTTGCGGGCTTGCTGGCTGCTGTTCGCCATCTGCTTCTGTGGCGGCCGGTCGTCGGTCTTTCCCAGCACCGGGTGGAACGGCAGATTCAAGGCGACAGCCAGCCGGCGGGCAAAGTCGGGAACGAGTTCGGGATGCCGGCGCGAGGGGATGCAGGTCACCCAGGTCGGAGCCGGCTGTGGCGCCCAGGAACGGAACATCGCGGCGCAGGCTTCGACCAGTTGATCGGCAAACCGTTTGTCCTGCGACTTCCCCTGGCGGACCAGACTTCCCCAACCCGCATCGCCCCAGACACAAAGCACGCGGCCCGGCTGCGCTTGATGCTCCGGAGCGATGCGCCCCGTCACCCCCAGGTGCCGCAGTCCGCCCGTCGGCCACTGGCGGCGCGGCTCCAGCGGCAGGCTCGTGCGGCGGAGAAAAGCCACCGCCTCCTGCACCCGTGTTGCATCCGCCTCGGCAGGCAGTGGCGCGATGGCTGGTGGACGGTGATTACCCGGGTCTCCGTCCAGGGCGCGGATGAGGAACTCCATGTGTCCCTGGGTGAGCGCGACGTATTCCTGCATCTGCCGCTGCTCAGCCCGACGCAGCGCCGTGAGGCGATCCGCCCGCTGCCAGAAGGCCTCGGTCAGGTTGGCCGCCGTGAGCGTCCACTTGGTGCCCTGCTTCACGACCGGCGCGGGGGACTCCAGCGCCATCAGTTGGAGCGCCTTGTCGATCCGGCCCCGGCTCACGTTTACCCGCGTCATCAGTTCGTTGATCGAGAGCCCCGCGGGCGCCGCCTGCAGCGCGGCCAGCACCGCTGCGGCTTCCTCCCGCGAAGGAAAGGCGCTTTCGATGAAGAAATCGTTGATGTCCGATTCTTCCTGCCCGCTGAGCAGAACTCCGTGGGCGGCCGCGAGGGCGCGCCCGGCCCGCCCCACCTGCTGGTAGTAGGCCACCACCGAACCCGGCGTCTGGTAGTGAATCACGAACGCCAGGTCCGGCTTGTCGAAGCCCATCCCCAGGGCGGTGGTTGCCACCAGCGCCTTCACGCGGTTTTGCAGCAGCGCCTGCTCCAGTTCCACGCGCCGATCGCCTGTTTCCCCGGTGTAGGACTCGGCCCTGATCCCCCGCGATTGCAGCCAGCCGGCCACCTGCACCGCATCGCGCACTGTCAGGGTGTAGATGATGCCGCTGCCCGGGATGGTGGGCACATGCGTCGCCAGCCAGCCCATGCGCTCTGCCTGGCCCGGCATGCGCATCGTCTGGAGCAACAAGGACGGCCGGCCGAGTTCCCCGCGCGACACGGTCAGGTTCGGACCCAGCACCGTTTGCAGGTCCGCCAGAACGCGGTTGTTTGCCGTCGCCGTGGTGGCGAGAACGCGGAGGTTCGCCGGCAGGGTGCGCACGATTCGCTCGATGAAGCGGTAGTGCGGACGGAAATCGTGACCCCAATCCGAGATGCAATGCGCCTCGTCCACCACCAGGAGGGAAATCCGCGACGCGACCAGCGGGAGTACCTCTCGCCGAAAGTGCTCATTCGCGAGTCGCTCGGGCGAGATCAGCAGAATGTCCACCTCGTTCCGCGCCAGCGCCGCCTCAACGGTCTCCCAATCCGCTTCGTTCCCGGAATGGATCGTCCGGGCTTGCACTCCCATGCGTTCGGCGGCGGCGATCTGATTTCGCATCAACGCGAGCAGGGGTGAGATCAGGATGGCTGGTCCCGTCCCTTCCTGCCGCAGCAACCGGGCGGCGATGAAGTACACGAAGCTCTTGCCCCAGCCCGTGCGCTGCACCACCAGCAACCGGCCCAGGCCGTCCACCACGTGGCGAATGGCCGCGTCCTGTCCGTCACGGAACACCGCCGTCGGGTCTTGCGTGCCGAGTCGCAGGAGTTCGAGCGCGCGTGTGGGCTGGTACGGCATGGCGACCTCAGGGTTGCGGGATGGCTACGCGCACGGTCCGCTCAGCAGCCTTGGCAGTGATGACCTGCTCGCCGGGGAGGACAAGGAAATCGTGTAGACGCAGCTCCTCGATCAGCATGCGGGGCGGGGCGGGTTGAGCGATTCCTCGATGGCCTGTTTCAGGCGGTCGAGCTTCTCGCGCTCGGGGAGCGCCCCGGCCCCTGGCGCGACGTAGAGGTTGAGGGCCTTGGCGAACAAGTGGTGCAGGGCGGGATCCTGGGGCTCCAGCAGGTCCATCAGCGGTCCGAGACGAAAGCTGGCTGGGCGGCGCAGCCTCGGGCGACGGCGCGGGGATGGTGGGAGCCCGGGCGGCCGGGCGACAAGGCGGCACGACGGCGACGGCAGCCGCAAGCCGACGGCTGGGGAGGGGGCTCCGGCGGAACGTCCAAACAGGCGCTTCCCTCGCGCCCCATGCGGTCCGGCGTTGGCATACCCTTTCGCACAACCTTTTGGATGCTGACAGGTTGCGACGCATCGTGCACCAAGAAAAGGTCCCGATTAGGGGAGGTTCCCGAACGATGTAGCCCCCACCCAGCGATGAACCGCTGGGCTATTGTCGGTCGTCCCTGGCGGGACTGGAGGTGTGGGGGTGCGCAGGTGTCCGGATGGCGGACCGGGTGGGGTGTATGGGTGGGCTGGAATATCCGCGCTCCGAAGGCTCCCCGAGTCCGTGTTCATCGGGGTCGATCCGCGGGTGAGCCAGAGCGAAGCCGATGCATCCCGAGCACGCGCGAACGACCTTTCGGAACGCAGGTTGGCACCGCGCGGTTTTGGAGCCACCCACCGACCGTGCTATCCCTTCGGATGTGCGTCCTCGTCGTCTCCCCCAGCGCCGCCTCGGCAGCGCGATCATCGGGTTGTTCCTGCTCGCGCTGCCGGGTGGGTCCAACACCCTCGGCGCCTCAGCGCAGACCAACGACTGGCCGCAGTTCCTCGGGCCGGCACGCAACGGGGCGTACCTCGGTCTTCCGCTTGCGCGGGAATGGCCGGCGGAGGGGCCGCCGGTCGTGTGGGAACGTCGGGTCGGGGCGGGATTCAGCGGGCCAGCCGTCAGCAGCGGCCGCCTGATCCTGTTCCACCGGCTGGAGGACCGCGCCGTCGTGGAATGCCTTGAGACCCGCACCGGCAAGGCAATCTGGCAGGCGCGACACCCCACGGATTACCGCGACGATTTCGGGTTCGACGACGGACCCCGGGCCACGCCGGCCATCGCCGGGGGCAGGGTGTTCACGTTCGGCGCGGAAGGCCGGCTGAGTTGCTGGAAACTTGAGGATGGCGCAACCGTCTGGGCCGTGGACACCCAGAAGGAGTTCGGCAGTACGAAGGGCTTCTTCGGCCGGGCGAGCTCACCGCTGGTCGAGGGAGACCTCGTGATTCTCAACGTGGGCGGACGGAGCGGAGCCGGGATCGTGGCGTTCGAGGTTGCCACCGGCGCGCGCCGCTGGCAGGCCACGGATGACGAGGCGAGCTACGCCTCACCCGTGGTGGCGGAATTCCACGGCCGACGGGTCCTGCTCACGCTCACTCGCGAGGCGCTGGTCGCGCTCGACCCGACCGATGGCCGGGTGGGGTTTCGGCACCCGTGGCGCCCGCCGATGAGCGCGTCGGTGAGCGCGACCACGCCGCTGGTGGTGGAGGATCTGATCTTCATCTCCGCGAGCTATGGGGCCGGGGCCAGCCTGCTGCGGTTCCAGGAGCGTGGCCCGACGGTGGTCTGGTCCGGGGACGACTCGCTGTCGAACCACTATGCCACCAGCGTCGAGCAGGGGGGCTACCTGTACGGCTGGCACGGCCGGCAGGAGCAGGGTTGTGAACTGCGCTGCGTCGAGCTGCGAACCGGGAAGGTCCGCTGGCGGAAGACGGGCTTGAAGGCGGGATCGGTGACGCTGGCGGGAGAGGAACTGCTGGTATTGACCGAGCAGGGACTATTGATCCGGGCACCGGCCAAGCCGGACGGGTTCGAGCCCACGGCGCAGGTCCAGGCCGTCGGCTTCGGTGTGCGCGCGTTCCCGGCACTGGCGGACGGCCTGTTCTTCGCCCGCAGCAAAGACCGGCTCGTGTGCCTGGACGTGGCGAAGGGGAAGTAGGCCAACGCAGCCGCTGCTGGAAACGCAGCCGCTACTGGAAAGGCAGACCCCGCCAACATCGAGGTCCTGACAAAGGGCCATTCGGGCCTGACCCTTTCACGGACTGAAGTCCGCGTCTCCGGGGAGGTTCATGGAGATTTTGGTGCGGGCGCCGGGGCTGTGTTCGTTGCGGGGCCGGGTGGCGCGCCTGTCCACGGCGCGAAGTGCTCGAACTCGGCCCCGCCGCCGTGCGCTTCCCAGGCGGTCAGCAACGCCTGGCGGGCTTGCGCGAAGGCGGGCTCCAGGGCGGGTTGGCCGCTCCGGAGAGCGGCGGCCACCGGTCGCAACACGGTCGCGGCTTCGAGGTAGCGGCTCTGCGGCACGAGCACTTGTGCAGCGAGTTGCACTCGGACCGAGTGGGTGAAGAAGTGATCGGACCCGTTCACCTGCTCGCGCAGGGTGAGCAGTTGGCGTAACGACTCGCCGGCGGCGTCCAACTCGCCCTGGCGGCTGCGCATCTCGGCCAGCAACTGGAGGCTCCAGAGCGCATCGCTGCTCGCGGGGCCGTCGGCGTCGACCGCGAGGCGATGGGTCTTCTCGAACAGATCGGCCGCGGTCTGGAGTTGTCCAGGTTGTCCCTGCCGGGCATGCAGCTCACCCAGCCGGTTCAAGGTCGCGCGGTAGATGTGGCTGTTGGTGCCGACGTGGCGCGCGAGCGTTTCCGCCTGCTCCTGCAAACGGGTCACACCCTCGGTGTAGGATTGGTTGGCGGCCCGGTAATGCGCCGCTTTGGCTGCGGCGGTCAAAGTGTCCCGATGACGCGGCCCGAGGACCTCGGCGCGCAGTGTCGCCGCCTCGGCGTAGAGGGCCTCGGCTGCGGCGGCGTGGTTCTGGAAGGCGCGCAGGTCGGCGAGGTCGTACACCAGTGCGGCGGTGGTCTCGTCAGGTTCGGGCGCGTGCGCGCGGCGGAGTTCCAGGGCGCGCAACAGGTTCGTCTCGGCCGCCGTCCACTCGGACAGTCCAAGGTAGGTCTTGCCGAAGGCCTGGCGGAAGGTCGCCTCGGCCAACGGCTCGCGAACCAAACGCCCGCCCAGGCTCGCGGCCGCCCGGTCGAAGGTCTCGCGGAGCGTGACGGAGCGGTTGGTGTGTTGCCAGGGCGTCAGCGGCTTGAAGAGTTCCTGCCAGACGAACTCGGCCGCGGTGCGGGTTGCCGCCACCTCCCGAACCGCGAGTGCCTCCGCCCGATGGGCTCGAATCGCCAGCGCGATGCCCACGACCGCCGCGGCGAGCAACAGCACCGCGCTGGCGATCACGATGACCGACTCTTTCTGGTTCCGCCGGTACAGTTTCAGGAGGCGGTAGGTGAGCGTCGGGGCGACCGCGGTGATCGGCTCGTCGTTCAGGAACCGTTGCAGGTCCGTGGCCAACCCGTTGACCGTGGCGTAGCGGCGGTCCGGGTCTTTGGCCAGGGCCTTGAGGACGATCCAATCGAGGTCGGAAGGGAGCCGGGCGTTGGGCGTGAGCCGTGATCGGTGGCGGTCGGGGGGCGGGGGGGCCGGCGCAGCGGAGAGTGATTTACGAAGTCGGGTGCTGGGGCGGACGGGTTCCCGTTCCCGGATGATCCGGCGCATCTCGTCGAGGCCTGCGCTCAGGAGTTCGCAACTGTCGAACGGCGGGCTTCCGGTGAGCAGTTCGTAGAGCAGCACGCCCAGGCTGTAGATGTCGCTGCGGGTGTCCACGTCCAGTCCGCTCAGGGCGGCCTGTTCCGGGCTCACGTAGGCCGGTGTGCCCAGGAACTGCTGGAACCGCGTAAACACGGTCCGGTCGGTCAGCGGCTGCTCGATGGCTTTGGCGATCCCGAAGTCAATCACCTTGGGCACTGGTTGGTCACCATGGAGTGTGACGAGGATGTTCGACGGTTTGAGGTCGCGGTGAATGACGCCCTTCTGATGCGCGTGCTGGACGGCGCCGCAGACGGCGATGAAAAGTCGGAGACGGGCCTCGAGGTCGAGCGGGCGTTCGTCGCAGAAGCGGGTGATGGGCAGGCCATTGACCAGTTCCATCACGAAGTAGGGCCGGCCGGCGGGAGTGGCGCCCGCGTCGAAGACCTGGGCGATGTTCGGGTGATTCATCAACGCCAGCGCCTGGCGTTCGGCCTCGAACCGCCCGACCACCTGCTCGCTGTCCATGCCCGATTTGATGAGCTTGAGGGCGACGCGACGGCGGACCGGTTCGCGTTGCTCGGCCATGAAGACGAGGCCGAAACCGCCTTCGCCGATCTGTTCGAGGAGCTTGTAGCGCCCGATCACCGAGCCGGGGCCGTCCCCACCGGGAGCACTGGCCGGGGTGGCGGTCAACGGCGTCGCTGGCGCGTCCGGCAGGAAGCGCGGCCCAGCCTCCTGCGCACTCAGGAGCGCCTCGAGGCGCTCGAGCAACGCGGCATCCCCAGCGCACGCCTGACGGAGGAAGGTCGCCCGGTCTTCCGAGCGGGCGCAGTCAAGCGCCTGCTCGAAGATGGCTTTCTCGCGGTTGGGCTCGGGCATGTTCGGAACTCAGAATAGTGATCACATGCGCAGGTTGGCAACCTGCCGCCACGGCAAACCCCGCCGTCCGCGGCACGGTGCCGCCGAATGGGAATCGGCCGTGCCGCAGGCTCGAAGCCTGAGATCATCCGCCAACCCGGGGCCGTAGGGCAGGTTATGGAGGTGGACCCTGGCTGATGCCCGTAATCCTTGGCTTCCCGGCCGGGCCGGCCAGTGCGACATGAAAGGTGCCTCGGTCGGGGACCCGGACGGTGATATGCCACCGCATGTCCGCCTCCCGGTCGCCCGGGCGTCCGCCTTGGTGGGCGCCCGCCGTCACGGTCACCCATTTGTTGTCGGCCCGTGCCGCCACCCCCACCGGCCCATCCGCGGCTTTGAGCACCTTGGTGATTGCTTTCTCGTTGTATGGCAACTGTTGTGCCTCCTGCCATCGAGGCGCGAACTCAACACTCATCGTCTATTGGTTTGCTGGAGGTGACACACGAGTCGAACCGGCGCGGTCGAAGTCAGGGGTTTCCGAGCTACGACGCCGATTGACCTGGCCGCGAGGGAGGTTCCGCTGCTCCAGGGCTGTCCGATGGCTGGTCCGGCTTCTGCCCGGTGCTGTTCCCTTCTCCTCCCGAATTCTCTGGACTTTCGCCGTTGCCCCCCGTCCGGCCCGGTGAGCCGGGTTTCTCTGGGTTGTTGCCGAGAGGAGCGGCCGCTCCGTTTGGAGACTTGAAGGCGGCGTAGAGTTCCATCGCCTTCACGCCGGCATCCACCAGCTTCTCCATGGCCTTCTCGGCCTTGTCGGCGGCGTCGCTGGCGCCTTGGGCACTGTACTGCACCGACATCTTCGCCAGATCCCCCGCCACCGAGATGCCGGACATGTCGCGGAAGATGCTGGCGGTCGAGAAGGCGGAGACCACTTCGCCGAGCTTGGTCGGGTCGGGCAGCACGATCGGTTGGGGCAGAGTGACGGCCGAGGCCCCGACGGCGCCCGGTTCGAGCTTGAGTTCGCGATAGCGGGAATCGGTGGAGACCGGCGCGATCTCCGGCGGGGCCAGCGGCGGCTGGGTCCAATTCGTGTAGCGGGTTTCGTCCCGTTTCTCGGCAGCGTTGGATCGTCCCAACACCGCCTCGGCATACACGGCACCGGTGGGTAGGGCGATCTGACTGCTCGTCAGGGGCCCCTTGGGCAACTCGATGGTGGTTCCGTTGTAGAACGGCTCGGCCTTCTCGCCCGACTTGACCGGCCAGGGAAGTACCAGGCAGTTGTGGAAGACACCAAGGGAGCGGGGCTCAATCTGCAGGGCTTCGTACCCTGCCCCCTGGGTTCGCAGGAGATGCAGGATGGCCCCGGCCTCGAGCGAGAGCCAGATGGCCTGGTTGAAGTAAAGACCGTGGCGGTCCAGGACGTTGGCCAGGTCCACGGCCCGCACCTGAAGTTCCCTCACGGCCTCGGTCGCTTGCTTGACCCGCGCCATCGCCTCAGTTCGGTCGCTCGTCGCTGTCTCCAAATTCGCCCGCGGTTGCGCCAGACTTGCGGTCGCAGTGATGATCGCTTTGTTGGCTTCCTGGAGCTTCGCTCCGAAGTGACCTTGGGCCATGAGGGCCTGCTGATAGGTCATCAAGTCCGACAGGGTCTTTTCGCCAGGCGCGACGTTCTCGCGGGCCCGGGATACCTTCTCCGTGGCCTGCTCCAACGCACATTCCGCCTGCGCCTGCTTCTCTCGGGCTTTCTGTAGGTCTGTCTGAAGATTGACCGGTGAGGCGGCGGAGCTTCCACCTGCCGCCAGATCGTCCCTTCCCAGCGAATCGGCGAGCGCGTCCATGCCGGCGGCGCGAGCGGCCGAGGCCAGCACTTCGGCGTACTTCCGCAAGACCTCCTTGGACAGGCTCGAGAAACGGGTCACCTTCATGGGCACGAGCAGCACACGTTCCGCGTGGTCCAGTCGCGTTTCCACCTGGTAGTTCTCGATGATTTCGAAGTACATGACCGTCATCGGATACTGGCGGTTGTAGTTGGCCACGATGCGCGTGGTGGCCTGGCTGGCGTCCGCTTCCGACACCTCGCGCACGGTGGCAGCCTTGGCCGCCCGCAGGGCGGACGCCGCGGCTTGCGTGGCCGCGTCGACCGTCTGTGAGGCGTGGGCGGCGAGGTTCTGGCTGCCGGAGCTGAACGTAGCCGTGGTGGTGGTGGTGGTGTTACTGCCGGTGGCCGCGTTCGCGTTCCACAAGGAGACCGGTGCGAGGGCGCCCTGGCTGGAACTGCTTTTCGAGCGTGCGCGGGAGGCGCCCTGTTGCACTTGCTGCATGACGGTGTTGCTGACTTCCTGCACGTTGCGGATGGCCGACTGCGTGCTGCTGAGCGAATCGGTCTGTTCGGCGGCATCCAGGCCGGTTCCCCGATACGAACCCTGCCAGGAGGAACTGGCGATCCGGCAGGCCTCCCCGGGCGCCAACGCCACCGAGCCGACCAGGTTGCCCAAGGCCAGGCCTTGGAGCGACCAGGCCTGGCGATGGGTCAACCGCCAACCCGGCATCGGGGCGGTGAACTCTCCGTCCGCGTTTCCGAGTGGATCCAGCTTCTGGACCTTCGCTGGCGCGGGGAGAGTGTTCTCCCCCGGGTCTGGGGGAATCGCTACAACGACACTGTGGTAGTAGCGGATCTCGGCTGCGGCGCCTTGCCCCGGAGGCGCAGGGAGGAAGGGGCTGTCATCGGACGAGGCGTCACCGGTGGAGGCATTCTTCGGTTCCATGAGTTGTGTTGTCAGTCGACGGCGGTTCAACCCATAGATGCGACGTTTTCGGGAGGTTGGGGCCAGGATTCTGTACCGAGGGCCGAATCCGAACCGGGTCAGCCCTGCCGCCGCAGCTCCTCGTATAACCACGCGCGGGCGTACGCCCAGGTGCGCTTGGCGGTGCGCTCGGGGAGGTTGATCAGCTCGGCAGCGTCCACATTCGACAGGCCGGCGAAGAAGCGCAGGCGGATCAGTTCCGCCCCGACCGGGTCCACCACGTTGAGCTTGTCGAGGGCCTCGTTGACCAGCAACAGGGTGTCGTCATCCGTCGTGGTGGCCAGATCGAGTTCGTCCACGTTGACGCGCTGAAGTCCGCCTCCGTGCTTGTGGCGTCGCCGATGGCGGGCGCGTTCGATGAGAATCCGGCGCATCGCCTCGGCGGCGGCGCTGAAGAAATGCCGGCGGTTCTGCCAGGACGGGTCGGCCTGACCCGCGAGGCGCAGCCAGGCCTCGTGGACCAGTGCTGTGGGCTGCAGGGTCTGGCCCGGCGCCTCGTGGGCCATCTTCGCGGCCGCGAGTTTGCGCAACTCGTCATACACCAGCAGCAGCAACTGGTCGGCGGCCTGGGGTTCGCCGGCGGCAGGACCGTTGAGCAACTGCGTGACCTCGGCCATGCGCCGGAAAATAGGCGCACGTCTGTCGGAAGCAAGCAAGCGAGGTTGCCCCTTGGGGTAGTGGGCATGGCGCTCGACACGCCGGTGAGGCAGCCCATGGCGCCAAGGCGGATAAATC
>CAZHUS010000142.1:0-16978 GCA_964535555.1 uncultured Verrucomicrobiota bacterium
TGGTTCATGGTCACGGAGCAGGTCCGCAAGGAACAGGTGGCTCTCCATGAACCTGGCCCTTCCCGGACCGCGACCGCTCCGCGGTCGCAGCGACTAGGAACCCAGCGGGGCGTTGAGGTCCTGGACGATCGGCCCGGACTGCTCGCACACGCCCTAACTTGCTTCGGGGCAGCCACCGGCTTGCACGCAGCGCTGTCTCTCATCGCTCTTCGCCGTCTGTCTCATCGTCATATTCCCGGAAGGAACAATTGCATGGCGTACGGAACAACAACACCCAGTCGTTGTCATCTGGCGCCCGGTAGGCCCGGTTCCGCAGGGCCCGCGCCACGCGAATCCCCCCATCGCGGGGACTGAACCACAACGGTCGCAGCCCGTCCTTGAGGAGTTCACCCTTGATGGTCACCACGCCTCCGGTAGGTACGTAAATCACGGCCAGATCGCCCTCGGGATTCCGCATGGCCAGCGCGCTGGCAGCCGCGGGAGTCGAAGTGGCGTCCTTCCTGGCGGCCGTGGAGGAAACCACCAAGCCCGGATCCGGCTGCAGGGTCCACCAGGTGATCGAGGTGAAGAAATCGTGGATGTGTGCAAGCGACTCCAGCATCGTCATCGCGTCATCACCCCGGCCGTTGATCCAACCACCTCCCGTATCGGGCCCCCACCCAGTACCCTGGTCGGCGCGCTCGCCGGCCGTTTGGTAGGCACCGGCCATGTAGATTTCCCAAGCGAGGCGCCGGCGATTCTCAGCGGAACGGGCGGGCGCGACACGGTTTTCGCCCCAGCCCTGAGGATAGTGGTCTTCGTAGCCGTACTCCTCGTTAACCTGGGGAATGATACGCCCGGTCTTCTCCTGCTCCCGACGATTGCCCAGCATGTAGGCATAGCCGCCGTGCTCGTCCCAGCTCTGGTACATGGCAAAATCGGCCCAGGGCGCCGTCCGAAAGCGGAAGTCGCCATGCCCGTGGGTGGAAACGAGGTGGTCGTAGGGATCGCACTCCTTGATGAAAGCACCCATCTTCGTGGCCCAGGCATCGTCGCGGAAGTGCCGGTACTCGTTGGCGACGTCCCACATGACGTTGGCGAACGGCGCCAGCCGGGCGACAGCATAGCGATAGTAACGCTGCTCGTCGGGACCGCCCATGCCATCACGCCCGAAGGGATCCACACCCGGCCGGGCGCCGTCGACATAGAAGATCACCGACACCACGAGGTCCTTGCTCCACGCATGGCGCACGAGGCGTTCGAACTTCTGCCAGTGGGCCACGTTGAAGCGCGCGACGTCGAACCGGGGATTCTCGACGCTACCAGGTTCCCCCGCGACCCAGGGATTCAGCAGGAAGGAGAAACGCTCCGTGGGAAACACGTTCTCGAACCAGGCGCGCCCGTCCTTCACGCGACCGTTGAGAGCCGCGCGGACCCGAGTGATCTTGTGGTGGTCGAAGCGGTCGATGATCTGGCGAATGGTGGCGTCATCCCATCCCGCCAGCCAGTAGGCCGTGGTGCCGTTCCAGAAGAAGCGTTCCTTCGAGCCGCTCCACTGGAAGTGCCACGGGTACTCGGGGTCGATACGGAGCACACCTTTGCGCTTGGATTCCACAGCCTCGAACGTGCCCTCGTGCTTCTGTTCAAAGCCGCCCTCACGGTAGGTGACGCTATAGCGGTGAAGCCCGGGCAGCGAAGGCATGAAGCGGATGCGATGCACCCTGCCATCCTGCGAATCGCAGAACCCGTCGACCGCCACCGGTGCGAGGTCAGGGCGTGTGAACGACCCGGTCACCGCGGCGTCCGCGAACGGATTCAGAGCCGCGGATCCCTCAACACGAACCGTGACCTCGAGGAAGTCGTGGCAAGCCACCGCGCCTTCTGCAATGTCGAATCTGACGCGAGGTTCGGCCGCCCTCGCCACGAGAAGGAGCAGGGCGAAGCCGCAAACGATCGAGAGTCGGTGGTGACCGACCGAGCAGGATTTCATGGGTTTGAAGGGTCGGGGGTGATCGGCTCCGGCACGACGCGAAGCTCAATGACGGATCGGGTGGTTGGCCAGGGTGCTACCAAGGATCGAGGCCATGCACCGGGCAGGACGAGTCTAGCGCGCATGGGGAACCATGACTCCGCGGTCCGCCAGGAAGCGCGGGCTTTAGCCGGCAGGGACGTCCCTGCGCCAGCGTGGCTCCCTGCGGACTGAAGTCCGCGCTCCTGAGGCCGTCGGTTCATCGGGAGCCTGCCTCGGGTATTCTGGCCCGTCCCGTCAAAGGTGATCAAGCCGCCGAGCCCGGACCACGGTGAGAGCGCCATCAACTCTTCGCGGATTCGGGCGCGGTTGGGGCCAGCCCTGCGAACCGCCTCCAGGAGCAACCGCGTGGCGTCATACGTGAGCACGGCGGTCGCGTCAGGAGCGCAACCACGCTCGGCGACATGACGCGATCGAAAGCGAACCCAGTCCGGATCGAGGCCATCCGGCAACACCAACTCCGGATAACGCACCTGCGCCGCCGCGCGCCCGGCCAGTTCGCGAACGCGTTCGTGGCCCATGGCGGGTCCTCCGAAAAGGACGGCCGAAGGCACCGCCTGCCGTGCGGCCACCACCAGGCGAGCGCTGTCCTCGAGGCCCGCGAGGATGATAACCACGCGCGGCTGGACACGTTGCAACGCGGCGAAGGGACGCTCCCAGTCCCGGGTCTTCGGAGGAAGATCGAAACGGAAATCCAAGGCATGCCCCCGCCCTATGAACTCGCGTTGGAGGACGTTCGCCCTCATGCGTGAAGCGTGGTCCGTCGTGGCGAGCAGCACGCATGGACCCGCTTTCGGATCGCTCGCGGCAAGCACCGCCTCCACCAGGGCCTCCGCGATGGCTTCATCGGAAGGAGCACAGGCGAACATCCACGGCACGCCGGCGAGCGTGACGGTCGGGTCCGTCGCCACGGGGCTCACCAGCGGGAGATTGGCCTTGGCCACGACCTGTTCCGCAAGGTGGGTGGAGGCCGAATCCACCGAACCCAGGAGCGCGACGGGTTGTTCGTTGTACACCATCCGGGTGAGCCGGGAGACACCGCTGCCCCACGGATCCGCAGCCCAGCAAGGCACCAGACGGCATTGCCGGCCGTGAACGCCGCCGCGGTCGTTCGCCTCCTGGACAGCAAGCCGGGCGGCCCACCACATGCCGCCACCCGCAGCGTCGTCAACGTTCGTGGGTCCGAACCAGCCGATCCGGATCTCGTTCAGATTCGTGAGCGCGCCTTCGGGGCCGTGGTACTCCAGGGCAGCGTCTCGCAGGTTTCGGTAAGGAGCGGCGTCTCCAGCCCCCGAATGCTCCGGTGTCCGTGGGATGACTTCGGAGCCGCCCCAGGCACCAACACACCCTAGCACCACCGCCAATCCCATCCGGAGGCGTGCACGGCGAACGACGGGCGGGTTACGCGCAGCTCCTCGCGTCCCTTGACCAGGCTCGGCTGATGGGTTCAGACGCACCGGCGCGCCCTTCCAAAGCGAACTCAGCGTGCGCTCGCCGTCTCGCGTTCGCGCCGCATTTGTTCGATGACCTGGCCCCGCGGGATTCCAAGGTCGTCGCGCGAGTAGTACTTCCAGGATCCCTGTTCGCACCGCGCCAGGAACACCTCGCCCTCATCGTCCATCGCTGAGCTGAGCGGAATGTCTCCGGTCACGCCGGGAAATGGCTCGGTGCGATAGGCCAGCACGTCACGGATCTTGGCCCGGTTCAAACCGGCCGTCTGAATCGCCCAGATGAGCATGTTTATGCCATCGTAGGCATGAGCGGCATAGGTGTCGGGATCGACGCCAAAGCGCTGCCGGAACCCGGCGCGAAACCCCTCGAGTTTCGGGTCTTGCCGGGTGGGATTCCACGGATACGCGCCGAGGACGCCTTCGGCGTTGGGACCGGCGGCCTCCAGGAACTCCTTCGTGACCGCCCGGTCACAGGTGAGGAACGGTTGCTTCCAGCCGCGTTCCCGCATGGCGTTGAGCACCCGCGCGCCGTCATCGCCATTCCCCCAGTGGAAGATCACGTCGGGCTGGTACTCTTGAATCCGGTCCAGCTGCAGGTCGAAGCTCTTCGCCCCGCCTTTGTAGGCCATCTCGATCACGACCGGCCGGCCGAGACGCCGGCAGCTGTCACGGATCTCGCGAACGCCAAACCGGCCGTAACGATTGCTCGAGCGGATGATGGCGGGCCGCTGGTAGTTCATCTTGCGCATCGCGTAGTCAACCAACAGGTAGTTGAGCTGGCGATCGTCGCCAATGCAGCGCATCACCCAGGGGATGTTGGTCTCGATGTAAGTCGGGTCCAGGTCGCCCGGGGTCATCCAGGGAACCTCGATCTTGAGGGCGACGCGGATGGCGATGTGAGTGTTGGCGCCGTCAATCCCGCCGATGATGGCCCACACGTTGTCCTTGTAGGCCAGGTGAATCACTTCGCTGCCGGAGGCGCCCCAGAGGGCGTTGTCGTTCCGAACGCAGAGCTCGAAGGGGATGTTCCGTTTGATGTAGCCGCCCTTGTCGTTCGCCTCATCGATCGCCATGCGGCAGGCCCGCATCATGGCAATGCCCATGGCCTCCTCATTGTGGCTCTTGCCACCCGTGGCCACGGAGACCGTGGGCATGATCGGACCGAGAAATCCGATCTTCACCTTGTCCAAGTGTTCCGGTTCCGGCACCCCGCGTCCGGGCCCGGTGTACTCCATCTGCACCAGGAAGTGCTCCTTGAAGGGTTTGACGCTGCCGAAGGGCTCGACGTCGGATGACGACGAGGCGTAGTTGAGGTTGGTCTTGAGCGGCAGGGCGGGTTTGGTGTAGGGGCCGACATCGATTCGCTTGAGGAGATCGGCGAGGTCGCGGATCTCGGTTGGAGCCGGAGCCGGCGGGGGTTCGGCGCCAGGCTCAGCCGCGCCGCCCACGGCGGTGGCCGCCAGCCATCCCAGGAGGGGCATCGCCCAGGTCAGGCAACGGTATTCACGATTGAACAGAGGACGTTCCGCTTTCGCTTTCATAGGTAACCTCCTAACGAGCCGCCACTGTGGTGCCGGCAGGCCGTAGCCGCGGATAGTAACCCTTGCCGATGCCGCGACCGAGACCCTTTGACGTACCAGCCCAAACGTCGTTCCCGTCGAAATCCACCGCGATCTGAAAGTTGTGAGGAATGCTGTAGCCCGTCTCCACCACCTTGACGATCTCGTTCGCGCGCTTGATCACCGCCCGGCCCGTCTTCCGGTCCCCGTCGGACGTGTACGCCACCCACGTATCGGTCTCGGCGTCCATGCAGGCCCCGAGGCCCTTGTCCGTGCAGAACCAGGCTTCCTGGGCACTGCGCGCCTTGAGGTTGTTGTTGAAATTGCTGGGCAGGCCGCAGTCGTGATCGAAGTACCCGCGCCAATGGCGCCCGTCGTAACGGGCGCAGCCGAAATACGAGGAGATCCACAGCACCTTCTCAAGGTAGCTCGCGCCGGTGACGATGACGTGGACGTTGCCGTCGTCGCGGTAGAGGTCAATCTCCATCTCGCCGTCGGGATCCAGGTAGACCTTCCAGTTCTCCGTCTTCACATCAAACTCGAGGACGCCGCTGCCCCACACGGCGAGGTGGACCTTGCCGTCGGCGTAACTCACGTTGTAGTTCCAGATCTCCTCCATGGGCGCGTTCTTCTCGGTGTAGATGTCCCACTTGTCGGTCCGCACATCATAGCGGCTGGCCCCGGCCGTGGTGGCACACCAGATGTGGTCGTTCTCCACGGCCACGGCATAGACGACGTCATTCACCAGCCCGCTGTTGAGCTGGTGGTAGTGGTCGAAGCGCCCGCCGCTGAACCGTGCCAGCCCCCCTCCGAAAAGCCCAAGCCAGACGTCCCCCGTCCGGGGATCCTCGGCGATAGCGGTCACGACGCGCCACGGCAGGCCGTCCGCCTCGCGCCAGGAACGGATTTCACCGGTCTTCTTGTCGTACCGCGCCAGGCCGTCCTCGGTTCCGATCCAGACATGATCACGGCCGGCTTTGACCGCGAAGATGTGATCGTTCGGCAACCCGTCCTTGGTCGTGAACTGCTGCCACTGGGTATACACGTACGGCAAGCCGGGATCCGAGGCGGGTTCGGCAGCCTGGAGGCCCGCGGCTCCAAGAACGGCAAATGCCAGGCAGGCGGTCCGGAGTCGAACGGTTTGGTGCGGAGTCGTCGGTTGGTTTCGGCCATCGGGTTTCATACCTAGAGGGTCTTGAGGTACTCGACGAGGTCGTTGAGCTGGTCCTTGGTCATGTCATTGGTCACCCCGTGCAGATCGTAGGGATTGAACACCGTCCAGATCTCCTCGAGGGTGGGAGCGATGCCGTTGTGAAGATAGGGGGCGGAGTCGTAGATGTTCAGCAGATGCGGCGCGTCGAACTCCGAATGATGGTCGTAGGCGAACTTGGTGCCGACATTGTGGATCCTGCCGTCGGTGTAGAGGGGCGGCGGATGACAGGTGACACAGCGGTTGCCAACGGGAATCGGGCTGCCGTCGTTCTTCCGGGAACGCTCGAAGATGCCCTTACCGCGTCGCTGGGCCTCGCTCAGGTCGGCGCCCAGCGCCCGGTAGCGGTTTGGCGGCCGCGGGATGCTGCAGAGATAATCATGGAGGTCGTCCAGTTGTTCCGGGGTGAAGGGCTGGATGCGGGTGATGAACACGGCGAGACGCGGGCCACACTGGCGTTTGAGGCTCGGATTGATGCCGATCCACTTGTAGGGCGCCATGTCGTTCACGCCGCGCAATGTGCGGTTGTCAATGGGTCCCATGCCGATCCCATCGTCCTCGATGTCATACACGATATTGTCAATGTGCCCGTCCGGATGACAACTGCTGCATGAGAACTGACGTCGGAAGGAGACGTTCGCGCTGTGGAACAGCCGCTCCCCGCGTCGGCGCTTGGTCAACTCCCTGGAGCCACCCAGGTCCACACGTCCGGTCATCCGCAGTTCCTTCAGATCAAGCACCGCGACGGAATCATCCAGCATGCTGGCCACAAAGGCGGTGCTGCCGTCGGCGGAGCAGGTGATGCCGCGCGGCGTGAGGGTCGTGGAGATATGACGAACAATGATTTCCGAGGGCTTTCCGGTGTGGTTCGGGATGACGTGCTTTCGCTCCTCGGGCGTCGCGGACTTCAACATCCCGGTCAGTTTCTCGAGGTCGACGACGGCGACGCGGTCGCTGCTGCTGCTGGTCACCAGGGCCAGCTTCCCATCCGGCGTGATGCAGACGTCGGTCGGATCCGGGAAACAGAGGTGGTTCTGGTCCAGCAACACCTGGTCGACCGTCCCGTCACGCCAGATGATCCCCAGCCCGTTCGAGATCGTCCATCCGTGGTTGATGCGGGTCATCGGGACCAGGTTCTTCGTCCGGAGCAACGTGGTGACGGCGTACTCGCCGCTGGGATGCCAGGCGATGCCTTGGAGGAGATTCGCGGCGGGAACCGGGATTCGGTCGGTGACCACGCCCCGGGCGGTATCGATGACCGTGACTTCCGAGAGGGCGGGCTTGCGATCACCGACAAATCGAGAGAGGGCATGACTTATCAAGATCGACTGACCGTCGGGAGAGAGAGCGAGCGACCAGGGAGAGCGCGAGGCGCTCAGGCGCTTCACCTCACGCAGCGTGTCCAGATCGACGACTGAGACGTTGTCGATCGAGGTGTTCAAGACATAGAGGTACTTCCCCGGGGCGTCGACGATCAGGCCATGGGGTTCATCGCCTACTGCCACGGTCGCCGTGACTTGATGGGTGGCGACGTCCACGACGGACACGGAATCGTCCAGCCGATTGGAAACAAAGGCCCGGCGCCCGTCGGGTGAGAAGGCCACGTCGTTGGGTTGTCCACCCACAGCGATCTCAACCAGGACCGAGCGCGAGGCGACATCCACAACGCTCACCGAAGAAGAGGCTTCGCAGGCGACCCAGAGTTCCCGGCCATTCGGGGTCAGCCCGAGGTTCAAGGGATTCTTGTAAGCCGGGGCCGAGGCCGTGGTGGCGGTGGTCGGCGGTTTGGAGGGATGCGCGATTTCGCGCCAGGCCGCCTCATAATCGAAGGGCTTGCCATGCGGTCGCTCGTGACACGGGGCGCACGTCTCCGGACCCGTAGCCAGCAGGCCCTTCGCCATCGCCGTTGCCTTGTCCAGCATGACCGCCTCGGGGGAGTAATCGCTGCCTGCACCGTGGCAGGCCTCGCACTGGACACCGTCCCGGATATCGAATCCCGCCAGCAACCGATCGGAGGCTACGCCGCGGGCGGTGGTGTGGCAGCGCAGACACTCCGGTGCGGTCTGCGGCTCCCCCGCAATGCCTTCCTTGGCGGCGATCTCGAAGGCGCGAGGGGTCGCCAGCACCGCCCAGGCCTGCGCATGCTTCGACACGCGCCAGCGACTGAACTGGAAATTGAACTTCGGCCCGGCATGACATTCGGCACACGCCATCACGCCCGTGAAGGCGTGGGGCGAATCCTTCGGGGTGGCCGGGGCAGGCGCCGGGGCCGAGGCGGGGTTGCTCACCGGCTCCTGCGCTTTCGGGGTCGCCGACGGTTTGGGATGCGCGATGGCCTGCCAGGCGGCTTCCAGGTCGAAGGGCTTCTTTTTGAGCACCGCCTCGTGCGATCCCTTGGGGCGGTGGCACATGAGGCAGTCCTCCTTGGCCATGACTTTCAGGCCGTGTGCCATGGCCTGGGCACGGTCTTTCATAATCCGCTCGGGTGAATATTCGCTCCCGGCACCGTGGCAGACTTCGCACTGCAATCCGTCTTCGAGATGAAAGCCCTCGGCCTTCTCCCATTCCTCGGCTTCGGCGGCGGTGGCATGACATCCGAGGCACATCCGGGACTGATGCGGTTCCTCGGTGAGGCCGCTCAATCGGGTGATTTCCCTGGCCTCTGGCAGGGACAGGGCGGCGTAAGCGCGGGCGTGGGCGCTGAGGCGCCACTTGCTGAACTGGTGCCCCATTTGGGCGCCGTCATGGCAGTCACCGCAGGCTTGAGCCCCGATGAACATCGGATCCTTGACGACCGGCGCCGCCGCCTGCGCGGGGGACATGCCGAGCCCGATCGCCAGCACAAGCAACCATGGCGCTTGAAGGAGGGAAGGCAGGCACGCTACCCATGAACCTGCCCCGAAAAGCGGGGATGAATCCCCGCACTCCAAGCGCTTCGCGGCCCCGGACGTGCCTTGGAGCGGCGCGAAGCGTTTGGAGTGCGTCCGGTTTACCGGCGCTTTCAGATTCCGCTGTTGTCGTTCGGTGTCCATCCGTGGTGTCCCTTCTCGATACTATCCAGGTCAGCGCGCCGCGGCTTCGATGCGCAGGATCTGATCCGCCGGGACGTGTTCGATACTCTGCTTCCGGCCATCAGGCCACCGCACCTCCACCGAATCAGCCGTCCGGTTCACTCCGAGTCCGAAATGAGGCCGCGGGTCGCTGGCGGTCAGGTAGCCGTTCACTCCCATCACCGGCTGAATCATCGCGAGCCCGCCGGCCTTCACGGTGACCGTGGCCCCGAGCGCCACCATGCCCGTGTCTTTCCGCACCGGGACGACCTTCAACCAGTGCCGGACGTTGCCCCCGTCGTTTCGGAGCAGGCACGGTTTGCCGTGCAGCACGTTCATGAGAATGTCGAGGTCGCCGTCGTTGTCGTAGTCGGCGAAAGCCGCACCGCGCCCCACATGTTTGGTGCTGAAGATCTCGCCGGAACTTCGCGCCACGTCGACGAAGCGGCTCTTGCCGTCCCAACGGGCGAGCACGGGTTCCTCGAGGTAGAGGTGGTGCGGGTCACCGTTGGCGATGAACAGGTCAACGTACCCGTCGTTGTCAAAGTCGTTCAGCAGTCCGCCCCACCCGGTGTATTGCCCACAGAGCACGGCCAACCCCGATTGCGCCGTGGCGTCCATGAAGAGGCCGGCACGCACCTGCAACATCAGGGAGCTGTAGCCCATGTCGGGAACGAGGATGTCCAACAGCCCGTTTCGATCGACATCGGCGATGAACGGTCCCATGGAGGAAACGCCCTGGCCGCCTTCACCGAAGGCCGTTCCGGTCTCGGCGCCCCGGTCCTGGAAGCGGCCCTGCCCGTCGTTGATCCAAAGGTTGTTGGGCATGGCGTCGTTCGTGACATAGATGTCCTGGTCGCCGTCGCCGTCGACGTCACACACCACCGCCCCCATACCGCGTCCCGTGGGCTCCCAGAGACCAACTTCCCTGGTGACATCGGTGAAAGTCCCGTCGCCATTGTTGCGGTAGAGATGGTCGGGCTGCCCGGGATAAGAGAGAGGTCCCGGGAAATTGTCGGCTTTGTAGTACGCGCCGGTCTTTTGAAAGGCACCCTTGTCGTACTCGAGGTAGTGGACCACGAACAGGTCGAGGCGTCCGTCCCCGTTGTAATCGATCCAGGGAGCCGCGAGCGACCAACCCGGGCTGGAGACCCCGGCCGCCTCGGTGACATCGGTGAAGGTGCCGTCCCCGTTGTTGCGGTAGAGGAGGCTCGAGCCGTAGTTGCAGACGTAGAGATCCAGATCGCCGTCGTTGTCATAGTCGGCCGCCGAGGCCGCCATCCCATAGCTATCCTCGTGGCCCGCAACTCCCGCCTTGTCCGTGAGGTCGACGAACGTCCCGTCGCCTCGGTTCTGATACAGGGCGTTGTGCAGCTTCCCCTTCAGAGAACGACCGCGGTTGTCGCTGATGTCGGGATGCCAGCGTCCGTTGACCAGGTAGAGGTCCTGGAAGCCGTCGTTGTTGAAATCGAAGAACAGACCCCCGGGCCCCGTCGCCTCGGCAATATTGCTCATCTCGAGGTCGCCGAGGCTGTGCACAAACCGAATACCCGCCGCCTGGGTAACATCGGTGAATTGCGGCCAGGCAGGCAGGGAATCGGCCGCCCGTCCGAGCCATGCGGAAGCGAGGCAAGTCACAACCCCTACCCCTTGAAGCCACCGAATGACGGAAGCGGACCACCCGAGAGGTGAGGCGAGGCTGCGTCGAGCCTCCTTGCTCCATGCGGACCTGCTCCGTGGCCATGAACCAAAAAGCGCCGCTAAAGCGGACGCACTCCAAACGCTTCGCGCCGCTCCAAGGCACGTCCGGGGCCGCGAAGCGCTTGGAGTGCGGGGATTCATCCCCGCTTTTCGGGGCAGGTTCATGGAAAGTTCCCACGGCCCGGCATCCATGCACCGTCGGTGGCGCGCCGGATGCGGCGGGCGACGGAGTGCCCGCCCTCCCTCGCCGCCGTGCCTGGACAGCTCGTGCGCGTCGGCGGGAATCGTGGCCCTGCCCACCCGGGAGACCTCGTTGTTTCTGGTCATGGTGCTTGGGGGAGGGTGGTGCGAGATGCGGCCAACGCGGCGTTGCTCGACGCGCCAAAGGGGGCTCCCATATCGATCCATTGGACGACCGTGTGGATCTCCTCGGGCGTCAGCTGCGGCGCCTTGCCAGGAGGAGGCATGAGCTTGATTTCGAGGGCGGGTCCGCCGGGATTTCCGTTGCCGGCTTCCCTGTCCCAAGGGCGCGAGGTGTCGCGGCCAAACAAGTGCCAGACGAGAACGCTCGTGCGGGCGACTCCGGGACTCACCAGTGGGCGCTTCAGTGAGGACGGGCCTTCGACGCGGGTAAGCACACGGTAGGCATCTTCCAGGCTCTCGGGGCTTTGACTGTCTCCGCTCAAAGGCAGGCGGAAGTGACTTTCCGCACCGCCATGGCAGTCCGCCAACGCACAACGCTGACCCAGCATCGGCGCGATATCATCGCGAAACGAGAGGACCCGGCGCTGCTCCGGCGGCAGCGTCAGTCTGACGGGCCGTTGCCGCAACGCCTGCACATACTCGTTCTCGGGGATCAGCTCGGGATCCTCGTGGCAGCCGATGCAGCCGCGGGTTTCTTTCGGTTGCACCCACACCCATCCGCAGGTGGCAAGCGCCAGGCCGCGCTCGTCCAGGGTCTGGAGCAACAGCGGCGTGCTGGCGGGCACTTCAACGTTGAAGGAACCGTCCGGAGCGACGGGAGCTTCGCCCACCAGGCGCCGGGATGTTCGTTGTGCCGCCGCGGCTCCTTCGGGCTCCGTGCGGCCTGATTCGAGAACGCCTTCAACAAACCGCACCCGCTTCACCTCACCCGGCCGAAGGTGCGCCGCGAGGCGAGGGTCGGCGGTATAGCAGTTCAGACCGTAGAAGACCCCCGTCACCGCTTCGGTGTTCACCACGGTCGAATGACCATCCGGCCGCCGTCGCGGTTGGAGCAGACGCGGCTGCAAATCGTGAAAATCCGGATCATCGAACAGGGGTGTCGTCGTTCCGGGCGCGGTGTCGAAGAGAGCGATCTCCCACGTTTTGCCGGCTTGCGCGGGACGCGATGCGACGAGCAGCCGGCTTCCCGCCCACGGGAACGGCTGTGCATAGCTGCGGCCCGGATCCGCCGTGAGGCGGCGATACGTCGCGTGGGGTCGCGCTTCGTCGACGCACGCCAACTGACCTGCCTCCGAGGCTGGAGCAGATTCCGATTCGACGAACACGGTGAGGCCGGTTTCGGTGGCACAGGGACTTCGCTGCCATCGGCCCCCCAGCTCTCCTCCGTACAGCTCCGTATCGGCGCCTTCGATGTGAGTGGCGAACAGGCTCGAGCGGAGGTTCTGAGTCGCCGGCATCAGCGATCCACGTTGCCCGGCGTAGATCACCCGGCCATCCCACATCTGGTAAGGATCCCGGCTTGAGTGCGGGCTCCAGGTGAGGCGGCGCAACTCACCGCCGTCCAGTTTGATGTTGTACAGGCTGGGAATGGCCGAGAGCGCTTGTCCCACCGGCACCGCTGGAGTCCCCACGAACACGACCGTAAACCAGGGCTGGGGCGAATCCAACGTGAACAGCGTCGAGACGTAGATCGCGCTGCGTGCGTCCAGGCTCTCAGGCGTTAACGGCCGGGAACCGGTGCCATCGGGAGCCATTTCATAGATGCGCCACTGGGAGCCGGCGTGCTCGCGGGCAGCAAACAACATCTTGCCGGCATCGAAGGAAACGGCGGGGTCGCAGGCGGTATGAAAGCCGCTGGACAAGATCTGTAGGGTGCCGTCGGGCTCCACCCGAACCACGCGCGCCCCCTCATAGTCCGGAAGACCGGCTGCATCGAGCTCTGCACCGGCCGGTAGCTGCGTGAGAATGAGCGGAACGTCTCGCGCGGGCTCGGCAGCGGCCGCCGATCCCACCAATCCCCCCATCAGGCCGCACGCCGCCACGCGGATACCGCGGCGCAGCCGACTGACCAGACGCCTCATGCCCCCGGGAGCGCCGGCCCTTTTCGGTGTCCCAGCGCCTTTCATTTATTGCCGGGCGTGGAGTAGAGGTAGGCCATGATCTCGATCTCGACGAGCAGATCGCTCCGGCAGATCCGGGCCTGGATCCCGGTGCTGGCAGGGAAGGGATCCAGGCCGAGCGCGTGAAAGAACTCGTTGCGCACGGCGTTGAAGTCGCCGTAGTCGCGTTCGATGTCGCGCAGGTAGCACGTCGTGCGCACGACGTCGCGCCAGGAGGCGCCTTCACTGACCAGCAACTGGGTCAGGTTCCGATACGTGCGCCAGCATTGTGCGCGGAAATCGCCGGGGTACAGCGTCTCGCCCTCAGGCCCGACGCTGGCGGTGCCGCTGATCAACAGGTGCGTGATGCCGTTCGGAAAATCGACCCGCAAGCCGCGCGGGAAGGCGCTCCCGTATTCCGAAGCCTCGTTCAACACGGCCGGTGCCGTGATGATGCGTTTGCGGATGCCGGCGCCGGCCTTCGAGGGCGCCACCTCCAGAATGCCGGGAGGCGACGGTTCGGACACGGGCAGACCCAGGGCACGGCGTTCCCGACGTTCTGCCTCCGAGTAGGCGATGGGACGTTCCAGGTCCAGCGAGGCGGAAGTGGGTTGCTGATTCATGAACGGATCCTATGACGTTTGATGGTTGAAGCAGGTATGTTGCTCGAGAATGGGCCTGCCAGCACCGCCCACACAACGGACCCGGGGCGAACTGGTCCAGGACCGGTTCAAAACCGCTCCGCCGAGGGGCGGAACGGAATCCGCGATTCAGCGTTGACGGAAACTCGCGTGTCAGTTGGATTAAAGGCATGGAAACGCGAGCTACAAAGCGATCCACTCTTCTTTCCCCTGCCGCGGCAAGTCTGGCCGTCCTTCAATTGGTCCTCGCCGCCACCACGTGGCGTGCCGAGGCGGACGTCCGGTTGCCGGGATTGTTCAGCCACAACATGGTGCTTCAACAGGAGCTGCCGGTGGCCGTCTGGGGCTGGGCCGACGAGGGGGAGGAAGTCACCGTTCAGTTTCGGGACCAGCGCGTCGAGACCAAGGCGCAAGGCGGGAAGTGGTCCGTCAAACTCAAACCTCTCAAGGCCGATGGCAAGGCGGAGGTGCTGGTCGTCCGCGGCAAGAACACCCTCATGCTCCGCAATGTCCTCGTGGGCGAGGTCTGGATCTGCAGCGGTCAATCGAACATGGAATGGCCGCTTTCCCGCTCCTACCAACCCGAGGGGGACATCGCCGCCTCGGCCAACCCACGCCTGAGGCTGTTCACGGTGCCCAAGCGGAAGGCCTTGGAACCCGTGGCTGACGTCAACGCCGCGTGGAAGGAGTGCGGCCCCGAGACCGTGCGCGACTTCTCCGCGGTGGCGTACTATTTCGGCCGGGCGCTCAACCGCACGCGCAGCGTGCCGATCGGCCTCATCCACACGTCCTGGGGCGGATCCCCGGCGGAGGTCTGGATGAGCAAGACCGCGCTCACGCTTGACCCTGAATACCGCCGCGACATTTGGGACACCTACCCGGCCGCCGAGCAGCAATTCCGCCAGTCGCTTGCTGATTGGGAGAAGGCCAAGGCCGAAGCCCAGGCCGCCGGTCAGAAGTTCGAGCGCGGCCGTCCTTGGGAACCTTGGCGGCCGTCCGAATTGTACAACGGGATGATCGCGCCGTTGATCCCCTTCACCATCAGCGGGGCCATCTGGTACCAGGGCGAATCCAACGCCGGACGTGCCTGGCAATACCGACGCCTGTTCCCCGACCTCATTCTCAACTGGCGTCGCGACTGGGGTCAGGGTGACTTTCCGTTCCTGGCCGTCCAACTCGCGCCGTGGGATCGGAATCGCAACCGCACCCTGGCGCAGATTGCGGCCGAACCGGGCGAAAGTGACTGGGCCGAACTCCGGGAAGCGCAGGTCCACGCCAGCAAAGTCCTGCCCAACGTCGGCGTCGCCGTCATCACGGACGTGGGGGACAAGGACGACATCCATCCGGCTCAGAAAGCCATCGTGGGAGAACGCCTGGCGCTCCTGGCGCGCGTGATCGCCTACGCCGAGAGTTTCACCGGCAAGAGCCCGGCGTTCGAAAGCGTCTCTTTTTCGGGGGGCAAGGCCACCGTCAGTTTCGCCCACGTCGGAAACGGCCTGATGATGAAGGGTGAGAAACTGACGGGGTTCGCGATCGCCGGTCCCGACCGCAAGTTCGTTTGGGCCGATGCCCAGATCGTCGGGAAAGACCGCGTGGTGGTGAGCCATCCCACCGTCACGGAGCCAGTCGCGGTCAGGTACGGCTGGGCGGATTATCCGGTGGTGAATTTGTTCAGCCAGTTCGGCCTGCCGGCGTCGCCGTTTCGCACGGACGACTTTCCCCTGACGACAGCCCCCAAGAAGAACTGAGCCGGCACGGCGCGGAAGCGGGTCTGGTTCAGGCGGGATCTGAGGAATGCCTCAGGTCGAGACGCGCCGCCTGACACATGCCAGGACGCCCAGGCCCGCGAGCAGCAGCGCCTTCATCGACGGCTCGGGAACAGGCACCCAGATCACCGCGCGCATGACGTTCTGGGAATCACGCGCTGCGCCCGCGATAACGCCGTCCTCGTTGATCGCGTAGGCGGTGCTTGAAAGCCCGCCCAAGGTGCCCAAGTCGATCATCGCCACGCCGTCCCATACGAATGCGTGTCGCGAACTGTCGGCCAGGTCCGCCCAGCCGACGACGAGCCCTTCGTTGTTGAGATCGGTAGCCCAACTCTCCCGCCCCCCGAACGTCCCAAGATCCGTCACCGGGCTTCCCGCCTCGCCGCTCCAATACGCGGCGTGTTTGTCTGCGCCTCCGGCAGGAACGCCCCATAGAACCAGTGCGCCGGAGTCGTTGATCTCCCGGGCCTCGTCCCAGCGTCCTCCGGAGAGTCCCCCCAGGTCACTGGCCCCGTCCGCATCCCAAAGACATGCCCACGTCTCCCCATCCAATCCGTCGGCACTACCGACCACGAGGCCCGTGTTGTTGATGTCGTACGCCACGCTGTATTCGCCGCCCAAGGTCCCGAGATCGCGCGGTCCGTTGCCGTCCCAAAGCGTTGCGTGGTACAGGCCGCTTTCCAAGAACGAGTTCCCGACAGCCTGACCCGCCTCGTTCAAACCCCACACGCCACCTCCTGTGCCACCCAGGGTTGGCAGCGGCCGAATTCCGCCCGTGTCCCAGAGGACAGGCTGCAGGGAACCGGATGCATCCTGGGCCCAGCCTGAGATC
This sequence comes from uncultured Verrucomicrobiota bacterium, assembly GCA_964535555.1. Lineage (GTDB taxonomy): Bacteria > Verrucomicrobiota > Verrucomicrobiia > Limisphaerales > J093 > DSVZ01. The sequence continues at coordinate 16,522 of CAZHUS010000142.1, forward strand.
GTCCCGCTGTCGTTGATGTCCGAGACACTACTCCCAACTCCCCCGAGCGTCCCCAAATCAAAGGCGTCGCCCTGTCGCCAGGAGACGCCGCGCACGACGAGATCGGCACCCGGAAGCAACGACTCTCCGACAACCTCCAAGGTGCTATTGACGCCGTAGGCGCGCGCAAATCCGCCTCCGAGGTCATCCAGGACACGAATCTCGTACTGCGTGGCGCCGAGCAGTGAATGAACACCTGCGACAAGGATGGTCACCGTCCTGGCCGCAGCGCCCCTCCATGAACCGCGACTAAGTACGACGGGCACCTCTCTGCCGGCCGATCCGGCGCGCACCGGATTGCACGCCGCCCACGGCGCCGCCAGGCTGTGACCGGGGTACCAACCGCCTTCCCCTGAACCTGCCACGAAAAGCGGGGATGAATCCCCGCACTCCAGGCGCTTCGCGGCCCCGGACGTGC
>CAZHUS010000143.1:0-16590 GCA_964535555.1 uncultured Verrucomicrobiota bacterium
CGCACTCCAAACGCTTCGCGCCGCTCCAAGGCACGTCCGGGGCCGCGAAGCGCCGGCGCGGCTTCCTGCGGACTAAAGTCCGCGCTCCGGGGGCGGTTCATGCCGGGCTGGCTCGGATCGCCTCACTCCGCCTGCTTCGCGGCGCGTTGCGCTTCCTTCTCCTTCAGATCCAGGCTTCGCTTCACCCGGGCGCGGACGTCCGCCAAGCCGGGATGAGTGACCCGTTCAAGCTGCTTGCGCCCCTCGTCGTATCTCCCGTGCATGCCGCAGTAGCGCGCCATGTGAATGGCGACGCCCTCCCGCTCCAAGTCCGTGGGCGCGATCCGCTCGGCCTCCTTCCAAGCTGCGAGCGCCTCGGCCACCAGCGCCTCTTCCGCGCGCTTGCGGCCGGGCGAGTCCGCCGCCTCTGTCGGGGTGAGGTAGTAATAGACCTGGGCGAGGTCGGTCGCGGTTTTGAGATCGTTGGGCGCGAGCTTCAGGGCATCCCGGTAAAGTCCGAGCGCCTTCCGCATGACGGCCTGATCGTCCGGCAGACCGTAGATGTCCTTCGCGTCCACGCGGAAGACAAAAACCGCCGTGGCGAGGTTGAAGCGGTAGAGCGCCTCCTTCGGATTCAGTTCGACCGCCTTGGCAAAGTACTCGATGGACTTGCGCGCGGGGCCGTAGTGACTGAAGTGGTTGGCGAGGTTGTTCCACGTGGCAGGGTTCGCCGGGTCGAGTTCCCGCGCCTTCTCCCACTGGTCGACGGCCTCGTCGTGCCGGCCAAAATCGCTGAGCAGGCTCCCATAGGCGAGCCGGGCGCCGGTGTGGTTGGGATGCCGGAGGAGGAAGTCGCTGTAAGCCCGCTGGACGGGCTCGAACCGCTGTTTGATCCGGGCGTTCAAGGTGATCGTGGCCAGTTCGTTGCCGGGATCTTCCTTCTCGCCCGCCTCCATGATCCACTGGTCCACCTCGGTCTGGGCCTCATCGTCCTGCGCCAGGATCTGGCGGTACTCGCGGTCGACGGGGTCGGCCGGATTCGCCACGGGCGCGTGGATGCCCGTGGTCTGCGCCAGCACATTGCTGGCTGCCATGACCTGGTTCGTGGACACCAGCGCCGAAATCAGCCCGATCAACAACTCGTTCACGGCGCAAAGCTAGCCGCAGGCACGGACCGAAACAAACGCCGATCTGCGGCATCCCTCCGTCAAAACAGGATTGAACCGGGATCCCACCGGGGCCTAACCTCCGCCCACACCGCCCAGCATCATCATGAAAAGCCGCATCCTCTTCTGGTCCATCACTTCCGCCCTGGCCGGATTCCTGTTCGGTTTCGACACGGTGGTGATTTCCGGGGCGGAGCAGAAGATCGAGTCGCTCTGGGACCTCGCGCCGTGGATGCACGGACTTGCCATGGGCTCGGCCCTGTATGGCACCGTGGTGGGTTCGCTGCTGGGCGGCTGGCCCACGGACCGGTTTGGACGCAAGGCGACCCTCCTGTGGATCGGCGCGCTCTACGTGATATCCGCCGTCGGCTGCGCGGTCGCGTGGAACGTCAGTTCCTTCATCGCGGCGCGTTTCATCGGCGGGCTGGGCATCGGCATCTCCACCGTGGCCGCGCCGCTGTACATTTCCGAGATCTCCCCGCCCGCCTACCGGGGGCGCCTCGCCGGGATGTTCCAGTTCAACATCGTCTTTGGCATTGTGGTGGCCTTCGCCTCGAACGCGCTCCTGGCCAAGACGGGCGAAAACGCATGGCGCTGGATGCTGGGCGTGGCGGCCTTCCCCTCCATCCTTTACACGGCGATGTGTTTCCTCATTCCCGAAAGCCCGCGCTGGCTGCTGGGTCGGAAGGGCGACCGGGAGGGTGGAATCGCGGTGCTGCGCTTGATCGAACCGGAAGCGCCCGAATCGAAGATCCAGGCGGACGCGGAAGCGATCATGGCCGCCTCGTCGGAACGCGCCAGCGCGGCGGGCTTCTGGAGCTGGCAACTGCGGGTGCCGATCCTGCTGGCCTTCCTGATCGCGTTTTTCAACCAGCTCTCCGGCATCAACGCGATTCTCTATTTCGCGCCCCGGATCTTCGAATGGACGGGGCTCGGCGCGCAGGCCGCCCTGCTGCAATCGGTGGGAATCGGAATCACCAACCTGCTCTTCACGTTTGTGGGGCTCTGGCTGATTGACCGGCTGGGACGACGCACGCTGCTTTACATCGGTTCGGTGGGGTACATCGCCTCGCTGGGGCTGACCGCCTGGGCCTTCTTCACCCAGCATTACGCGATCGTACCCGTCTGCATCTTCGCCTTCATCGCCTCACACGCCGTGGGCCAGGGCGCCGTCATCTGGGTCTTCATTTCCGAGATCTTCCCCAACCGGCACCGGGCCGAGGGCCAGGCGCTGGGCAGCTTCACGCACTGGATTTTCGCGGCCGCCCTGACGACGTTTTTTCCAAAGATGGCGTCGATCCTGGCTCCCGGTTACATCTTCCTCTTCTTCTGCTTCATGATGATCCTGCAGCTGGTCTGGGTCCGCCTCATGGTGCCCGAGACCCGGGGCGTCCCGCTCGAGCAAATGCAGAAACGGCTGGGAATCGGGGAAGTCGGCGCTTGAGCCGAGGCGGCGGGGTCCGGCCCCGTCCCGGCGCGAAGCCCTATTGGGGCTGGTCTTTCCGATCTCCGAACATCCGGCTCTCCAACTGCCCGAGCACGCGGAGAATCACGAACACCAGCACGGTGGTCCCCGCGGCGAGCAGGTACCGCTCGACCGCCACCGCAATGCCGATGGCCCCGACCGTGAACAGCGACGCCGCCGTGGTCAGGCCGTAAGCAACCTTGCCGTCGCGGTCCCGAAAGACGGTGCCCGCACCGATGAACGCGATGCCGGTGACCACCGCCTCAATGAGGCGTCCCGGGTCGGCGCGAAGCAGGTCGATGCCGAGTTCCTCGCGACTGTCGTGGGCGAGCATTTGCCCCACATTGATGAACAGGGAGGTCGCGAGACAAACCAGCATGTGCGTCCGGAACCCGGCCCATCGGGCGGCCTTTTCCCGCTCCCACCCGATGACGCCACCGAGCACAATCGCGACCAGCGCCTGGCCCAGGACGTGAAGTTCCGTCATGTACGATTCACCGAGGTTCATGGGAGCTCTCGAACGACGTCTCGGGGACGCTTGTCGACACGCAAGCCGAGAAAGACCGGCTGGCGGAGATTGCCGTCGTGCGTCCACTCCTGAAAGCGCACCTGGCAGACCAACCGCGGCTCGAGCCAGGTGCAACGCCGCATGTCCGCCGCAGTGAGACCTCCGCTCCGTCCGGATGCCCGGCGCGTGGGCAGGTTGGCGAAGGGGCACGCGGAAGTTCGGAGCGGCTGGAACTGGTCGAACAGGCCGCGCAACTGCGCCTCGTCAAAACCCGTTCCCACTCCGGAGGCGAAGATCAACTTGCCGGCGTCACAAAACCCGACGAGCACCGAGCCAAAGTAACGGCGGCTGCCACGCGGTTCGGTATAGCCGCCGATGACGAATTCCTGCTCACGGTGAGTCTTGATCTTGAGCCAGGCGCCGCTGCGCTGGCCGGACTCGTAGCGACTCGATCCTTGCTTCGCCACCAAGCCTTCGAGCCCAAGACCCTTCACCGCTTCCCAGATGCGACGGGGCTCCGCTTCGAGGATCGGAGAGAGCGCCAGGGGCGTTTGTCCGGGCGAGAAGGACCGCTCCAGCAGGGCTCGCCGGCGGTCGAACGGCTCGGTGGTGACCTCCGCACCGTCCCAGTTCAGCACATCAAACACGACGTACCGCAGCGGCGTGCGGTCTGCTCCCGGTCGGTTGCGATTCTGGAGCAGCTGGAACGATGAACGCCCCTCGCCATCCAGGGCCACGATTTCCCCGTCCAGCGTGAACTCGCTGCCCGGATGAGCCTGGAGCGCCGCCACGATCTCCGGGAAGTCGTTGGTGATGTCGCGCGGCCGGCGCGAGAAGACGCGCACCCCGTCCCCGTTCTTCACGACCACGGCGCGAATCCCGTCCAGTTTGACTTCGTAGCGCCAGCCTTCCGTTGGCGGCAGCGCCTCGGTCAAGCGTGCCAGCATCGGCATCAGGAACCGGGCGCGAACCCGCGCGGAGGCCGCGGCTCTCCCTCCGACGCCTCGCCTCCCGGAGGGACGTGAGGTCGACCCAAGCAACTTGGGCCGGCGTGTCCGTGGAGCCGGTCGGGTTCGAAGCGCGGCGGTCACGGTTTGCCTTTCATGCCGCGCGTTTCCGGGCGGGCTTGGCTTTCTCCTTCTCCCTGGACTTGGTACGGCGGCGCGGCGCGCTGGTGGCCCTCTCGCTGGCGGCGAGGCTGCGCTTCAGGACTTCGGCGATGTCGACCACGTTTTCCGGCGCCTTGGACCGGCGGGGTGGCAGGTTGAGTTCGCCGCCGCCGGTCTGGACCTTCTTGTCGATGAGCTCCAACAGGGCTGACCGGTATTCATCCTTGTACCGTTCGGGTTTCCAGGGCTCGGTCATGCGATCGATCAGGAGCTGGGCCATCTCCATTTCGGTCTTACGGATCTCGGCCTTTTGCGGCAGGTGGAGCTCCGCGGCGTCCACCAGTTCATCGGCAAAGTGCATGAGTTCGAGCACGAGCCCGTCGCCGTTGGGTTTGACCGCGGCGAGGTGTTGCCGGGTTTTGATGACGACCTTGGCCACGCCGATCTTGCCGGTGTTTTGCAGCGCCTCGCGCAACAGGACGTACGCCTTGGTGCCGTTCCTGGTCGGCTCCATGTAGAACGGCTTCTGGAAGTAGATGGGATTGATCTCCCGGAGCACGACAAAATCGAGGATCTCGACCGTCTGGGTCGCCTCGATGTCGACCCGCTTGAAATCCTCGGTCTTCAAGATCACGAACCGGTCCTTCTCGTACTCGTAGCCCTTGACGATCTGGTCCCACGGCACCTCCTTGCCGTCCGCTTGCGCCACCCGCTTGTAGTTCACCGGGCTGTGGTCGCTCGCGCGAAGCAGCCGAAATTTCAGCTCTTCGCTCCGTGTGGCGGAATACAGCGAAATGGGGATGTTGAAGAGCCCGAAGCTGATTGAACCTTTCCAGATGGCGCGCATAAGAGTCCCCCCGCGACCTCCCGGCGGTCACCGCGGCGGCGACCACCGGGAAAAGCAGATGACCCGAGCCGTCTCGGGTCAGTTGATTCACCATCGACGGTAGCCCGGACCGCACCGATGCGGTGCCGGGTGCCGGTCGTTGACCCGGGGTCAAAGGCCGGACGAGCTGGAGGTCGAACTCGAGCCGGTGGCCTTGGACACATCGGCAACCTGGATCGCCTGGATGCCTCCGCGCTGCATCAGGGTGCCGGTGACCCGTACGCGGTTGGCCGAAGCGTAAGTTCCGGCTCCTTGAGAATGCCGGTCCGCACCGACACTGGTTCCGGTGCCGGTCGTGCTGGTGCCGGTGCTGCTGCTCGTGCCGGTCGTGGTGGTGCCGGTCGTGCTGCGATTTCGGTCAGTCGAGTCCGTGCTCGTGCTCGTGCTTGAGCTCGATCGGTTTTGCCCCTCCGTGGTGGACAGCGCACCCCACGCGCCGTGGGCACCCCCGGCCAGACTCTGCGCCATGATGAAAGCGCTGCGGCTGCTGGCATTCTGGGGGTCGAAGACCAGGAGGTAAGCCTCCCCGCTGCCCGCGCCCATGCCACTCGTGTTTCGGCCATGGAGATCGCTCTCCGTGCCGGTGCGGCTCGCCGTGGTCGAACGGTCCGTCGCGGTGGACGAAGTCGTGCCTGGCGAACTCGTGCTCGAGGTTCCGGACGTCGAGGCATCGGTCCGGTTGCGATCCGTTGCGCTCGTGCTTGAACGCGAGCTGGGGTTCGTCGCGCTGGACGGGCTGTTGTACTGGCCGCCCGAGGAACGGCTGTCGACGATCAGGACCAGGGGCTGGGCTTGCGTGGCCGTCCCTTGCGTCAGGCCTGAGGTTCGCGCTCCAATGCCGCTGGGATCCGTCGTGTTCCGGTCGGCTGACGATTGCGTGCCGGCCGTGGAACCGGTCGACGTCTGCGGTGTGGCAGAGGTCGAGCTGCTTCGGCTCGTGCCGGTCGAGGTCGTCGTCCCAGGACTGGTTGAAGGCGAGGTGGAGGTCGAGGAGCCAATGGTGGCGGAGCTGCCGCGGGAGGTATCCCCGCGCAGGGCCGAGCTGTCGGACTTCCACTCGCCAGCCGTACCGGCGCCGTGGGAGCCTTGCAGATAATCATGGAGCGAAACCAAACGCCCTTCGAACGTCCTGTTCTGTGACGAACCGGAGGGCGAGGTGGTGTTGCGGTCGTGTTCCGCCGCCAGGGCGGCAGTCGAACTGACCAACAGGGTGGAAACCGCGAGGGTAACCCGACGGCCCAAATGCATTGTACGCGTATTCATGGTATTCAATCGTTAAGAGACGGGCACTGTGCCCGAGTCTGGTTCTGCTAGCGGTGTGCCAGTCGAAGGGCTCACCGGGACTCGCTCCCGGCAGGGACGACTCCGAGCCGGGCCGACCGCAAGCAACTGGCGAGTCGCGAGTGTCTTGCACGCCTGGACGTCCTCCACGAGGCCCTCGTCGCTTTGCGGGACCCGGCTGGCCGTCGTTGTGCATTCCGCAAGTGCGTCCCCGCGGATGCACGGTTGAAGGCGCCCAGCCTTGGCTGACTCGCGTCTGGGTTAGGAACTCAAGGCTGCTCCGGGGTGGGAGCTGAAGGCTGCACACCCGCCATCTGGGCCGGCGAGAGGACCGCCTTGGCGCCGTCTTTCGCCGTGGCTTTCTCAGCATCTCGAACGCCTTGCGAAGGATCGCGCGCCTGAACCGCGGACAAGGTGTTGCCGAATGCTGTCATGGCTCGGGAATCGGTGGACGAACCGCGCACCACCTCGGCCGGGGCGAACCGCCCCTGCTGCAACCGGCGCCGGTCCGCAGGGTTGGTTGAGCGCACCAAACCGTAAGCGCCCGTCCGGCTGGCACCCAAGGCGGCGCCCGTTCCGCCCGGGAGGTTGATTCCCCCGGCCCCAAAGAACTGCCCCGCGATCGCGTTTGGCTCCGCCATGGGAGTCCATCGGGTCACACCGTGCAACCCGCCTCCGCCGGAACCGCCGAGTCCTTGGGCGCCGCCAGCCAGACCGGCCCCGACTCCACCGGTCCCGGTGAAAGCTCCCGGGGCCACCGCAACCCTGGCCAGGCTGGCGCCTCCATTGCCGGAACCCGTGCCGAAGCCGCTGGTCCCCCCGGCATTCTGGCCATATCCTTGGGCCCAGAGTGAAGGCCCGGAAACGAGAATCACCCCGAGGAAGACGGTACGCATGGTGAACCTATACGACGATCAGCCCCCCGGCTCAAGTCCGGCTGAGGCTCCGGCGGTTCCACGGACTTCCGCGGAGAAGGAGCACACCTATCGTGAGGTGTTTCGACGCCTCCGCAGCCTCATCGCCGGCGAAACCGACGAGATCGCGGTCCTGGCGACGGTGGCAACGGAGCTATTCCACGGCTTTGCATCCTTCCATTGGGTGGGCTTCTACCGGGTCACGGCGCCTGGAGTCTTGAAGGTCGGCCCCCACCAGGGCGGGCACGGATGCCTGACCATCCCGTTCGAACGCGGTGTTTGCGGAAAGTGCGCCCGGGAGAAGGCCACCCAACTGGTGGCGGATGTCACGGCCCTGCCTTACCACATTGCGTGCTCGAGCACCACGCGTTCCGAAATAGTCGTCCCGGTCCTGGATCGGATCGGCAGTGTACGCGCCGTGCTCGACATCGACTCCGACGCGCCCGCCGCCTTTGACGAAACCGACCGCCTACACCTCGAGAACCTTGCGCGCGAGTTGATGGACCTGTACCCGGTCCCACATGCGCAGCCCTGAGACCCGTGCCTGCGACCAGATCGCCGGTGCTTACCTCATTTTTCGAGCCCGGCGGTGCGACGAATCCCACCCTTCGGGCGGTGCCTGCGAGATTCGCGTCAAGGAGTTCGTGGACCCGTCGAAGATGCGCTGACATGCCATCGAGAATGACCCGGAGCCCATGGACATCGTCCTACCCGCAGGAGCGTCGACCAGCGAACCGGCGTCAGCGAGTGCGCTGCGCAGGCTGAGTTCGATGCTGGGACCAGCGGCAGAGTGCCTGATGCCGCTCTACCGCATCACGAACGGCTACGCGGGGGTCGTGCGGGGAGGAGAGCTGTACCTACAACTCTGGCCGATCGAGGACTTTGCCTGGCGGGGGGAGAGCCTCCTGGCGATCGGTTCGGACGGAGCCAATGCGACGGTCATCGTGAATACGGGGGAAGGGACCGACCGCGTCGAGTTCTGGTGCGCCTTCGGCGGAGGCAGGATCGCCACGCTCTGTCCTTTGCGAGGATTCCTCGACTGGATGCTGGAGGCACGGGCTGGATGAGCCGACGCAGCCTCGGGACTCGGCCGGAGCCGGTGGGCCTCCCGCGGCTGCTCAGGTTGGTGATCGCTCCCGGGACGTCGTGAGCCATCCGCTCGGTTTGTGGCGATCGCCCCGGAAGCGTTCGACGACGATGGGTTCGGGACTCAGCCGGCATAAGCCGTCGCGCCGGCGCCGGCGGGGCAGTGGCGGCTGGACGCGTACCCACCGCGAGGCGGAGGCAGACGGCCGCTTTTTCTCCACTTGTCGCCGGGTCTTGCCGGGCGTAGAAGATGCGCCACCTTTGCGGGAATCGTGAAACTCACGGCCGCGGGCCGTGAGGTCATGAGTTTCCACCTTAACCGTGTATGACTATGGTCGCATCCAAACCTGCGGGTAACTCAATCTGGTTGGCCGCGTTGTTGCTGGCTGGCCCTGTCGCTCTCACCCAGGAGCCGGCAGGTCAAGAGGGGCCCCCGGCGCCGGCCCAGGCCTCGTCCGGCCAGGCGTCCGGAGCCGGAGCCCAGGCAAAGCCGGACTATCCGCCCCACACCGAGGTGCTCAAGGATTACGAGGAGGTGGTGTCCTCGATCGACAAAGCCCCCAGTCTGCTTCAGATCTGGAAACGGGCGAAGGACAACCAGATGCTCGCCGTCTTTCCGCAAAAGTTCGCGGAGAAGAAGTTCTTCATCGCCCTGACCGTGGCCAGCGGCGAACGCTACGCCGGGCTGCAGGCGGGCGACATGTACGTTTACTGGCGACAACAGGACAAGCGCATGGTCCTGCTCACGCCCAATCTCGACGTGCGCTCGACGGGCGAGGCCGAATCCAAGGCCAGTGTCCAGCGGCTCTTCACCGACCGGGTGATTGTCGACGTGCCCATCCTCGGCATGGTGCCCGGCAAGGGGCCGATCATCGACCTCGATGCCCTCCTGGTCGGCGAGGCGAGCAAGTTCTTCGGTGGCGTGGTGGGCGGGGCACGGACGCAACTCGCCACCATCAAGACGGCCAAGGCCTTCCCGGGCAACGTCGAGATCGCCTTCGAAATGCCGATGCGGGACGGACTCCTCAAGTCCCTGCATTACTCCATCAGTGAAATCAAACCGAACCCCGCATACAAGGCGCGGCTCGCAGACGAGCGGGTCGGCTACTTCACCACCACGTTCAGCGACCTGGGCAAATACCAGGCGGAGGAGGACCGGGTGCGGTACATCAACCGGTGGCATCTGGAGAAAGCCGATCCCAAGATCCAGACCAGCCCGCCGAAGAACCCCATTGTGTTCTACATCGAGCACACCACGCCGATCCGCTACCGCCGCTGGGTGCGCGAGGGCGTGCTCATGTGGAACAAGGCGTTCGAACAGGTTGGCATCGCCAATGCCATCGAGGTGTATTACCAGGATGCCGCCACCGGGGCGCACATGGAAAAGGACCCCGAGGACGTGCGCTACAACTTCGTCCGCTGGCTGAACAATGACGTGGGCACTGCCATCGGCCCGAGCCGGGTCGATCCGCTCACCGGCGAGATCCTCGACGCCGACATCATCCTCACCGACGGCTGGATTCGCCATTACTGGCGCCAGTTCAACGAGACGATCCCCGTTCTCGCCATGGAAGGCATGAGTCCTGCCACGCTTGCCTGGCTGCGAACCCGGCCGCAATGGGATCCCCGCGTGCGCCTCGCACCGCCGGCCAACCGGGATGCCTTGATCAGCGAGATCATGGCCCACGGCGCCCAGGCCTACGGCGGCCATGCCATGGCAACCGTGGACGCCACCCTGGTGGGGGACGACGATTTCGACGGCCTGATCGGGCGGACGAGCCAGTTCAACGGGCTCTGTCGGGCCGCGGAGTGCAAGGCCCTGGACCTGGCCGCCATGCGGTTCTCCTTCGAGCTCATGGCGGACCTCCTGCCCGAGCCGACGTCCGCCGCCGAGAACACCGGCAAGGACGGCGACAAGAAAGCCGGCGAGAAGAAGGAGGAGCCCAAGGACCCGATGCTCGACGGAATTCCGGAGTGGTTTGTGGGGCCGTTGGTGGCGGAGCTGGTCGCGCACGAGGTCGGGCACACCCTCGGGCTTCGTCACAATTTCCGTTCCTCCAGCATCTACACGATGGAACAGATCAACAGCCCCGAGGTGAAGGGGAAGAAGCCCTTCGCCGGCTCGGTCATGGACTACCTCCCGGTCAACATCTACAACTGGCAGGAGAAGGAGAAGCAGGGCGACTATGGCATGATCGACATTGGACCGTACGACCGTTGGGCCATCGAATACGGCTATTCCATCGTGGAAAAGCCCGAGGAGCTCAAGCCCATCCTGAGCCGCGCCTCCCAGCCGGAACTCACTTACGCCACCGACGAGGACACCATCGGCCCGGATCCGCTGGCGCGCCGGTACGACTTCGGCGCCGACCCGCTCAAATACGCCGAGAAGCAGATCGAACTGGCGAAGTACCACCGCGAACGGCTTATCGAGAAGTTCGTCAAGGACGGCCAGAGCTGGGCCCGCGCGCGCTACGGCTACGAAATGACCCTGGCGGTCCAGTCCCGCGCCATCAGCATGATGTCGGGCTGGCTGGGCGGCGCGTTTGTGAACCGGGACAAGAAGGGTGATCCCGGCAACCGCCTGCCGATCCAGGTGGTGCCGGTCGCGGAGCAGCGTGCGGCGCTGCAGTTCGTCCTGGTGAACACGTTCCGGGACGATGCCTACGGGCTGACGCCTGACTTGTTGCGACGCATGACCGTCGACAAGTGGCTGGACAACTTCTCGATGTCCTTCGAGGACCCCACGTGGCCGGTGCATGACCGGATCATGGGCATCCAATCCTCCCTGCTGACCCGCCTGCTCAATCCGGGCACCTTTGGCCGCGTCTACGACAACGAGTTCCTCTGCCCCTCGGGAGAGGACATGATCACGCTTCCCGAGATGCTCAAGACCGTCGAGGCCGAAGTCTGGTCGGAGCTCGACAAGGCCGCGGGCAACTACACCGACCGCCAGCCGATGGTCTCGAGCCTTCGCCGCAACCTCCAACGGGAGTACGTCGAACGCTTGATTGACCTCAGCATGCCCGAGAGCTGGTCGCAGGCCTCGCACAAGCCGATCGCGAACCTCGCGCTCATGCACCTGCGTCAACTCAGCACCCGGCTGGGCGAGAAGCAGGAGGCGCCCGGGCTGGACACGTACACCAGGGCGCACCTGTCCGAAACCAAGCTGCGCATCGACAAAGCCCTCGATGCCGGCTACCTGCTCAACGCGGGTGGCTACGGCGGCGGCGGCTCGCTGCGCATCATCCTGGGTCAGCCGGTCGCCCCCGCTTCGCGGTAGGGCGGCGGCCCTTTCCTTGACCAGCCAGGCGACGTCTTCCGGAAACGGAGGCGTCGCCTGGTTGCTTCCAGGATCCGGCGCGGTCCCCCGGCCCTGGGGCACCGGAGGCCCAGGCGCGTCTCAAACGGTTCTTGATGCTTCCTCCCAGGCGTGCTACTGGCAGTCTTCTCCAGCCCCGGTGAGGTTGACAAAGCCCCGGGGGATCGGCTTGGGTCCCGTCGACGACCCGCCACGGCCGGCGCGGGTTCGAGCGGGGCGAACGGGTCCCCAGGGCTGGTTGATGTTGAGGTTCGATGCTCCGTGCGTTGTTTCACCTGCTGTTGAAAGCGTGTTTTCGGTTCCGCGCCTTCGGGACCGAAGTCCTCGGCACTCCCGGACCGGTGCTCCTGGTACCCAATCACGTTTCCTGGCTCGATTTCCTGTTCTTGTGGGTGCTGTTGGAGCGGGACTGGAAATTTGTGGTCTCCACGATCGCGGCGCGCTACAGCTGGCTTCACCGGCAGATCATGATCAACCGGCGGACGTTCCCGATCGATCCCTCCTCCCCCTACGCGGTGAAACGCATGGCGGAGTACCTGCAGAAAGGCGGCCGGCTCGTCCTGTTCGCGGAAGGGCAGCTGACCCGGACGGGCACCCTGATGAAGCTCTTCGACGGCACCGGGTTTCTCCTGCACAAGACCCATGCCCGGGTCATCACCGGTTACCTGCGAGGGGCCAACCGGATGCGGTGGTCGCGCCAGCCGGGCTGGCGCCGCTGGTGGCCGGAGGTGAGCCTCCACCTGGGTCCGGTCCTGCAAGCGCCGGGGTGTGAAGGGATGTCCACGGCTCAGGCGCGGACGCGCCTGACGACCTGGCTGCGCGACGAGATGGTGCGACAGCAGTTCGAGACCGAGATGAGTTTCGGTCCGGCGACGCTGCCCGAGGCGATTGTCCAGGCGGCGCTCGAGCAACCGGGCAAGGTGATCCTCCAGGACGCGTCCATGGCGCCGTTGACCTACCGCCGGGTCCTCCTGGGTGCGGATCTGTTGGGCGGACGGTTCGCTCCGCGACTCGGAGCGCCGGGCGCCCGGGTCGGAGTGCTGTTGCCGAACGTGAACGCGCTGCCGGTCGCGTTGCTGGCGCTCTGGACCCGCGGATTGACGCCGGCGATCCTGAACTTCACCACCGGCACCACCACGATGCTGACCTGTGCCCGGCTTGCCGGGCTCAAGCACATCATCACCTCCCGGGTGTTCCTGGAGCGCGCGCGCCTGGATATCGCGCCCTTCATCGAGGCCGGGATCGAGCCGGTCTATCTCGAGGACGTCCGGGCCGAGATTGGAGGGCTTGCGAAGCTCCTGGGGGCCTTCCGTCTCCGCGTCGCTCCGCGGTCTCTCCTGCGCCACGCCGGGCGGAGGGATGGACCGCGGCCTCCCGGCGACGCACCGGATTCAGCTACCGCTCCGGGCGTCATCCTGTTTACCAGCGGATCCGAAGGGGTGCCAAAAGGGGTGGAGCTTACGCAAAGGAACCTGCTGGCAAACATCCGGCAGATGCTGGCCGTGGTGGACCTGACGGATGCGGACCGGGTGTTCAATGCGTTGCCGATCTTCCACAGCTTCGGGCTGACGGTGGGCACGCTGCTGGGGTTGGTGCGGGGGATCTACGTCTTCCTCTATCCGTCACCGCTCCACTACCGGGTGATTCCCAATGTGCTTTACGACCGGCATTGCACGCTGTTCCTGAGCACGAACACCTTCCTCAACGGCTACGCGCGGAAGGCGCATCCGTATGATCTTCGCTCCATCCGGTACCTGTTCGCCGCGGCAGAGAAAGTCCAGGAGGAGACCATGCGGACCTGGATGCAGCGGTTCGGCGTGCGCCTGCTCGAGGGATACGGCGCCACGGAATGCGCGCCCGCCGTGAGCGTGAACCTGCCCATCGCCTCGCGGCCCGGGACGGTCGGCCGTTTGTTGCCGGGCATGGAACTGCGGGTCGAGCCGGTCGAAGGCATCGGCGCCGACGGGAAACCGGGCGACACCGGCACGCTCCCGGAGACCCGCATCGGCCGCCTCCTGGTGCGCGGCCCGAACGTGATGCGGGGATACTTGAACCCGGACGCCGATGCGAAGTTCCAGGCACTCGGAGGCTGGTATGACACCGGCGACATCGTCAGCATGGACGTGGACGGGTTCATCAGCATTCGCGGCCGCCTGAAGCGTTTCGCCAAGGTGAGTGGCGAGATGGTGAGCCTGACCGCGGTGGAGGATGCGCTGGCGGGGGCGTTCCCGCAGCACGGCCCGCGTTGCGAGGTCGCGATCCTCACGCGTCCGGACGAAGACAAAGGCGAGGCGCTGATCGCGGTGACGAATCACCGGGACCTGCGGTTGGAGGAACTGCGGGGGGCGATCCGGGCCAAGGGCCTCCCAAACCTGTGCCTGCCGCGCGAGGTGGTGGTGGTGAAGGAGATTCCCAAACTTGGAACCGGCAAGGTGAACCACCGCGAGCTGGCGGCGGTGGTGGAATCGAACGCGTGAGGGGCTGATGGCTGTAGGCGCCGACGTCAGGAGGCGGAGGGTCAGGGGTGCAGGTCTCGGCGGGCAACGGAGTGCCCGCCCTACCATGATTCAGCTGGTGGCTGCCGCCGTGAGGCTGCAGTCCGGTGAGGCGAGCGTCCCTGCGAGAGGCCGGCGGACAACGGAGTGCCCGCCCTACCTCTATCTTCGTAGTCGGTAGAAAGCGCTCGCGGCACCCGGCGTCACGCTGTAGGGACTTTGCGTCACGGGACCGGGCACATCGGTCCATGGGCCGCCGAGCTCGTCGGTCGTCTGCAAGAGGAAGCCACTCTGCTCCCAGCTTACGACGATGGCGTCTCCGACCGATGCGATGCTCAGGGTTGCCTGTCGCGGCAAAGGCTGGGTCACGAACAGCGCGCAGCCGAACGTCGCGTCCGGGCTGTGGAGGTCGTAATTGTGCACCTCGACGGCGAGCACGTTACCGCCGGTGCTTAGTCCGGCCGCCGCGGCGTCGGGCACGGTGAACAGGACCGGACAGGTGGCGTTGCCATCGCAGGGATAGCTGGTGGCCACGGTGTCATGGCGAATCTCGGCAGGCGGGTCGTCCATGTAGAGACGCTGGATTTCCCTGCCGTTCAAATAGAACACGGCGCCGTCGTCCAAGTAATTCGAGAAGATCAACGAAGTGCCCGCGACGGGATTCGGGAAGTCGAAGTGAGTGCGGAAATAGTACGTGACGTAGGGAAAGCCATGGTTCGACGGGTCGGCGGGCATCGGGGTATTGCGTGGTTCGATTCCCGGCAACGGTCCTGTGGCACGCGTGTCGACCCAGAGCAAGCCGGGTCCGGAGCCGTTCCAACCGGAGTCATTGTAGTTGGCGTCCGTCCAAGGCACATCGTCGAGGTTGCCGACCGCGTAGGTCCAGGACTGGGTGAGCTCGAACAGGGGCGTGGTGGTCACGTAGTTCGTGGTGACGAACACCAGATTGGAAGACGAATGGGCCGTGCCCCCCGCCTCGGAGATGACCTTGAAGTAGTATTGGGTCGACGGAGTGAGTTCCTGCAAAAGCACGGCGTGGTTCGTGAGGAGCGTCGTCGTTGCCGTCGTGAGCAGCGTCATTCCGGGCGTGGAGCCGTACTGGACCTGGCTGGTGGCCGGCGCGGCGGTTTTCCAGGTGACCAGCGCGGTGGTGTCGTCGGGGGAAACCTGCACTTCGTTGATGAAGCCCGGGACCGGCTTCGCGAACACGCCGAAATGGCTGCCGACGGTGCGCTCACGGCCCGAGTCGGCGACGGCACTTGGCTTGTTCAGTCGAACGGCTCCGCCGGTGGAGTCCTGCATGACCAGGGTCGTGGATCCGCCACCGTCCATGTTGATGCCATCATGGGCGCCGACCAGGAGCAGCCAGGCGGCGGTTTCCCAGTCGAGGGCGCCGACGCTGTAGCCGGGTTGACGGCCGTCGATCGTGAGGACGAAGAGGTGCTTCCGGTCCTGGGAAAGCCCGAGCGCGGTGCGCGGGTTCACCCGGTGCACAAAGTCGGAGTCGTTGAGGTACTGGCGGCCGATGTTCACGCCGTTCACGAGAATCGAGTACATGCCGGAGACGGCGGTGTGGATTCCGGCGGTGCCGGCAGGCGGCCAGTTCGTGTGCACCATGCGAGCCTCGTTGGCGGCGCTGACCATCAACGTGGCCGCATTTGCGGGTGAATCCTGGGCCGAGACCACCGTTCCTTCGCTGATGGACAGGCCGCTGATGTCCATGGGCGTGCCCTGGGGCAGGTAGTATTCCTGCGGGTCGAAGTAGTTGGCGTTCACCGCGAGTTGCAGGCGGTTGGTCACCAGGAATTCGCTGACGGTGCGGCCGGGCGTCTCCGCGGCGTTGGGTACGTACTCCTCGAGTCGCGGTGACGAGAAGAGCCGGACGTCCGGGTCGGAGAGATCGATGCGAAGGAAATGGGCAACCTGGAGGTTCTGAAGGCCGCTGCCGCCGGGGGTGTTGGTTCCGATGGCATGATCCACCCCCTTGAAGCGAGGCGTCCAGGCCGTGAGGTTGGTTCCGGCCAAGCCCGGTGGCGCGGCGACTCCGAGCAGGATCAGCGCGAACAGGCAGGCCATGGCGAGCGGGGATTTCCATGATTGTAGTTGGCGATTCTGATCCCCCGCACGCCTGAAAACCATGAACCCGGAAAACGACGGGAAACCGGACGCACTCCAAACGCTTCGCGCCGCTCCAAGGCACGTCCGGAGTCGCGAAGCGCCTGGAGTGCGGGGGTTCACCCCCGCTTTTCGTAGCCGCCTCAGGCGTGGCGACCTCTTCCTTTTGGACCTGCTCCGTGGCCATGAACCAAAAAGCGCCGCTAAAGCGGACGCACTCCAAACGCTTCGCGCCGCTCCAAGGCACGTCCGGGGCCGCGAAGC
>CAZHUS010000144.1:0-16498 GCA_964535555.1 uncultured Verrucomicrobiota bacterium
CGAGAAGTACACATAGTCCTGCCACGGCCCGGCGGCCGCCGCGTTCCCCTGGTTCCTCAGCCGGAAGCTCACCGCCAAGGTCTGGCCGAACTGCGCGGTGCCAGCAGCGGATGCCGCGACGACATCGAGGTCCGGAACGCGGAGGTCCAGGGCCGTGTCCGAGACATCGGTATTATCCGTGTCGTCAGTCTCGCCAACCTGACTGTAGCCGTCGGTGGTGACGACGAGGTACCGGGCACCGGGCACACCCACGGGCAAGGTCACGGTGGTGGTGCGATCGACGGTGGCTCCGGCAGCAAGCGTGTCGGTCACGTGGACGTCCTTGAGGAAATGCAGCGGCCCACTGCCGTCGGCGGTCGTCGCCAGCCAGAGCCGGTCGTACCAGGACGTGGTGAACGTCGCCCCGTCGCCTTCGTTGGTGACACTCCACGCGACGCTGACGGCCGCGCCGGCGTCCCCGTTCGCGGGAAGCGCGGTGACTGCGACGGTCAGATTCGGGACGTGCAGCGTCAAGGAATCGCTGGCCCCCAGGTTGTCGTCCTCATTGGATTCGCCAACGTGATTGGAGATGTCGGTATGGACGACGATGTAGCGATCGCCACTGGCTCCGGCAGGGATGCTGACGCTGACGGTCTTTTCGATGGAACCCGTGGTGGCGACCAGGCTGTCGGTCTGATGGACGGTCGCGAGATGATGGAGGTCGGTGCCGTCGTCTTTGGTGCTCCAATAGACGTAGTCGTACCAGTCTCCAAACGTCGCACCGTTGCCTGTGTTCTGAACGGTGTAAGTGACGTCGAACGGCTGTCCGGCGTCGGCCTCGGCCGGGACATCAATCTCCGCCACGCTGAGGTTGGGCAGGCGCACCGACATCGTCTCGGCGCCCACGGCGGCGTTGTTGTTCTCGTTGGCTTCGACGATGGCACTGCCGGCGTCGGTCACGACCCGGATCTTGCGTGAACCACCCTGCCCTGAAGGCAGCGTAAAGGTCGCCTCGCGGGCGAGGCTGGCGTCCCTGGCGAGCGTTCCGTTGTAGCTCACGGTCGCGACGTGGCTGCCGCCGCTGCCGTCGGGAGCGGTGGAGAGGTACACGTAATCGACCCAGGTGCCGGAAGCATCGAGTTGCCCCTGATTGTGGTCGTTCCAACGAATGGTGACGGGCTGACCGGCGTCAGCCACCGCGGGGACATCCAGATCGGTGACCACGAGGTCCGGGTACGGCGCCATCGTGGATTCACGCGTCACACTCGAGACGTTGTTCGACTCGGCCGTGCCCGCGACATTGGACTCCACGATCTGGTTCGCCTCATCGACGGTCACCGTGAACTCGAACAAGCCGACTCCGGCGTCCTGGTGAGGCAGGGTGAATGCCTGGGAGCGCGGGATGGAATCGCCCGGGTTCAACGCGCCGGCCGTGGCGGCGTCATGCAGGAGGGTGGTGTTCAGCAACACCTGTCCGCCCTGGTTGCGCACAATGATCCGATCGCGCCAGGAACCGGTGGTCGTGCGGTTGCCAACGTTCAGGTCATCCCAAAGGATGGAGACCACCGAACCCGAGGTGAGGGCACTGGGGGGTTCCACGCGCAAGTTGGCGACCTGGAGGTCGACCGCCACGTCGAGCAGGTCGAAGGCCTGGTTGTTGCCTTCGGCGCTGGCGTGACTGAACGCGTCGAACTCGTAAACGTCGTCATCGGCATCGGCCACGATGGTCACGCGGTAGCGCCCGGCGCCCGGCAGAGGCAGCGTGGCCGAGCGAGCGGCGGTTGCGCCGGCGGCGAGGGCACCGGGGAAGGTGGGCTTGCCGTGGTATTCCTCAACTCCCGTGACTTCGTTTTTGAGGACAATGGACTCCTTGAAGCCGGCAGACGCAGCGGCTGCGCCATGGTTGGCCGTGACCCAGGTCACCGCGATGTCGGTTCCGGCCAGCGACACGTCGAGGTCTTCCACGCTCAAGTCCGGATAGGCGGCGCGCGTGACCTGGAAGGTCGTGTCGGAGACGGTGATGTTGTCGGCTTCGAGGATGAACTCGGCGATGGCGTTGCCGGAGTCGGTCTGGCCGATCAGGTAGAAGGTCCCGTCGATGCCGTCGGGCAGGTTGACCGTGGCGTTGACGGTGTACTCGGCCAGGGGATCCAAGGCGCCGCTGTGCGGGAAGACGGCGAGTTGAACGTCGTTGACATCGCCGTAGATCGGATCGGGGGAGAGCACGAGCCGATCGGACCAGTTCGCACCCACGGTGCTCAGCTTGCCGACGTTTTGCACGGTGAAGGAAACGGACACCGGGTCGCCACTATGCAGTCCGCCGCCCGAGGGCGGCAGGATGTTCGTCATTTGCAGGTTCGGGAACGCGACACTGCTGGTGGGCATGACCTGGACTTCGAGGACGTACCACTGCATCAGGCCTCCCTCGCCGGCCGCGCCGCGCACCACGGCATAATACTGACCGGTGGTGGTGATCTGCACTTCGGCGACAGCATCGAACGGACGTCCGCCGGGAGCTTCCACCATGTAGCCGTTCGAGGCGTTGTAGAGGCTCACCACCGGGGTAAGGGTGCTATTCTGGAACAACCGTGCATTCAGGAACACGGTTTCGCCGCTTTCGAGCGTGCCCAGGCTGAAATAGTCGAGGTCGCCCGGGGTGCGGATGTAACCGACCGCGGTGCCGGTCCGCGTCTCATCGCTGCCGGCCATCAAGGCGATCGGTCGTTCGTCAACGCCGCTCAACCTCATCGGAGATGCGGAGGCCACGGATCCGTTGTCCTCGGCTTCCTGAGCCACCTCTGGCGGCGTCAGCACAAGGCGGAGCTGGTATTCACTGCGATAGTCGTGGTTGTAACTGACGCGGACGAAGTAAGTACCGTCGCGCGGGATCGTGAGGAGTCCGGATTGCCCCCAACCGCTGGACTGGGCATTGAATCCCTGCAAGTCATCCCCGTTGGCAGCCTCGATCAGGTAATAGAGTCCGCTGTTGCCAGGACGCCCCGGAACGTCCACCCCGACCACGAGTTGGTCACCCGCGTTGGCGCTGAAACTATAGTAATCGTAGTCGCTGGTGCTGCTCAGATTGCCTTGAACCGCGGCGACACGCACCCCGTGGCCCGAGGACGTGTCCAACGGCAGTTCCTCGGTGTCATTGCCCAGGAAGACGCTGACGGTGTGATTGCCGTAGTTGGCGGTGGCGAGATCGATGCGACCGTCGTTGTTCCAGTCTCCGGCCACCGAGGCGATGGCATTGCCTCCGGCACCGTAAGTAACGGAACTCGCAAACGTGCCATTTCCGTTGTTGGCAAGCACGCCCAGCAAGCTGCTATTGTAGTTGGCCGCCACCAATTCCGCCCGACCGTCGGCATCCAGGTCGGCAACCAGGACATGATAGGGCTGCACGCCGCCGCTGGCGTAGTCCACCCTGGGCTCGAAAGTGCCGTCCACGTTGCCGGAAAACACACTCAAGCTGTTACCCGAGATGTTGGCGACCGCGAGATCGAGCGTGCCATCGCCATTGAGGTCGCTCGTCTGAATGCCATAGGGGCCATTCCCCGCAGGATAGGTTTCGGCGTCACTGAACGCTCCAAGGCCGTCACCCAGACGGACCGTGACGGTATTGACGCCATTGTAATTCGCCGTGGCGAGATCCATGTGGCCGTCCTCGTTGAAGTCACCCGCCGCCAGGCGCGTTGGATAGTTCCCAAAGGGATGGTGGACAGCGGCATCCAAGGTCCCATCGCCGTTGCCCAGGAGGACGCTCACGGTGCCGCTGCTGTAGTTGGCCACAGCCACATCGAGGTTGTCATCGGCGTTCAAGTCCACGATGGCCAACCCGAAGGGATTCGAGCCGACGCTCATTTGGCTGCCGGCGCCAAAAGTGCCGTCGCCGAAGCCCAGCCGGATCGTGATCGTCGTCGAGCCGTAATCAGCCACGACCATGTCCAGCACGCTGTCCTCGTTCAGATCGGCCACAGCTACCTCAAGCGGATGATAGCCGCACGGGTAGTTGACCGCGGTGCGGAAGGTCCCATCCCCGTTCCCCATCAGCACGCTCACGTGGTGCGAGCTGTAGTTCGGCGTGAGCAAATCGAGGTTGCCGTCGCCATCGAGGTCGCCCGTGGCGATCCCGTAGGGATTCGAGCCCACGCTGAAGGTGGA
Source organism: uncultured Verrucomicrobiota bacterium (assembly GCA_964535555.1). Lineage (GTDB taxonomy): Bacteria > Verrucomicrobiota > Verrucomicrobiia > Limisphaerales > J093 > DSVZ01. The sequence goes on from CAZHUS010000144.1 coordinate 4,141, forward strand.
ACCCGCCAGGAAAGAGCCATCAAAGCCGGGGAGCGGCGCCGGGCTGAGCGAAGTCGCCGTGCTCCAACCGTCGTTGTCGCGGTCTTCGACCACGAATCCCGCCGGCGCCTGCATCACGAACGAGCGCGTGAACGCGGCGGTGAGGTGATTGCCGTTGCGATCGGTCAGGTCGGTCTTGACGATGAGGCGATGCGGTCCTGCTTGCAGCGGGCCGTCCGTGATGAGGAAGCTAACGCTCAGCCCGGTTGCATAGGCCGGGTTGAGGCTCAGGGCGTAGCTCGCATCGTCGTCGGTATCAAAGCTGCCATCAGGTCCCGCCGAGCGGAGGTCGTAGTTTCCTGGGGTGTTGACCGTCGCGGCCATCATGTCCTCGCTGAAGCCGACGCTGAAACGATCGATGACGGTGCTTCCGGTCACACCTTCTCCGGGAAGGCTGCACGAGAGGATCATCGGCGGGACACTGTCTTCGAGCGAGATGTCGAGGACGTACTGGGACAGCAGGCCGGCGGTGCCATTCTGGGCAAGGACGCGGGCAAAGTAGGCCGCGTCACCACCGGACGGAACGGTGAAGGTCAACGGAGACGCCCCGCTGGCCATCTCGGTACCGTCCGCTTTATAGAGCTTGAGGAGGGCATCCAGGCCGCTGGACGCCGGCTTGGTCAGACCGAGGCTGATGGAAGTTCCAGCGGTTTGGTTGCCGACAGTAAAGTAGTCGCCGCTCCCGTCGCCCACGCCGACGTAGCCGTGGATGCGACCTTCCTGTTTGCCGCTGTCGGGATCCAGCGTCAGCACGGGCGCATCGGCCTGGCTGATGCTGTTGTTGTCCTCGGTCTCCATCTGGATGGCGTCGCGCGTCAGAGTCACCCGCATCCGGTACTCACTCCAGTAGGAGTAGTGCGGGCTCACCGCCACGTAGTAGGTGCCATCCGCGGGGATGGTGACGGGACTCAGCTGGCCCCATCCGGAAGAGCTGTACCAACTGGCATAAAAGTAGGTCAACCGCGCGCCGTCCGACTTGAGGATATCCCAGAACAACGAGCTGGATCCGGGGTTGCCGGGGATTTCGACAGCCACGCTCAGGAGGTCACCCGCCTTGGCCGTGAAGCTCCAATAGTCCACGTCGCTCGAATCCCTCAGGTTGCCGCGGCCCACGCCGGTGAGGACGCCCTCCGGGTCCATCTCGAGCGGTTGAGCGGGATTCCCGAGCCAGGCCGTGACGTAGTTGTTGCGTCCGGAGGTGTGATTGCAGGTGACGAGGTCGTTGCGACCGTCCTCGTTAAAGTCCCCGGCCACGACGGCGATCGGATTATAGCTGGTGTCCTGGGAGACGAAGGAGGAGAGAACTCCGTGGCCATCATTCACCAAGATGGCAAGATCGTTGCCGCTGTAAACCGCGGCAGCCACGTCGGGCCGGCCGTCGCCGTTGAAGTCGTCGAGGGCGAGGCGATAGGGGTCCGAGCCCAGGCTGCCGTAGTTGGCGGGTGCCGCGAAACTGGCGCTCCCGGTCCCTCGGAGGACGCTCACATTGCGGCCGGTGACGTTCAAGGTGACCACATCCGCAATCCCGTCACCGTCCACGTCGCCGATGGCGAGATCCCGGGGGTAATCGCCGGCAGGGTACTGGACGGCCGCCCCGAAGGTCCCGGTTCCGCTGTTCACAAAGACGCTGACGCTGTCGACGTTGGCGTTGGCGGTCACCACGTCCGGTTTGCCGTCGCCGCTCACATCGCCGAGGACAACGCTGTGGGTCCCATCGGCGGAGGCATAGTCCGTCCGGGCATAGTTGCCACCGAGCTGTCGCTTCAAAATGCTGATGTTATCGCTGGCCCAGTTCGCCACGACGATTTCCAGGATGTCGTCGCCATCGAGATCCGCGGCCGCCAGGTCCCAAGGCTCGGAACCGACGGTCGTGGCCGCGGTTGTCCCGAGAACACCGGTGCCATCACCGAGGAGGACGTTCAGCGTGTTCGCGTAGTAGTTTACGACGGCCACGTCCGGGTTGCCCTGCGGGTCGTCGTCGAGGTTGGCAACGATCACGGAGCAGGGATTGTTGCCGCAAGCATAGTTCGCCGCTGCTTGGAAGGTCCCATTCCCGTTGCCAAGGTAGACGCTGACAGTATGGGTACTCCAGTTCGCCACGACCACATCGAGGTTGCCGTCCTTGTTCAGGTCGCCTTTGGCGAGGTCATGGGGGTACCAACTGTCGCCGGACCCACCGAAGTAGCCGCCCAGGCTGAAGGAGCCGTCGGGTGAGGTCACGGTGTCCAGACTCAGGGACGTCGCCAGTCCGGTCGACCCGTTGCTGCGGTTTTCCAGGACGAAGCCGTCCACACCGAGGACCTGGAATGGCCGCGTGTAAACCTCATCGAGCGGGTTGTCGGAGACATCCTGCAACCCGGTGCTGGCGGTGAAGCGGTAGTCGCCCGGTTGGAGCGGGCCGTCAGCAACATAGTAGCTCGCGCTCAAGCCCGTCGCATAGGCCGTGCTGGTCACCACGGTGTAGAGCACATCGTCTGCGTCATCAAAGGCCCCATTCGCCCCGGCGCAGCGCAGCTCGTAGTTCGCGCTGTCGTTGACGGTAGCGGCCTTCATATCCTCGCTGAAGCCCAAGTCGAACCGGTCCACAATGCCCGAGGTGTCGGCGCCCTCGGCGGGCAGCGAGCACGCCGTGACCGTCGGCGGCTCCCCGTCGCCCAACTCGATGTCCAGCACGTACTGGGCGAGCAGCCCCTGACCGCCACTTGGGCGCACCCGCACGTAGTGCGGTGCGTTCGCCACGACGCTGTAGTTCAGCACCGGGTCCACGGCACCCTCGGCCACCTCCGCGACTTTCGTCGTGTTCTGGTACACTTCGAGAACCCAGGACAATCCGCTCGTCTCCGGCTCGTCGAGGCCCGCCTTGATCTGGGTGCCGATCGTTTGGTTGCCCAGGAAGTAATAGTCGCCGTTCGAGTCGCCCACGCTGACGTAGCCGTGGACCTGCCCCACCCGCTTGCCACTCACGAGGGCCAGCGTGGGCGCGTCGGCCTGGCCGGTGTTGTCGTTGTCCTCGCTTTCCATCTGAATCCCGTTGCGCGTCAGGGTCACGCGCAGCCGGTACTCACCCCAAAACGAGTGATGCGGGCTCACCGCCACGTAGTACGTGCCATCGGCCGGGATCGTGGTCGGGCTCAGCTGCCCCCATCCGGTCGAGCTGTACCAACTCGTGTAGAAATAGGTCAGTCGCGACCCATTGGGGTACAGGATGTCCCAGAACAACGAACTCGATCCCGGGTTGCCGGGAACCTCGACCGCCACGCTTAGCCGATCCCCGGTCTTGGCGCTGAAGCTCCAGTAGTCCACATCGCTCGAGTCGCGCATGTTCCCGCGTCCGAGACCGGTCAGTACTCCGGTCGGGTCCTCGTCCAGAGGCTTGTTCCGGTTCCCCAACCACACCGTCATGGTGTGCCCCTGGTGATTGGCCGTTGCCAGATCGGTCACGCCGTCCTGGTTCCAATCGCCGGCCACCACACCGATCGGATTGCCCGATTCTCCATAACCGACCACGGCACCCAAGACGCCTCCGCCCTGGTTCAGCATCACGTCCATCCGGTCCTGACCATAGGCCGCGACCGCCACATCCAGTCCGTTGACGCCGTCCAGTTCCGCCAGCGTGAGATGATACGGATCACTGCCCACACCGCCGTAGTGCGCCGCGGGCTGGAACGTCCCGTCCCCGTTGCCCAGGAGCACGCTCACGCTCCGGCTGGTCGCATTCAGCACCACCAGGTCCAGCGCGGCATCTCCTCCCATGTTTCCGAGCATGAGGTGACGGGGGTGGTCCTGAACGGCATACGCCACGGGCGCCTGAAGCGTACGATCGCCGTTGCCCAGCAGAACGGTGGCGGTGTCGGCATTCCCGTTCACGGTCACCACGTCCAGTTTCAAGTCCGCATTCAGATCCGCGATGGCCAGGCCAAAGGTGCCGTCCCCACTCGCGAAGTTGACGCGGGCGTAAGTGCCGGCTCCCTGCCGCGTCAGGACGCTGACATTGTCCCCGCCTTCGTTGGCCGAGATGATCTCCGGGGCGCCCGCGCCGTCCAGGTTCGCCAACTCCACATCGCGCGGGTTGTTCCCCACGGGCATGGTCTGGGGCGCCTGGAACGTCCCGTCGCCGTTGCCGCGCAACAGGCTCACCGCATGGCCATAGTAGTCCGCCACGATGAGATCCAGCGCGTCATCCCCGTCGGCATCCCCGATCGCCACGGCAATGGGACCATTGCCACCGGCGTAGTTGACCGCCGCCTGGAAAGTGCCGTCACCGTTGCCCAAATACACACTCACGTTGTCGCTCGTGATGTTGGCAACCGCCAGGTCGGTCTTGCCGTCGTCATTCAAGTCCCCTTCGGCGATGTCGTAGGGATTGCTGCCTGCGGCCGGACGTATGAAGATCGACTGGGAACCGTCCGGACCGGAGCCCACAGCCACGCTCAAGGTGGTTGCGGAGGCCGTCGAGTTGTTGTCGCGGCTTTCCAGGACCACCCCCCCGACGGGCAGCACGCGGAAAACGCGGGTGAAGGCGGATTCGAGCGGGTTTTCGGAGGCGTCTTCGACCCCGGTGCGGGCGGTGAAGCGGTACAGGCCGGGCTGGAGGGGTCCGTCCGTCACGACGTAGGAGGCGCTAAGTCCCGCGGCATATGCCGTGCTCGTGGTCACCGTGTAAAGCTGATCATCCGCGTCATCGAACGTCTCGATGCTCCCGGCGCAGCGCAGTTCGTAGTTGGCGCTGTCATTCACCGTGGCGGCCATCATGTCCTCGCTGAAACCCAAATCGAACCGATCCACGATGCCCGAGGTCTCGGCCCCATCCCCCGGAAGGGTGCAGGAGGTAATCGTGGGCGGCTCGACGTCCGCCAGTTCGACATCCAACACGTACTGGGCGAGCAGGCCGGTCCCGCCGTTGGGGCGCACGCGCGCGTAGTGCGGTCCGTTCGCCGCGACGGTGTGGAGCAGCGTGCTCTGGTCAGCGGCGCCTTCCGCCACTTTGGCCGTGTTCTGGTAGACTTCGAGGATCCAGGACAACCCGCTGGTGGCAGGCTTGTCGAGGGTGAGCTTGATCTGGGTTCCCATCGTCTGGTTGCCCAGGAAATAGTAATCGCCGTTGGGGTCGCCCACACTCACGTAGCCGTGGACTTGCCCCACCCGCTTGCCGCTCACCAGCGCCAGGTTCGGCGCGTCAGCCTGACCGGTGTTGTCGTTGTCCTCGGTCTCCATCTGGAGGCCGTCGCGTGTCAACGTCACCCGCACCCGGTACTCACCCCAGAACGGGTAATGCGGGCTCACCGCCACGTAATAGGTCCCATCGGCCGGGATCTCCGTCGGGCTCAACTGGCCCCAACCGGTCGAGCTGTACCAACTGGTGTAGAAATAGGTCAGCCGCGTGCCGCTTGGATTGAGAATGTCCCAGAACAACGAACTCGATCCGGGATTCCCGGGCACCTCGACCGCCACGCTCAGCAAATCCCCCGCCTTGGCGCTGAAGCTCCAGTAGTCGACGTCCCCCGAATCCCGCATGGTGCCACGCCCCACGCCCGTCAGCACCCCGGGCGGGTCCTCGTCCAGAGGCTTGTTCGCGTTGCCCAACCAGACGGTCACGCCGTTGGCCGAAGAGCTGGTGTGATTGCCGGTGACGAGGTCCGCCAACCCGTCTCCATTCAGATCCTCGGCCAGGATGCCGATGGGATTGTAGCTGACGGGATAGCGAACCACGCTGCCCAACACTCCGCCTCCCTGGTTGAACAGCAGTTCCACACTGTTCTGACTGTAACCAGACACCGCGACGTCGAGTTGGCCGTCTCCGTTGAAATCGGCCAGAGCCAGATGGTAAGGAGCGCTCCCCACCCCGCCGTAGTTCACCGCCGGGTTGAACGTATGGTCGGCCTTCTGGGTCAGCACGCTCACGCTCCGGGCGCTGTAGTTCAAGACCACCAGGTCCGGCAAGGCGTCGCCATCCATCCTCCCCAGAACCACGTCAATCGCGTCAGTCGCGGTCGGATAATTCACCGCGGCCTGGTAGGTTCCGTTGCCGTTGTTCACCAGAACGCTGACGTTGTCCCCACCGAAGTTGGCGGAGATGATCTCCGCACGACCGTCTCCGGTCAGGTCGGTCAGCACCAAGCCGTACGGATTGCTGCCCACGCCGTAGTGTACGGCCGGCGCGAAAGTCACGGGGGAGCCTTCATTCCGGAGGAACACGCTGGCGCTGCTCGACGAGTAGTTCACGGCCACCAAGTCCACCCGCCCATCGCCGTTCACATCCCCGAAGGCCACATCGAACGGATTGCTCTGGGCGCTCAGGTTGCTCACTGTTCCCAGCGTGCCGTCCCCGTTGTTCAGCAGCAGCCCGATCACCGAACTGTTGTCGTTCGCCACGGCCACGTCCGGCTTCCCGTCGCCGTTCACATCGCCCACCGCCACCCCGACCGGGTAGTTCGCCGTGGCGTAGGTCGTCGCCGGCTGGAAGGTCCCGTTGCCGTTGCCGAAGAACACACTCACGTTGTGGCCGTAGTAATTGGCGGTAACGACGTCCGTCTTGCCATCCCCGTTCAAGTCGCCCTTCGCGATGTCATGCGGGTAGTAGGCCGACCCGAAGTAGCCGCCGAAAACCAGCGATCCGTCGGGTACTCCCGTAGGATCGAGGCTCAATGAGGTCGCCAGCGCCGGCTGTTCATTGTTCCGGTTCTCGATGACATAGCCGCCGGACAAGGCCTGCAGGGTGAAGTTCCGGGTAACGGGAGCTGGCAGGGATTTGCCGGCGCGGTCCTGAAGGCCGGTGCCCAAGGTGAAGCGGTAGGCGCCCGGTTGCAGCGGGCCTTGCGTCACCGCGCAGGTGGCGGTGATGCCGTTGGCGTAGGCCGGACTGGTGCTCAACGCGTAGGTCACGTCGTCCCCGTCGTCGAAGGTCCCGTTGGCGCCGGCACACCGCAGCTCGTAGTTGGCCATGCTGTTCACGGTCGAGGCCATCATGTCCTCGCTGAAGGTCACGACGAAGCTGTTGATGATCTCGGTGCTGAGCGCGCCTTCACCCGGGAGGCTGAGCGCAGTTACCATGGGCGCCACCGCGTCGTTCACGGTCACGTCCAGCAGGTACTGCGCGCGCAGCGCCCGTGAGCCGGTGCTGGCGCGGACGACGTGCACCCCGGACTCGGTCACGGTGTGGCTGGCGGTGCCGGAAGTTGTGGTCACGAAGGGCGTGCCGTTCCCGACGCGCTCGATCGTGAGGGTGGCGTCACCCGCCGTGAGCGTGCTGCCTTCGGGGAACGTCAGCGTGGCCGTGAAGGTGTTGCCGACATTCAGGGTCCCGACGGCGAAATAGTCGCCGGAAGCGTCGGCCCCTGGTAGCGCCGCGGCGACGCGACCGCTCAACACGCCGCCGGCGAGGGCCAACCCGATCGGATTGGCGCTGGCCTGGCTGTCGTTCGCCTCGGCCTCGAGCCCGATCCCGCGCGATTGGTCCACCCGCATCTGGTACCCGGACGCATTGTGATCGCTCCAAACGCGGATGTAATAGGTGCCGGGACTCGGGATGGTGAAGTTCTGAATCTGGCCAAGACTGGAGTCACGCACGCCGGGGTTGGCCACATTGCTGTCCGCGGCGTTCCGGAGGTAGACGTAGGGATAGATGCTGCCGTTGGCCGTCTCAATCCGGATGGTGACCACGTCACCGGCCTCGGCCTCGAACCGCCAGTAATCGACGTCGCCCGCGGCCTGGAAGGTTCCCATCGCGTAGGCCGTGTGAAACTTGGAGCCGGCCGGCGACTCGGTCACGGGCAAGGCGGTCGCCCCGGGCAACAGCCCGTTGTCCGTGTTCTCGATCCTGCCCAGGACGGGGTTGACGATGGTGAAAATGCGCGCGAACGCATCGACGGCGTTGCCGTTGGCGTCCAGGAGACTGGGCAGGGTCTGAAAGCGCCACTTGCCGGGCTGAAGCGGGTTGGGATTGACGGTGAAATGGACGGTTTTGGTGTCGGCGGTGTAGCTGGGCGTCAATGCGTAAACTGTGTCGTCGGCCCCGCCGAAGGCACCGTCGTTGCCCGCGTGTCGGAGTTCGTAATTCTCGGGGGAGGTCGCGAGGGCGACTGTCAGGGCACGCAGCGTGGTGATGGAGAATCGATCGATGGCCACAGCGACGCTCTCGTCCTGCCCGGGCAGAGTGGTCCCCGTGACGACCGTATGCGGGAGGTCCGCGCTTTCCCAAACGCTCACATTGTCAATGCCCCAAGCCTCATCGCCGACTCCCTGCAGTCCTGCCCCCTGAAAGGTGAGGGTCGCGGTGGCCGCGGCCGGAGTGAAGGTCACCTCGACGCTTCGGTAGATGGACTCATTCCAGCCGCTGAACCCGTAGGAGCCTTGGGCATCGGGCTGCAGGGGGTAGGTCTGGTTGTTGAAATCGAACTGGGAGAAGGTGTGGTGGAAGACCTGCGTTCCATTGGCGAGAACGTTGAAGTAATCCGGTCCCACGCCTCCGTTGTTGCCATCCCACGAATCCAGGATGTACAGGTCAAACACCACGGTGTGGGACTGGCCGGGGGTCAAGCCCGTCAGCGTGAGCACCTGGCTGTCATTGGCAAACCGCCCGGAGAACCGTGTAAACACGCCGGGGATCGAGTTGTCGGCGGTAGCACTTGACCATTCGGGGCCGACTTCGGACTCAAAAGTGGTGCTGTATTTGGCCTGGGCTAGAACCGCCGGGCTACACAAGGCAAAGGCCCCGAGCAGACTGACGGTCGTGTTGATAAAGCCACTGAACGCGCGCTGAATTCGCATGTTGCCCTTCGGTCGTTGGGTCTCCGCCGTGATCACCGACGGCGCCACGCTAGCACGCGATCACCTTCACGACAAGCAAAAAGGCTGCGCAATCCAGTCAGTAGATCTCTGAAACTATATCGACGACCGCTCCTAATCACTAATCCAACCCGCAACCCGAGCTCGCGTCCTGACCCGCCAGCCACTGCTCCACCCATCGCAGGGCTTGTCGGACACCTTCGCGAGTCACGGCAGAGAGGCCGGCGCCCAGGTCAAAGTTGGCCGCCCGTATCGTCAGGAACCAACTGAGCGGGACGACGCCGCAGGTTGACTGGGTCAGACCGAGCAACGCTTCGGGGTCCATCGTGTGGCTCACGGGGTCATGCCTCGAGGCTGGAGCCACGCGACGGACCGTGACCGGGTCGTCTGAGCCCGCTCCCGTCGGAACCGCGGCGTCAACGAAGATGACGCACGATGACGAGGCAACCTTGGGAGCCAGCTCCGGCGTCAATTGATGCACCGCGATCGCCTCGACTCCAGGACGCTTCCAGGCAGCGACCTGCTCGGCGATCAAGGGACCAGCCGCGTCGTCTCCCCGGAGCGGGTTGCCGTACCCGATCACCAGGATCCGCGCGGGTTCAGGCACGTCGGGGCTTTCGGGCCGGGCAGGATCGACTCTCCATGAACCTGCTTCGAAAAGCGGGGATGAATCCCCGCACTCCAGGCGCTTCGCGACTTCGGACGTGCCTGGGAGCGGCGCGAAGCGTCTGGAGTGCGTCCGGTTTGCCGGCGCTTTTGGGTTCATGGCTGATCCCAGACCGCCACCGCCGAGGCATACGTTTCGGTGTGACTCAGGCTCAGGTGAATGGTCCCTCCCCCGCGACTGGCCAGGAGCGTCGCCCCCCCATCATGCAGCACCAGGTAAGGCTGCCCGGACTCGCGGCGTGCCACCTCCATGTCCTGCCAGCCCAGGGCCGCGCCGATCCCGGTGCCGAAGGCTTTGGAGATCGCCTCCTTCGCGGCGAAACGGGCGGCGAAGTGCGGCGCCGGATGCCGAAACGACTGACAGTACGCGATCTCGCTGGGACGCAGAATCCGCTGCAGGAACCGGTCGCCGAACCGCTCCGCCACGGATTGGATCCGGCTGACCTCGATGATATCGATTCCGACCCCGACGACCATGGCGTCAACCCGCGTAGCCGGCCATCAACCGCAGCATGTCGGCGACGGCCTTCTCGAAACCCGCGAACACAGCCCGGCTGACGATGCTGTGGCCGATGTTCAGTTCCTCGAGGTGCGGGACGGCGTGCAAGGCCGGAAGGTTCTCGTAATTCAGACCGTGCCCCGCGTTCACCGACAGTCCCAACCCGCGCGCCTGTTGCGCGGCGCGGACCAGCCGATCGAGTTCGCGGGCGCGGCCCGCGGGATCGGAGAAATGTTCCGCATACGCGCCGGTGTGGAGTTCGACGAAGCCCGCGCCCGTGCGCGCCGCGGCGGCGACCTGCTCCGGATCGGGAGCGATGAACAGGCTGACGTCGATCCCCGCCTCGGCCATACGACCACACGTGAGCCGCAAGGCCTCGACCTGTCCGGCCGCATCGAGCCCGCCTTCGGTCGTGATCTCCTGCCGCCGCTCCGGGACCAGACAGACGATGTCCGGTTTCAGACGGAGGGCAATCTCGACAATTTCCGGCGTGTTCCCCATCTCGAGGTTGAGCCGGGTCTTGATCATCTCCCGCAGGCGCCACACGTCGCGGTCCTGGATGTGGCGCCGATCCTCGCGCAGGTGGGCGGTGATGCCGTGAGCGCCCGCTGCTTCCGCCGCGAGGGCGGCCTGGACGGGGTCTGGTTCCCCCGGCTCCTGCCCGCGGTACCGTGCTTCCCGGAGGGTAGCGACGTGATCGATATTGACGCCGAGCTTCAGCATGGAGTCAGGGCTTGGACGGCTTGCCTTCGGCGGCCTGCTTGCGTCGAAGCTGGACAGGCTGCGGAGGCGTGTAGCCGGGGAACCGTTCGCCCTCGATCCACAGCGCCGCGCGGAACAACTCGAAAGCCGTCAAGCCGGCGGCGGAAGTTCGCACGACGCGCAGCCGTTCCGGACCCTCGGCCGTAATCTCGGTGACGCAATTCCCCAACTGGCTGGTGACATTGGTGTCGCGCAGCCAGGTGCGGGCGACGCTGTTGGTCGGCGGGGGCATGAATCCGCCGGTGATGGTGAACAGCACATCCAACGCCTCCCAGTCTCCGAGCCGGGGCTGAGTGAGCTCCCAATTGTAGTACACCAGGTTGGTGCGGCCCCAGAGCTGGGCATACAGCTCGGGGGGCGCCGGCTGCTTGGGATTGGCGACCGGGAAAAGGCCCGCCTGCACGAAACCGGTGTCTGCCGCCGGGCCGATGAAAGGCACCAGGATGGGGAACCCGCGCCAGGTCAACCGGGAGGCCTCGGCGACATACTCGAGTTCTCCGAGGTCCAGCCAGGGGACCAGGGACCGCGCGACGGCCTTGAGATTGGCCTGGGCCGCTTGAATGCGAGCCGGCGCGTCCGGCATCTGCCACGCGGCGTGGGTGGCATAGGGCGATTCCGACTGGGCCCAACCGAACAACTGGTTCGGAGCCGGCCACCCCAGTTCCTTGAGCGCGGGCTGTTTCGCCAGCCACGGTCCGATCCCCTGCAAGGCGGTGAAGCTCAGCAGAGGCTCACGAACCGTGTTCGTCGGCACCTGCCATTGCCCCAAGGAGAGCGCCAGGGGCTCCGCATAGACAAGGTCCGCGGTGGTGCGCACGTTCGGTCCGCGGCCGGTCAGGGTAAGGTGCGCCCTGGGCCAGATGATGCACGCCGGCCAGGAGAACATCTTCGCCAGTCGAGCCAGGTCCGCATCCAGTTCGAGCCAGACCGGGACGCTCGTCTCCAGCGTGCCTCCGACCGCCTCCTTCTGAAGCGGCTTGAGGTCGGGAGCGGCGGTGCGTCCCAAGCCGCCGAGGAACCACTCCCCTTCGACCGCGCTCGAACTCTGCGCGAAACCGGTGTGGCGGGCCAGTTCGGCCCATCGCGTCGCCCACTGCTGTGCCTGGCTTCCGCCGGTGCGAAGCGCGACGATCCATTGCTGGACCGGCTCGCCTGGTTCGGCGTGACACTCGCCGCGACTCTCGACCGCCAGCGCCTGTTCGAGGAAGTCGCGGACCAAAGCGGCGCCAGCCGGGTCGCTGGTGCTGCGGCGCGACAAACCGTCGAACGCCCGACCCAGGAGAGCCTTCGTGCTCGGCTGGGCAAAGACGGCATGCACCCGGGCGCCGTTGGTGTCGGCGGCCACGCGCGATGTGCCCAGGAAATGCCAGCGCGCCAACTCGCCGCGGCTGAGTTCGGAGTCCGCTGCCGCGCGGAGTATGAACCCGGCAACCACCGAGGCGATGCTGCCCCACAAGAATGCACGCATAGGTGCGGGCTCAATGCCAGAGATCAGGCCCCGAGGCAAACGGGAAGTTCGTCGAGGACCGCCTTTCCATGAACCGCTGCCAGGTAGGGCGGGCACTCCGTTGCCCGCCGAGTTCGGCGCGCTGAGGACAGCGCGCCCTA
>CAZHUS010000145.1:0-15857 GCA_964535555.1 uncultured Verrucomicrobiota bacterium
ATGAACCAAAAAGCGCCGCTAAAGCGGACGCACTCCAAACGCTTCGCGCCGCTCAAGGCACGTCCGGGGCCGCGAAGCACCTGGAGTGCGGGGATTCATCCCCGCTTTTCGGGACGGGTTCATGGGAAGCTACCAGCCGTGTTGCTCTCGGGCTCCCGGGCGAATCTGAAATGTCGAATGTCAAGGTTTGACCCCAATCACTCGAAGGCCATCTGGTAGCTGATGACGTTGCCGGTGAACTTGGTCGCCAGCTTGCAGTTGCTCTTGTTGAAGACCGATTGCATCGGCTTGTTGTCGTTCAGCACCTCCGCCGTGAAGCCGCGGATGCCGTTCCGGCGGGCGATACGCATCAGGTATCTCAGCAGGTACGTCCCGATGCCCCGGTTCTGCCAGTCGTCCCGCACGACGAACGCCACCTCGGCCATGTTGGTCTTCGCATCCAGGTAATAGCTGCCCACGGCAATGATGTCCTCGCCGTGCGCCTCGGGCACGGTCGCCACGATGGTCACGTCGTTGCGGTGGTCGATGTAAACGAAGTCCTGGATCTGCCGCCGCGGGATGATCTTCGAGAAGCTCATGAAGCGGTAGTAGATCGTTTGCTGCGAGAGCGCGTAGAACAGATCGCGCATCCGGGGCTCGTCCGTGGGATGGATGGGCCGGAAGTTGATCTGGGTGCCGTTCTCGAGCAGGTAGGTCGTCCGAAGTTCCTTGGGACCCACCAGGATCTTGCCCTCCATGTCGGCCATCGAGGCCGAAATGTACTTGGCCTCGATCGCCTCCCGCAGCAATTGCGCCCGGTAGTCCGGATGCGCAATGCAGATGAGCGCGAGCGCCCGTTCCTGGATGCTCTTGCCGTGCAGGTAGGCGACGCCGTACTCGGTGACGACGTAGTTGACGCCCGCCCGCGTGGTGACGACGCCGGCGCCCGGGCTGAGCCGGGTCACGATCCGGGAGACCTTGCCTTCGCGGGCCGTGGACGGGAGCGCAATGATGGCCTTGCCGCCGTGCGCCTTGGCGGCGCCGCGGTTGAAGTCCACCTGCCCGCCGACGCCGGAGAAGAACTTCGAGCCGAGCGAATCCGCGCAGACCTGGCCCGTGAGATCGATCTCCAGGGCCACATTCACCGCGACCATCTTCTCCTGCTGGCTGATGATGTACGGGCTGTTCACGTATTCCGTGGGGTGGAACGCGAACATCGGGTTGTTGTCGATCAGGTCGTAAAGCCGTTTCGTGCCGAGGCAGAAACTCGTGACAATGCGGCCGCGGTCCAGGCTCTTGCGGGCCCCGGTGATGGCGCCGGACTCGACGAGTTCGACGATCCGGTCGGAAATCATCTCGGTATGAATGCCGAGATCGCGCTTCTCCTTGAGGAAGCCGAGAAGCGCCTGCGGGATGCGGCCAATGCCGACTTCGATGGTGGAGCCGTCGTCGATGAGCGAGGCGATGTTCTCGCCGATGTGCTGGGTCTCGTCCGTGAGGGGCATGGGGGGGATCTCGATCAACGGTTCGTCCACGGGCACGAGCACGTCGATGTCGTACACATGGATGAAGGAGTCGCCCAGGGTGCGCGGCATGTTGGGGTTCACCTGCGCGATCACGAGCCCGGCGTTTTCGGTGGCGCTCTTCACCACATCCACGGACACGCCCAGGCTGCACATGCCACGGGCGTCGGGGGGGGTGACCTGGATGAGAGCGACGTCCAGCGGCAGCTGGCCGGAATTGAAGAGGGCCGGGACATCCGAGAGGTGGATGGGCGTGTAGTCGCCCAGGCCTTCCTGGATGATGTCACGGACGTTCTCCGCGATGAAGAAACTGTTCACCCGGAAGAACTGGGTCATCTCCTTGTGGGCGTAGGGGGCGTCGCCGAAGGTGAGGAGATGGACGATCTCGGTATCGGGAAGTTCCGTGGCGCGCTTGGTGAGAGCCTCGACCAGCCGCAGGGGCTCGGCGCAGCCGGTGCTGATGAAGATGCGCTGTCCCGGCCGGATGCGTTTGACGGCATCGCCAGGGGTGGCAATGGAGGACTGGTACTTGACCTGCCACTCGGGATCGTAACTGATCGCTTTCGTGCTCATGGCGGCTAATTACTGCTGGGGTTGCGAGAGGGTCATGCGCGCATCGGCCACGTAGGCTTCCGCGCCCACCTCGCCCACAATGAAGGGATTGATGTCGAGTTCCTTGATTTCCGGATAATCGGTCGCGAGCTGGCTGATGCGTTGCAGGGCATTCGCGATGGCGTTGAGGTCCACGGGGGCCTGACCGCGCGCGCCCTTGAGCAGGGCGTAGGAACGGGTGCCCTTCAGCATTTGCATGGCCTCCTCCGCCGTGATCGGCGCGAGGTGGAAGGTCACGTCCTTCATCACCTCGACGAAGATACCGCCGAGACCGAACATCAGCAGCGGTCCGAACTGCGGGTCGCGGGTCATCCCAAGAATGACTTCGCGGCCGCGGTTGCCCATCTTCTCGACGTAAGCGCCGCGGATGTAGGCATTCGGCGCCCGGCGTTGGACACGCAGCATCATCAGGTCGAAGGCGTCGCGCACCTGTTCGGAGTTGGCGAGGTTGATCCGCACGCCGCCGAAGTCCGATTTGTGCACAATCTCGGGGGAACTGATCTTGAGGACCACCGGGTACCCGATGCGGTTGGCAGTTTCCACGGCCTGCTCGGAGTTCGTCGCCAGCGAACCGGAGAGGATGTTGAAGTCGTAGGCCTTGAGGATTTCCTTGGCCTCGACCTCGCCGACCTGCTGGATGTTGCTCCGGATGTGCCACTGGAGGACGCGCTCGACGCGGCGCCGGTTCACGGGGTAGCGACTCACGATGCGGGGCGGGCGGCTGCGCCAGGCCGCGTAATCCACCATCGCCTTCAGGGCGGCCACGGCGCGGTCCGGGGCCGGGTAGTTCGGGATGCCGAGTTCCATGAGGCGGGCCTTGCCGGCGAGGACTTCCTCGCCGCCCATGAAGGCGGTGAGCAGCGGCTTCTTGCCCTTGTTGGTGGCGGCGAGTTTTTCCGCGAGTTCGAGCGGCCGCGTCATATTCTGCGGCGTGGCCACCACGATGATCGAGTCAATGTTCGGATCCTCCTGCAAGAGCTCGAACGCCTTGATGTAGCGGTCGGGTTCGGCGTCGCCGATCACATCCACCGGGTTGCCGAACGCGGCGGTTGGGGGCAGGACTTCCTTCAGTTTGGCCTTGGTGGCGTCGGTGGGGCTGACCATCTTCAGCCCCATCCCTTCCGCGGCGTCGGCAGCCATGATGCCGGGCCCGCCGGCGTTGGTGATGACCGCGACGCGGTCGCCCGCGGGAAGCGGTTGCGTTGCCAGCGCGAGGGCGTAATCGAACAGGGCCTCGAAGTTCTCCGCCCGGATGACGCCGGAGCGTTTGAAGGCCGCGCCATAGGCGATGTCCGCCCCGGCCAGGCTTCCCGTGTGGGACGAGGCGGCCTTGGCGCCGGCGGACGTGATGCCGACCTTGAGGATGACCACCGGTTTCACGACGGCGGCTTCCTGGGCGACGCGCAGGAACTTGTCACCCTCCTTGATGCTCTCGAGGTAACCGGCGATGACCTTGGTTTCCTTGTCCTCGGCGAGCGCCTGGAGGAAGTCGACCTCGTTGAGGTCCGCCTTGTTGCCGAAACTGATCACCTTGCCCAGGCCGAGCTTCTGGCTGGCGGCCCAGTCCAGGATGGCCACACAGAGGGCTCCTGACTGCGAAATGACCGAAATCTGGCCCGGAGGCGGCAGCGACGGGGCGAAGGTCGCGTTCATCTTGTGGTGCGTGTTCAGCACCCCGAGGCAGTTCGGGCCCATCATGCGGACCCCGGCGGCCTTGCAGATTTCCACCAGCTCCTTTTCAGCCTCGGCGCCCTTGGCCCCGACCTCCTTGAAGCCGGCGGTGATGACAATGATCGTCTTGGCGCCCGCCTTGATCGAGTCTTGGACCGCCTGTTTGACGTACTTGCCCCCGACGACGATGACGCTCAAGTCGATCTTGCCGCCAAACTCCTCGAGGCTTTTGTAGCATTTCACCCCGAGGATGTCGGGGGCTTCCAGGTTGATGGGGACAATCGTGCCCGGGAAGCCGCAGCGCGTCAGATTGTGCATGAAGGCGTAGCCAACCTTCTCCGGGTTTCGGGAGGCCCCAATAACGGCTACGGTCTGTGGGTAGAGCAGCGTTTCCAGCATAGAGTTCGGTGTCTAAAGTCACCCGGCGGACGCGGGTCACTCGATGGGCATCCCCGGATCCCTCGCGGTCCGGAGTCTGCATGGCAGGCCGGCCGGAGGCGCGGGAAAGGGGATACGACCTGGCGCCGCCACACCCGGAAACTACGGGAGCCCGGCGAGAAGTCACTCCTCCAGAATTGTCGAACATGCTCCCTTTTTTGCCGGTGCTGGAACGGGGCCGGGCGCTCGTGTCGCTGGCCAGATGTGTGGCAGGAGTCCATGATCCGGCCGATGATCACACGTCGCGTCTTTCTGGCCCTGGTGGGAGCTTGCGGATGCATAGGCATCCCGCCGGATGCTGCGGGGCAATCCGACCCACCCGCAGGCTCCCGCCCGTTTCACCTCGGGTTCACCCGCTGGCCGGCGGATCTGACCGCGGAAGGCGTGCAGCAGGCCGTGGACTTCGCCCATACGCACGGTGACGTCGTCTCGGTGATGTTCATCGGCGGCATCCCGTGGCCCGAGGCACTCGAGGGCAAACCCTTCTCCCGCGATGTGGAGGCGAACCTCGCCTATCGGCCACCGTCCGGGAAGAAGCTGTTCCTGTCGATCTCGCCCCTGGACCGGGACCGCAAGAACCTCGCGCCCTACTGGGGCGCGAAGGACAACCAGCCATTGCCGCCGCCCTGGGACAAACGGGCGTTGAACAGCCCCGAGGTCAAACAGGCGTACCTGGACTTCGTCCAGCGTGCGATCGAGGCCATGAAACCGGACTTCCTGGCCATCGGCATCGAGTCGAACGTCCTGCTCTCCCACAGCCGCGAGAAATGGAATCAGTTGAAGGACCTGCACCGGGCGACCTATGCCGCGGTCAAGAAGCAGCATCCCAGCCTCCCGGTCTGCTTCACGACCGAGGTGTTGCACTACAAGAAGCTGGCTTCGGACGCGCGCGGCTCCGATCAGGAATCCGAGGTCGCCAGTCTCATGGAGCACAGCGATCTGTTCGCCATGAGCTTGTATCCGCACATGAGCTACGGCGTGCCGCGACCGGTGCCGGCCAACTTCCTGGACTTCGCCACCCGTTTCGGCAAGCCCCTGGCGATGGCGGAATCGGGTATGACTTCGCGGGACGTCGAGTTGAAGGCGTTTGGCCTGACGCTGCGCGGCTCCGAGGCCGACCAGAAGCAGTTCACGGAGCTCCTGCTGAAGACCGCCGCGCGCGACGGATACGCCTTCGTCATCAACTTCGCGACGACCGACTTCGAACGGCTCTGCGCGAAGCTCCCCCCGCCCGTCGACGACCTGGCGCGGATCTGGGCCTACACGGGAATGCAGACCAGCACCTCCCAGCCCAAGCCGGCGCTCGCCGTTTGGGACGGGTGGCTCAAAGTCCCGTACCGCCCGCGCGATGTCCGTTGATCAGTGCCGCACCCGCGCTCGCTTCTGCAGCGCCTCGGTGCCGGTGGGGGCTAGCGCCGGATCACGACCAGCCAATCCTCACCCCTTTCGCCCGGCGGTTCTCCGAGACTTGCCTTCGGGGAGGCCTCGAGGCGCGGCACGCTGCCGTTCTGAAGTCCGCCGCCTTCGCGTGGGTTGAACCATTGGATCGCGAAAGAGCCCGTCGTGCCGCTCAGATCCAGTTCGGCCGTCCCGCCTCGGGGCAGGTAGACGAGGTAGAGTTCGCCCGGCTTGGCGAGGCAGTACTTGCTGTTGTCGTTTCCCGCATTCCCCACCAGGGCGTCCGCATTCGCCATGTCCCAGAACGGGATGTTCTGCTCGCGGAAGAACGCCAGCGCGATCCGGCAATAGTCCCAGGACCGGTCGCGGCTGCGCCAGTCTTCGCATCCCAGGTCGTTTTGGGGGAATTGGTAGCCGAAGTAGTATTCCACTCCCGCCCCGCCGGCCATCAGGTTGCCCCACAACGTGGCCTGGCGAATGTCGTGCAACGTGTACGTCCTGCCACCCTGTCGGGCGACGCCGTCCTGTCCGGCATAACCCGGGTCGGGAGGCACCCCCAGTTCGGCCGGGTTTTGCTCGTCATTCGCGACCACCCAGGGCTTGCCGGCCCTGGCGGATTCCACGAGCCATTTGAGGGTGCGTTGGTGCACGGCGCTCCACGAGTTCTGCAGGGAGACGCCGGTGAGCGCCGATCCTGCGCCGAGCAGCGGCGTGTACACCTTGTCCTGCTGATCTGGATAGGTGTGGATCACGATCAGGTGGTCGTACGGATCCACTTCGCGCAGGTAACGCGCCATGTCGCGGATTTCCTCCGGCGACTGGGTGTTCTCCTCTCCGAGGTTCCAGTTCAACGCGAGGTTGTGGGCGAAGCGCGCGACCAGCTCGCGGCAGTAGAGCTTCCTTTCCGGGCCCAGCTGTCCGCCGTCCAAGGCGGGGGCCACGACCCCCGAATTGCGCCCCGCCCCGAGCCGGTTGTCGTCCATTTCGTTTTCCTGGAGTTTGAAGTGAAGGTAGAGACCCTGGGCGGTGGCGTGATCGAACACGATTCCCCATTGGTCGAGCTTCGAGCAGTCGTAATGAAGTTTGTCGGTGGGTTCAATGAACGGCCACACGTTCTCCCCGTCGCCACCCACGTTGTACGGAAGGAACGAGAAGGCATTGCAGCCCTTGCGGGCGAGGTAATTGAGCGCACCGATCAGGCCCTTCCCCTGAGCGTTTTTCCAGACCGGGTCGCCGGGACGCCAATCCGCGATGTGTGGCGCGTAGCGGTGAAGTCCCTTGGGCGCCGCCTCGCCCGGACGCGGCGGTGCGCCCGCCGGTCGGAGTTCGCGCGTGCCGTCAAACTCGGCGTAGGCGAGCAACGACTCCGGGGCATCGGCGCCGGCCTTGAGGAAGTAACGGCCGCTGCCCGCGAAGCGGAGGTGGTGCCGCCCGACGTAGTCCAAACGGCCTTCGCCGCGGAAGTCACGTCCGGTCTTGTCGGTGGGACGAACGTCGAAGGTCCCCTGCTTGTGAAGCACAACCCTCGCGGTCCGGGCGGCCTCGTCGTCCGTGGCCACGCCGTTGCCCGTGGCGAGTGAAAGCTCGTATTGCCAGCGTCCGGTTTTGTCCGGTGCGAGGTGCGCCCGCCATCGGGTGCCCGCTTCGGCCGACGTGTTCGCCGAATTGCCGTCCGCGGCGAAGTACCCGGGAACGACGTGCGTTGGCGAACCCGATTCGTGGACAAAAGTGACCGTGAGACGATAGTCGGTAAACGGGTTGGGGCTCGTGTCACGCTCGTGCGCGAAGGGGCCGTTCAGGGTCAGGGTTACCTTGTGCCATTCCCGCAACTCGCCGGAGATCTCGACGGAGCCGTCGCCGTCCGGCTGGCGCGGTCGGGCCGCCTGGTCTTTCTGGAGATTTCCCTCGATCCAATGGGCGAGCGTCGAGCTGCCGAAACCGTAGCCTCCAGGCAGAGGACGATAGTCCATCGTCTGGACCGGAGGCGGCGGACCCCAATGGGCGGGGAACGGTTTGCGGGCCGGGGTGGAGGCCTCCGGGCTGGCGGAAGGCTCAGCGGCGGACGCGGCATGTCCGGCGGCTGGGAGCCACGGCGCCGTCACCAGCCACAGCAGGCAGGTCGCGAGGGACAGGGGAAGCTTTGCAGACCTGCGCGGTGACCCGTCCCGTAGGGCAGGCTTTCGAGCCTGCCGGTGCGCCGGACTGTCCAGTCCGGCGGCGCGGTGGGCGACGGGAAAGTCGCCCCGACTGGCAGACAGGAATGTCTGCCCTACGGGGACCCGAAGCCCGGCAAAGCGTGCCGTCCGATGCGCGTTCGGATCGGCGGGCAGCGGCGTGCCTGCCCTGCCTTTTTTCCGAAGTGGTGTCGGTCCCGGGAATGGCGGTTTCATGGAAGGTTGACAGCTCATCGTCGTTCGTTCTCAGGGCCCGGTGGACGACGGTTCTCCGGTCGCCGCCTTGACCATTTCGGACACGAACTCCTCGGTGGTCCACTCGTTGCCCACGAAAATCTTCTGAATCCGCCCGGCGGGCGTGACGACCACGGTGCGCACGTTGTGGCTGAATCCCTCCCCGTCGCGGGCAAAGATCATCCCAAACTGCTCCGTGATGGCGTCGATCTCGATCATCTCGCCCGTGCAGAAGTTCCACCACGCCGGGTCGAACCCGTTCTGCTTCGCATACCGATGGAGCACGGCTGGGGTGTCGTAGGCGGGGTCGAAGGAGATCGAGAGCAGATGCCATCGCTTGGTCGGACCGGCGAGCCGCTCTTTGAGCTGCTCCAGCGCCTGGCCGAACTGACGGGTTTGCCGCGGACAGAACGTCGGGTAAGGGCATCGTGTGTAGATGAAGGTGAAGCCGAGCGCCTGCCCCTTGAAGTCGCTGAGCCGGACCGGCCGTCGCGATTCCGTTACGAACGGGTAGTCCGGCATGACGTCGCCCTCCTCGAGTTCCTCCACTTCACGCACGATGCGGACCTCCGGAACCTCGGGTCGATCGCCCCCGGGCGCCGCTTTTTCGAGCACCTGGACCTGGTCGATCCAGCCGTCGGTTTCCGTGACGGTCATGCGGAAGCTGACTTTGTCGCCGGCCTGGACGTGCTCCAGTTCCGACGGGTCCTTGACCGTGAATGGCATGGTCATCGCCGCCATATAGCCCGGGATCTCCTCGTGGCGGATCACCGCGACTTTGCCGCCCTCCTCGATCTCGCGGACCAGCCCCCGCACTTGGAACACTTGGGTGCCGGACGTCGCTGCCCCCCCGGCGTCCGCGTGCGGGACCGGCGGGGTTCCATTGCGCGGGGCGGTTCGGCAGGCGTTGAGGCCGAGGGCCAGAACGAGAGCCAGCCATCGGGAAAGTTGTGGGATGTGAGAGGCATTCATTTTGGAAACTCGGCGAGCCGGGCGTGGAAGTCCATCAGGCGGCCGTGGAGGAGGACTTGTCGCGAACGACCAGGACGGGGCAGGGAGCATGTCGCACCATGCGTTCGGCGGTGCTCCCCAGCAGAACATGGCGCAAGCCCGTATAGCCGTGTGTCCCGGTAATCAGCAGTTCCGCGCCTGAGTCTTGCGCGGCCGTGACGACTTCGTGCCAGGCGGCCCCCGTCAGGAGCCGGCATTCCACGCTGATCCCGCGCTCCCGCTGACGCTGCTGGAGACGCTCGAGCTCCGACTCGGCGACCTGGCGGGCGCTTTCCTCATACGCGCGCGTGTCCACGTCCACCAGGTTCGCGTCCACGTAGGGCAATTCCGTGACGTGGACCAGGAGGAGCGAGGCTCCGAATGGCTGGGCCAGGGCGCCCGCATAATCGAGCGCGACCCGTGACGCCTCGGAGAAATCCGTGGCCACGAGCAGGCGCTGAAGCTTGACGAATCGCGGCTCCGAGACCGCGCCGGCCCCGGTCCCTTCCCCGGCCACGGGGGTGACGAACTCACGCTCCTGGTCGCGCACGACGAGCACGGGGCACGGCGCATGGCGCACGACGCGTTCCGCGACGCTACCGAGGAGAACATGTTTCAGGCCAGTGAACCCGTGCGTGGTCAGCACCAGCAGGTCGGCCCCCAACTCGGCCGCCGTCGCCGCGATCTCCGTATGCGGTCTGCCCACGCGCAGCGCGCCCTCGACCGACAAGCCGCTTTGGCGCAGATCGTCCACGATCACCTGAAGCCGCTCACGGCTGCCCTCCTGCAGCTCGTTCTCGAGCTCGCCGGAGACGACCGGCGCGTAGCCGAGGTCGGTCGGGTAGGCGAGGGGCTCGGTAACGTGGAGCAGGCGCAGCTTCGATCCGAATTGCGCCGCGAACGCCCGCGCATAATGAAGGGCCTTCGACGCGCGCGGCGACAAATCGAGCGGCACCAGGATTGTCTTGGGAGGGAACAGCGGGGATTCGGGCGTGCCGGATGGTTCGGTTCCTTCGGGTGACTTGGATGGCGGCGTGTTCATGGCTGGTGCTGTCTCGAGGCTGGTCTGCGGCGACCATACCGCGCGCGGCTTTGGACCTCAACCCGTCATCGCGAGGGCGCCGCACCATTGTCAGTCAGGTAGGGCGACCTCTCCGAGGGCGCCGTTCAGCGATCGCGTCAATACGCCCAGCCGCCCCACCCTCAGCGACCCCCCGCGTCGCCAGGAGCACTGCTGGCACCCCTCCCGTCGCTAGCCGCTATCCACGCCAGGATCTGGTCCGCCGCTGCCTGTGGAGCGGAGCCAAGCACGGTGTGGTCAGCGCGCACAACGATCCTGGTCTGCGCGAACCCGGGGCAACGCCGGCGCAACCACCGCCGGACCGGCCCCCACCACACGATCGGGTCCACCATCCCGGCCAGGTGAAAGACAGGAACCCGCGTCCGCTCGGCGATGGGCCCCGGGTCGGCCGAAGCGATCAGTCTCAGCCGATGCATGGCCGCCGCCTTGTCGAGTTCGGTGCGACGCTTCACAAACTCCTCGAAGTCCGAGACCGGACGGAGCTTCGTAAGGCTCACGAAACGCGCGTAAGCCCGCAGCGGACGTTCCAGGGCGCGGGCGGACACCGCCCCCAGGACCCGCTCGCCGGCTCGCACCAGCCACCGCGGAGAATAGGCAACAAACCCTCCCGCCAGGATCACCCCCTCGATTCGAAAAGGAAGGCAATCGTCCGCCAGCATCGCCCAGGCGATTTGCGATCCGAACGACTCCGCGACGAGCCATCCGCGGTTGCAGCACGCCGCGGACAGGGCGCTGCTGATGCGGCGCGCGTAATCCGCCAGTGTCCAGGTCAGCGTCCGGGGATATGTCATTTCCACCCACGCCGCGCGGCCCGCCAGGGCCTGGCGGAATCCGCCCACCAGCGTCCAGTCGCCATGCAGACCGGGCAGGTATACGAGGCACGGCTTTCCCGGGGCCGCGTGCCAGCGCAACCGGAGTTCGTCCTCGCGGCTCTGTTCGGCGGTTTCCACGATTGCGCTGCGGCGGCTGCTCGCTCCTAAACGAAGGCCAGCGGCTGTCCGGTGGTTCCAAGGACGCTCAACCACAGCGGCCCCGCGAGGTCCACGCAGTTCCGCATCGAGATCGCCTGGCGAATCGGGACGTGGACCAGGCGCCGGTGCCACATTCCCAGCATCATCTCCGTCTTGCCGCACATCGCCGCGTGCACGGCATTGAGGCCCAGCCCGGCACACAGCACGGCGTCTGCCGGGTTCGCCGGCACGCTGCGGATGATGTAGCTCGGGTCGATGTACTTGAGGTTCGCTTCGAAGCCGATCTCCGCGAAGTGACCGCGGATCCGGTCCGCCAGAAACGGGCCAATGTCGCGCAGGCGCACGTTACCCGAGGCGTCCCGCTCTCCGCCGTCGTTGCCCATGAGTTCCTGGCCGGCGCCTTCGGCCACCACAAGGACGGCGTGCGCACGCCGCTCCAGCCGGCGCTTCAGCACCGCGAGCAAGCCGCGCGGGCCCTCGAGTCGAAACGGTACCTCCGGGATCAGGACGAAGTTGGCGTCGCCCGAGGCCAGCGCGGCGGAGCAGGCAATGAAGCCCGAATGCCGCCCCATGAGCTTGACCAGGCCGATGCCGTTCGGCGCCCCTTTGGCTTCGCGATGGGCGCAGTCAATCGCGCGCACGGCTTCGCTGAACGCCGTCTGGTACCCGAAGCTCTGGTCCATGAACCGCAGGTCATTGTCGATCGTCTTGGGGATGCCCACGATCGCGATGGGCAGGCGCCGTTGCCGGACGGCCTCGGAGATCGCCACCGCGCCGCGCATCGTGCCGTCGCCGCCGATGACGAAAAGGACGGAGATCCCAAGCGCCACCAGGCGGTCCACCATCACCGAGACGTCCTGGTTCCCCCGGGAGGAGCCAAGGACCGTTCCTCCGAGCTTGTGGATTTCCGACACTCCCTCGGAGTCGAGCGGCACCTGGCCGTCCGCCGCCGCCAGCCCGGCGTACCCGTAGCGGAACCCGTAGACCTTCTCGACGCGGTAATGCCATTCGGCGGCCATGACCAGGCTGCGAATGACGTTGTTGAGCCCCGGACACAGGCCGCCGCAGGTTACGATCCCGACCCGCACCCGGGTGGGTTCAAAGAAAAGGCGGCGCCGCGGGCCGGCCAGTTCCAGGCTCACCGGGACCACGCCCTGCTGAAACCCGGCCTGGATCGAACTGAGTGTGTCGTCCACGAGGATGCCCTCGGAATCCTCCACGAAGTCGATGGTCTTGCCCTCGTGATCATGATACGCCGCGAGCGGGGTATCCACCGTGGCTGGACCGAGGCTCTGGATCGTGAAGTCGTTCGCCATGCGCCCGAAAGTCGCGGCGAACGGGAGTCCCTGGCAAGTCTGGATCGGGAGCCCACGCGCCTCGGAAAGGGATGGGGAGCCCACGCGCCCTTGCGTGTCCCGACCGGCGCCTCGCCGGTCGGCTCGTTCTGTCTGCCGAGAACCCCCCGGTAGGGCGGGCACTCCGCTGCCCGCCGGATTCGGCGCGCCCTAGCATCGGACTGGCTCCGCGCCCGCCACCGCATCCGAGGTGGGTGCGCTCCCCAGCCGCAGACTGCCAGACTCAAGGCCGGCCCGGCGCTGCCTCGGTCGCCGGTTTGCTGTCCTGGTCCGGCACGTCCCCTGGACTCCTGGCAGCGGGGGCCGGCGCCGCTTCCAACGATTTGCCGTCCTTGCCTGCCTCCGTCACGGGCGGCGGATCCGGGGGGAGTTGCCCGTGTTCCTTTTCCAGTTCGGTGAGCTTCTTCTTCGCCCACACGTAATCCTGTTTCGCGGCGGCGCGAAGCCACTTGCAGCCCTCGGCAAGGTTCTTCTCCAGGCCGTCTCCCAGGACGTAGCGCAAGCCCAGCGCGTACTGCGCCGAAGCCGATCCCGATTCAGCGCGCTTTCTCTGAAACTCGATCGTGCGTTTGACCGTGGCGTCCTTCTCGGCGGAGGCCTTCGCGGCGTCCGCGGCGGTGGGTACCGGAGTCGAGTTCGGCGGAGGCGTCACGGTTGGGCCGGGGGGCAGGGGCGGCTGGGCCGGCGTCGAAGGGGCCTGTGTCTGGGGCAACCGGCGCAGATATTGCCGGGGGGACTGGTATTGGCCTCGCGCGGAAACGAACGTAGTCAGCACGACGACCGCGACGAGAGTTGTCGCGAACGTTTTCATAACGTGCGGAAGCTCCCATACGTGCGCCGTCCCGGCAAGCTGGCTCTGTGCTTTCTGTGAGGGCCGCCTGTCTCCCGCGAAAAGTCCCCGGCCTGCACGGCCCCCAGGCGCTGCAGGCCCGCTGCCCTCCCTGGGCGGTCCTTGGCCCGACCCACCTCGGGAGGCTCCGTCGGCTTCGTCCGCGTCCGAAAAATCGTTGTCGCCCCCTCCCGCTCCGGGCAAGCTGCACGACTTTATGGAACGGGTGAACATCGGCATGATCGGAGGCGGCACGGTCGGCAGCGGTGTGTACCACGCCCTGCAGCTGAACGCCGGGTTGCTCTCCGCCCGCATTGGCATTCCTGTTGCCATCCGCCAGGTGGCGGTGAAGGCGCTCGATGAGCCACGGCCCTATCCCATCCCGCCCTCGCAGCTTTCCACGGACTGGCAGCGCGTGGTGCGGGACCCGGCGCACGACATCATCGTCGAGCTCGCGGGCGGCACCGGCATCGCCCGCACCATGGTGCTCGCCGCGCTCGAACTGGGCAAGCCGGTCGTCACCGCCAACAAGGCCCTGCTTTCGGCGCACGGTGAGGAGTTGTTTGCGGCGGCGGCCCGCCATGGCACCAATCTCTACTACGAAGCCAGTGTCTGTGGCGGCATCCCCATCATCAAATCGCTCCGTGAGGGATTTGTCGGGAACCGGATCACGCACCTGTACGGCATCGTCAACGGCACCTGCAACTACATCCTCAGCCGGATGACCGCGGAGGGGGCGAGCTTCGACGACGTGCTCGCCGACGCCCAGCGCCAGGGCTACGCCGAAGCGGAACCTTCGCTCGACGTCGATGGTCTCGACGCCCAGCACAAGATCGGGATCCTCGCCTCCCTGGCCCACGGCTTCTGGTCCTCACCCGCGCGCATCCACGTGGAAGGCATCCGGCAGGTCAGCGCCCTGGACATCCGGTTCGCGGCGAAGCTCGGTTACGCCATCAAACTGCTGGGCATCATCAAGCTCCTGCCCGCCGCGGGGCGCGCCCGGACGCGCGGACAGACGCGGGTCCAGGTCTCGGTCTACCCGGCCCTCATCCCGCAAAGTCACGTCATGGCCAGTGTGGGCGGCGTCTTCAATGCCGTCTTCGTGCGGGGCGACATCGTTGGCGACACGCTCTTTTACGGACGCGGTGCGGGCAAGGACGCCACCGCCAGCGCCGTGCTCAGCGACCTCGCGGATGCCGCCCTGGACCTGAAATTCGGCACCCGCCGCCGGCTCCCTCCCTTCGTGTCGCACGAAGCCCGTGGCAACGTGGCCTCGCTGGACGAAGTCACCTCCCGGTACTTCGTGCGGCTGCAGGTCGTGGACCGGCCCGGGGTGATGGCCGCGGTGGCGCGCATTCTCGCCACCCACAAGATCGGCATCGCCTCGATCATCCAACCCGAAGGCCACGAAGGCGAGATCGTCCCGATCATCCTGATGATCCACGATGCGCCGAACCTGGCCATGCGGCGGGCCCTCCAACGCATCGCCCGGCTGCCGGTCGTCAAGGCCGACCCGGTGATGTTCAGGGTCGAGGACTTCCGCTGAGCGCCACGGCCGATGTCCATCCTTTACTCCAGCACGAACGGGCTCGCCCCGCGGGTCGACCTGCGCGAAGCCATCCTCACCGGACAGGCGCCGGACCGCGGCCTCTATCTCCCCGAACACTTCCCCCAGCTGTCCGCCGGGGAACTCGCCGGGTTTCGGAACCTGCCCTATCCCGAGATCGCGTGGCGCGTGCTGCGCCTCTTCACGCAAGGGGTCTTGGACGAGGCGGACCTGGCCGCGATTTGCGCCGACGCCTACAACTTCGAGGTGCCGCTCGAGCCCGTGCCCTCCCAGGACGGCGTCTGGGTCATGCGGCTGGACCGCGGCCCCACGGCCTCGTTCAAGGACTTCGCCGCGCGTTTCATGGCGCGCCTGATCGGGCGCTTCCTTCGCGAAGCCGGGCGTCGTCTCACGATTCTCACCGCCACGAGCGGCGACACCGGTTCGGCCGTGGCGCAGGCCTTCCACGGCGTCGAAGGCATCGAAGTGATCGTGCTTTTCCCGGAGGCGGAGGTCAGCGCGCGGCAGCGCAAGCTGATGACCACGCTCACCGGCAATGTGAAATGCGCGGCCGTGACCGGGAAGTTCGACGACTGCCAGGCGCTGGTGAAACAGGCCTTCGCCGATCCGCAGCTCCGCCACCTGCCGCTCTCCTCGGCGAACTCGATCAACATCGGACGGCTGCTGCCCCAGAGCGTGTATTACTTCTATGCCGCCTCCCGGGTCGCCGCGAACGGCGAAGCGCCGGTCTTCGTGGTGCCCAGCGGTAATTTCGGTGACATGATGGGAGCCGTGGTCGCCCGCCGCATGGGACTCCCGGTGCACCGTCTCGTGGTCCCGGTGAACGGCAACGACGAGTTCCCGCGGTTCCTCGAGAGCGGCGGCTATGCGAAGATCGAGCCCTCGCGCAACTGCCTGAGCAACGCGATGAACGTCGGGCACCCGAGCAACCTCGCCCGCCTGGTGACGCTTTACGGCGGTCGCATGGATGAGCGGGGCGGGATCCATCAGGCACCCGATCTGGGGGCCTTGCGCCGCGATCTCTTCAGTTCCTCG
>CAZHUS010000146.1:0-15723 GCA_964535555.1 uncultured Verrucomicrobiota bacterium
GCCCGGAACTGGTTCGCCGCGTGCGGCTACAGTTTTATTTAAACTGCTCTAGCCGGGACACTCCGCGCCGGAGTCGGTGGGGCTAACGGGCTTCACGCCTGAAATCCAGCTCGCGGCGCAACCGTTCGACTTCCGCCAGCAGGGCGTGGATCATCCGGATACCCGCGAGATTGAGTCCGTGTTTCTCCCGGAGCAATTCGATCCGCCGGATCGTACAGACCGTGGCGTCGTCATACTCCGTTGCTTCCAGCGCGGCGGCAGGGAAGGGCAGCAGCCCCTCCTCGCAGTACTGGACGAGCGTCTCGCGTTCCACACCCGTCAGCTGCATGACCATGGTGAGCGTGTAACGGCCGGCGCCGGGGCCCGCATCCGGGGGATGGTGCTGCGGACTCATGGCGCTTGTCGCGGGTTGAACGTGGAACGGGCGGCGAGTTGCTCCCACGAACGCCGTTCTTCCTCGGTGAGGTGGTCGGGAGTCGCGACGGCCAGGACAACATACAGATCTCCGCGCCGGTTGTCCCGGGCGGGTAGTCCCCGCCCGCGCAGCCGGAGCTGCTGGCCGCGTTGGGCGAGCGGCGGCACCTTCACCTCCACGGTGCCTTCGAGCGTGGGGACGGGGACTTTGCCGCCCAGCACGGCCTCCCACGGCGCCAACAGCAGGTCGTGATACAGATCGCTGCCCTGAACCCTCAAGTCCGGATGCCGCGCCAGGCGGACGCGGAGGAACAGGTCGCCCGCGGGCCCTCCCCCGTGGCCCGGCTCCCCTTTGCCGGGGACCCGAATGAGCCGTCCCTCGGTGGCTCCGGTGGGGATGCGGACGCGGAAAGTGTCGTGCTCCTCGGTGCCGGTGCGGTGGTCCACCCGCCTGAGCGTCAGTTGACGGACCGCGCCGTTCAGCGCCTCGTGGAGCGTGACCAGGAGGTCGCTTTCCACGTCTTCGCCCCGCATCGGGCCGCCGGCCCCGGCTCCGCGCCGCCGGCCGCCGCGTCCGAATTCCCGGAAAGCCTCGGCTCCGCCGAAGTAACGCTCGAAGAACTCGCTGAAACCGGTGCCGCCGAAATGGAACTCGGCGGTGCGATCCTCGGGGTTCCATGTTCCCGGGCCCGCCGAGGTGCCGTCCCAGCCGGGTGGGGGAGGCGTGCCCTGGTTCCAACCGGCGCCGAGCGCGTCGTACTTCTTCCGTTTGGCGGGGTCGCTGAGAACTTCATAGGCCTCGTTGATGGCCTTGAACTTCTCCTCGGCGGTCCGCTTGTCCTTGGCGACGTCCGGATGGTACTGGCGGGCGAGCTTCCGGAAAGCGGTCTTGATCTCGGCTTCGGTGGCCTTCCGGCTCAAGCCGAGTGTCTGATAGTAATCCTGAAATCCGACCGGCATGCCTCAGACTCTGGCGCGTAGCGAGCCCGGATCAAGTGTGGAACGTGGCGGGTCTTGGCGTTGCGGGGCTCACTCGCCCGCCTTGCTGGCGAGGATCTTGCGCGCGGCGTCGAGGAGCGCCTTGACCTCCGATTCCTTGCCGACGGTGATGCGGAGGAAAGAGCGGGTTTCGAGCGTGTCAAACCAGCGTACCACGATGTTCCGCTCTCGCAGTTTCTGGAGCCAGATCTCGGCGGAGAAGCGCGGGGGCCGGACGAACAGGAAGTTGGTCTGGCTGGGCATGACCGTGAAGCCGAGTTCTCCCAGGCTGTCGGCGAGCGCCTGACGCGCCTTCTTCGTCCGGTCGATGTTCGTCCGGTAATAGCCGAGATCGTCGAGGGTCGCCAGGGCACCGGCCTGGGCCAGGCCGTTGACATTGTAGCTGTCCTTGGCCTTGTGCAGGCCGGCGATCAGCGCGGGATGACCCACGGCGTAACCAAAGCGCAGATAGCACAGCGAGTAGGCCTTGGAGAACGTGCGCAACACCAGTACGTGCGGAAACCGGAGGGCGAGCTCCATGGCGTTCTCCTCCGCGAAGTCGGCGTAGGCTTCGTCGAGCACCACGACCCGTTCCTGGGCGCGGATCAGTTTCTCGAGGTCTTCCGTGGCATAGCCGCGCCCGGTGGGAGCGTTGGGGGTGGTGATGAAGGTGAGGGCGGCTCCGAAATCCCAGACGCGTCCGCGACGCAGCGCCGCCACGGAAGGCAGCTCGAACTCCATGGGCAACGGCACCGGGTTCTTGTGCGCCCCATGGGTGTCGGCCAGGACGGGGTAGAGCGAGTAACTGGGAACGAAATATTGAACCGTGCGCAGGCTCACCTTGGCCGCGCCGTGGCTGGGGTAGAGGCTGTAGTGATCCATCGCGCCGCCCGGGGAGTTGTCGACAAAGACTCTCGTGGCGAGGGCGAGCAACTCGTCGGAACCATTGCCCAGGACGATGTTCTCGGTCTTGCAGCCATGCAACCGGGCCAGGCGCTCGCGGACGGCCTCGCCGGTGGGGTTCGGATACAGCCGGAGCCGTTCGTCCAAAGCCTCACGCAGGGCGCCGAGCACCTTCGGGGAAGGGCCGTAGGCGTTCTCGTTCGTGTTCAGCTTGGCCAAGCCCTTGATCTTCGGCTGCTCGCCTGGAACGTAGGCGTTGAGCTGTTGGATCAGGGGGCGCACGAGGTTCTCGGGCACGATGTCTTCGGGGGTCTTCTTTCTCATGTCGAGGAGCGGGGGGATGAGGAATTGGTCGGCGTCGTCCTTAGGAGCGGGTCCCGGATTTCAGCCGGATCGCGGCAGAGCGGCCGTGGGCATCGAGGCCCTCGAGCCCGGCGAAGGCGAGCACGGCGGGCAGGGATCGTTTCAAGGAAGCCCGGTCGTACTGCACGACACTGGTCCGACGCTGGAACTGATCCACCGTCAGGCCGGGAAAGCTGCGGCCGGCCCCGCCGGTGGGCAGCGTGTGGCTCGGGCCGGCCACATAGTCGCCCAGGACCGTGGGTGACCACGGGCCCAGGAAAAGGGCGCCGGCGGTGCGGATGCGTGCCGCCACTCGCGCCGGTTGCCGGGTGAGGATTTCGCAGTGCTCGGGTGCAATGCGGTTCACCAGGTCCACGGCGTCATCGAGCGATCTCACCTGGATGAGCCAGCCGTTGTTGCGCAAGGCGCGCTCAATGAACTCGCGGCGGGTTACCAGGGCCAGTTGCCGGGACACTTCGCGCTCGACGGCCGTGATCAGCCGGGCGGAGGGCGTCACGAGCCAGACACGTTCATGACCGGATCCGTGCTCGGCCTGGGCGAGCAGGTCCGCGGCCGCGAGGGCAGGATCGGCCGAATCGTCCGCCAGAACCAGCACCTCGCTGGGTCCGGGAAGCAGGTCGATGCCGACACGACCCGCGAGCAAGCGCTTGGCGGTGACCACGTAGGCATTGCCGGGGCCAAAGACCTTCTGCACCGGCTTGAGGGTGTCCGTGCCCAGCGCGAGGGCGGCGATCGCCTGGGCGCCGCCGACGCGGTAGATTTCCGTGGCGCCCGCCAGTTGCGCCGCAAACAGCAGGTTGGGGTTGATGGCGCCCGCCGCGTTACAGGGGGTGCAGACCACGATTTCCGGACATCCGGCCACTTTCGCCAGCACAATGGTCATCAGCGCGGTGGAGACCAGCGGCGCCGTCCCGCCGGGGACGTAGATTCCCACCCGGTCAAAGGGATCGAACTTCTCGCCCACGCGTCCGCCCTGCGCATTGCGCGCCGTCCAGTCTCGACGCAGGGCTCGACGGCTGAAGGCGGCGATGTTGCGCGCCGCCAGTTCGAGGGTCTGGCGAAGCTCGTCACTGGCCTGAACCCCGGCATTGAAGAGCTCGGCGCGCGTGACGGCGAGTTGCGAAGGTTCGAGCGTGGCGCCGTCGAACCGCTGCGTCAGCTCACACAGGGCCGCATCTCCGCGGGCGGAAACGGCCTCAAGGATCTCCCGCGTGCGCGCCTCGATGGCCGGGTCGAACAGGCTGGAACCGCGCGTAATACCCGCGAGGCCCTGCTCAAAACCCGACTCACTATGACGAATGACGTGCATTTAGGATGATTCTCGCCACAAACGGCGCGAAAGTCAAAGACTCTGAAGGTATCATCCCGTGCAAAAGCGCACGCTCATGGCCGAGGCGTCCCGGATCCAGGCGCGCACCGGCCGCGGGGAAGCCGAAGGGCCGTCCCGACGTGCTTGTCTAGCGGGGGCTTGAAGCGGTTGCCGACCCCGCCGGGATGGCGGGCGATTCCGGACGGAGGAGGAAGCCGGTCCAGTTGAAGTTGCGATTGAAGAAGTTGGTCAGGCGGACCACGACCTCGTTGCGTCCGCGCCGAAACGGCAGATCCACCGCCGTCGATTCGAAGCCGTTGAAGCGTGATTCTCCCTGGTAGACGCGTTCGCCGTTGACCCAGATCTCGATGGGATCGTCGTGGGCGAACCGATGCCGGACGCTCCCCGCTTCCTGGGCTTCGACGAAACGCCGGGCCAGAAAGGCATGTCCGTTGCCGCCGAGCTCCGCTTCGTAATCGATCTTCGTGCCATGTCGGGCTACGTAGGTCAGGTTCAACATGGGGCCGACGGACCACTCCTTCATCCAGCCGCTCCGGAACCGCTCCTTCACCAGCACGCATTCGAACGTCTTGCCCTCGTCCAGATCGGCCACCGCGGGCAAGCCGGCGAAATGGGACGGGGGTTCGGCCGCCTGCCCCGGCGGTATCGCTACCGGGCCGAAGACATCCCACAAGACCGAGTCCGCCCGCGCGCCGTCAGCCACCGAGGTGTCCTCCGGTGAATCCTGGTACCAGACCGCGACGCTTTCCGGGCTCAGGCCCGCGAAGGCTCCCCATTCGAGGGCCAAGGAGGTGGAGAACGGGTACACGTTCTCGAAATGGTGACGGTAGCGGCCTTCGTCGTTGCTGTGGGCCACGGCGTAAGGGTGATGGGCACCCTTGCCGAACCACGCAAATGTGAAGTAGTCCTCCCCATTGATGCCGTGCAGGAAGGCGGGGCGGTCTCCTTCGCCGTCGATCACGGCGAAATCGCCGCCACCGTGGTCGTGGCCGGTGTGGTAGAGGGTCATGCCCAGCCAGTGCCCGCGGCCGCGGACGTACAGCACCTGGTGCGGCCGGTGCCCGTCGGTGGGGGCGGTCCGTTGGTGTCGGGCATGGAAGTAGCCCCAACCCGGTGCAAAGGATGGCACGCGTTCGATCGCGGCTTCGCCCGTGACCTCCACCGGATCGGCGTGGTCGTTCACCACCTCCAATTCGCAGGACTCGCGAAACGGCATCGGCAGATAGCAGCTGCTGTCGTTCGTGCCATGGGCGAAGAGCGAGACCCCCTGGAAAGGGCCGAAGAAACGGTGGACGGGTGAGTCCACCGCGTACGAACGGGCGCCGTCATACCGGATGCGAAGTCGGGGCGTCGTTCCGGTCGGCCACGCAAGCCGCAGTTCCCGGACGATTGCCGGCCCGCGCCATCGGGCCAGAGTCGCCGTGGAATGGGCCTCGATGCGGGTCGGGCCGAGCCTGGCAGTTTCTCGGGGCAACTGGGAACTCGGTCCTGCCACACGTTGGGCTGGCAGTCCCACATAGGAGAACTTGAGGTCACGGCCTTCACCGACCGACACCAGGCGGCTGCCGCGCATCGAGTCGTCCTCGAGCCGGTAATCGAGCTGGCTGAACCAGAGCCAGAACGAAGGCTGGCGCTGCACCACGTCGAGCCGCAGCCGCCTTTCAAAGGGCACGGGCAGATAGAAGTTGAACGCCCGGTTGTGGACCGGAAGGTGATTCGCCGACGCCACCAGGACGGGGTAGGCCGCGGCCGCTTCGACCATCGACTCATCCGTAAACCGGACACTGGGCTCCAGTTCGCCATCCACATAACACTCCCAGTCGAAGTAGGGTTCGCCCTCTCCGCGCGTCGTCCAAATGTGGCGCAGCGAGCCCTGTCCTTGCAGGTCAAGCAGCGTGTAGCGAAAGCCCTCGCCCGTCCAGGTGCCGGCATGACGTTCGGGACTTTCGACGAAGCTCGCCTTCCCGGGCCGGAATTCCCGGAGGACAAAGATGTCGTCGAGAGCGGCATGACGCAGCGCCTGCAAATCAGGGGGGACTGAGGCCGCGAAGGCCACCAGCACCGGCGCGAGCAACGTTGTGGCCAGCCCGGTGAAGCGGCCGGTAACCGCTCGACGGAGCGCTCTTTGAATTCCAGGGCCGGGAAACGGAGGGCGCATGATGTTGGCGAATCTGAGTCGGTCGGAGCATCCGGCCCCCCACACGCGGACGCAAACCGAAAGCGCAGGATGGGAACTCCGCCCTCCAACGCCGTGGGAATGGTGCACCGGGTTGGGCCTCTGCTTTCGCGCTTGACGCCTGCGTCCCAACACCAAGCCTACCTTGCATGCGACAAGGCGTTGTTCGATGGGTGTGGGGCCTCGGGAAGTTCCATGTCGGGGTTGCCGTGTTCGGCCTGATGGCGGGACACGCGGCTCTCCGCGCGGGACCGCTCGAGGAATACGTTTCGAAACCGGACCCGTCGTTCAGTTGGAAGCGCTGTGAGCAGAAGCCGGTCGCAAAATGGGGGACCTTGACGCACTTGGAGCTCATCTCCCAGACGTGGCGCGGCCATTTCTGGAGTCATCACCTCATGGTGCTGCGTCCGGCCCAGGTTCGAAACGCCGACATCGCCCTCCTGTTTGTCACGGGCGGGAGCTATGGCGCCCCGGACGAGAAGGAACTCGGGATGTTCCAGACCTGGGCGGACCGAGCCGGCGCCATCGTCGCCGTGTTGAACAAGGTCCCGAACCAGCCGCTCTACGACGGGAAACGCGAGGACGCCCTCATTGCCTTCACCTTCGATCAGTACATCAAGACCGGCGACGGCACCTGGCCGCTGTTGTTGCCGATGGCAAAAAGCGCCGTACGCGGCCTCGACACGCTTACCCAGTTCGCCCGGCAGGAATGGGGTCAGGAATTGAGCCGCTTCGTGGTTTCCGGGGCGTCAAAGCGAGGCTGGACCACGTGGCTCACGGCGGCGGTCGACCGGCGGGTGGTGGCGATCGCGCCCATGGTGATCGACATGCTTAACATGAAGGTGCAGCTCGGTTGGTCGGACCGCGTTTACGGCAGCCAGAGCGAGGAGATCAGTGATTATACGAACCTGAACCTGCACCTGCAGATGGACGATCCGTCGATGGTTGCCTTGCGGGCTGCCGTGGATCCCTATTCCTACCGCGCCCGATACACGCTGCCGAAACTGCTCCTGCTCGGGGCCAATGACCCATACTGGACGGTGGACGCGCTGCGACATTACTGGGCGGATCTCCCGGCGCCGAAGCTGGTAAGCCAGACCCCCAACGCCGGTCACGATCTCGGCGACGGCAAGCAGGCGATCTCCGCCCTCGCCGCCTTCTACCAGACCATTGCCGACCGCCAAACCCTGCCTGCCCTCGATTGGTCGATCCGAAACCTGGCAGGTGGGGCGGTCCTCGACGTCTTTGCTTCGCAGCCGGTGCAGCGCTTTCTGCTCTGGACCGCTGACTCGGAGGACCGGGATTTCCGGGATGCCAAGTGGAGCTCGGCCCCGATTCAGCCAACCGGGACCGCGGGATCGAGCGTGCAGGCCACCGTCGAGAAGCCCGTCTCGGGCTACCGCGCGTTCATGGTCAGCGCCGAACTGACGACTTCAGGAGGCCAGACTTACCAGCTCACCACCGAAGCGCGAGTCACGCCCGACACGATTCCGTGAGGCGGGGGCCGATCCTCGACCTGGAGCAGGAGGCGGCGGTCTTCGAGCCCGCCGGTGCGCCGGACTGTCCCGCCCGGCAACGCGGTGGGCAACGGGGAAGTCGCCCCAACCGGCAGGCAGGAATGTCTGCCCTACCCCGAAGCTCCCGCCCCGTGACAGGGCGTGGGAGGAAGGTCAGGATGGGCGCGTCCGGGGCGGGCTACGTTCCCGGAGGACCATGCAACAACTCGTCGTCATCCTGGGCACCAATGCTTCCGGCAAGAGCGACCTCGGCATTCGCCTCGCCCGCCATTTCGGGGGCGAGGTGGTCTCGGCGGACTCGCGCCAGGTCTATCGCGGCCTGGACTTGGGGACGGGCAAGATCACGCCAGCCCAGGCGGCGGCGGTGAAGCATCACCTCCTGGACGTCGCCGACGTCTCCGAGACATACTCCCTGGCCCGCTTCCAGCAGGCTGCCTTCGAGGCGATCGACGCCATTGCCGCCGGCGGAGGCATGCCATTCCTGGTGGGCGGCACCGGCCTGTACCTCAGCGCCATGGTCGAGGGCTATCGACTGGCGGACGTGCCTCCCAACGAACCGTTGCGCGCGGAACTCGAGCGCCTCCCGCTGCCGCAACTGGTCGCGCGCCTCGAACAGATCGATCCGGAAGCCGCCCGTCACATCGACTGCAACAACTCACGGCGGCTGATCCGGGCCCTCGAGATGGCGGCCGCGGGTCACGGGCACGCAGCGTCCCGTCAGCGCTCACCGCGCTACGATTGCCTGCAACTGGGACTGACCTGGCCACGTCCGGTCCTGGCGGAGCGGATCGAGCAGCGCCTCCGGGAGCGTCTGGCCGGGGGGATGATCGAAGAAGTCGCCGGGTTGCGGGCCCGGGGGGTGACGGATCACCGGTTGGAGAAGCTCGGCCTGGAATACCGTTTCATTTCGAGATATCTGCGGGGCGAACTGCGCAGCCTCGAGGAACTGCGGGGGCAACTCGGCACGGCGATTCGCCAGTTCGCCAAGGAACAACTCACCTGGTTCCGACGGGACAGCCGGATCGTCTGGTTGGACCCGTCGCGCGACTCTTTCGGGGAAGCGCGCCAGCGGATCGCCGCGTGGTGGACGGGCCCGCGCCGCCTTGGGGTCAAACCTTGACATTTGACATTTGAGGTTTTGCACGAAACCCGCCGGCGCCCGGCTGCGGTGCCTGGGGTGCGAGCCGCGGTGAGCTTCCCATGAACCTTCCCATGAACCTGCTCCGAAAAGCGGGGATGAATCCCCGCACTCCAGGCGCTTCGCGGCCCCGGACGTGCCTTGGAGCGGCGCGAAGCGTTTGGAGTGCGTCCGCTTTAGCGGCGCTTTTTGGTTCATGGTCACGGAGCAGGTCCGCAAGGAACAGGTGGCTCTCCAGGAGCGCGGACTTCAGTCCGCAGGGAGCCGCGCCGGTCAGGGGACGTCCCTGCTGGCTGAAGCCCGCGCTCCCCCTGGCGACGCTCCCGGCGCATCCCCCCCGCGAGGGTCGAACGCCGGGTCCGTCTGTCGCGTCACCGCCGGCGTCGGACGGGCAGGTCTGGCTTCCGCCGCGGAGGTGAACCCGTGAACCGGTGAACCGGTGTGCGGGTGAAAAGCATTGCCGCACTGGCGTCCCTTCCTACCATGCAGGCGCATGAAGTTTGCTCCCCGCGCCTTGTTCCGCGTGGTCATGGTGTGCCTGTTCATCTCAGGTGCCGCCGGACTCGTCTACGAGATCGTGTGGTCACGTTACCTGGCGTTGTTCCTGGGACACACGAGCTACGCGGTGGTGGCGGTGCTCGTGGCGTTCATGGGCGGGTTGGCCTTGGGCAATCTCTGGCTGGGCCGGTTTGCGGACCGGACGGCGCGGCCCCTGGCAGTCTACGCCTGGCTGGAGATCGGGATCGGCCTTTACGCGCTGGCGTTCCCGACCTGGTACGAATGGTGTTACCAGGTGTTCGTGGGTTTGGGACGCGGGCTGGAACCGGGCGGCACGCCGCTGGTGGTGATGAAGTTCGCGTTCGGCCTGCTGACCGTCCTGCTGCCGACGGTGCTCATGGGCGGGACGCTGCCGGTGGTCACAAGGCTGCTCACCAGGTCGCTGAGCGATCTGCAGCGGAAGCTGGCCGGTCTGTACTTCATCAACAGCGCCGGGGCGGTCGTGGGGACGTTTCTCGCGGACTTCTGGCTGCTGCCGAACATCGGTCTCGAGTACACGATGTTCACCGGAGCGGCCATGAACCTGGCTGTCGGAGCCGCGACCCTCTTTATTAGCGGCTGGATGGAGGAAGGACGCGGGCTGGGCGGTTCCTTTCAAGGGGTTCTCGATCATCCGGCAACGACCAATGGGTGGGAAAAGCCAGCGGCGCCGGAGCCCACGTTTACCACCGGTCAGATGCGGCTGGCCGTGCTCGGAGCGGGCCTGTCCGGTTTTGTGGCGATGCTGTACCAGGTGGGGTGGACACGCATGCTGGCGCTCGCGCTCGGGTCGAGTACGCATGCCTTTTCGCTGATGCTGATCACGTTCATTGCCGGCATCGCCGTGGGCTCGTGGCTGGTGTACCGATGGCGCGACCTTGGCAACCCGCTGACGGCGTTCGGCTGGATCCAACTTGCGCTGGCGGGAACGGTTCTGACCTCGATGCTCCTCTATGAGTTTCTGCCGTACTGGTTCGCGCAACTCGCCCAACTGGTGGCGCGTCGTGCGGAGGCGTACCCGGTCTACGAAGGGCTGCAAGGCCTGATCTGCTTTGCCGTGATGTTCCTGCCCACGGTGTGCCTCGGCATGAGCCTGCCGCTGGTAAGTCGTGTTGCCACGCGGGAGCCAGGACGGACGGGGCGTTCGGTCGGGAAGGTTTTCGCGGTGAATACACTTGGCACGGTGCTGGGAGCGTCGTTGACCGGTGTGTGGTTGATGCCCCACCTGGGGCTGGCACGGACCTTCGGGCTGGGCGTGGTGCTGAACGCCATGATCGGTTTGAGCATCCTGTTCCTGCCACGCTGGCAGAGCTCGAAGGGCCTGGTGCTCGCCGTCGCCGCCGCGGTCGTCGCGGTGAGCGCCGGAGTGAGCGGCTACCTGGCGGGCATCTGGCCGGGGGCGTTCAGCATCGGGTTGTTCCGGCAGGCGACCATTCCCAAGAACTGGCGCGAGTTCCACCTGACGTCCCAGGCGCTGGTGACCCACTACCACCGTGATGGCGCCGGATCGACGGTGGGCGTGCACAGCCCGCCCGGCGGCACCAACCTGCTCTTTCTCAAAGTGAACGGAAAGACCGACGCCAGCACGGGTGGGGACATGAACACCCAGATCCTTTCCGGGCACCTGCCGCTGCTGCTGCGTCCCGCCTCGTCGAACGTGCTCGTCATCGGGATCGGCAGCGGCGTGACCGTGGGTGCGGCGGCGCAACACCCATCCGTGCAGCGCATCGATGCGGTGGAGATCTCGCCGGAGGTGATCGCCGGGGCGCGGCTTTTCGGGGAGCACAACCACGGGGCGCTGGATCACCCGCGCGTGCATGTGATCGAGGAGGACGCCAAGTCGTTTCTCCTGATCACGGACCGGCAATACGACACCATCATCAGCGAGCCGTCCAACCCATGGATGGCGGGGGTGGCGGGCGTGTTCAGCCTCGAATTCTATGAGACGTGTCGCACGCGACTGGTGCCCGACGGGCTCATGCTGCAGTGGATCCAGGTTTACGAGTTCAGCGATACCGGACTGGACACGGTGATCGCCACGTTCAGTCGCGTCTTCCCCCAGGTGAGCATCTGGCAGAGCGTCATGGGCGACCTCTTCCTCATCGGCGCCCTCGAACCTCCGCAGGTCGATCTCGACGCCTTCGCCCGCCGCCTCGATGAACCCGCCGTAAAAGCCGACCTGGGCCGGGTGGGTCTCGACAACGTGCCGCTCCTGCTCTCGCAACAACTCATCAGCTTCGAGCACGGCGCGCTCGTGCCGCCGTTCGAGACCCGGGTGCACAGCGATTACTACCCCGTGCTTGAGTACTCCGCCCAACGCGACTTCTTCGCGCGGGCCCGGGCCGAGCGCTTCCGCCGCCTGGACGAGAACTTCACGCTGCGCCCGACGACGCTGCTGGGTCGGTGGCTGCGCGAGCGTGGGCTGGGCAAGGAGGATCTCGCCGCCTTTGCCGGCTATTACCTCGGAGAAGACTCCCGGCCGCTCGACACCTTTCTGACCTTGCTGCGTCGCTGGCAACGGGAGGAACCGAACAACACCCTGCCCTTCGAGCTCGCGGCCCGGCTCAAGCACTTTGCGCCGCCCGGCGAACTGGACGTGCTCCGCCTCGCACCGCATCGCGACATGGTCTTCGCGCGCGCCAAGGAAGAACCGTTGTTGCTCCGGCAGTACGGCCGGGCGCTGGTGCGGCAATACTCCGAACAGCGATCCATCTTCAATGCCCCTCCGTCGGATGAACTGGAGACGGTCGCGCGCCGGTTGGTGGAAGTGGACCCGGACAACCAGCGTGTGTACCAGGCGTGGCTGGCGGAACTGGCCTGGGACCGCGAGGACGACGCCCAGTGCCTGCAATGGGGGGAGCTTGCCCTCGCCCCCGACCTGCCCCGAGGCAAGGCGAAGTACCGTCTGGACCCCGAGTCGCCGCTGCGGGTTGCGGCGTTGATGGCGGATGTCCACCTGCGTCGCGGCGACCCCGCCCGGGCGGCGGCGCTCTGTGAAGGGGTCGCACAGGCGGGCTATCTGAACGAAGACACGCGGTACAACGCCCTGCCGTTCGAGTTCACGCAGCGCCGGGCGTTGGTGGCATTGAGCCGGGTTTCGAAGTAGCGGCGTCTGCGGCGGCGCGAGGGTGGGACGACGCGGCGCGGAATCGTTTCCGTTCTCCGTGAACCGCCACCAGGTTCAGATCTCCGTGGCCTTCCGCCAGGTAGGGCGGGCACTCCGTTGCCCGCCGTAACCGGCGCGCCAGGGACTGCGCGCCCTGCTCACCCATGAACCGCCCCCGGAGCGCGGACTTCAGTCCGCAGGAAGCAACGTTGGCGCAGGGACGTCCCCGCGGGCTGAAGCCCGCGCTCGTGCGCCTGTGAAGGCACCCATACTGCAGGTGGAAGTGTCCCCGTCAGGCGGTTCATTCACCCTGTCGCTTTCCGAGCGGTGTGGCGGAACCGGGGTGCGCCCCAAAGTGGATGGGTGAACGTTGCAGCGGCTCGATCAACAGGCGGTGTCCGAACCGGCCCGACCGGGGGAAGCGCTGCGCTCCGGGAGCTACCGCCGCCAGGCCCGGCTCAATCAGCGCGCGGCCCGGGCGGCACATGCGTGAGAAGGAACCTCGTGAGCAGCGCGTACAAGTGCTGCGTCGTGTTTTCGCCTTCGTGAATCCCGTGGCTGCGGTTCGGGTAAGCCATCATCGTGAAGGGCTTGTTGTGCCGCACCAGTTCATTGATCAACGCCTCCACGCCCTGGTAGTGGCAGTTGTCATCGCCGGTCCCGTGCACCACCAGCAGATCGCCCTTGAGCTGATGCGCGAAGTTCAGCGGCGAGCCGTTGCGATAGCCGTCCGGGTTGTCGGACGGCAGGCCCATGTAACGTTCCTGGTAGATCGTGTCGTAATGCCGCATGTTCGGCACCGGTGCGACTGCCATCCCCGCCTGGTAGACGTCCGGATACCGGAAGATCGCGTTGAGCGTCATGGAGCCGCCGCCGCTCCAGCCCCAGATCGCCACGCGATTGGTGTCCACATGGGACCAGCGCGCGGCAATGGCGCGCACCGCCGCCGCCTGGTCCGCCGAGGCGAGGATCCCGACCTGTCCATAGATGCACTTGCGCCATTCCCGGCCGCGCGGTGCGGGCGTGCCCCGGTTGTCCACACTCATCACCAGGTAACCCTCCTCCGCCAGCATCCGGTGCCACAGGTGTCCCTTGCCTCCCCAGCGATCCAGGACAGTCTGCCCCGCCGGTTCTCCGTAAACGTGGAACAGCACCGGGTACTTGCGCGTCCGGTCAAGGTTCGGCGGCGCGAGGCACCAGCCGTCGAGTTCCACCCCGCCGCCGATGTCCACGCGAAAGAACTCCTGCGGGCAGGGCGCCAGCGTCGCCAGCTTCTCGCGGAGGGCCTTGTTGTCCGCAATCGTTTTCACCACCTCGTGTCGTGGCAGGCGAATCAGTTCGGATACCGGCGGCTGATTCGCCGACGAGTAGGTGTGGAAAGCCCAGCGTGCGTCGGCGGAGATCTGGTAGTTGTGCATGCCGGTTTGCTCTGACGGCGTCACCCGCTCCGGTTCGCCGCCCCGCAGTCGAACGCGATAAAGGTACTGCTGGGTGGGGTTGGCCGGCGAAGCGGTGAAATAGAGCCAGCGTCGTTCGCGATCGATCGCCTTGATGTCCATCACGTCGAAGTCCCCGGTCGTGATGCGCGTCACCCGCTCCCCGGAACGCGAGACCCGGTAGGCGTGACGCCAGCCATCCCGCTCGGAGAGCCATACGAATGAGCGCCCCTCGCCCAACCAGCGAAAGTCGTTCTCGTTGTCCACCCACGCCGCATCGCCCTCGGTCAGTACGGTGCGGACTTCCCCGGTCACCGGGCTTGCCCGCATCACGCGGTTGGTGTTCTGCAGCCGGTTGAATTGCTGCAGCACAACTTCGTCCCGGGACCATTCCATCCGGGCGATGTAGTGGTTGCGCGGGTCACCCGGGACCTCGAGCCAACGCGTGTTCCCACCCTCCGCGCTGACGACGCCGATGCGGCCGGACGCGTTCTGCTCCCCTGCCTTGGGGTACGGAATCGGGGTCACGCGCGGGTACAGGCCGTCGGTGTTATTGATCAGCAGGAACTCACGCACGCCCGTCGTGTCGAGTTGCCAATACGCCAGGGCGGAACTGTCCGGGCTCCAGCGGTAGCCGTTTCGCAGAAACAACTCCTCCTCGTAGACCCAGTCGAACGTGCCGTTGATGAGCGTGGGCGAACCATCGGTCGTGAGCGGCGTGATGCTCCCGTCGCGGAGGTTCTGGACGTAAAGGTTGTTGCTTCGCACGTAGGCCACTTTCGCGCCGTCCGGGGCGAACCGCGCGAACATGAGCGTGGAAGGAGGCGCGTCCCCCCCCAGCTGCCGAAGCTCGCGGCTGCTGAGATCCAGCACCCAGTAGTCCCCGCGGGAGTGGGTGCGCCAGACGCGCTTGCTGTTGGTGAAGATCAGCAGTCGGGCGTGGTTCGCCGAAAGCTCGTAGTCCTCCACCGACAACGGGCTCTCCCGGCCGGGAGGAATGAACCAGTGCGCCGGGGCGATCACCTCGCGCGCGTCGGTGGCGGGATCCCGGCAGACGAGCTCGCGGCCGCCGTCACCCGATTCGAAAGCGAGGTACTTCGCCCCCTCCTCCAGCCAGCGGAACGAGGCGCCTCCTTCGCCGTTGAATTCCGAGCTGTCGAAAATGCGATCCAAGGTGAGCCGGGCCGGGGCGTTCGTTCCCGCGTCCGGGGGCGCGGGATCCGAGGCGCGCAGTGCTGCCACTATGGCAACAGCAAGGAGCAGGATGGCAGGCTTGAGGGAGGAGGTGTAGGTGAAAGCGAGCCTCTTCCCGACCGTGACACATTTGGCAATGGCCATGCGTGGACTCTCTTGAAAGCAGCCGGCGGCGTCACGCTCAACTTCCCGCGGGAGACGATGCACCCGGTGGGAGAGCGTCCTAGCGGAACCGAACTCGGCGGGCAGCGGAGTGCCCGCCCTACCTGGCGTAGGGCAGGCCTTCGGGCCTGCCGGTGCGCCGGACTGTCCGGTCCGGCTACGCGTTGGGCGACTGGAACGTCGCCGCTACGGGCACACAGGAATGTCTGCCCTACGAAGAAGCCGTTTATCGAGAACCGTGGTTTCCATGATGGTTGGTGGTGATTTTGATGGTGGACATGCATTGGGACGATGAACCCAAAAGCGCCGGTGAACCGGACGCACTCCAGGCGCTTCGCGTCGCTCCAAGGCACGTCCGAAGTCGCGAAGCGCTTGGAGTGCGGGGGTTCACCCCCCCCCCCCCCGCTTTTCAGAGCAGGTTCATGGAGAGCCACCTGTTCCTTGCGGACCTGCTCCGTGACCATGAACC
>CAZHUS010000147.1:0-15678 GCA_964535555.1 uncultured Verrucomicrobiota bacterium
CGGCGCTTTTTGGTTCATGGTCACGGAGCAGGTCCGCAAGGAACAGGTCGCTTCCTACTCGTCAACGATATGCCTACAAGTCGGGTCGCGGTATTCCACGGTAGTGGACGGTCCTTCACCCTCGAGGAGGTGGACGTACCACCGCTGGGCGAAGGCGAGATCCTGGTTCGCAACGAGTACACGACGCTTTGCCGCAGCGACCTGAACACGTTCGCGGGAAAGCGGTCCGAGAAGACACCGACCATTCTCGGGCACGAAATCGTTGGACGTATCGAGGCCTTCGGGCCCGGCGCTCCCACGCACGATGCCCGCGGCGAGCGCTTGCAGACCGGCGACCGGGTCACTTGGGCCATCTATGCCGCGAGTCCGAACTCCGCGATGGCGCGGCTCGGGATGCCCCAAAAGGGGCCGGATCTCTTCAAGTACGGTCATGAGCTTCACACCCCGGGATGCACCCTGCACGGCGGGTTGGCGGACTACTGTGTGCTGCGCCGAAACACGCCGCTCGTTCGCCCGAACACGACCGCGTCGT
The DNA here is from genome assembly GCA_964535555.1 of uncultured Verrucomicrobiota bacterium. Taxonomy (GTDB): domain Bacteria; phylum Verrucomicrobiota; class Verrucomicrobiia; order Limisphaerales; family J093; genus DSVZ01. Next base: position 533 of record CAZHUS010000147.1, read on the forward strand.
TGCCCATCCTGGCGTTGGTGAACTGCGCCATCGCGACGGTGGCCGGTTCCTTGCGCTTGGCGGGGTCGTTGGCTGACCGCACCGTCCTGATCGCAGGCGTCGGGATGCTCGGCGTCACCGCGTGTGCGATGTGTCGCACCGCCGGCGCGCGCCGTGTCGTGGCGGTCGATGTGGCGGCTGAGAGGTTGGCGGTGGCGGCCCGGTTCGGGGCGCATCTCGGTGTCAACATCGCGGAAGATGGCGGGACCGGGCCGGAGCGACTTGCAGCGCACCTTCGGGGCGATCCGCTCAGCGTGGCGCTCGATTACAGCGGTGTCCCCGAGACCATGGAGGCGATGCTCGGAGCGCTCGGTGTCGGAGGGGTCGCCGTCATGGTGGGAGCGACGTTCCCCCAACGGCCGCTGCGCGTGGACGCGGAACAGCTCGTTCGGAAGCTCCACACGGTGCGCGGACTCCACAACTACAACGCGCACGACCTCGTGACCGCAGTGGAGTTCATCGAACGCCATCATGCGGCGTTTCCCTTCGCGGAGTTGGTTCACGATCGGTTCCGCCTCGAGGAAGTGAACGCGGCCTTTGCCTACGCCCTGGATTCCAGGGCGTACCGCGTCGGGATCCGGCTTTCCTGATCCGGGTTCGGCCAGGGAAGTGCGGGTGAAGAGATTCCCTCCTCAGGCGACCGTCATTCCCAAGCCCGCGATTTTGTCACAATTGACGTGCGTTTGTCGCCCAATCGTCACTCGGGCCGGCTTCCTCCCCGCTATGATCAAGTCCGCGGCCAGCGCCCGGACTCCGTCGTACTTCAGCGTGGTGGGGCGGTCGGTGGCCGCGGGGTCAGTTCTGCAGCCCATGCCCAATCCACCTCCGCGCGGCGACGTCGTACGCCCGGTGCCGCTCTGGCTGGCGTCACCGGGAGTCATGGCGGTTTGGTGCGTGGTCGCCGCGTTCGGCACCTACGCATGCATGTACGGTTTCCGGAAGCCGTTCACAGCCGGAGCCTACGTGGACGCCGTCACGGGGACGAGTTACAAGGTCTGGCTGGTGACCGCGCAGGTGCTGGGCTACACGATTTCGAAGTTCATCGGCATCCGCGTCATCGCGGAGATGCGGCCCGAGCGACGGGTGTGGGTGTTGCTGGCGCTGATTGGGGCCGCCCAGTTGGCCTTGGTGGCTTTCGGACTCACGCCCCGACCGTACAACGCGCTGTGGCTCTTCCTGAACGGCCTGCCTTTGGGCATGGTGTTCGGCCTGGTGTTGGGCTTTCTCGAAGGTCGGCAAATGACGGAGGCCTTTGTCGCCGGTCTTTGCGCCAGTTTCATCCTCGCCGACGGCGTCACCAAGTCGGTGGGGGCGGCGTTGCTGCGGGGCGGGGTTCCTGAGCCCTGGATGCCGGCCGCGGCGGGGTTGGTCTTCCTGCTGCCCCTGCTGGGCTTTGTTTGGATGCTGCAGCGGATTCCTGCGCCTTCCGCCGCCGATGTGGCGGCGCGGTCCGAACGCGCGCCGATGCCACGCGCGGAACGGCGGGCCTTCCTCGAGCGTCACGGGATGGGTCTGGCATTGATCGGCCTGGCCTACCTGCTCATCACCGTGCTGCGCAGCCTGCGGGCGGACTTCGCGCCGGAGATCTGGTCGGGACTGGGCGTGACGGCGGCTCCCGAGCTCTTCACGCGATCCGAGGCGTTCGTGGCCTTGGGCGTCGTGGGCGCCACCGCTTTGGGGGTGCTCGTCCGGGACAACCGTCGCGCGTTCTTCATCGCCTTGGGGACATCGCTGGGCGGTTTGCTGTTGATGGTGATGGCGCTGGTAGCTCGTGAGACAGGTCGATGCGGGCCGTTCGGTTTCATGGTGCTGATCGGTCTTGGCCTGTACGTCCCGTATGTGAGCGTTCACACGACCGTCTTCGAGCGACTGATCGCCATGACGCGAGATCGGGGCAACATCGGCTACCTGATGTACCTGGTGGATGCGGTGGGCTACCTGGGTTATGTGGCGGTCATGCTCGCGAAGAACTTCACGGATGTCGAAGGTGGTCACCTCTCCTTCTTCCTGCTGGCGTGTTGGGTGGGGGCATTGCTCGGCGTCCTCACGCTGGGTGGCGCGTGGTGGTTCTTTGGGCGACATGAAGCGGTACGATTCCCGGCGGGGGCTCCAGCCGTCGCCGGGTCCTGATGCTATGCGGATCTTTTGTTTGGGCGGCGCCGGCCGCATCGCGCGAGAAGCGGTCCTGGACCTGGTGAGGTTCTCCGGCGCGGAACAGATCACCGTGGCGGACGTGAACGAGCCCGCCGGACGCGAAGTCGTCGCGTGGCTGGGCGATCCCCGGGTGCGGTTCACCCGCGTGGACGTTCGTGACCGGGCCGGTGCGGTCCAGGCCATGCGGGGTCACGACGTGGTCATGGACGGCACCACGATCGCGTTGAACGGGCTCTCGACGGCCTGCATCGCCGAGGCGGGATGTCACGGCATCAATCTCAACGGTTTTGGCGAGGAGGAGGTCAGTGAACCGGTCTTCCGGGCTTGCGGGAAGGCGTGTGTTCCCGGGTTCGGCATGACGCCGGGCACGACGCAAATGATGGCCATCCATGCGGCGGCTCTGTATGACACCGTCGAGACCGTTCGCGTCAGTCACGGCGCGTATCGTCCGATCGCCTTCAGCGCCGCCATCACGGAGACGACGGTGTACGAGTACGACCCGAAGTTGCCCGGCCGGGTGGTCTTCGAGGACGGGGAGTTCAAGCAGGTGCCGCCATTCGCGCGGCCGCGGGAGATTGCGCTTCCCGAACCGTACGGCACCTCGACGCAGTACATCATCCCGCACGCCGAGACGCGGACATTGGCCCAGAACCTGGCCGGCAAGGGCGTGAGACTGATCGAGGTCCGTGGAACCTGGCCGCACCCGAACATGCAGCTCATCCGGGCTCTCTACGACTGGGGCTTCCTGCGCAACGACCGGATCTCCGCCGTCGGGGTCGAGTTGGGCATCATGGACGCCATTGGCGCCTACCTGCTTCAGGCCCCCGAAGGTCGGTCCACCCAACTTTACGGCTACGCGCTCCACGTCGAACTCGAAGGCTTTCGGGACGGTCAGAAGAAACGTCACACGCTGTGGCACACTCACCCGCCCTCCGATGGTTCGGTGCCCGAATGGGCGGGACTGCGTGCGTACACCCGCAACGTCGGAATCCCGCTGGCCATCGGGGCCGTGCTCCTGGCCACGGGGCGCGTGAGCGGGACGGGCGTGCTCACCCCGGAGGAGGCGTTCGCCCCGGCGACAATCTTCGAGGAACTCCGGCGGCGCGACCTGATCGTGCACGAACGGGTGGAGGCGTGTTGATCGAGGCCGCGAACATGGAGGCCAGACATGTCGATGCCTAAGCAAGGCGCGCCTCAGACCGGCCCGTGCCTTCGGCTCCCGAAGCCGGGGTCGGAATTGCGGCCGGCGAACCTGTCTTGATCGTAACGAGTCTGCCGATTCGAAGATTCCAGCATGAACTCACTACCACCGTCGCGGGACAGTCTCCTGTTCACCCCGGGTCCATTGACCACCAGCCTGTCCGTCAAGCAGGCCATGCTGCACGATGCGGGCTCGTGGCATTTCGAGTTCAACTCGCGGGTTGCCTGGATCCGCGAACAACTGCTGCACGTCGCCGGCGTGTCGCGGGAACAAGGCTGGGAATGCGTGCTCTTGCAGGGCAGTGGGACGTTCGGTGTCGAGGCGGTCCTCGCCACATGCGTCCCCCCTTATGGCAAGGTGGCGGTGCTGGCGAATGGTGCGTATGGCGAACGCGCCGTGCAGATGCTGGTTCACGCCGGCACGGAGCATATCGTGTTGCGCACCCCGGAGGATCAACCGAACGACCCCGCCGCGTTGGACCGGGCCTTGACGGATGATCCTTCGATCACCCACGTCGTCGCGGTCCACTGTGAAACGACCTCCGGCATCCTGAACCCGGTTGCCGAACTCGGCGCGGTCGCCCGCCGTCACCAGCGGGTGTTCGTCGTTGATGCCATGAGCAGTTTCGCAGGGATGCCGCTGGATTTCGAAGCGGCCGGCATCGATTTCCTGGTGTCCTCGGCCAACAAGTGCATCGAAGGTGTGCCGGGTTTCTGTTTCGTTTTCTGTCGCCGGTTCCGCTTGCTGGCCTGTGAGGGCTGGGCCCGCAGCCTGAGCCTGGATCTGCTCGCCCAGTTGAAGGGCTTCGAAAAGAACGGGCAGTTCCGCTACACGCCGCCGACGCATGCGCTGCTCGCCTTCGAGCAAGCCCTGATCGAACTTCAGGCCGAAGGCGGCGTGGCGGGTCGGGCCGCTCGTTATCGCCAGAACCACAAGACCCTCCTGGCGGGAATGGCATCCCTTGGCCTGCGTCCCTACCTGCCTCCCGCCGTGCAGAGCCACATCATCACGGCTTTCGGCTTTCCTCCCCTCGAGGGCTTTTCGTTCGACAGCCTCTATCGGCGTCTGAGCGAACGCGGCTTCATCATCTACCCGGGAAAGCTCACCCGAGCCGACACGTTCCGGATCGGCACCATCGGGCGTCTGTTCCCTGCCGACATCGAGCAACTGGTCCATGCCATTCGCGCCATCCTCGGGGAGATGGGATGGACGGAGCCGGGGACCACCCATGAATCTGCCCCGGAGCGCGGACTTCAGTCCGCAGCAAGCCACGCCGGCGCAGGGACGTCCCTGCGGGCTGAAGCCCGCGTTCCTCACCGGTTCGTGGCCACGGACCACGTCCGCACGGAACCGGTGGCTACCCGTGAATCGCAAACCAGGTAGGGCGGGCACTCCGCTGCCCGCCGAGGCCGGCGTGCCCTGCTTGAATCGAGGCGCCCCGGCAGGAATCTGGCCCTCCCAGCTCATTCAATTCGCGCCGCACGCACCCGTCCTACATCCGTCCTCGATTGATGAACCCCTCCAACCCGACACCCGCCGTCCTCCGAGGCCCCGCGGCCGAAGGCGACGTGAATGCGTCCCCGCAGCGCTCAACCTGGCAGGCCGAGATGCTCGATGCCGAGACCCGCGGTTGCCTCGAGGAGGATGCCCGTTGGTTCCTCCATCAGTCGCTCTCGACGCCGTGTCTGAACGTGCTCCGCTCGGCCCAAGGCGCGGAGATCGAGGACCTGCAGGGCCGCCGTTACCTTGATTTCCACGGCAACTGCGTTCACCAGGTGGGGTTCGGCAACCCGCGCGTCCTGGCGGCGATCATCCGCCAGTTGCACGAGTTGCCTTTCTGCCCGCGTCGCTACACGAACACCACCTCGATCGCGCTTGCCCGGAAACTGGCTGCACTCGCTCCGGGAGACCTCAACCGCGTCCTCTTCGCCCCGGGCGGGGCCGAGGCCATCGGCATGGCCCTGAAGCTGGCGCGCATCGCCACCGGCCGGCACAAGACCATCTCCATGTGGGACTCGTTCCACGGGGCCACGCTCGAAGCCAGCTCGGTCGGCGGCGAGACGCTCTTCCGTTCGGGCCTGGGGCCGTTGCTCCCCGGTTGCGAGCACGTGCCCCCACCGGATCCCTGGCATTGCCCCTGGGACTGCCGGGGCGAGTGCCGGCTCAAATGCGCTGATTACATCGAGTACGTGCTCGAGAAGGAAGGCGATGTGGCCGCCGTCGTGAGCGAGACGGTGCGATCCGCGCCGTTCGTTCCTCCGCCCGACTACTGGCGGCGGGTGCGTGCCGCCTGTGACAAACACGGTGCCCTGCTGATTCTGGACGAGATCCCCACCGCCTTGGGCCGCACGGGCCGGATGTTCGCCTGCGAGCACTACGGGATCGTCCCGGACATGCTGGTCCTGGGAAAAGCGCTCGGTGGCGGCGTCTTCCCGCTGGCGGCCTTGATCGCCCGCGACGAACTGAACGTGGCGGCCGATCGCGCCCTCGGCCACTACACGCACGAGAAGAACCCGGTGGCGGCCGCGGCGGCACTCGCCACGCTCGAATCCATCGAATCCGAAGGCGTGCTGGCCCACGTCCAGGAACTCTCGGCTCTTGCCCTGGCGCGACTCCGCGAGATGCAGTCGCGCCACGCCCTGATCGGCGACGTGCGCGGGCTGGGCTTGATGTTGGGCGTCGAACTCGTTCGGGATCGCACCTCCATGGAACGCGCCTGTGTGGAAGCGGAGCGGGTGATGTACGAGGCCCTGCGACGGGGGCTCAACTTCAAAGTCACCATGGGCAACATCCTGCAACTGACACCCGCGCTGACCATCAGCCGGGACCAGATGGTGCGAGCGTTGGACATTCTCGAAGATTCCATCGCCGCGGTGGCGGCTTCCCCGGCTTGACCTTCCTCTTGCGGTTCGGCGCAACCTTCCCCACCGGCCACGCTGCCATCACGATAGGACATCCTGATCCTGGGGGACGCAGGATCAGAAACGGAACTTGCCTTCCCAGTCGTCCGGCTTACAGTCGCCGGCAACCACCGAGGTCCCTTTGCCGTGTCGTCCCATAGGCAAGCCAGGCTGTTACCCTCCGATTTCTTCAAGGAGTTTACCCATGGCATTTCCTTGCCGCACCATCATCGTCGCGACCCTTCTCACCCTGGTTTTCGCACCCGGACGGTTCGGTTTGGCCCAAACGCCGGGGGAACTGGACAGGAGTTTCCGACCGGAGCTTGACGGTCCGGTCTATGCGCTGGCTCTGCAACCGGACGGCCGAATCCTGGTGGGAGGAGATTTTCAAACCCTCAATGGGCAGGCTCGGCGCCACCTGGCGCGCCTCCACCCTGACGGCAGTCTCGATCTTGAGTTCAAACCGGACACGGACGGTCCCGTGTACGCGTTCCTGGTCTTGCCCGACGGCCAGATCTTCGTGGGCGGACGCTTCACCATCCTCGGGGGAAGCGATCGCCACCGGCTGGCGCTCCTCCATCCCGACGGCACCTTGGTGACTGACTACCGGCCTCATGTCGACGGGCCGGTCTACTGTCTGGGCGGTCAACCCGACGGGAAGATCCTGGTCGGCGGTAACTTCAACGCGCTCGGCGGTGCCGAACGAAGCAGTCTGGCTCGTTTGCTCCCGGACCGGAGCCTGGATCCCGAGTTCGTTGCCGACTGCGATGGCACGGTGCAGGGCTTGGCCGTTCAACCGGATGGCGCTGTCGTGGTCGCGGGGTCGTTTTCGATGCTGGGAACCTCCGCGCGTGCCAATACGGGGCGGCTGCTCCCTGACGCTGCGGTCGACCCCGAGTTCCGGCCCGATCCGAACGGAGCCGTGGGGCCGGTGGTTGTGCAACTTAATGGACGCATCCTCCTGGGTGGGGCCTTTTACCATTTGGCGAACCAAAGTCGCCACTCCGTCGCGCGGCTGCTGCCCCAGGGCAGCCTCGACAGTCCCTTCGCCCCAGATCCCGATTCGGAAGTTTACGCTCTGGGTCTGCAGGCCAACGGCCAGATCCTGGTGGGCGGGGAGTTCAGCCTGCTGGACGGGCAAGAACACGCCGGCCTGGGGCGACTCGATCCCGAGGGCCATCTCGACATCACGTTCCACCCCAATCCCGACGCCGCCGTGCTCGCCCTGGCTCAGCAGGGCGACGGCAAGATCCTGTTGGGCGGGACGTTCGCGAGCGTCGACGGCGTGAACCAACGCTTCCTCGCCCGCCTCGCCAACAATCCCGCTCCCCAATCCCTTCGCGCCGACGGTCGCACCCGTGTCGAATGGATTCGTGATGGAACCTGTCCGGAAACCTCCCGCGTCAGCTTTGAGCTTTCGTCCGATGCCGGCAAGACCTGGACGGGCCTGGGCGCCGGAAACCGGATCGCGGGCGGCTGGGAACTCACCGGACTGGCGCTCCCCGTTCAAGGGATCATCCGCGCCCGCGCTGCGGTGGCGAGCGGTCGATTCAACGGATCAGCCGGCTGGGTGGAGAGCCAGGCGCCGTTTGGATTCGGCGGTCCGGAGCTCGTGCTCGAACAACCAGTCGGCACGGACCGGGAGAACGGCGCCACCGTCGATTTCGCGTCCGTGAACCTTGAGGGCTCGGTCGCCCTCTCCATGGTCATCCGCAACTCCGGCCTGGTGCCGTTGACGGGGATCGCTGTCACCATCGACGGCCCCGATGCCGGTCAGTTCCGGCTCATGCACGCCCCGGCGGAGAGCCTGGCGAGCGAGCCCGCCTTCACGACCTTCGTCGTAGCGTTCGCTCCCACCAGCCTTGGTCTCAAATCGGCGACCCTGCGCGTCCTTAGCAACGATCCGGACGACAACCCATTCGATCTCAAGCTGAGCGGGATGGGTCGAGAGTTTCGACCGGGCGATGTGGATCCCAGTTTTCAAGCGACCGTGAACGACGCCGTTTACGGCATGGCGGTGCAGGCAAACCGAAGAGTCGTTCTGGGCGGTCGGTTTACCTCGGTGGAGGCGACCGCAGGCCGGCACCTCGCCCGATGGATGGCGGACGGTACCGTCGAGGCCGGTTTCGCCCCGGTCGTCAGCAACAACGTGTTCTGCACGGCGGTCCAGGCGGACAACAAGATCCTGCTGGGCGGCAGCTTCACCGGCGTGGATGACGTCGCCGTCCGCCATCTGGCCCGGCTCAATGCCAACGGGGCGCTCGACACAACGTTCCAACCCGATCCGAACGGCATCGTCCACTGCCTCCTGTTTCAAACGCCCGAGCTGACCGTACTGGGGGGGCGTTTCACCGAACTCACCGGTGGAGAATACAAGCGCAACCGCCTCGCCCGCTTGTATGCCGACGGCACTGTGGACCCGGGCTTCAATCCCAACGCGAACGACTGGGTGCTTTCCGCGGCGGTGCAGACGGACGGGATGCTTGTCGTGGGCGGCCGCTTCACTGCCATGGGCGGCGTGACCCGACATCGCCTCGCCCGCCTCCACGCCAACGGCACCTTGGATTTGAGCTTCGATCCGGGCGCGGACGACACGGTGCTGTGTGTGGCCGTGCAGGCGGACGGCAAGATCCTGGTGGGAGGTGGCTTTGATTTTGTCGGCGGATTCCCCCGCCTGAACCTCGCCCGATTGAGGCCCGACGGTCTCGTGGACGCCGAGTTTCACCCCGACGTCAACGGTGCCGTCTCCAGCCTGGGGTTGCAGGCCGACGGCAAGATCCTCCTGGGAGGCGAGTTCACGCTGGTCGAAGGAACCCCGCGTTATCGGATCGCCCGGCTCCACCCGAACGGGACCCTGGATACCGAAAGCGGCTTTGCCCCCGCGGTGGATGGGGAGGTTCACGGTGTCGCTCTCCAGGCTGATGGGAGGGTGCTCATCGGGGGAGAATTCGAAGCGGTAGGAACAACGCAGCAGAGCTTCCTCGCCCGATTGCATAACGGCGCCGCCACCCAGGAGATTCCCTCGCCCCGTTTCGGACATGTTGAGTGGAGACGCGGCGGAACGACCCCGGAACTTGCCTGGGTGACCTTTGAACTGTCCACCGGGGGTGGCGAGTGGTGGACGCCGCTCGGCTTTGGCGTGCGCACTCCAACCGGCTGGGAGATCGCCGGGTTGAATCTGCCCACCAGCGGGCTAATCCGGGCGCGTGGACCCACCGCCGGCGGTCTCAACAACGGCTCTTGCGGCTGGGTCGAGAGTGTCGCCAGCTACGGAGGACGCGACATCGCGGTGGGGAGGGGCTTCGATGTGGTCGAGACATCCTGGAATTCGAACGTCGAGGACCACGATTTTGGATCACGGGCTGTCGGTGGAGCTTCCTGGTGGAATTTCACCATCAAGAATGTCGGGGATCTCGATCTGTCCGAGCTGGCCATCGTGATCGACGGTCCCCATGCCTCCGAGTTCCACCTCCACTGCCCATCGCCCCTGACCGTACTCAGTCCGGGACAGCGCATGACCTGCGACGTCGAGTTTGTCCCGCTCACCCCCGGCTCCAAGACGGCGACCATGCATATCCGCAGCGACGATCCAGACGAGAACCCGGTCGACATCGCGCTGTCCGGCACGGCTTGGCTCAACGTCATCGGTGAGGACTTCCAACTTGACCTGGGGAGGCCGGTCGAGGTCGCCGCTCTGGCTCTCCAGCCCGATGGAAGGATCCTGGTCGGTGGAGCATTCGGCTTCATCGGCTCCCCCGCAGCCACTAATCTCATCCGCGTGCGGCCAGATGGAACCGTCGATCCCGGCTTCCATCCCACCTTCAACGGGGCTGTTTCGAGCCTGGCGCTGCAACCGGATGGAAAGATCCTTGTGGGAGGCGATTTCCGCAGCATAAACGCGGCGGCACGCGAGCATATCGCCCGGCTGCTGCCAGACGGGAATCTGGATCCGAGTTTCGATCCGGGGGCAGACAGCACCGTCAGGAGGATTGCTTTGCAGCGGGAGGGGGGAATCCTTGTCGCGGGGTTCTTCAAAACTATCGCTGGACAGTTGCGCCGCGGGTTTGGCCGGCTGAACCCGGATGGCAGTTTGGACCCGGGCTTTGATCCTGATCCCAACGGAGTGGTCGATTCCATCGCGGTGCAATCCGACGGGAAGATCCTGATCGGGGGCGGTTTCTCCACGGTGGCCGGTGGGTTCAGGTCGTCCGTGGCCAGGCTGCTCCCGGATGGAAGTCTGGACCCGGATTTTGTGCCTCTCGTGGAGGGTCCGGTTTCCTCGATCGCTGTGCAGGCTGACGGGAAGATCCTCCTCGGAGGCCAATTCGACGGCTTCGGGCCTACGGTTGGACTCGCCCGACTGCTTGCCGACGGCACGCCGGATTCCTCCAGCTTCACTGTCTATAAGGGAGGAGCTGTCCAGATCGCGCTCCAGGCCGACGGGATGATTATGGCCAGGGGTGCTTGGGACGTGGACTCTGGGGGATCCGATGGGCAGTACGATGTGAACCTGGCGCGATTCCACGCCGACGGTCAGCACGATTTCACGTTCGCGGACGGGATCTGGGATAGCACTCAACGGCCGCGAACCGCGCTCGCATTGCAGGCCGACGGGAAAGTGCTCGTCGCTAATTCGGTTTATCCCGAGTTCCTGCCCTTGCACGTCACCAGTATCCTGCGTCGCTTGCACAACCATCCCGCCACCCAGACCCTCATCGTGGCGGATAACACCCGGGTAGAGTGGTTGCGCGGAGGCGCCTCTCCCGAAACGCCCCGGACTTCCTTCGCCCTATCGACCGATGGAGGGAATGCGTGGACTCCGCTTGGCTTCGGCACCCGCATCCCCGGCGGGTGGCAACTGGGCGGTCTGCATCTCCCCGGCGAGGGTCTCATTCGAGCCCGAGCCCGCGTCGGAGAGGGAGAGGTGGAGACAGTAACCAGCTTCCACGTGCACTTACCCGAGCTGGCTCTGGAACAACCTGTGGGAACCAGTCTGAGTCAGGGCGCGACCCGCGACTTCGGCACGGTCTGGGTGGGCGATGAGGCCAGCCTCGTCTTCACGATCAGGAACACCGGGCCGGGGGACCTCATGCTTTCGGGCCAATCCTTGAGCGGGCCGGATGCGACCGCCTTCCGAGTCGCAGGCGCACCCGCCACTCCGATCGGCGGTCCAACCGGCAGCGCCACCTTCGAGGTCCGGTTCGCCCCATCCGACTCCGGCCCGAGGACGGCCAGGCTGCTTATCCCCAATAACGATGCCGACGAAAGCGCGTTCGAGATCATCCTCACCGGCACGGGCGTCCGGCCATCCGGAGCCTTGGACCCGACGTTCAACCTCCCCGCGGACAACGAGGTGAGCTGTTTCGCGCTGCAACCCGATGGCGGCACCCTCCTGGGTGGGTGGTTCACGAGGCTCGCTACGTCTCCCCAGGAGTACTTGGGGAGATTGCGACCCGATGGGAGCCTGGATGCCACCTGGGCTCCCGCCCTCGACGGTGGGGTCTCGTGCCTGGCGATTCTGCCGGACGGGAGCTCTGTGGTTGGCGGCTTCTTCAACGCCATCGACGGAAAGGCCAGACCCTCGCTGGCTCGATTCTTCCCCGACGGAAGGGTCGACTCCACGTTCCGCCCGGAACCGGATGGAGGCGTGCTGTCCCTGGCGCTTGAATCCAGCGGAGACATCTTCCTCGCCGGTTGGTTCACCACGGTGAACGGCCAACCCCATCAAGGCGTCGCCCGCATCCGCGGCGACGGCGAGTTGGACGGAAGTTTCAACCCGGGCTTGGACGGGCCGGTGCTCTCGCTGGCGATCCCATCCGACGGCAGGTTGCTCATGGGCGGTGGCTTCACGGCCGTGGCAGGCGAACCCCGGCCTTACCTGGCCCGGTTGGATTCCGAAGGCCATTTGGATCCGAGCTTCGATCCCGCTGCCAACGGTGGCGTCAACTGCGTCCAGGTCCAAGCCGACCGCAAGATCCTCGCCGGGGGTTGGTTCACATCGATGCAAGGCCAGCCGCGTCGGTTCCTGGCCCGCTTCCACGATCAGGGACAGCTTGACTCCTCCTTCAACCCCGATCCCGATGGGCCTGTTTACACTTCGGTGCTCCAGGCCGACGGCAAGATCCTGATCGGCGGTTGGTTTGCTCGCGTGGGAGGTCAACCGCGCCATCACCTCGCCCGGCTCCACCGCGACGGCAGCCTGGATGACAGCTTCCGCCCCAACGCCGACAGCGTTGTCACCGCCCTGACGTTGCAGGCGGACGGCAAGCTCCTGCTGGGAGGCCTCTTCACCACTCTCGATGGTGTCCCCCGTGCCGGTCTCGGCCGGCTCGTCAATGACCCCGCGACCGAATCTCTGGCTGCGCTCAACGGTTCCCACGCCCGATGGCTCCGTGGGGGCGCCGCCCCCGAGGCGCAGGCCGTGTGGTTCGACCAATCCACCGACGGCGGCGCCACCTGGTCCGCGCTCGGCACGGGCACACGCACGGTCGGAGGTTGGGAACTCGTCGGGGCCCCCCTGCCCTCGGGAGGCAAGCTCCGCGCTCGCGCCCGTGTAGGCGGCGGCCTCTCCCACGGTTCCTCCGGCTGGGTGCAAACCATGATCGATCTGCCCTACTTCGCCACCGTGGGCGAGATCGTGGCGGCGGGCGACCAACTGCGGTTCCAGGTGTCAACCGTCCCGGGGAGAACCTACCACGTCCAGTACGCGCCGAACCTGGACGAATCCGTTCCCTGGCAGACGGTCCGCACGATCCTGGGCAATGGCACCGTGCTCGAGTTCTCGTTCACGATGAACCCGTCGGGATCGGGCTATTACCGAGTCCTCGAAGAGTGAGGGCGCTCGACGCCCGCCGCCGCGGGGCTGAAGGCGCTTGCGGATGGGGCGAGGCTGCGCCGCGCCGCCAGGCCCCCGACCCGCTTCCGCCTTACACCGTCTTTTGATGTTGGTGCTGGTGGACGGCCGCAATGAACCCACGGAAGAGCGGATGCGCCCCGTCCGGCTTGCTCTGGAACTCCGGATGAAACTGGCAGGCCACGAAAAACGGGTGATCCGCGAGTTCGATCACTTCCACGAGGGCACCCCCGTGGGACGTGCCGCTGAAGACAAACCCGTGCTCTTCGTACTTTGCCCGGTAGCTGTTGTTGAACTCGTAACGGTGCCGATGGCGTTCATGGACCACAAAAGCCCCGTAAAGCCGGGCCGCATGCGAATCGGTCCTCAGTTGCACCTCCTGCGAACCCAGACGCATCGTCCCGCCCTTGTCGGTGATCTCCCGTTGCTCGTTCATCATCGCGATCACCGGGTGCGGCGAGGCCGGATTGAACTCCGTCGAGTGCGCCTTCTCCAGTCCCAGCACACTCCGCCCGAACTCGATCGTCGCGATCTGCATGCCCAGGCAGAGCCCGAGGTACGGAATGCGGTTCATCCGCGCGTAGCGGGCGGCGGCGATCTTGCCTTCAATCCCGCGGTCCCCGAAACCGCCGGGAACGAGGATCCCGCCCAGCCCCTTCAGCATCTTCTCGGCGCCTTCGCGTTCGATCTGCTCGGCTTCGATCCGCTCCACCTCGACGCCGCAATCGTTGGCCACCCCTCCGTGGGTGATGGCTTCATAGACCGACTTGTAGGCATCGGGCAGGCCGATGTACTTGCCGACCACGCCGATCCGCACCCGGTGCTGTGGCGCGATGAGCTTGCGCAGGATCTCCTGCCAATGGGTCATGTTCGGCGCCGGCACGTTCAGCCGCAGGAGTTGGCACACCAGGTCATCCATCCGTTCGCGCTGCAGCATGAGCGGCACCTCGTAAATGCTGTGCTCGACGTCGCGCTCCTCGATGACGGCCTCGTACGGAACGTTGCAGAACAGCGAGATCTTCTGCCTCACGTCCTTCGCCAGCGGCCGGTCACAACGGCAGACCAGGATCTGCGGCGTGATTCCGATCTCGCGCAGCTTGGCCACCGACTGCTGCGTGGGCTTGGTCTTGAGTTCGCCCGCGGCCTTGATGAACGGGACGTAGGTGACGTGGATGAAGATCGCGTTGTTGTAGCCCTGTTCGAGGGCGAACTCGCGGATGGCCTCCAGGAACGGCAGGCCTTCGATGTCGCCGGTCGTGCCCCCAATCTCCGTGATGAGCACATCCGCCTTCGAGCTCTCGGCGACCTCCTTGATGCGTTCCTGGATCTCGTCGGTGATGTGGGGGATGACCTGAACGGTCTTGCCGAGGTAACCTCCGCGCCGTTCCCGCTCGAGGACGTTCAAATAAACCCGGCCGCTGGTGAGGTTGTTGAGGCGGCTCAGGTTCACATGGGTGAACCGCTCGTAATGCCCGAGGTCGAGGTCGGTTTCCGTGCCATCGTTCAGCACGTACACCTCGCCGTGCTGGAAGGGGTTCATCGTGCCCGGGTCGACGTTCAGGTACGGATCGAACTTCTGGAGGCAGACCTTGAGTCCGCGATTCTCGAGCAAGGTGCCGAGGGACGCGGCGGTGAGGCCTTTGCCGAGGGAACTGACGACGCCGCCCGTGACGAAGATGTACTTCACGGGCTCGCAGCTTACGGGGAGGAGTGCGGCCTTGGCAATCGGCCAGTGTGGGCACTTGTGGGCACTTGTGGGCACTTGCGGGGACGCAGCGGTTCTCCTTGGCCTGCCGGTAGGGCGTCGCTCTCCGAGCGCGCCGGACCACGGGCGCCGAAACGGTGGCGGCCAAAGGACGGGCCGCCCTGCCGTCACCGAGTTCGCTCGCCCAGATGAGAACTGCGGGTCGGGAGGGACGGCGGTGCGAAAGTGGCGGAGGCGGTGCATGGCGCTCGACACGCCGGTGAGGCAGCCCATGGCGCCAAGGCGGATAAATCG
>CAZHUS010000148.1:0-15644 GCA_964535555.1 uncultured Verrucomicrobiota bacterium
TCAAACGACAGACCGCAGCCAACTTGGGATAATCCGGCACTTAGCATAAATCCTCGGCCAGCGAACCCTCGAACGTCCGGTGGATTGGGTCTCGCTCAGACAGCTTGGCTACTTTAGCGCGTAGTCTGCGCAATCGGGCCGGGCAGCGCGGGGGCGCTGCGCCGCAGGGCATCCCGGAGTGCGATTCCCCGGTCCGTGCTCAGCCCGCCGCAGTCTTGAGCGAAAGCCGCGCCTTGGACTGCAAGAGATCGAGCCAGCGACCCACGCGCATGTAGCTCTCGAGCTCAGCCTGCTCGTCGGGGCTGACGTCGCCGGCACTCGCCTTGGCGGCGAGCCGATTCATGCGCTCGATGTCCGTGGACGGGAAGCGGAACTTGAGGATCGCTTCGGCGGCCGCGCGCGACCAGTTACCCCGCTCGGGTTCGATGACCCGCAGCAAGATCGCCGCTTCGGTTGGCACATTGACTGAAGCCATGCCTCAGATTCTACAACGTCCCCATGGCGGAGAGAAGCCGCGCAACCAAGCGGCGTGCGTGGGCCGCCCCGAACACTTCAAGCCGGATGTCCAACACTACTCCTGCGAGCGGCCAGACTGAGGTGACGCGGGAAGTGCGGCGGCAACCTCGGAAGCGAGCGGTGCGCGGTTCACAACCGCTGCTTCCCCGGTTTGTGGGAACTCGAACTCGAATTGCGCAGAGGGGATCCGGAGATCGCGCCAGTAATTCTCCGGCTCGGGTGGGAGACGTTCGATGCGGAACGGGAAAGCCAGTTCGACAACCGCGGGCGCATGCAGGATCACCGCCGCCTGTCCTCGCAGCGCCACCCATCCTTCGGGGGCCGACGGTCGGAGCGACCGGGCTTCGAGCACGACGAGAACCACACCGATGCGACGTTCGAACGAACACAACCGGCCCTCGAAAAAGACCGGCGCGCTCCCCGGTTGGCTGTTGTCCGGGAGAAACAGATCGGCCACGGGCATGAAGCGGAACTGGCGTCCATCGGTTCGGCAGCCGAGCGCGAACGCCCGGGCGGCCACCCGGATGTCGTACCCGACGAGCGGGGTCAGGAGGCGGTCGATCCGCCACAGTGGTCGTTCTGGCTGGCTGGACTCCATGACTGCGGTTATGCCGTCCTCGCCGTGGGATGCGGCACATGCGGCGCATCGAGGCGAGCCACAGCTCTATATCCTCTCCGGCCCGCTCCGGGGGTGCAGACATTACGGGAGGCGATTGGAGCCGGGGATGCGTCTCACGGGCGGACACCAAAACGGACACCAACGGGGTGGCTCCGGGTACTGGCGGGCGATGCCGAGTTCGCTTGATTAGCCAATGAAGACGGCTATCATGAAACCGCAATTGCGGCGGGTTTTGGCCAATTCCGCCCCCAGCCACCACCCTCAAAATCCCCAACAAATTCAACACTTTCACCGGTCCGAGGCAGTCAAACCCGCCAAAGTAAGAATAAAAGTAAGAATGACGGCGGGAATTGTTGTGCTGGAAGCTGCGGAACTCTTTGCACGGCAGGCGGACGCAGTGCGTGCCGATGGACAGGCGGGTGAGAATCACGACGATCAACCCCTCGTTTTGTCCTCGCCAGGCGGAGAATGTGCCAGGCAGGAGTCCACGAAAGCCACAAAGTCGGGTTCGAGCAGGTCCTTCGAGCGGTCCCAGATCGTCCGCGGGATGGGTAACACCAGGAACCACCGGATGTCCCGGTCCAGGGCCTGACGGGTGGAGAACATCCCCAACCGGATGGCGCGAAAGGTCGCGCTGAGGTGCAGGAGGAGGAAGGTGACGAACACGGCTTCCGGGTTGGTCACGGGCGCGCGTTCCAGGTCCACGCCCGGTTCCAGGATGCGGGCCAGTTCAGGTTGCCGATGGAGTTGCCCCCAGATCTCGCGGTGGGCGGTCGTCAGCGCCAGCAGGTTGGCGACCCGGCGAGACCGGTCCTCCCGGAAAACGACCAGCGCGGTGAAGCCAAGGCTGGCGACCAAGCCCACCGTCTGGACGAACCGGAACACCTCCTCGCTGAACCAACCGAAGAATACCATCCCCCCATTCTACCACGCCCGCCCGGAATCCCCTCTTGGCGCCCTCGGCGTCTTGGCGGTTCCTTCCCCCGGTCGGGCTTCTGGCCAACCGCCGATGGACGCCGATGAGGGGAGGAACGGAAACCACGGATCGACACGGCTGGACACGGATTCTGAGGGCCCTCGGAGCGCGGACATTCTTGTCCGCCCATGCACCCCACCCGGTCCGCCATCCGGACCCCCACACCCCCCGACCCCCACACCCTCCAGTCCCGCCAGGGACGACCGACATTAGCCCAGCGATTCATCGCTGGGTCGAGGCGCGGGATCGGACCGAGTCCCGGAGGGACGGAAGAAACCGCAGGCTGCCACCTGCCGGGGTCGGGTCTGCGCCCCAGCCGCGCCCATCCACCAACCGGCGGTTCGTCGCTTGCCTCACCGGCACCGACCCTGTATCAGAGGAACGTGAGCTACAAAGGCAAGGTTCAGAACGGCGTGGTGGTGCTCCCCCCTGAAGCCCAATTGGCGGAGGGTTCCGAAGTGGAGGTGACCCCGCTCGAAAGCCGCGCCGACGATCCCCCGTTCCTCCAGGCCCTGCTGAAGCTGGCCAAACCCCGGGACTGGCCGGCCGACTTCGCGCTCAACCACGCCCACTATACCAAGAGCCATCCGAGGAAGGCATGAAGTCGGTCTTCGCCGACACCTTCTACTTCCTCGCGCTGCTGAACGCGCGCGACACCGCGCATCCGAAGGCAGTGGCGGCTTCGCGCACTCCGGGGCTGCTTCTCCTGACGACCGAGTTCGTGCTCGTGGAGTTGGCGGACGCATTGTGCCGTCCGGGCCAACGTGAGGAGGTCCTGGCCCTCTGGAACGTGGTGCAGACCGATCCCGCTTTCCGACTCGTTGCCGCCAGCGGCGGCCTGATCGAACGGGGGGCGAGGCTGTGCCGCGAGCGTCCGGACAAGGAATGGCCGCTCACCGACTGCATTTCCTTCGTCGTGATGCAGGACCATGGAGTGACGGAAGCCTTGACGGCCGATCACCACTTCGAGCAGGCCGGCTTCCAGGCCTTGCTGGCCTGAGGCCCCCGCCCTGCACCGCAACCCCAAGTCCCGCCAGGGACGACCGACAATAGCCCAGCGATTCATCGCTGGGTGAAGGCGCGAAATCGGACCGAGTCCCGGAGGGACGGAAGAAGCTCTGGCGTGAGAGGGGACCAAGCGTCATCTTGGCGGTTCGCCCCCGTGCACCCCGTCCGTTCAACCCGGCTCCGGGATGTCGCGCTTGGCCCCGATCAACACCTCCCGCGGCAATCGCACCACCCGCTCGTCCGGACCGCAGCTCGCCGTGGGCGGCAACTGCCCCACCGCGGCCGCCGTGATGTCCACCCCAATGACCGCGAAGCTGCCGTCCGCCAGTTCCCAAATATCCGGGCAGCCCGCGAGGGCGACCGTGCGACGCCCGTCGAGGTGCGGATCATGGCCAAGTCGACGCAGGAACATGAGACCAACCTAACAACTGTTAGGTGCCTGTCAACCCGGTCTTCCCCTATGCCATGGGCATGTCCCCGAAGGACCCGTACGAGGACGCCTGCGCTCGAGTGGCGGCGGTACTGCGCGAGGAGCGGGAAAGCCGTGGTCTGTCCATGACCGCGCTGGCCACCCGCGCCGGCCTTTCCCAGCAGAGCGTCAGCTACGTGGAGCGCGGGATGCGCATTCCCAACCTGGACACCCTGCTCCGGGTCTGTGACGCCCTGGACGTCCCGCTTCCTGAAATCCTCGCCCGGGCAACCGGACCGGCAAGAGCGGGCCGCATAAAGTGAACAACTTCGCGACCCGGGTGACCGCGGTTACTGCCGCTTGGTACGATCCCGGCGCATTCGGCACTGCGTCTCCCGCTGGCCCGACGGCGCGCCCCGCGAGCGCAGCCACTCTGCGGGGCATGCAGAAACCGGTGAAATCGCTGTCGCTAACGGACTCGGCCATGACCCCTGATGAACGTTTTTCTGCTGCGGACCGCACTGCAACTTGTCAGATTCCAGAGGGTTGTGCGACGGGCTGATCCAGGACCAGAACGCACGAGGTGCCCGACCAAGGGCGGCCGCCTCCGCTTCGGGCTTTCCCGCTCCCCCCGCTCCGCCGATCTGCTCGGCCGCTTGTATGAGTGTTTCCTCACCCGCTTTGCCAGTGCCGAGGGCAAGAACGGCGGCCAGTTCTACACCCCGTACTGCGTCGTGCGCTGCCTCCTCGAGCCGGTGCCAGTCCGGAAGGACCTCGCCCCCTACAACGCCCGCATCGACGACTCCGCCTGCGGCACCGGCGGCATGTTCGCGCGGTCGGAAAAACTCGTCGAAGGCCACGGCGGCACGGGAAGCCAACGCGACATCCGCCGCGCCCTCATCGAGGCCGACCTCGTGGACTGCATGGTCGCCCTCCCCGGACAGCTCTTCGACAACACGGAGATTCCTGGGATAGTTCAAAAAGCCGCCTGACTATGAGCGAAAAAGCCAACTTCAAAGTCGACCCGCGTCTAGCTAGCTTGCTCGGTGAAACTTACCGCTCAACCGAGCACGCGGTTAAGGAACTCGTGGACAACGCGTGGGATGCGGATGCGCCGACAATCTCCATCACGCTCCCCCACCCGATGACCGCGAATCCCATCGTCATCGAAGACAGGGGCAGCGGGATGACGGAGCAGGAACTTCGCAACGAATACCTCGTCGTGGCAAATGACCGCCGCTCTCGCAAAGGCGACCGCACCAAGCAACTCAAGCGTCTCGTGAAGGGACGCAAAGGCATCGGCAAGTTCGCTGGATTGATGGTCGCAAACGTGATGGAGATTGAGACGACCGCTCGCGGAAAGACCACCCGCGTCGTCATCGCCAAAGAAGACTTACTCAATGCCTCGCGGGACCTGGAGCGCATCGACCTGCCTCTAACTGTGACGCCCGCCGCCGAAGGAGTGTCCGGCACGAAGGTGACTCTCTCCTGCCTGAGCGACCGCTTCGAGTTCCCTTTGCCGGAGCGGCTCAAGACGCTCTTGATGACGGAGTACGGCCGCGAGGAAGACGTGCGAATCAGCGTCAATGGTGTTCCCCTCGGGCTGGATGACCTGCCGGGCGAGAAGTTCCAGGCTGACGAGAACCTTGCGGAGGCTGGGACAGTGAAACTGAACTTCAAGGTTTCCGACGGCACCAAGTCTCTCAAGCAGGCAGGCATCGCCCTCCGCGTCGGCGGGAAAATTGTCGGCAAGCCCGGCTTCTTCGGACTCGAAGACGACCCGGAGATTCCGCCGAAGCTCTTGAAGAAGCTATACGGTGAAGTCGAAGCCGACGGATTGTCCGAAAGCGTCACTGCTGATTGGGGCGACATCGTTGAGAACAGCAAAGCGTTCCAGGCACTGAAGCCCGTCGTTCAAGCGCACCTCAAGAACGCCGTCGAAGAAGTCTTCAAACGCGAGGTCAGCCTTCAGCGCGCACGCATCCAGCGCCAAATCAATCTCCGCCTGGCGGAGATGCCCGAGCACCGTCGCCGCTTTGCCCAAGTTGCACTCGAAAAGGTCATGAAGCGCTTCTACGGCGAGAGCGAGGAGAAGGTCGAGACCGTCGCCTCCGTCATCCTCGACGCCTTCGAGAAAGACGAATACTGGCTGGTGCTGAAGCAAATCGACGAAAGCAAAGGCGGCGACGTTGAGACCTTCGCGTCCGCGCTGGAGGTCTTCGGGTTGCTCGACATGGCGCTCATGGCCAACCAAGCCAAGAGTCGGCTCAAGGTCTTGGACCATCTGGACGACCTCGTCCGCAACCCGGCGACGCTCGAAAAGAACGTCCACAGCGTCATCGAACGAAACCTGTGGGTTCTCGGCTACGACCATTCCCTCATCTCCTCAAACAAGACTCTCGCCCGCACCATCGAAGAATACACCTCAGTGAAGTTCACCGGCGACCGCGCCTCCAAACGGCCGGACCTGTTCCTCGCGCAGAATCTTCGCGGCGGCTTTCTCCTCATCGAGTTTAAACGCCCTTCCAAGCCAGTCGACCGCGCAGACCAGACGCAGGCACAGGAATACCGCGACGACTTGGAAAAGAAGTTCGGCGACATTCAAATCCTGCTCCTCGGAAAGGAACGGGACGTCAGCGCCGCCGCCAAGAACGACCCGCCAAACCTTGAGGTTCTCGGCTACGAAGCGCTCATCAGCACAGCGCGCACGCAACTCGACTGGTTGCTGGCAGAACTGCGGGACGCCGAACCCCACAAATAGCCATGCCCTTCGAACTGCTTACCAAAGAGGAACTGCTCACTGCGGCCATTGCGACGAAGCGCCCAGTGGCATTCCTCGTCGGGTCGCCCCTGTCGCTGAAGGATGGCGTCGGCGTGCCGGGCGTCACTGAAATCCTCGAGTTTGTCCGGTCTGAGATTCGCGATCGAGTCGCCTTTGCGCTCCCGAGATTTGAAGCCGCGTTGGTCGGCAAAACGGGTGGCGATGCCTACCAAGAGGCGATGAAATGGCTCGGCAAGAACGCCGGGCAAGATGCCATCAACGAGGTGATAAAGACGGCCGTCTTGAAAGCGCGTAAGGCCGGAGTCGGCGAACCGCCGGAGGGGACAGACGGACAGCCTGACGAGTGGAACATCCCGCTCGGAACGGCGAGCCTTGGTGAAATGGTAGCTGGTGGAAGCGAGCGGTTTTTGGGGCCAGTCCTGACAACCAATTTCGACCCGCTGGTCTCGTTGGCAGTGCGGAACGCCGGTGGCCGGTCTGGACGGCGCGTCCTAACGGCGGACGGAACGCTCGCTGGCGCAGCCGAAGACGAACCCGGCATCTGCACCGTCGTTCACCTGCACGGATTCTGGCGCGACTCCGATACACTCCACACACAGGCGCAGCTGACCAATCCTCGGCTGAAGCTGACGAAATCCCTGCAACGCCTCCTGCAACGACGCACCCTCATCGTCGCCGCCTGCGGTGGCTGGGATGACGTCTTCACGCAGGCACTCGTTGAACTCATGAACGACGAGCAGGCGCCGCTTGATGTCATCTGGTGCTTCTACGAGTCCGAAGCCGACAAGGTGAAGGCAAAGCACGGAAAACTCCTCGCCGCTGTTGAGCCCGCCATCGTGATGAATCGCTTCCGGGCATTCGGCGGCATCGACTGCCACAGCATCTTCGGCGAAATCCTTTCTACTTTGCTGGGGATGTCTCCGCCTGCCGCAGTCGCAACGGCGGTTGCGTCTCCTCTCGCAGGTTGGGAGCAGATAGACGCCGCTTACCTCGGAGCGCTTGATCCGTTGCGCCCTGAGGAGGTCGTCCGATACTTCGACGGCGCGACACCCACTTGGCGACACGCGACCTGCGCCGACATCCCGAGCCGGGCCGCTGGCGCGGAAATTGGCCGACGCCTTGCCGAAGTCCAAACCGCTAAAGCCGGCTGCTCGCTCCAACTCATCCGCGCCGCCGGAGGCGAAGGCAAAACCACGCTCCTCCTGCAAGCCGCCGCCGCTGCCGCGAAGAGCGGAGGCTGGAATGTTCTTTGGCGACCGGCTCCCCGTGTCGGCCTGCCCCCGGAGCACATCGTCAAGCTGGACCCTGCAAGGCACTGGCTCATCGTCGCCGACGATGCCGAGAATCTGGTGCGTGACCTCAGCGAGACGGCACGCCTTCTTCACGAAGCCGGACACTCCCATGTTCATTTCCTCCTGGCCGCACGCGATACCGACTGGCGCTACTTCCACGGCGACCGGCAAGCGTGGGGCACATTGCTGAAAAAGCATCCCGAAATTCTTCTTCGCGAACTGAGGGACGACGACGCGAACATGCTCGTTGGAGCATGGCAAAAATACGGCTCCGATGGATTGCGCGAACTCGCCTCTCTGCCGAGCGCAGACCAGCAAGTCGCCGCGCTGCTTGATGCCGTGCATGGAGCCGCCGCGGCCCGTGACGAAGGCTCGTTCTTTGGCGGATTGCTCGCCGTGCGCTTCGGGCCGGACGGATTGCGGAACCACGTTGTTTCCCTTCTCAACCGCTTGAAGGCAGCGCGCATTGAGAATAGCGACCGCACCCTGTTTGATGCGCTCCTTTGCGTTGCCGCCTGTCATGCGGTGGGCTTTCCGGGCATAGACGAGAAGGTTCTCGCTGACCTGCTTGGAGTGGAGCGCGATTGGGTGCAAACGCTCGTCGTAAACCCTCTCGGCGAAGAAGCCGCCGCCGTCCGAAGCGCGGGGCATGTGCTGACCCGCCACACCAAAGTGGCCGCCGCCATCTTGGTCGCCGCCGAGCAAGACCTCGGTACGGATGTTGCGGAAGTTTGGAGCGCCATCGTGCGCCAGACCGTGCAAACACGTCAGGATGTCCGAGTTGTTGTATTTTCAGAGATTGTGCACGCAGGCCCGCGCCTACAGCGCGCGCTACCGCCCCAGTTCACCGAGCAACGCCGAAAGGAAATAGCCGTCGCGGCGGCGAAGGCCTACATGGCCGCCGAGCCTGACAGGCTTTGTGCATTGGTTGACCTCGGAAAGACCTACCGAAACGCGGGCGACTTCGCCTCCGCCGTCCAAGTGTTCCGAGAAAACGTGAGTGACCTTTCAACGAAGGTTGATTTCGATTCTGACGTTCGCGGCTTCTGGTATGAGTGGGGTGTATGTGAAGGCCGAGCTGGAGATAATGCACCGCACCGCAGTGCTGGCGCTTGGCTGCAAGGATTGTCGATTGCCGACCACTTGAAGACGTCTCCAATCACTTCCGAACAAGCGAAGCTGAGTTGCTCAGGGCTTGGAGTTGCCTTCGGTAAGCTCGCTGAACCGAGTCAGGGTTGTCCGTTCGCTCTCGCTCGGCGCGCTACAGCTTATCTTGGTAGCCTAGTCACTTCGGATGAGCGAGCGCTTGGCTATTTCAACAAGGACCACCGCGATGCGGACAAGATTCACACGCCTCATCCGAAGAATATCGAAGAAGCGATTGCTTGGCTGACGACCGCTGTAGCCCAAGCGGGTCGCGAACTCCAAGACCCGTTCCTGAAGGCCCTGCTCAAGCCTGAGCAAGTCTCCTTCAACATGCTCCGCGACTTCCTCAGTCCAGCCCTGCCGCCTCGTCCACGCACCAAGCCATACAATCCGCCGCCAGTCCGCCAAGCCCCGCCCGTTGACGATACGAAGCCCATCCAGTGGCGGAGCCCGCTAGAAGAGAAAATCAAAACAGGCATCGAGAGGGTGTTGCGTGAGGCATGGGATGCAGTCCCAGAGGACACAGCGCCCGAAGACAGGTCCAAAATCGCCCGCAGAAAAGCTGACGACTCAATTAACGGCCTTTCCCCTTACATTAAGCGCCAAGTCCGCGCGCACTTTAATGCCGAAAACTGGGAGTCGCTGAGAGCTCGCGATCCAAAGCAATAGCCCACCGACACGCCCATCGAGAAAGCAGATGCGAACACGAGGGCGGTCTTCGGCGATTTGGCTTCCCAAGCCCGCCACAAGTAAGTTGCCCCGGGTTACGACTCGCGCTGTCGCGCGCCGTGGTCATTTCCATCTACGACATCCAACGCGCCGTCGCGGACAAGGCAACGGTGCCGATCTATTACGAGAGGTCCAAGGTCCGGTTCGACCTCACGAGACGTCGCCGCTCACCAATACCTGGCCTTGTCAGGGATCACCCATCGCACGCCGCCCCGGGGGTCGGGTACATCACCGGGGTAGCGCGGGATGACGTGCAAGTGAAACTGGGGCATCGTCTGGCCGGCTGCCGGCCCGTCGTTGACTCCAAGGTTGAATCCTTCCGGCCGTGGCGAGAGCGCGTTTTCCGCACACCGCTCGGCCCAGGAAGCCCACTCCATCAGCCGCCCCAGCTCGGCAGCCGTCAGTTCGCGAAGAAACTGCACCAGGCGGCGTGGGATGATCAGGGTGTGTCCCGGCGTCACAGGGTACTTGTCGAGCACCACGGCGAACAGTTCGTCCTGGGCCAACACGCGCTCGGCGTCAATCCAGCCAAACACCGGAAGCTCGACCGGCCGCATCGTCGGTGACGGGTTGTGAGCGGGAAGCATCGTGCTGTTCAATACGTGACGGTCAGGTGTTCTTCACGCCACCGCAGACTTTCGAGGTCGGGGTAGAACTTCTCCTCCCCCGGCGGGATGACTGGCCGGCCGGCCAGCGCCACCAGTTCCCGGTGCCCCTCCTTGCGTCCTTCAAGTCGCCGGCTGACTTTCCAGATGCCTTCACGGTGCCCACCGTCCGGACACGGGGCAATGAGATGGCGGTCCATTGCCCAGTGGTGATTGGGGCAGAGCGCCAGGCCGTTGGTCGGCTTGTCGTTCCGGGACACGCTGAACGGGATGATGTGGGCGGCCTCGACCAACGAGAGGTCGGTGCCGAGCAGCAGACGGATGCCACACGCTGCGCACGTGTAGTCGTAGATCTCCAGCACCGTGCGCCGGAATGCCGCGTCCCGGCCCGGCAGTTCACCCTCGCGAAGGGTGGCCGGCTCCGGCGCCCGGACGTGCTGGACGAGAAGCGCTGCGAGCTGAGTCCGGAACTCGGGAAAGTACCGGGCGATAAGCGCCTCCCGCAGTTGGTGACGTGACACCGGGTCGCGCAACAGGGTCCAGAGGTCCTCGTCGAACCGGCCGTAGCGCACCCGCCGCCGCAGTTGCCGGACACTCGGGGAGCCTGAAGTGTTGCCTGGCTGGTAGATCGCCGGTTCGCCCGGGGCCGGGACGAGGTGCCAGAACTTGTCGCCGCAGAGATGGAAGAACGGATTCTGGATGGTGGGCTGATCGTCGCGCTGGGCCACGACCGCGAAATAGCGGTCAAACGTGCGGACCAGCTCATCGGTGAGTGGAACCTGGTTCTCGACGATCAAGTCCCGGTCGAGCAGATCCATGATGCTGAGCAGCAGCACGGGCTTGTGGGGCCGCTCGTGCGTGCCGCGCTTGTCGCGCCGGAGATCGTACAGGCGCTCAAGCCAGCCCTGCCATGGGCCGTCGTTCATGCCGTTCTCAAGCGATGCAGGGTAAGGAATCTGGGACACCGGATGCGCCGCCAACCTGGTGCCTGCTGTCGCGCCCCATTGATGTCATGGAAGAACTGGCCTGTCATCCCCAGTCTCGATTCCGAGGCGGTGAGGCTGGCGCTGAAAGACGTGGTGGCGATCTCGAACGGTTCGGCTTCCACGTCGCAGAACTACAGCGCGAGCCCTGTGCTCACAGCCATGGGCCTGCCCCCGGAGCAGGTCAAGGGTGCCGTCCGGCTGTCGTGGTGCCATCTCACGCCCAGCGTGCCTTGGGGGGACGTGGTGGGGCGGCTCGAGGGGATGAGGTGAAGCAGGGCGGCAACGGACCGGTCACACGCTGCGGACGCGGGTGGATGCACGTGGCGGACAGGAATGTCCGTGCTCCCATGGCCGTCCGTTCCGCGTTCATCGGTGTCCATCTTGCGGTTGAACTCGGGCTCGCGCCCCGTGCCCCGCGGTACCGGCGCGGGCGGCGGCTTGCCGCGAGCCGGCGCGGGGGGTAGCCTGCGAGGCATGTTGGATTGGTCACAGTGTGCCGCCGTGGAGCGGGTGCCCGGAAAGGTGAGCGGGGCGTGGCTGTTCCGCGGAACGCGGGTGCCGGTTGAGGCGCTGTTCGCCAATCTTGAGGATGGCGTGTCGGTGGACGAGTTCCTCGCCTGGTTTCCCGGTCCGACCCGCGAACAGGTCCTGGCGGTACTCCGGTTTGCCGAAGCCTCCCTGGTGGTGACGGCCGCCTGAACCGTCGGTCCCCCGATGCGCGTCCTCTTTGATCAGGGCACGCCCGCGCCCTTGCGCCACGCGCTGGCTCCGGCGCAGGTCAGCACGGTATACGAGCTGGGATGGTCCGAGCGGACGAACGGCGATCTGCTCCAGGCGGCCGAGGGCCGGTTCGACGTGTTTGTGACCACGGATCGAAACCTCCGCCACCAGCAAAACCTGTCGGGCCGGCAACTGGCGATCCTCGTTCTGCCAACGACCAGTTGGCCTGACATCCGCCGGCATCAGACCGACGTGGCCACCGCCGTTGCCGCATCGCGCCCCGGGGAGTATCGCGAACTGCGGTGGTGAGCCGACATCGCCGTAGCCGCCGACGGGCAGTCGCTGCTGGCCTCCCGGGGACCGCCTTGCTCCCCGACCCTGGCAGCGCGGACTGGCCGTCCGCGGCTACGACAGGGCCGGGCTCTTCGAACCGCCGCAGGTGGCGGCTTCACGAAAGGCCGGCGCGCTCGGAGAGCGGCGCCCTACCGCGGCCTCCGGATCCGGGTTCATCGGTGTCCATCCGTGGTCTTCCTCCTCCCCGCATCCGCGGTTCCGCCGTTCGTTCAACCCCAACCGGTCCAGCAGCATCGCCAGTTCGGCCGCACCCGGACCGGTGCCGTCGGGGCGACCCACTCGACGTACTCGCGACGCTCGGCCACGAAGGTCTCGCGATCCTCCTGGAGTTGCTCGATGAACATGTCCTTCGCACGGTTCGCAATCTTCAGGTCGAGCACTTCGCGCCGGAGTTCGTCCGTGTCGCCGGCCCCGGCGGTGTCCGCTTCAGACTGGCGCCGGGTCGTTCCGTATCCACAGGGAGGGGGAAGGCACATCGCACCGGGCGCACGAAGCTGCCAGGACCGGTGGAGCGTCCGACCCCCATCGAACCCCCAAACGCAGCGAACGCGAGGGACCTGTCACTCGCCATGCTTGAGTTCACCGATGTCGGCGGCCCAGGCACCCATGGGCGAGCCCACGGCGCATGCCGCCGCGAACGACTCCAGGAAGGCGCGACGGTTTAGCCGGCTCGGCAGGTTTGAGGGGACTTTCATGGGATTCAGCGCTGCAGTCTCACGAGGTGGTACGGGGTCTCGTGGTTTAGGTCGGGATAAATGCGGCCGTTGCCGTCGCGATCCATGACCTCAAGGAAATACATCAGGTCCCAGGTTGTCGGGATATCCTCGGCCGGGATCACCGCGCGATAGAGGTTGTCCCCGCCGCTGGGTAGCATGGGCAGTGTGCGGTAATCCTGGTGCTGATTCACGCTGCGGTAGCGGAGCCGAACCCATTTCACGCCGGCCGGATCTCGCACTTCGGCCGTGATCGCCAGGGGCGTGGCTGCGGGGGCCGCCGTGACCGGTTCGTGCAACACTTCGGGCGCCGCGCCGTCACCCGCGAGGGCGGCAGGTTGGAAGCGTGGGGCCGGTCTAGCGGTCGCCGTGGGTTTCATCTCGCGCTGTTGACGCTCCAAGGCGCCGAGTCCCTTCTCCAGTGCCGCCAGTTCGTCTTTCCAGTGGCCGCACAAGCCGGCGCCCCGGACGCCCAGCGCGAGGTCGTCCGCGTAGAAGTCGCTCGCTGCAAGGACGAGTTGCCGCCAGGCCTCCACGGCGCTCCGTTCGTGGGAAACCGCATCGGCCAGGGTCTGCGGATCCTGGGCTCGCTCGAAGAGGCGGTAGCTCACCGCGGCGGGTATCCGGCGCGAGTGAAACAGCGCCAAGTTGGCCAGAATCTTCAGGTCGGTCACGGTGGAATCGAATTCCTTGCCCCGCCGGGCGCCGATGCAGATCTCGGCCTGGGTGACAGCCGCAGCGATTTCGGCGGCGCTCTGCGCAAACCAGCGACTGTTCGCCGCGGGCCGGATCTTCGGCGTCTCGCCTCCCTCGGTCAACAACTGCGCTTCCTCGTCGAAGCTCGCGAACTGTTGGATGTCGCTGCCTTCCGCTTTGGCGTAGGCGGGCAGGTCGCCGAGTCGCTGCTTCTCGGCCCAGCCACGCGTCATGGGGAAGGCGCTGTAAGGATAACAGGAGGCCACGATCCGCGGCAGAATCCGGCTTGCCTGGTGGAGCGCATGCGCCACAAACGGCGCCGCCTCCGGCCCAAAGCGCCTTTGGAACTCGCGTTCCCAGACCTCCGGTGCCGTGTCCGGGTTGTAGCCCAGCCGTCCGAAGACCTGGAACAAGTGCCAGTAGCGTTCGAACTCGTGGTCGTAGTAGCGGCGGGTCGGACTCAGCAGCTCGAACGGAGGCGCGTCGTGCGGTTGCGCCTCCATCTTTGTGCACAGTGGTTCGTTCACCTCGAACCCGGCGCCGTCGTAGAGGCGCGTGCTCTGGACGAAGCGACGCACATAGTCCGGGTCGCCCCACAACAACACTCGGGCTGTGCCCCCATTCCACAGGCGCCAATGCATCGAATAACGCCGGGGGTAGCGCAACAGGTCGGCGTAGGAGTGACGACGGTCGAATTGGTTCTGGGTGTTGATGTGGGTGGGATGGAACGGAAGTCCCATCTGTTCCATCCAGTACTTGGTCGTGATGCGGAACGGCACTCCGGCATCAGCGGCGCTTTGGATGACGGAATCGGGAAGGCCCTTGGCCCGCAAATCCAGGCGCAGCCCCGGGGCGGACTCCTTCATCATCTGGAAGACATCCCGCCAAAACGCTTCTTGCTCGCTGTTCTTCAGGCCGGACTCGTCGTGCATGCGGAACTGGATGGCGTCCAGCGCGGGCACCTCCTTCACAAACCTCGCGAGCGCGGCCTTGGTGTAGGAAACGAGGTTCGCGGCGGTGACGCCCCAGACCAACCCCGGCGTGGGCTGCCGCGTTGTCGCGTCCGCGCCAGGGATGCCTCCTCCCTGCACCCCGCCGCGGTAGATGTGATCCCAGATGCCCACCGTGAACTTGAGCCCGCGGTCATGCGCCATCCGGGCAAGTCGGTTCAGCGCGGCCAGATTGCGCTGCTGTTGTTCCGGCGTGATGCCCACCATCCGGACGCCGGGGAATCCTTCGACGTCGAAGAAGTAGGGGTAGCAGGGCGCCAGGAAGCCGCCGTTCTCATAGCCGAAGATGAGGACCAGCGAATTGAACCGGTTCTGCGCCAGGAGGTCGAGATACCGCGCCCAATAGGCTTCGTCGTAGAACCGGCTCTCCCAGTAGCGACGGTTGAAGGTGTACATGGAAAGCGCCCGCTCCGGCGCATAGGGGGTTTCCTCCACGTCCTGGACCTCGCTGAACGGTTGCGGTGACGACTCCGCCCAACCCACCCGCTCGGCCATGTCCAGCAGCGCATACATCAAACCGCGCGGATCGCTGCCCGCGACGAGGACGATGGTCCGGCGATCGCGATTGAACCGACGGACCAGCAACGACTCGGGTCCGCTGGAGACGGCGATTGCCAGTTCGTCAAGGAGTCGGGCTGTATCCCCAGGCGCCGACGCAAGACCCGCCACCAGCACGTGCGAGCCCGTGGCCTGGTCGAGCGTTGCAACCTCTTCCACCGACGCACCTCGCGTCCGGAGGGCATCCCGGACTTTGCCCAACCCGTGCCGGATGGGCCTGGCGTCGGGGTTGCCGCTGACCAGCGAAACGACCTCCCCCAAGGCGGCGACGCTCAAGGAAGCGAGCAAGGCCAGGAACCAGGCAACGCCGATCGGCACGCCCCACCCAGGTCTTGAGGTCGCTGTCGCGGGAGTCATTGTGAGATTCGAGCACAGGCGCGAGCCGCTGGCGAATGTTTTGGGTTGTCATACGACACGCGCGGGACGGTCTAGAGCGCTTTAAATCATTCTGTAGCCATTCCCGGCCCCTCTTGGCAACGTGCGTGCGTGAGCACGTTGTCCTTGGACCTGCGCGAGCGGATCTTG
>CAZHUS010000149.1:0-15603 GCA_964535555.1 uncultured Verrucomicrobiota bacterium
GCACGTTCGGAGTCGCGAAGCGCCTGGAGTGCGGGGATTCATCCCCGCTTTTCGGGCCAAGTTCATGGAGAGCAGAGACGCCAAACGATTTAGCGCGCATCGGAGGCATGAACCTACCATCCCAGGTAGGGCGCGCAGTCCTCTGCGCGCCGAGCTCGGCGGCCAACGGAGTGCCCGCCCTACCTGGTGGCGGTTCATGGAGAGCCACTGGGCGCGTTGTCCCTGTCGCGGCGGACGTGTGAGGCAACCGAGTGCCCGATCTACCAGCAAAGAGAGTATGGGGAAAGGCCTCACGAGGCGACCCGCTTCAATCCGCACTAAACTTGTAATCATAGCCGGCGACCGGGTCCTGCGTGTAGGCAGCATTGTAGCCGTCATAGTAAAACCTGGTGAGGCTGACGTGGCCGTCCACGTAGCCCACAACACTCTCGGCGTTGTTATAGAAGGGCAGGTTCCGCTTGCCCGTCCGGCTCCGGTGCCAGGACAGCGGGGCGTGAGCGCACCACTCCATGACGAGCAGGGTTCGCACGGGTTGGACCACCGAGGTCACGCGGGCTCCGGCCGCGTTCGGAATGCCCGGCAGCGTGACGCCGTTGAAGGTGTAGCTGTTCGAGGCAAAGCGGGCGGTCCGGCAGAACGGCCGGGACTCGGTGTAGCCGCGGTCGTTCGGGCAGGCGAAGACCGCGCTGGCGGAAGCGGTGCTGCCGGTGGTGGCGACGTAGGACCGGACCCGCTCCTTGTACCACCACCAGACGTCGCCAGTGTAAGCGCGATCGATGTCAGGCAGCCGTCCTGCGTGGTCCTCCGCGAAGGCCAGCAAGGCCCGGCTGACCTGCTGGAGATTCGCAGCACAGCGCTCCTGACGGGCGCGGCGACCCGCGTTGACGACCGGAATGACAATCGCGGTGGCGAGCAGCGCGACCACGGCCAGAAGCACGAGTACGTCGGTTCGGGTCCAGGCGGCCTGGGATCCCCAGGGCGATGGTCCTCTCCCCCGGTTGAAACCCGACCTTCTCGGGCCAGGGCGAGTGGCGGTCTGTCGCCTCAAGCTCGCGAGGCCGGGCACGGGTGCAGCCTTCACGGGGTTGCCTCCGCGGGTCGGTAAAGCTGGCCCACCTCGGCAGCTGTCACCCATTGGTAACCGCGCTCGAACCAGCCCGACGCGTCCCGTGGTTCCGGCGCGCGACGACCGGGGGGCGGACGGCTGATGACGGCGCCGTGGAGCAACCCGGCGTCGAACAACACCCGGAGGTCCAGACGCTGGGGAAGCGCCCCGGGGCAAAAGGCCAGGATGCGAGGGCGGACGATCCCGAGTCGCTCGCGCTGGTCCGCCGTCAGGAGCGGCGGTCCCATGAAGGAAACGATGACACTTCCGGGTCCGGCTCTGCGGATCAATTCGAAGAAGTCGCCGGGCGGCACCTCCAAGGGCTTCAGCGGGTCGATCTGCAGCGACTGCGTCGCGTGGATCCCGACCTTGTTTCGGGCCAGTTCCTTCCGGAAGGCCTGCAACTGGAGCGCGCTCTCGGGGTGGTGAAAAGCATCGAGGTCGCGCGCGATGACGGTGACTTTGCCGCCGGGCTGGAGCTGTCGGACGGTCTCCTGCGCCAGCCTCCAGCCGGAGGCCTCATGGGCCTCGGGGTCCGGCGCAGGCGGCAGGCCGCGCAGGTGGAAGAACATCCCGGCCGCGCAGCCCGCGATGGCCAGGCAGGCCAGCACATCCACCAGCCGGCGGTTACGCATGGAAGTCAAAAAATGCCGCGCGGCTTTGAAAACACCACGTTGGTCAGGCCCGTGGCGATTTCGGCGCTGATCAGCTCGCGCAGGGTCGGTGTCTTGGTCGGACGCACGCTGCCATCGGCCATCGCCAGGTTCCCGGCGCGGATGTGCATGTCCTTGTCCCAGGCGGCGTCAATGGAGCTGCCCAGAAAGACGCTCCAGGACGGGTCGTACCCGCCGCCACCGCCGGTGACGTTGCGGTCGCCGAGGAGAATGAAGGTCGGATTGCTTTCCGTGGCATTGGTGCTGAAGAAGTAACTCACCGCGGTGTCGGCGGCGAGGAAGGCCCAGTTCGTGGCGGCCTTGCGCGTCGTGTCGGTCGGACACAGCAGGATGGCCGGGGCGGCCAGCTCGTTGGAACAAAGGCGGAAGTTCGCGCTCCAGTCGGATGCCCCGGCACTTCCCCCGTTCGCCACCCGAACGTGCCAGGGGAACTTGTCGCCATTGTCGTGAGCCCACAACCGCAGGCCGAGCCCGGTCTGGCGAAGGTTGTTCATGCAACTGGTCGTCTTCGCCTTGGCCTTGGCCCGGCTGAGGGCGGGCAACAGCATGCCCGCGAGGATCCCGATGATCGCGATGACAACGAGCAGTTCGATCAGGGTAAAGGCCCAGGCTCTCGCCGGTGGTTTTCTTCTCATAGGTTCCCGTTTGTCAGGCGCAGCAGTCGCAACGAATCACGGTCCACCCACAGTTCACCTGAACTCGCCCGCAGCTCGCAGAGAAGGTCCACCCTCCGGGCAGGTCCCTGGACCGTGAACGAGGTGGCGAGTTGGCGCCAGGGCGTATCGCCCGTCAAGCGCTCCGCGGCAGCGTCGGTGCCGGCGATCCGCAACGTTGCGCCATGGTGACGACCGAAGGGGAGCGCCGTCACGCCCAGGGTACGGACCCGTCCCTCAAAGCGATAGCTTCCTGGCGGCAACATCACCCGCGTTCGCCACGACGCGGTAGTCCGCGCGCCGGAGCGGATTCCAAGGAGGTTCGGCCCGCCGTGGTTCCCAGCCGATTCCATGCTGGCAGCCGAGGCCGCGTCGGCCTCGGTCCAGTCCTGCAGCGGCGCCTGGGAATCGGTGAAAACCAGCGGCGTCGCTTCGGCTTGCTCGAGTTGCCTCTCCAGTTCGGCGCGACGCCGCACAAGGCGCTCTTTGAGCCGTGTCGCCTCGGCACGCCATTCCCGGAATTCGCGAGGAGTCAGGCGCGGCTCGAGGCCTTCCATCACCGCGTCGATGCGCGCCGTCCAGCGGGCCGTGTCGAAGACCCGGTTCATCAGGTCGCGAAACCGTGCGGCATAGCGTTGCCCGCCGGCTTCGGTTTCCACAATGGCGTTGGCGACCAGCCCGCTCATGTGGGGCCGCCACGGAAACGGCTCCAAGCCGAACAACTGGTCCATGCCGTCGGGGAGGAACATCAGCCGATCCGTCTCGGGGTGGTGGAAGATGCGAAAGTTGTTTCGGGCGCAGCAGTATCCGTCCCGGTGTCCCAACATCACCTCCATGGCCATGAACGTCAGAAAGCGCTCGAGGTCCAGGACCTGATCCATGGCGGCGAGCCTGGCGGCGTGATCGGGTTCGCGCAAAGCCCGGTTCAGACGCGCGAGGGCTTCCCTTGCACGATCCGGATCCGAGCCACCATTGGTGTTGAGCACCTGGTCCACGTCGCAACCAAGGTCATTGTCGAACAGCGTGCCGCCGCCCGCGACGCCGAACTGGGCAACCCGCCACGATTCGTCGAAGCCTTCCTTGAGCAGGTAGCGCCCCAGGGGACGGCCGTTCAATGAGACCCGCACGTGACTCACTCGAGGCGCCGGAATGCCGGCGGTGCGGCACATCTCGGCCCCGATCTGTTCGCAGAGGAAGCTCGGGTCCTCGACCGCATTCTGAAGATAGAAGCGCCGCCGTCCCTCGAGCCGTTGGTCCGGTTTGAAGCGCGCCACGTCCACCGTGAAGGCCGGTTTGTCGTCGAGGCCCCGAAAACTGCCCGAGGAACCCTTAAGGCGGACCGCGACGTTCGCGAGCACGGCGCCGTCGATGCGCAGATTCGAACGCACAAACGCCCGGGGACTTCCCGTCAGCGATCTCAAGGCGTCAGGCCCGAGTTCGAGTTCCACCCGGGGAAAAACCCCTTCGGCAAACAGGTCAAGGCGCAAACCGGCAAGGGCAGCCTCCTCGCGGGCCGTGGCGGAGGGTTGGGAATAAGGATCGGCGCAGCCTCGCCCCACCGTCGGAGCGTCAGGCCACGGAGTGCCCGTCCTACCGTGCCCCGGTTCGAGGACAGGCCCCAGGCCCCAGGCCAGAAGCAAGGTCAGGCTCAGCCCCAGAGCGATGCGCCCGGAACCGGGAACGCGTCGATGGATGCCGTCGGTCATTGCGAACGTCGCTTCTCGACGAGCACCAAGGCATTTGGCGCCGGTCGCTCCCGCCCTTCGGAGGGGCTGTTCATCACGTTGCCGAGCACCCAGCAGGTGGCGGATCCGCCACCGTCCAGATTGAGGGCCTCCTCGCAGCCGAGCTTGGCCATGTACGCGGCAAGTTCCGGGAAACTCATGCCGACCGAGAGATCGTTCTGCCGGCCGTCAACCTCCACCAGGAAGATGGTGTCCGCGTTCCAACCGACGGCGGTTCGGGGGTGACGGAACTGCAGCCCCGGCCACTTGGCGGGCCGGCCGTTCCGGACCAGCACGGGTCCGCCGCCGATGGCAGTCTTGACGCCGAGCAAATTGGGGACGGTCTCGGTGATGAGGCGCACGGTGGTTCCCGGCTCGATTGGGGGGAGCTTCGCTGCCAGTTTTGGTCCCACGGAAAGGACGAGCACTTCGGGTGTCAGCGGACTGCCACCGCCATCCCGCACCTCGCGCAACCGGGCGGTGTACTCCCGACACGCCTCCAGCGGCAGCCCGGGAGTGCCGGCCGTTTCCAGGGTGAACTCGCGGCCTCCCCGGGTTCGGGTGAAAGCCCCCACCACCGCGGTGTAGAGCACCGCGCCGTCGGCCGGCCGCGGGGCGTTCAGCTGGATCGGGATCTCGGTGTTGTCCGGCCAGACGACTCGCAGTCGCGAGACGATGTTGGTCATCCGGGGGTTCCCCGAGGGGTCGATCCAGAAGCACGGGTTGCCGCCGGGGTTGGTGATGAGTTCGCCAAACCTGATCTGCAGGTCGCGCGGCCGCCCTTCGTAGTCCGGATCGGCTTCGTAGAAATCTCCATTCACGGCGGCGACAGGCAGCCCCAGGTCGGAAGGAAGGCTTTTGACCTGCTCGGAAACGCTGGCCATCTCGAGGTGTCCGGCGCGCCCGAGCGTCGTGTGAAGCTCGAGTTGGGCATGGGAACGTTGGATCCGGACCACATGAATCGACCAGGGCGTATCCGGCAGCAGGTCGTTGAGGTACGAGAAGCCGCGAGCGGGTCGCGCCGCTGGTGACACGGCCGGCGCTCCCTCCTGGGTGAGGCCATCTCCCCGGACGACCAGGGTGCTTGTGAGCAGCCAGGCGGCTCCCCGGAGACTCCGTGTCGCCTTGAAGGGCATAACCAACACGTTTGTAGCAAGGCGCGTGCCGCCGGCATCCAATCCGCACGCCCCGAGGCACCCGCGTCCGCCAATCTTGGGTCTTTCATCGCCGGCAGAGCGCGCCGCTCTCTCCGCGTGCACGGCACGCAACGGCCTGCCGCCCCACGGGAGGCAAGCCGGTGGCAAGGGGCTAATTGGATGAAGCAGGCTGGTCTGCCAGGCGTTGCACCAGCAGCAGGGAATTGGCGATGACCCGTTCACGGCCGTCGCACGGGCTGTTCCTCACCGCCCCGTTGAACCACAGCGTCGCGGACCCGCCACCGTCGAGGTTCATGGCCTCACGGCAGCCAAGCCGCACCAGGTGCGCCGCCAGTTCGTCCAAAGTCATGCCCACGGACAGGTCCTTCTGCCGTCCGTCCACCAGCACGAAGAAGAACTCGCTGTCGTTCCAGCCAATCGCGCTGCGCGGGTGACGTTCGAGCATCGACGTGAACTCATAGGACTCGGTGGGGGGAGGCGCAATCCGCTGCCGTCGGCCGGCACGGACCAGGATCGGCCCCCCGCCGAGGGCCACGCGGGCACCTGCCATCGTGGGGGAGGTGGCCGTTTCCAGATGCAAGGTCGCCCCCGGGGCGGCGCTCTGGACTGAAGCCGCGAGTTGGGGGCTCAGCGAGAGCACCAGCACGCCGGGCGTCAGCGGCGTGTTCCCCCCATCCCGCACCTCGCGGATGCGGGCCGCGTAGCGCATCCCCACCTGCAACGGCAGCCAGGGTCCGTTGCTCGCGGGTTCAAGGACCAGTTCACGTCCGTCCGGGGTTTGCGTCGAGACCCCCACGCGGGCCGTGTACAGCTCCGGTCGCCCCGGCTGTCGCTCCCCGTTGAGTCCGAAGGCAGACTTGTTGCCATCCGGCCAGACCACCTCGAAGCGGTTCTGGATCGTGTCCAGGTGCAGATCGTTGGTCGCCCCCACCCAGAAGGCCACGCCGCCGTTGGGCGCGCTGAGGAGTTCGCCGCCGGTGATTTGAACCCCGCGTGGGTCGCCGGCATAGGCCCGGGCACGTTCATAAAAGTCCCCGTTCAGCCCAACCACGATTTTGCGTGCAGGCGCCTCCAGGCCTTTGACCTGGTCCGTCAACGTCGAAAGCCCGATGGCCGCACCGCCGGCGTGCGCCGTTTCCAATTCGAAGGTGTCGTGTCGGCGCGGTACCCGGACGATGTGCACCGACCACGGCGTCTTCGGGAGAACCTGGTTGGTGTAGGTGATCCCGGCCGGAGGCGGAGTCGCCGCGGCGAGCGACGTGCAGGCGAGGCACCCCGCGAGGACGGTGCAGAGTCGCAACCGGGGGTTCATCGCGCGGCGACGTCGAGGCAGGCCATCTGGGTGATATCCCGGGCCAACAGGCGCCCGCCGGCCAGGGCGAGCGGACCCCACGACTCGCGGCCGCTGAGGACCCTGGCCTCGGCGAGCGGCGTCCATTGGGTGGTGGAAGCCTCGGCAAGCACCAGCTTGCCCGAATCGTTCATCAGGAAGAACACGTCACCCGCCAGCATGAACGGGCCCAAGCCGAAGTTCGTTCCGGGATCGCTGGTCCAGATCACCTTGCCGTCGGCGGGGTTCAGGCAGGTCAACCGGCCGTCGGGGCGGACGCCGTAGATGAGGCCCTGGTGCAAAATGGGAGTGTGTTGAGTCGCCCCGAACACGTCCGCGTCCAAGCGGTACGACGGCTTGGGCACGATGCGCCCTTCGGACTCGGTCAGTTCAAGCATCAGCGCGCCGGCATCATATCCGCCCGACAAGAAAATCCGTCCCGGCCCCACCACCAACGGCGAGGGCACGGTGGCGATGCTGATCTTCCAGTCTGTGGATTCCCACAGGAGCGCTCCGTCGGAGGCCGCGACGCCCACGGCCCCATGACTGGCCGGATAGACGTACTGTTTCCGGCCCGCAAACTCCGTGATGGCGATGGACGAATGCGTCATCTTCCAGTCGCGCGGGTTTGGGGTCTGCCAGAGGACCTTTCCCGAGGCGAGGTCTACGGCGATGAGGAGCGAGTTGGTGCCTCCCGGGGCCAGGATCACGCGGTCGCCGTCGATCAACGGGCACTGCCCGGCGTACCATTGCGGCACGGTGGCGCCGAACTCGCGCACCAGATCCAGCCCCCACTTGAGCTGACCGCTCTCCGCGTCGACGCAGGTGACATGACACTTGGGCCCCATGGCGACCACGTGACCGTCCGCGATGGCGGGCGTGGTCCGGGACATGCCGTGGAATCGTTTGACGGTGACCGGGTAGGCGAAACGCCAGATCTCCTTGCCGTCGGCGAGCGAGAGACAGCGGAGGGCGTCCTGCTTCTTTTCCCGGTCGTAGTCGATGAGGTAGACGCGCCCGTTGCTGACGGCAGGGCCGGCATAGCCTTCGCCCAGCTCAACGGTCCAGAGTTTCCGGGGGCCGCCTTCGGGCCAGGCTCTGGCAAGAGGAGTCGCCTCGGTGCTGATGCCGTCCCGTGCGGGCCCACGAAACCCGGGCCAACTCCCGGGAAGGTTGGCGGGCTGCCCGTCCCCCTTGATCACGCTGCCCCGCAAGACGGGGTTGCCTCCGGTCGCCTCCGCCGCAACGCCCGCGGGCCGGTCCGCGCCCGGGAGGCGCGCGATTACAGGCTGGGACGGGCCCCGGGTCAGCCAGAAGATCAGGGCCATGCCACCCGCGCCGGCGGCGAGGGCCGGAAGATGGCGCAACCAGGGAGACTCAATCATCGTTTGCACAGGAGGCCAGCACACGGGAACCGCCGTTGGAATCGCTCGAAAGGCGGCGCCGACCGCGTGACACCGGTGATCCTAGCGCCGCCACAAGGGGTCCCGCAATAGTGCCGAAGCGCGCGGCAAGCGTTCGCCTGCGGCGCCCTCGGAGAGGTCGCCCTACCTACCCACCTACCGTGCGGCGCCCTCGGAGAGGTCGCGCTACCTACCCACCTACCGTGCGGCACCCTCGGAGAGGTCGCCCTACCTGCACGTTCAGCCGCGCTGCAGGCCGAGTCCGATGACTTCGCGGCAGTACTGCAGGCTGCGCTCGAGTTCGGCCTTCTGGTACTCCTGCTCGGCGAGCCGGCGGTCCTGGCCTTCGCCGGGGCGGAACGGCGGCACCGCTTTGCCCTTGCGGGCCAAAGCCAGAAATTTCGCAAAAGCGGCGCCCCTGGCTTTGGGCCAGGTGTCCCAGAACTCCGGTTTTAGATAGGGGAAATCGATGCTAAAGCCGGAGATGATCTCGGCGTGCACGGGCATGCCCGGACACAGCTCGGCCAGCTTGGCGAAGAATGCCCTGGCGTCGTTGCATCCCTCCCCGATGGCCGTCCACGCCACCTTGGCACCCTCCTCGGTCTCCCAGACCATCGAGTCACGAATGTGCGTGCACAGGATGTAAGGAGCGAGCTGGGTCAGGCTGTCCACCGGGTCTTCGAGGGTCCAGGTGACGTTGCCGGAATCGAAGGTGACCCCGACGTAGTCCTTGCCTGCGGCTTCGATCAGCGTGATCACTTCCCACGCCTGCATGTCGCCAGCGTGGTTCTCGATCGCGATCTTCACCCCCGCGTCGAGGGCCTGGTTGCGGACGGCCTGGCAGACCTTCACGGTGTCCTCGATCCGCTTCTCGATTCCGCCTTCGGTCTTGCGGTCTTCCCGCGTTCCCAGCACGCAGCGGAACACCGGGGACCCGAGACCCTTGGCCAGTCGCAGACCGAGACGGAGGTGCTCTTCGGCCGTGCCCCAGGTATTGCGGAAGGCTTTGGATGTGGGGCAAATGCTCCAGGAGCCGAGGAGCAGATCGACGCCCTTGTCCTGGGCCCGCGCCTTCACCTCCCGCAGGTAAGCGTCATCGAACTTCTCGAGCGCATCGAGGTTGGTGATAAACAGCGTATCGAGCTTCTTCGAGGCGGCGTAATCGATGAACTGGGGTGCTTTCCAGCCCATGGCGCGGAGCGAGAAGTTGTCGAAGCCGAGCTTGGTCCGGGACGGCGACGACTGGGTCAGGCCGGACGGGAGCATCGCCAGGGAAGCGCTCGCGGTCGCGAGACCGGTCAGAAAGTCGCGCCGGTTCAGGGGAGGGTGCAGCGAGTTCATAGGGCAACGTTCATG
Source organism: uncultured Verrucomicrobiota bacterium (assembly GCA_964535555.1). Classification (GTDB taxonomy): domain Bacteria; phylum Verrucomicrobiota; class Verrucomicrobiia; order Limisphaerales; family J093; genus DSVZ01. The sequence goes on from CAZHUS010000149.1 coordinate 9,403, forward strand.
CCCCCAGTTGTGCCGCAGGGGCGCGGTCAGCGCAAGCGCGCAGGCAGGAGGAAAGTGCCCGGGAGTTCGTCGGCGCTGCGACCGCGGAGCGGTCGAGGATTCTAGTCTGTCGTCTCAGTCCACGCGCAAGGCCTGGTCCAACACTTGTCCCAGGTGCGTGACCAGGGCGCCTTCACCGACCACGAGAGTCGCGCCGGCGGCCTGGCCTTGGGCGGCCGCCTGGGCCGCTTCCTTCGGCTGCTTCTGTGAGGTGAAGCCGACGATCGGGATGTGCTGCGTCTCGGGCGTCGAGCGAAGCCCGCGAATGACACCGCAGACGCGTTCGCCCAGGGCGCCCAGTTCCGCGATGATGACGATGGGCTTCTCGCTGACCGCCTGTTCGTGGAGACGTCCCAAGTCGCCCGTCACCAGCGTGCGGTAGTCGAGATCGTTGAGCCGGTTGAGCAACTGGTTGCCGGTCAGAAGGTTTTCATAGAAGATGAGGGCCAACGCCTTCGTCATGGCGAAAACGGTGAAACACAAGGTTCGCAAAAGCAAAATCTTTTGCCGGTTCGATGGCCGAAACCGAATCAGACCTGGTTGCCCGGTGTCGGATTGGTGATCCGGCGGCGTGGGACGAACTGTTCAACCGGCACTACGACCCGGTCGCCCGCTTCCTCTTTCAATTCAGCCCGGACTTCTCGGCGGAAGACGTCGAGGATCTCTGCCAGGAAGTCTTCCTGTCCGCGGTGCGCAGCCTGGCCTCGTTCGGGGGGCGGAGTGCGATCCAGACCTGGCTCTTCCGCATCGCGATGAACAAAGCGCGCGACTTCGTCGAGAAGCGCCAGGCGGCCAAGCGGGGCGGCGGGCAGCCCACCCGATCCCTGGACGAACCGCACCCCGAAACCGGCCTGACCGCGGACGTGCCAAGTGACGCGGCGGGTCCGGCCGAAACGCTGGCGTTGTCGGAAACCGGGTCCCTGCTCCGCGCCGCGCTCGACACGCTCGGCGACCCGTGTCGGACGCTGATTGAACTGCGGTACTTCGGCGACTTGAGTTACGAGGCGATCTCACGCGAGTTCGGCATTACCGTGAAAGCCGCCGGATCGCGACTGCACAAATGTCTGGCGCGCCTGGCCGTGCTGGCGGGTCCGACACTGACCGGGGGAACGCCGGGCAAGAACCCGTCTAACCTGAAGCCGGGAACATGACGAACGAGAGCGAACAGCAGGCGGCCGCCCGCATGGACCAAGCCTTGAGGGATTATGCCTCGAGGCGTCGAACGGGTTTGAGTGGCGGCCAGGTCATGCCGCCGCACGTCCGCCGCCGGTTGCACGAGGAAATCGAGCGCGCCAACGCAACCAACGGTTCCGCGCCGTTGCCGGCGTGGAAGCGGGCGGTGTTCTTTCTGACGCGGCGTTGGGAAGTCGCCGGATTGCTCGGGACGCTGCTGGTCGCCGCGTTGGTCTGGCTGTGGCCCAACTCGGAGCCCTCGCAGGTTGCATCGCGCCGAATCGAACACGCGCCAACAACTCCTGAGCAACCGCGCCCCACGCCATTGCCCGCCATACCCGCTCCCGCGGCGAGTGGCCGGGAGATGCGGGACAATTACCCGCCTGCGCTGACCGTGGTTACCACTCTTCCGAAAGCCGCTCCTCCGGCCCCAATGCCCGCCCCTTCCGCAGCGCCTTTGGCCGCAACCGCCGCCCACCCTACGCCAACCTCTGCCGCATCTGCACCCGGCGAGCCCGTAACACGGCGGCGATCGCCGGAGCCAAGCCGGCCTGAGTTGGCGACCGCCTCCCGGTCCACGACCGCCCTCGCTTCCGCCCCGGGAGCTGCGCCGGCCGCAATCCAGGTGCTCTTCACTCAAAACCCTCAACAGCCCCGGCGTCCTGCGCTCAACTCGTTCCATCTGGAGCAGGCCGGCGGCGGGTTTCAAATCGTGGACGAGGACGGCTCGGTCTATCCAGCCAGGCTCAGCCTCGCGTCGGCTGAAGCACGGCCGGCGGCTTTGACTGACGCGCCGCTGCGGGTGCCCGCAGACCGCTCCCCAACGCGGCCGACAACCGGAGGGGCGGTCCGCACCAGTCGGCCGAGTCCGGCCGTGGCCCCCCAAGGTCCCCCGGTTCCCACGCTGGTCGCTGTGGAAGCCACAGGTACGAACCGCGGCCTCCAGCAGCGGATGGTGGTCGCCGGGAACCTGGTCCTGAGCAATACCGCCGGCGCGCCCCTGCTTCCGGACCAGACCGCCTGGCTCACGGACCAGCGCGGTCTCGAGTACCTGTTCAGCAACTCACGGATTGAAGGCCAGGCGGTGTTGGGCGGCAGCAACCAGTTCAAGATCCTGGCCACGCCAGCCAGGCCCTGACTCCACCGGCTGCTCGCGACCAGCAAAGCCTCTCCCGCGCACCGGCGTCACGCCGCAAACTGCGGATGCCGTTCGAGCCGATCCAGGCTTTCCGAACTCAAGCGCGCCTGCCGGTACTTCGGCTCGTGCATCGGTTCGGCGCTGGTTGACCGCCGCACCCGCGAAAGCCAGCGGCCATCGAGGGGTTGGTCGAGCAATGCAAGTTGGTTGGCAGCGATCGTGGTTTGCTCCTTCTCGCCGGTCGCCTCGCCGATCCCCACGTAGAAGCCTGCCAACAAGAGCGTGACCCGCAGCAGCGTGCTTCGGGAATACGTGGGAAGTGCGCAAGGCCGCATCGGGTCCAGGAGACGAAACAGGTTTGTGAAGTGCGGCAGGGTCCACATGTCCGGATTCGTCGCCGGCGAGAAGGCGTCGTACATGATCGCGTGCGGCTTCGGAAGCGCGGCGGCGGTTGGACCCGCCAGCAGGGCCGGGAAGTCGGCCACGTGGACAACCCAGGTGACCTGCTGGTTGCCGTTCGCAAAGGCGACCTGTCCGGAAGCCAGGAGCTCGCGAACTGGTCCCACGGCCGAGCCGAAGTACCCGAGTCGATCCTGCTGTTCGAGGGCGAACTCCAGGGGCGCCAGGGTGTGGTCGAAACTGACGATCCGCAGCCGAGTAGCAATGGCGGCGGTCGCCCTCAGGACCGTCAGAACGTTGCCCGCAGCGCCAAGCCCCACGTCCCAGATCACGAACTCGCCCGAATGAGCGGACAGGCGCTCACGCAACCGGAGCTGCCGCAGATAGAGCGCCTCCGCCTCCGCCGTTGGTCCCACGACCGGATGGAACGTCTCCGCCTCGCGACGCGCATGCACACTCCAGACCCCGTTGGGCAACTGGACCAGTTCGTAATCGCCGGCGATCAAGGCGGGGATGGCCGCAAGCGGCGGTGGGTTACAGGTCGGTGAGAAAGCTCTCGAGCAGTTCGTCCGGCGTGACCACGGCGGTGCCCAGTTTGCCAACCACCACGCCCGCGGCGTGGTTGGAGAACTCGGCGGCTTCGGCCGGGGCCGCCCCGGCGGTGATGGCCAGGGTGAACGCCGCGATCACGGTGTCCCCGGCGCCGGAGACGTCGAACACCTCGCGCGCCCGGGTGGGGATGTGCACGGGGCGAACACCGCGTTGACACAACAGCATGCCGTGTTCGCCCAGCGTGATCAGGAGCAGCGCCGGGGCCAGTCGTTCGAGCAACCGTTCCGCGACCGCGAACACGCTCCCCCCCGGCGACGCGCCTTCACCCGAAACCAGGTCGGGTGTGCCCGCCAATTCGAATGCCTCCTTCCGATTCGGCGTCAGGAGCGAAAGCCCGCGGAGATCGAGGTGATGCACCGGCTTCGGATCGAGGCTCAGCCAGATCCCGCGCCGGCGACATGCCTCGCGAATCCCGTCGAGCAGTCCCTGCGTCACCACTCCCTTGCCGTAATCCCCCACAATCACTGCATCCGCCCCGTCCAGGCGTGCGACCACCCGGGCCAGGAGTTTGCGGGCGGAGGCGGCGTCCAGATCGCCGCGCGCCTCCCGGTCCACCCGGACCAACTGCTGGCGATTGGCGATGATGCGGGTCTTGACGCATGTGGGCCGATTCGCGTGCGTCAGCAGGCCGGAGCACTCGACGCCTTCCCGGATGAGCAAATCACCCAGCACGCGACCGGCGGGGTCCCGGCCGATGGCGCCGAGCAACTCCGTGGGCACGCCGAGGGCGCGCAGATTGCGGGCGACATTGGCGGCGCCACCCGGCATGAAGCTTTCATGGTCAAGCTCGACCACCGGGACCGGCGCTTCGGGCGAAATGCGCTGCACCCGCCCCCAGGTGAACTGGTCGAGCATCACGTCGCCGAGGACGAGCACTCGCCGCTTCCGCGCCTGCTTGAGCAATTGCTGCACGCGAACGAACGGCAAAGGCGGACGGTTCATCGGGGCGCGAGGGTCAGACGTTGTCGAGGAAGCCGGTCAAAGGGCTGGTGGGACTGGCGGTTGTCTGCGGCGACGCCAGGCCGATTTCGAAGGCCGCACGTCCGGCCTCGACCGCGTCCCGAAAGGCGCGCGCCATTCGCAGCGGATCCGAGGCCACGGCGATGGCGGTGTTCACCAGGACCGCATCCGCGCCCAGTTCCATCGCTTCGGCGGCATGGCTGGGCGCGCCCAACCCGGCGTCCACAACCACCGGCACGGTGGCTTGTTCGATGATGATCCGGACCTGGTCGCGGGTCTGGATCCCCCGGTTGGAGCCAATCGGCGAACCGAGCGGCATGACGGTCGCGGCGCCCGCGTCTTGCAGACGCTTGGCCAGGACCGGGTCGGCATTGATGTACGGCAACACCACGAAGCCCTCTTTCACCAGGACTTCCGTGGCGCGCAAGGTCTCGACCGGATCCGGCAGGAGATAGCGAGGATCCGGATGGATTTCGAGCTTGAGCCAGTGGGGCAGGCCGGCAGCGCGTGCAAGCTTCGCGAGGCGCACCGCTTCCTCGGCGTTCATGGCCCCGCTGGTGTTCGGCAGCAGCAGGTACCGTTGGGGATCAATGAACTCGAGGATGTTCGCGAAGGGATCCTTCCGCCCGCTCAGGTCGGCACGGCGCAGCGCCACCGTCACGATCTCCGCGCCGCTCGCGGCCAGCGCGTCCCGCATCATCTCGGGGGACGAGAATTTACCCGTGCCCAGGAAGAGGCGGGAGCGAAAGGACCTGCCGGCAATGGTCAAGGTTCCGGTCTCAGAAGACATCGTGCGGAGAGAGTAGGACAGCGCGGCGGTGTGGTCGAGCGAGCGGGGCGCGCGCGAGGGCGTCAGCGACGGGCGCTACTTGTTGAACCGGAAGTTCAGGATGTCGCAGTCCTGGACCACGTAGGTTTTCAACTCGAGACGCAGTTTGCCAGCGCGTTTGGCCTCGGTCTCGCCGCCGCACTCGATGAGGTCGCCGTAGCTGATCACTTCGGCGCGGATGAAGCCCTTCTGAATGTCGGTGTGGATGGTGCCCGCCGCTTCCCAGGCGGAGGTGCCACTTCGAATGGGCCAGGCGCGATTCTCCTTGCCGCCCACGGTGAGGAAACTGATCCCGCCGGCCTCGCGGAAGGTCCGCAACAGGAGGGCCTCGGGGTTTTGGAGTTCGGCCTCGTCGGCGACGACCACCGGTTTGTGCGTGTGGAAATTGTGGGCGGCGATCACCTGGAGTTCCTCCGGCGCCAGGCCTTGTTGCAGGACCGTCCGTTCGCTGATCAGGGCCTCGGCGAGCTTGTCCAGGACGGCTTTCTCCGCCGGAGCCGGGTTTCGGCCAAGGCGGGCCTCGACAAAATCCAGGTCCTTGGTGAGGAGATCGGCCAGAGCGGAGCGGGTGGTGAGAATGGCGTCGGCGGTGAGGGTCTCGTCCTCCCCGACGACATCGGCCTGGGCGTAGGTCTTCTTCTTGGCTTCGACGAGTCTGTCGATCTCATCGAGGCGCGGGTCTTTGATATGGTGCCGGCCTGCCGTGATCCCGGGCACGCCGAACAGCGCGATCTTCATCCGCATTCCATAGGGGCTGGCGCGGGCGCGGTCAATCCCGCCGAAGGGGTCAGTCAATAGTATTGTGCTTTTTCCACCCGCCGCCACCCCGCACGCCAGTCCGGCGCACCGGCAGGCCCGAAAGCCTGCCCTACGCCAGGTAGGGCGGGCACTCCGCTGCCCGCCGTATCCGGCGCGCCCGCGACCGCGCGCCCTACCCTGGAAAACGGGCTCATGGTCACAGAGCAGGTCCAAGCGGAACAGGTCGCTCCCAATGAACCGGCTCCGAAAAGCGGGGGTGAACCCCCGCACTCCAGGCGCTTCGCGACTTCGG
>CAZHUS010000150.1:0-15379 GCA_964535555.1 uncultured Verrucomicrobiota bacterium
TCCGACCAGCGGACGCCGATTTCACCGCTTCGCACGCTTGCCGAAGCAACACGCACGCGCCCGGCATGTGAATCAGATGTGCTCTGAGTCGCACGCACCACTCGCTGCGTCGTGCAGATCGTGCGGCGACTGGCGAGCGAACGCGGGTTCAAGGTCTGACCACGGCGCCGGGTGATCGAGCGCACCTTTGGGTGTCTGCGGGCCGGGAGGGTCTGGCTCGCGATCTTCGCCCGTGCATGGAACACCTTGGTCATGGCCCCGAGCGGCCAATTCACCTTCTGGATGGCCACCGGGATGCACCACCGACACTCCCACGGCAGGAGTAGTACGCTGCTAGAGCCCCGGGAGTCGCTGCCGAGCTCAAAACCTTGAGCTTGGATGCCCGTTGCGCTGTCAGGGATATCGTTTGGCTGAGACGATATCGGTGGAACTCGTGCATCTTCGGTCGGGTCGCCTGCTCACGGGGCCAGAGCGATTGGCCAGGGGAATTGGGTTGAGTTTACCAACGTGAGTGGGGTTCACTTCGGGCTTGAAATGCCGTTGCCTCCGGGCGCGGTGAACCGTGCCGCCGCTGGCGGACAGCGCTGTCGCTCGGCCGGCCGGCCATTGAGCGCTTATGACTCCGCCCCAAGATGATCTGCGCGCCCAACTGGAGGAGCGCATCCGGTTCGAGACCCTCTTGGCGGACCTCTCGGCCCGGTTTGTCGGCCTTCCGGCTGAGGCGCTGGACCGCGAAATTGAGGAAGCCCAGCGGCGCATCTGTGAAGCCCTCGGACTCGACCGTAGCACGCTGGGGCAGCCCGACAAATCTGGAGAGCCACAGTTCACCCATTCATGGGCCACCCCGGAAAGCCCGCCCGTTCCGCACTCTCCCCCAAAGGAGCTGGTTCCTTGGGCGACACAGCAGATTTTGAGCGGCCAAACAGTCCGATTCTCCTCCGTTGACGAGTTGCCCGCCGAAGCTGCCATGGACAAGGCGACCTTCCGCCACGCGGGGACAAGATCGCTCGTGGCCCTTCCTCTCATGGTCGGCGGCAAGGCCATCGGCGCACTCTCGTTTGGGACCGTCAGGGCCGAACGGCAATGGCCCGACGAGCTCGTCTGCCGTCTGCGCCTCATCGCGGAGGTCTTCGCCAATGCCCTGGCCCGCCGGGACACTGAAGAGGCGTTGCACACCGCCCTCAAGACAGTCCAGGCGCTCAAGGAGAAAGTGGAGGCGGAAAATGTCTCGTTGCGCCAGGACCTCCAACTCTTGCACGGTCACCCGGAGATTCTCGGCCGCAGTCCCACCCTCCAGAAGGTGTTAGCTCAGGCAGAAAAGGTTGCGCCCACCGATGCGTCTGTCTTGCTGCTGGGCGAGACTGGAACGGGCAAGGAACTCGTCGCCGCCGCCATCCACGACTTGAGCCCCCGCCACGACCGGCCCATGGTGCGGGTTAACTGCGCGGCCATTCCCTCCAACCTTATTGAGAGCGAACTCTTCGGTCGTGAGAAAGGCGCCTACACGGGAGCCCTGAGCAGACAGATTGGCCGTTTCGAATCCGCCCAAGGCTCAACCATCTTCTTGGATGAAATCGGCGAACTCCCGCCCGAGGTTCAAGTCAAGCTATTGCGCGTCCTCCAAGAGAAGCAGATCGAGCGCTTGGGCAACCCGACCCCCATCTCCGTAGACGTGCGCATCATCTCGGCCACCAACTGCGACCTCGCCAAAGCCGTGCGCACCGGAACATTCCGGGAAGACCTGTACTACCGCTTGAACGTCTTTCCCATTCGCCTACCGCCCCTCCGTGAACGTCCGGAGGACATCCCCATGCTGGTGAGCGCCTTTGTCGAGCAGTTTAGTGCCGCGACTGGCCACAACATCACCTCGATCCCCAAGTCCACTCTTGCAATTGGATGGCCGGCGAGGCCTTCACCGCGTTCGAACAGGAGATCGCCGGCTTTGCCCTGGGAGAGGCGCTGGTCCGGCTCCAATCAGCCGCCCGCCAGAAGGGACTGTTGACCTCATGAGCACGACCGCCGCCGCCACCAGTGGCCGCATCCTCATCGTCGAGGACAGGCCGGCCAACATCCAGACGCTGAGCGCGATCCTCAAGGAGCACGGGTACCAGATCAGCGTGGCGACCAACGGCCGCAAGGCATTGCAGGTGATCGAGAGGATTCGCCCTGACCTCGTACTGATGGATGTGATCATGCCGGAGATGGACGGCTATGAAGCGTGCCGACAGATCAAGGCCTCGCCGCAATGGCGGGACCTCCCGATCATATTCCTGACCGCGAAGACCGAAACGGCGGATATCGTAAAGGGCTTTGAGCTGGGCGCGGTCGATTACGTGGGCAAGCCATTCAACGCCCACGAATTGCTGGCCCGGGTTCGGACGCATCTGACCATTGACCGGCTCAACAAGGAAAACATGCGGCTCCTGTTGAACATCTTGCCGGCTCCGATCGCCGAACGCCTGAAGCGTGGCGCGAGCACTATCGCAGAACGCTACGAGAGCGTGACGGTACTCTTTGCCGACATCGTGGGCTTCACGATCCTCTCCGGAGGCATGTCGCCGGAGTCGCTGGTGGACATGCTCAACGATCTGTTCACTCGCTTTGACGACCTGACACGGCAGCATGGCGTCGAGAAGATCAAGACCATCGGCGACTGTTATATGGCCGTTTGTGGTGTGCCGGAAGTGCGCCCCGACCATGCGGTCGTGCTGGCGACCATGGCGCTGGAGATGCTGAATGCCGTGCACGAGTTCAATCAGGCGCACAACACCGCCCTCGAAATCCGCATCGGGCTCAACACCGGGCCCGTGGTGGCCGGTGTGATCGGTCGGAGCAAGTTCATTTATGATTTGTGGGGCGACACCGTCAACACAGCCAGTCGGATGGAATCCAGCGGCGTACCCGGTCGCGTTCAGGTGACGGACGCGACCCGACAGGCTACGGTCGGCACGTTCGAGTTCGAGGAACGTGGCGAGGTGGAGGTCAAGGGCAAGGGTCGCGTGCGAACGTGGTTTTTGCTGAGGGTCAGTGCGGGTCCGCGTTAGCGCCCAACCAGTGAGGCACCGTGCGGTGTACCTTGAGACCCTGGCCCAACACAGCGCTGGAATTGCCGCCCCTAAACACCGTCTTCGTGACATGAGCATGCCGCGCCCAGGCACCGCGCGTGCGCCGCGCAGTGGGTGGGAATTCCGCAGCCCGAGGAGCGTCCGGGCGGGCCGAGAGAACCTCTCCGGGACAGCAGCCCGCCAGGAGCCTCGCCGTACCGCCTCACGGTTCGGCCAAAGCCGCCGAATTACGTTTACGGCTTCGCTTGCTTCTTCTTGGGCTGCTTGCCCAGGAGCTCGAAATCGAGGTCTTCGCTGGCGAGGTCAATGCCGCTCACACGACGGTAGGCGTCGCTGTTCTCCATCAGGAAGAAGTGGGAGGCGAAGCGGTTGGGGGCGAGCTGGTCCCAGTCCGGATAACGCTCCTTGAACCGCTGCATATCCTCCGCGGTGCCCCGCGTCGCCTGGACGTAGGCGCGGCGCTTCTCGACAAACGCAGCGGTGGCCTTCTTGGTCTGCTCGTCCCAGAAGGCCGGGTCGCGGGGGGTCAGCAGGATGATGATCGCCAGATCCGAGACGCTGGTGCTCTTCTCCGAGAAAAGGTACTTGATGACCGGGATGGACTTCAGGCCGGGAACCCCGGACCGGAAAGTGCGCTGCTCCCGCTGGTTGATGCCGGTCAGGATCAGGGTCTGGTTGAGACCCAGGACCGCTTCGCTGGTGACTGAGACGTTCTCAAACGCCGTGGCGGTGTCGGCGGGCACCCCGGGGATGTCCTGGAGCGGGAGCACCGTGCGGCGTCCGGCCACGATTGAGAGGCGGACGCGCGGCAGCCCGTCCTCGCCGCGCGTGCGCAGGAGCGTCGGCGTGACCTCGAGCGTCGTCCCGAACGGATAGGGTTTGATGTCGCCGGAATTGAGGCCGGTCACCACGTACACAATGTCCCCGCCGGCGGTGAACTTGGCAGAGGAGCCACTCAGCGTGGTCAGGTGAGGCCGGGCGAGGAACGCCACCCGCTGCTCCGAGACGTTCGCGATGTTGACTTCGTAACTGATGGCCGCCGTGTACATCCAGTTGAACGCGGCCAGTGCGCCATCGGCAATCGAGGCGTTGACCGAGACCCGACGCAGAAAATTGTGCCCCGCGCTTTCGGAATCCAGCCCGAGGATTTTGAAGATGGTGGCGTCCACCTCGATCAGGCGGTGGGGATCGCCCTGGTCGTCCGTGGTGAGGTCGAGCACTTCGGACCGCGTGGCCACGATCTTGTCGAGCAGCTTCCGTTCGTTCGGTCCGCTCGTCCACCCGCCGAGGGTCAGCCGGCCACCCCGTGATTCCACCGTCACGTGTGGCAGATCACGGACGAGCTCCCGGAACGCCTCGATGTCCGCCCCCTCCACCGCGAGGTGCCCGCCAACGGCGAGGGATGGTGCCGCCGGTGCAACTGGAGCTTGTCCCTTGCCGTCCGCCGCGGCGAGGTACAACTCCGAAAGGATCGATGCTCCCGGCCGTGATGCCGGCCTCCACGCCTCGTCCGCCGCAGGGGGTCGCTGGACACCCTTGTTCCGCTCGAACACCGCCAGGCTCCGCAGCGCGACCGCGTTCGATGGGTCATACCGCAGCGCCTCCCTGTAGCTGGCCACCGCCAGCTCGGGAAGGCCGGCCAGAAAATAGGCCTTGCCGAGGTTGTTGTAGGACGGGACATGGTCGGGGCGGAGCGTGAGGGCTTCCTCGAGCATCCATGCCGCGGGCATCACCTCGCCACGCTCCAGCAAGGCGGTACCCAGATTGTACCGTGCCGCGGCGTTGTTCGGCTCGATGGTCAGGGCCTGTTGAAATCCGACAACCGCCTGGTCCAGATCCCCCTCCCTTCCGAGCAAAGAGGCGAGCAGGAAGTGCACTTCGGCTTGGAGCGGGTTGTCGAGCAGGGACAGCTTCAACTCGCGCTGGGCGAGGGCGCTGTCACCCTTCGCGAGGGCAGCCCGCGCAGCCTCATAGTGCGGCTCCCGCGGCTGCGCGTGGGCGGTCACCAGCCAAAATCCCGTCCCCAACATCAGGGCGACGAGCTTCCTGACCCGGTTTTGTCTCATCGTGTGGTTGGGTGGAGGATTTTCCTAGATCGAGCGCTCCACTCAAGCGCGAATTCGCGGGCTGGTTGAACGAACGAGCTGCCTGCCTGGCGCCGCGGCCAACAAGGTGTTGCTGCTCTTCTTCTTTGGCGGTCTTGGACAGTTCAGTCACGCCATTGCTGGTCGTCAAACGCTGATGGTTGAAGGTCAGACGGACGGCGGGCGGTGGAGCCCGCGGCCTGGCGACAACGCTGACCGCTGCAGCGTCGAGACTCGCGGGGGCTCACGCCATGCCCCGACACGCCACACGTACCGGCACGGTTCCGCCTAAATCGCTGTCGCCCAAATCGCTTGACCGGAAGCAGACGGGGCATAGCGTGGCCTCAACCAACGGGCCACCGACCAGCTCCGACAGACACCAGAGAAGCCTCGCCATGCCGAACTACACTTCTCGCATCACCCTCGCCAACCAACGCGCCCTCATCACCGGCGCCTCGCGCGGTCTGGGCGCGGAGATCGCTGCGGTTTTCGCCGACGCGGGCGCCGACCTGGTCATCACCGGCCGGGATGCGGCCGGTCTGGAAGCCACCCGGCAGGTCGTCGCCGAGAAAGGACGCCGTTGCCTGAGCGTCGAGGCCGACCTGCGAACCGTTGAGGGGCCTCGCCTCGCCGGCGAGCAGGCACTCGAGTTTCTCGGCACGGTTGACATCCTCGTCAACAACGCCGGCGTCGTGTTCGTCGAGAACCTGCTGGAGAGTTCCGTCGCACACTGGGAGGAAACGCAGCACGTCAACCTGAGGGCGCCCTTCCTGCTCGCCCAGACGGTGGTGCCGAAGATGATCGAACAGCGTCGCGGGAAGCTGATCAACATTTCGTCGCTGGCGGGCGTACTGGCGCCCGAGGGGCACGGCGCTTACTCGGCGTCCAAAGCCGGGTTGAACCTGCTCACGCAGGCGATGGCGGCCGAATGGGCACGGTACAACATTCAGGCCAACGCCGTGGCGCCGACGGTCATCCTCACCACCATGGGCCGGCAGGTCTGGGGCGATCCGCGCAAGGGCGATCCGATGAAGGCGCGCATCCCTTCACGCCGGTTTGGCGAGCCGGTGGAAGTCGCCGACCTGGTGTTGTTCCTGGCGTCGCCCGCGTCCGACTTCATCTGCGGGCAAGTCATTCGCATGGACGGCGGTCTCTCGTCCTGCTGAGGCTTCACGGTCATCAGGCTTGCGTGACAACGGTCGGTACCCATTTTGACGCCTTGTCGCGGTTCGCAGCGGCGAGCTGCTGACCGACGCGCAGCTTGCCGTCAAGTTGACGCCGCCCGAACCGCCCGCGGCGTCATCGCATCATATTGACGATGACGCTTCCCATGACCGTCAGAAAGACATTCGCGAAGGCGTACGGCGCCGCGAAACCGAGGGCCGGCGTCGCGCTCTCCGCATCTTCCTTCAGGGCGAGCATCGCCTGCGGAATAACGCGCGCGCCGGTCAAGGCGCCGAGGAGCAGGATGGGGTTCATCTTGAGCACGTGTCTGCCGAAGAGCGCGCCAACCATAATCGGTACGAGCGCGAGGACGACGCCCGCAAAGAAAATCGACACGCCCGCGGCTTGAAAGGCATCCACCGCCGCCTTCCCCGCCGTCAGGCCGATGCAGGCAACAAACAGGCTCAAGCCAAGGTCGTTGAGGAGCCACTGCCCGGCATCCGGTATCCGGCCGAACATCGGACGCACCGAGCGCAGCCAACCGCAGACAAGACCCGCCAGCAGCACGCCACCTCCCGCGCCGAGCGTCACCGGAATGCCGGCCACGGGAATCACGATCATGCCCGCGAGCGTTCCCAGAAGACAGCCGACGGCGACCATGACCAGATCGGTGACGACCGAAACCCTCTCGGCATACCCGAGCGCGGTCACCGCGCGCTCAACATTGTCCCTGGCGCCGACCAGATGCATGACGTCGCACTTCGCGATCACCGTGTCCATCAGGAGTGGGAGCGTGTGCCCCTGCCTCGTCATCCGCGACAGGAAGATCCCGCGCGCCCCGGGGGCGCGGCTCAGGTCGCCGAGCGTGCAGCCAATCAACGCCGGGTTGAGTACGTGGACCGCGACCGCCTCGCCCACCATGTCCGTCACCGCCGACACGTCGACCTCGCGCCCGATGAGCTCCGCGGCACGGACAAGACCCGCGTGCTTGCCGCCCACCACAAGCACGTCGCCGGCTTCGACAACGGCATCGCGCGCGGCGGGAAGCAGCGCCGCCCCGCGTCGAATGTGATAGACGGAGCCCCTGACCGGGAAGCGCAGTTCAAGCTCGAGTTCCCCCACCGTCTTCCCGACAACGCCCGGCCCCGTCGCCTCGAACGCGCGCAAGCCCACTTGCGCTGACCAAGCGAAGAGTTCGGGCCGCTTGAGTTCCGCGGGCTGCCCACCCATGGCCTGCTCGAGCTTCGCCGCCTCGGCCTTCAGGTTTATGCCCAGGAGCCGCGGCAAGAGCTTGAAGAACACGGTCACGCCGACGACGCCGAAGAGGTACGTGATGGCGTAGGCCGCCGCAATGTGGTCGAAGAGCAGTTTCTTTGCCTCGGCGGAAATCGCCAGGCTCTCGACCGCGCCGTCCGCCGTGCCGATCACGGCCGACTGCGTCATGGCCCCGGCGAACAGCCCCGCCGTCGTCCCACCGTCGAAATTCAGAATCTTCCCGAGGGCGAGCGCCGCGCCGAGCGCGACCAGGACGACGACCAGGCTGATCGCGAGATAGTTCATTCCCTCCTTGCGCAGGGCGTTGAAGAACTGCGGCCCCACCTGGTAGCCGATGCAGAAGGCGAAGAGCGCGAAGCCTATGCTCTTGAGAACGGGTGGCACCGGTAAGCCAAGCTGCCCAAACGCCATGCCCGCGAGCAGGACCGACGCGGTCGTGCCGACCCCGAAGCCCCTGTAATTGAGCTTCCCGATGAGGTAGCCGGCTGCGAGGGACAGGAAGACCAAGATCTCCGGGTTCTGCTCGAGGACCGGCGTGAGCTCGCGCATCATGTCTCCTCTATCGCGCCGTCACATTTCGACCGATAGGCATTTGGTCTTTCCTGCCACGGAAGACTGCCCGAACGGAAGAAACCGATCAAGGTTCAACGGGCTCGAGTTGGCTCCGAGGAGGGGGCGTGCCGCCCCGATCTGGGTCTCAGCCTGCCACCGACACTGCCGGCACCGGGGGAACGCGAGCCGACGTCTCTTCCCATGACCCGCAGTGGCGGCGGATCGTCTCAAGCACCTCGGTCGGGCGTCGCTCGTGACGCTGATGATGTGCATTGCCCGGTTGCACTCAGGACGGCAGATCGGTTCGGACCCGCAAACCTGCCAGGATCAGCGCGCGCCCGACCTCGTCGGGCCTGGCAAACCGTGCTTGGCCCGGCCGCAGCGGCCGTGCCTGTGGCAGTCGGACAGCGTTCTAATCGTGCCCCACCTGTTCCGACCTACGTCGCACCGGTTTCCGGCTGGTCACGCCGCGGTTCTTCAGGCCGGCCTGGACACGGCGAACCCCCGGGGTTTCCCGAGGGACCTGTGAGGCGAGGGCGCGCCGCCGCGTACTTCGCTGCCATGAGGTCGAACGCGCGCCGGAGGAGCCGCGCACCGGCCGTGAGCCGGCGCGCGATCTTCACCGCCTGCGCCCGTGCCAGCGTGAACGGCGTCTACAACTCCCTGGCGATGTCCGCCGTCTCCTTCCCGCTCAGGAACAGGAATGTCACCAGCCCGGTCTTGGTCTCCTTCAACTCGACGAACTCGGTCGGCAGCCGGTCGGTAGCTCGGTGTCGGCGTCCGTCTTCGCTGTCTTGGCTGCGGGTTGGGCCTTCGCTTTCAAGGCCTTCGCTCTGGGCGCCGGGGTCTTTGGAGCTTGCGGCCGGGACTTGGGCGCCGGTATGGACACGGGAGGAGGTCCGCTACTACTCTTGGCCCCGCAATCCATGAACTCGACGATCATCGCTCTGGCCAGCGCGGGATGCGTCTTCGGAGGCACGTTGCTGGGGTTGGCCGTCCGCAAGGCGCTGCCCGAACATCATCTGAGCAACGAGTCGAAGGACGCGGTCAAACTGGGTGTGGGCATGATCAGCATGATGGCGGCGTTGGTGCTGGGTCTGCTGGTCGGCTCGGCCAAGAACAACTTTGATGCCACAAACAAAGCCATCACCGATGGAGGGGCGAAGGTCATCCTGCTGGACCGCGTGTTGCTCAGCTACGGCCCGGAAACCAAGGAACTCCGCGCGGGGCTGCGTCAGGCCGTCGCGGCCACCCTCGAGCTGCTCTGGCCTGAAGAACCCCTGACGGATGCAGCGCTAACCGCCTTCGAAAGCGGCCAGGGGATGGAGAACCTGCTGCAGGGAATCCGGGCGCTCCAGCCGAAGACCGATGCCCAGCGGGCTCTGCAGACGCAGGCACAACAGCTCGGCAATGATCTGCTGCTCACCCGCTGGCTCCAAATCGAGCAGGCGCAGATTCCGCTGCCGACGCCGTTCCTGGTGGTGCTGCTCTTCTGGCTGACGATGCTGTACGGGAGCTTCGGGCTGCTCGCTCCGCGTAATGCCACGGTGATCACGGTGATGTTTGTTGGCGCGTTGGCGTTGGCGAGTGCCCTGTTCCTGATCCTGGAAATGAACCGCCCGATGACTGGATTCATGAAGGTCTCCAGCGGCCCGATGCGAAAAGCGTTGGAGCATCTGGGCCGGTAGAGGGCGCGTAGCGCTTTGGGCGCAGCCCGAACGCCTGCATGCCTCGACGAGATCCCGCGGAGGGCTGAGTTCCCCACCTCGGGCTTCTCAACCGGACGCAGGCGGAGTGGCCGCTACCGCTGAAAGAACCGCTTTTGTTCCTGCGCGTCCGTGGTAGGATCTCCGATGTAAACCCTTCAACGGAAGGTCCACCTCATGAATCCCCCTTGTCACCTCGTCGTCACTGCTGGACGGTTGCTCGGCCTCACCGCGTGCCTCTGGGCGGGGACGATCATCCACGCCGCACCAGAACCGCCGATTGAGTGGCCGCGGGTGGTTTACCGCGACGGCGTCACCAACACCTTCTACCAGCCGCAACTTCAGTCGTGGGATTACACGACACTCCGGGCCGTGTGCGCCGTCGCCGTTCAGCCGCGCGGTGCGCCGGGACAACCGACGTTTGGCACGATTCAGCTCACGGCCAAGACGCGCGTGGACCGTGCCGCGCGCACGGTCTTCCTGGAGCAGCTTGAAATCGCTCAGGCCAGTTTCCCATCGGCGGGAGTCCAGGCGGATGCGTATGTGGCGACCCTGCGGTCCCTGGTCCCCCGGGAGATGAAGGACATCTCCCTCGACCGCTTGGAGGCCAGCCTGGCGATTCTCGAGGCCCGCCAGCAGGTCGCGCTGCAACCGCTGAACAACACCCCCCCAGCAATCGTCTTCTCCACGCGGCCGGCGCTGCTGGTGCCCCTGGACGGTCCGCCAGTGTACCGTCCGGTGGAAGACACCGAGTTGGAGCGGGTGTTCAACACGCGTGCCCTCATCGTGCGCGACAAGTCCGGCAGGCATTTCCTCCACCTGTTCGACGGCTACGTGCAGGCGGCGAAGCTGGGCGGCCCGTGGACGCCGGCGCAGCAGGTGCCGGCCCAGGTTAAGAAGGCCGAGTACCAGGCCGTCAAGGCCCGGCAAGTGGACCTGCTGGCGGGGCAGGAAGACCCCCGGACAAAACAGAATCCATCACTCCACTCCACGCCGATGCCCGCGCTGTACGTTACATCGCTGCCCACGGAGTTGATCGTGATCCAGGGCGAGCCCCAGTGGGCCCCCATCCCGCCGACCCAACTCCTGTACGTCACCAACACCGTGTCGCACGTCTTCAAGGCGCTGGCTGATCAGAAGACGTATGTGCTGATCTCCGGGCGTTGGTTTCGTGCAGCCGCATTTGAGGGGCCATGGGAGTTTGTTCCCGCCGCGGACCTGCCGCAGGACTTTGCCGCCATTCCGGATGACAGTCCGAAGGAGAACGTGAAGGCCTCGGTGCCTGGCACGCGCCAGGCGCAGGAAGCAGCCATCGCCAACGAGATCCCGAGCACGGTCAAGGTGGACCGGAGCAAGGCCAGGATGGACCCGCCCCCACAATTCGAAGGCTCACCGCGCCTGGTGCCGATTGATGGCACGCCGTTGTCGTACGTCGTGAACTGTCCGACACCGGTGATCCAAGTAGAAAGTAAGTCATGGTATGCCTGCCAGAATGGGGTGTGGTTCGTGGCAACCGCAGCCACAGGGCCGTGGGTGGTCGCAACAACGGTACCCGCCGTCATCTACTCGATTCCTCCCAGATCGCCTCTGCACTACGTGGTGTATGTGCGCGTGTACCGGTATGATGCCGATTCCGTATGGGTGGGGACCACCCCTGGGTATTACGGGACTGTGATCGGGTCCGACGGCCTGGTGGTGTATGGCACCGGGTACGTCTATCCAGCTTACGTCGGCTCGACCGTGTACGTGTCCTATCCGGTGACGTACGGCTACGGCTGCAACTCTTGCTGGACACCCTGGGTCGGCTGGTCGTTTGGCTTCGCCGTGGGTTGGGCGATGGCCGACGACTATTACTGGTGGTGCGCCTGTCCGCCCGCGCCGTATTGGGGACCTTACTGGTACTCCTGCTACGGGGCCTACTACAATGCCTACGGTGGGATCACGGCGTGGGGACCGTACGGCTGGGCTGGCACCACCGGTTACATCTATCATCAGAATGGACCGTGGACGGGTGTGAGTCGGGGCGCCGCCGGCTACAATGCCTGGACGGGCAATGAATGGGCGACCTCGTACGGTCGGGCGTACAACTCCACCACCGGCACGCGCGTGGTGGGCCAGCGCGGCGCCGTGGAGAATGTCTATACCGGCAACTACGCCTACGGCGGCCGGGGAGCGTTCTACAACGAGCACACCGGTGCGGCGGGTGCGGGTCGCAAGGTCACCTGGGGCAATGAGGAGACGGGCAAGCAAGGGACGGCCGGCCGCGCCACGGTGTACAATCCTCAGACCGGCCAGGCAGCGCAGATCAGCGGCGCCAAAGGTGAAGACGCGGGGGTGATCAAGGTCAACGACCATGTCATCGCCAGCAAGGACGGCAACTACTACCGCCCGGACGGTGAGGGTGGTTGGGAGCAGATCACGCGGCCGCCGACCGGCGCGAGTCCAAGCCCGGGCCCCTCTGCCATGCGAGCGGGAGGAGGTACTCCGACCCAGCGGAGTAACGCGCAGCCTTCCGCGGCCGACCAACAACGGTTTCAGGAACTGAACAACGAGTTCAGGGCTCGTCAACAGGGGGCACAGCGCCAGCAGAGCTTCCAACGGAATCGTCCGGCGTTCGGGGGCGGGGGCCGTCGGCGATGAGTGAAGACATGGCCGGAACGCGCAGGCATTTCCGGACCTGACTGGCAGGTGGGGGGTGACCAGCACTATGCGATGCTGAAGACCCAGCCGCCGACGTCCAGACGGTCGCCGGTTGTTGGCATTGGGCTCAGCGTGTGCGTCCTGCCGTGGTGGGAGTGTGTGCTGTCATCTCCTACCAGGCGGTCCAACGCAGGCCGGGGAAACTGGCACCGCGGGACCCGGTGCCCCCCGGAGAGGTGCGCGCGCAGGGCTTTGTCCTCGCCGCAAACAGCCTCCAGGAAAGCCGCCCGTGCGGCAACGGGGTGATCGAGGGCCAGCGCGACCAAGGCGGCCTCACCTTCTGGCAGCGATATAAAGGGCAAATCGGATTCGGTCATTTGGTACCTGGAGCCCGAGCGCCTCGCGGCCCTGATCGAGGGGGCTGGAACGCACCAGCGCTGTCCCGCAGAATGGGATGGGATGGTGGCAGCGGATTCGCCTTGTTCGCGCCACGCTAATTACGTGCCTGCGTCTCGCTTATTGCAGGCGCAGGCGCATTGCTGGCACAGGATTCACTACGGGCTGGATGCGAGAAACGCACGCGTTGGCGTCTCCGGTTCGAGGTCCTCTAACGCCGCGGTGGGCATCGTGGGAACGTCCCGCCAGTTTCCCATGCGGACCGAACGCAACCGAAGCGCGCGACGAGACGAGTCTCGTCAGATGGGACGTCCGACGTGGCCGCGCTACGCCAGCCATCCGGCCGGGCGCGGCCCGACTGCGCCCGCCTGCTCGTCGGTTGAGCGGATGCTCAACCGGCGCCGACGTTGACTCGATTCATGGAGGCAAAGGGCCCCAACTGCGTGCCTCGCGGCGGTCCAACAGGCAGTCATGAATGTGGAGGAACCTTGCCGACGTTTGCCGACATCAGGGGCCGTGAAATGCTGTCGAACCGTACCGCCGTTCGAAAATGCTCAACATGCGTTTGACACCTGTAAACATTGAGCGCTCTTGAGTTTTGGCCGCTTTGGTAAATCGGTGAGGATTGTATGTGCGGCACAATCCACAAAGCCGTGAAACCTTCGTCAGAACCTCTCAGGCACTCAGCGTGACGCTGTCCACGTGGGGCAATGTCTCGCCGTTGGTCACCCGCTCGGCCAGTCCCCAAAGCGCCTTGTTCAGGGTGACCTTGGAGTCGATGCCGCGCAGGGCGCGAACCGAACGCAGGCGTCCCCGCGCATCGTGCCGATGGTCCGAGCCACCGCCACGAACGAGGGACTCCTGGCAGCGGTTGACCACGTGCCAAACGTCGTTTCCTTCGTCCTCCGATCGGCGTGCCTGGAGCAGCGTTGCCGCGCCCACGGGCGCCTCCGCCAGGGTCGGATACCGCAGCAGTAAGGCGTGTTCGGCAAACCGCTGGGCACCCTCGCCGTCGAGTGTGTGGTTGCGGAACCGGTCCACGAGTTCGCCCACGCGGGGCATGTACTCGATCAACCGGAAGCTCGCCGTCACTACGGCCTCCGGCTCCAGTCCCGAGTGCCGGAACCGGATGGCCTCGAAGCTCTCCGAGGAAAGCACGAGGCCATTACTGCAAATCCGCCGGTACAGACCGGCATGGAGTTGGTACGCGCAACCCGCGTCGTGCGAGTTGAGCAGCACCAGTTCGACGTTCCATTCATCGAGCGACTCCATCTGCGCGGCCAGGCGGAAGCGAATCAGGTGCTTCTGAAACCCCCGCCGAAGCTCGCTGCGGATGCGTTGCTCCTCGACTGCGACCGGCACCCAATCGTGGTACCGCAACCCGGAGACGATCCGGGCTGTCGGCACGAACGTGTAGCGGTCCGAGACTCCGGCCATCGGTCCCGCCGCAAAGATGCTCGGGGCCAGGTTCCGGAGCTGTGTGTCCTCCAAGGCGGTGGCCTTGAAGTTCGTGGTGTTGTGCATGCACTGCCTTTCGGTGTCGGTGCCGCCGCTGCCGGGTTCGAGCCGGCGGGCGCTTGCGATGGGACTTCTCTCCAGCCGGGCGCCAGGCGGCACCAAGGTGATGGCCGGCCGGAGAGACTTGCCCTTGGTTGTGGGACGCGGGTTCGCATCGCACCCAAGGGAGATCGTTTCGTAGGCCGGCCCACGTCGGGCCGAATGCAGGAATCAACACCTGCCTGCGGAGCGGATGCTCCAGTCTGATCGCATACACCGTTTCACCAGGCTGAGTCAACAGGGCCGCCGCGATGGATCGGGATGGCGTTTGGCCGGGCGATTCCCTTGCGGTGGAAACCGTGTTAGCATCCCGCCCACTAGGAGGCGGGGATGGAACAACACGAGGAAGCGAAGAACGAAGAACTGCTGTCAGCGTTGGCCGGGAAGGGCCCGGCCCAGATGCTGATGGAGCAGTACGGGGGATTGACGCCATTGGCCCAGGCGTCGTTTGAAGAACTGCAGCGAGTCAGGGGTGTGGGGAAGTCCAAGGCGGCGGCGATCAAGTCGGCGTTTCTGTTGGCGCAACGCCTGGCCAAGGAGAGCCTTCCCGAGGCGCCGTTGCTCGACAACCCCGAGGCCGTCGCCAATCTCCTGCGCGAACGGAACCGGCTCTACACGGTCGAGCACCTGCAGGTGGTGTTCCTCAACACCCGCAAGCGCTTGATCGGCGTGGCCGACTTGGCCCAAGGGACACTTGACACGTTGCTTGTGGACCCCAGGACGGTCTTCCTTGCAGCCGTCGCGCGGCGATGCGCGGCGATTGTCCTGGCGCATAACCATCCGTCTGGAGATCCAAGTCCTTCGGAGGCAGATATTAAGGTGACCCGCGACCTGATCCGTGCCGGCCAAGTGCTGAAGATCGAGGTCATTGACCACGTGATCCTGTTATCCCAATGTTGGGATAACAGGATTTATGCTAAGCGCCAGATTATCCCAAGTT
>CAZHUS010000151.1:0-15178 GCA_964535555.1 uncultured Verrucomicrobiota bacterium
GCTTACCCGCCCGCCGTCCCCGCCGCCCAGACGGGGTTGCCAATACGGATACGGAGAAGGCTAGGGCGTCGGGCATCATGGGACCCAAGTGGATCTCGCAGTACTCAGCCTCGGGAGATGCGGCAATGAACGAGAACTGCAACCGCTTGAAAAAGAAGTGCCGATCTGCCCTCGACCCCGTTGGAGCGCGAAAGACCGGGTCGTTACAGGGCGAGAGGGGCGGCGGCACGACCGCGCGAACACCGTGGCGTTGGCCGAGGCGGTAGGCGGCACCTGCGATTATCTCCCCCTTGGTGTCCCTTTCGACGTGGATGGCGGGCACGCACCCCCAAGCGGAATGCCACCACGCCGTGTGGAAGATAGTCCCGTTCGCAGAGCGCTCGACAAAACGGTCCCAGTCGGCTTGCTGCGTAAGCTCCAGAGGTTCCAGTCTGGCGATCATCGCGGGTCGAGTGGAATGCGATCCACCGTTGGGCCCTGCTCTCCTGCCGCCGGGGGAACCGGACCCGGGAGCCCGACGTCCACCCCCTGCGCCCAGAGCAAGACCATGAGGGCTCGCCATAGGCCTGTCTCGCGGTCAAAGCCTGCCGCCCCGGGAGGCATCCTGCCGTGCAAAGACCCTCCGCCCTGGGTGAGCGTGGTCAGCAGCCAGGTGCGGCCGTTGGCGGTTCCCACGGACTGATGCGAGCGGGATGATAGGTTCTGAATCACCAAGCGCCGGGAGCCTGGGGCGAGGTCGAACGCCTCCTCCATCCTCGATCCGAGACGCGCCAGCCGAAGGCATGAGACGGTGTTGGCGTCGCCGCACGGGACCAGAAGATCAGGTCGCCGCCAAGGCAGGCAACCAGAGGCGTCGCGGCCGCGGTGGCGCTGCAACTGGTTAGCCCGCGAAAAAGCCCGCCAGTCGATGCGACTGGGGCCACGGTGGAGGCCTACGATGTCGCGCATTTAGTTTCTGCCTCCTCGAGGTAAACCCGGCCGCGCTCATAGCGTAACGCGATGCGGTGGCCCTGACAACAGAGATAGGCCGGACGCCGCCTGGGGTGCTGATAGGCTCGTATCCACCGCAGGTTCTCCTCCCATGGCCGGGAAAGCTCCAGTAGCGCCTCCTCGGGCAGGGAAGAGTGTTTGTAGTAGTGGGCCTGTTGGGAGTTCTGCGGGTGGGCAGGCAACCGTTCGCCCCGCCGGGCGGCCTCGATCAGGGGCGGTAGATTACGTTCCAGCAGTTTTACTGCGAGGTCGTCGATCCGGTTCCAGAGGTCGGTGGCCGTGTGGTGGGGGAGGATTTCGGTCCATAGGATTTCAATGACCGGCCCGGCGTCGATCTCGGGAGCGCAGTAATGTAGCGTCGCGCCAAAACGCTGATCGCCTTTGAGAATCGCGTGCTCGATGCCGTGGCAGCCGCGGTACGTTGGCAGAGGAGCCGGATGCATGTTCACGACGCCCTGGCGTACACATGCGAGGAACTGCGCCGGAAAGACGATCGGGTTGGAAAATGAGATCGCGAGGTCTAGTGCGGGGAGGCGCTCGCGGACCTCCCGGAAGGTCATCAGCGCGACGCCTGCGGCGCGCGCGACTTCATGCAAGGGGCCAACCTCGTGCCGGGTAGCCTCACCTCGGCCGCAGGTCACGGAGACGATTTCGAAATCTCTCCGTGAGAGCGCAAGCTCCAGGCCCCGCAGGCTGAGAGGAGCGAAGGTGCGGCCGAAGAACGCTGTGCGTAGTGGTTGCATCGGAGTTGTCAAAGCTTCTCACTGGGTGAGGCGGCGCAGTAGATCTTAGGAATCCCCGGCATGTCTCCCGCGATTAAGCTCCCGTTACCGTCCCAGAGCAAAACCCTACGGATTTGCACGAACAGCCGCGCAAACGGGCCGTGCAGCCAGAAATCCGGCTCTACTGCATGTCCATTCGGATTCCACGGGTGTGGTTTGTTGGCGTCGAACAGGTAGCTGCGACCCGGCGCCTTTTCTGACGAGACTACCCGACAGAGGTCCTCCCCCTGAACGAGACATATCCCCTCCAAGTCCATCGTGTCGTAGGTCCGCCTTAGCGGCGACAGCCGGAGGTGCCATTGGCGCATGGCGCTGCAACAGCGGCTGCCGTGGTGCGCGTGCGTGTAAACCGAGGAAGCCATGCTTCCAGAACAGGCTGATCTCGTCAAGGTGGAGGTCGGATGCGGCGAAGTGGTTATCCATTTTTGGCTCTGTAGCAGAATTTGTGGGTGACTTTGGGAAGAAAGACTGGGCAGGGGGAAGGCGGCGGGCGATTCGGGGGCGCTTGAATAAGTCCTCCGAGGACTTATTCACACGGGACCTGCCGGGGCGGCGCGAGCTGGGGACTCGGGGGCTCGCCGCCCCGGCAGATCCCGTGCCGCTTCTCCTCGGCGCGCAGGCAGCGTGGGGTGGGCGGCCGGGGGGACGCGACGGCGGGCCTGGACGGGTCGGTGGCCGACGCCGGGAGGGCGCGGGGGGAAGAACCGCAGCGGTGGAGGCAGAAATAGCTGGTCTTCGGTGGTCGGATGGGGTTTCCCATCGTTTGGCAACAAACAACCAACCAGGAGACCAGCTATTCAACTCAAGGTTAAGACCCTCTTGAACCAGATTCAACACTTTGCGGGCTTCGTGTATCGGACGATTCGGCTGCGGGGTCGGGGCCCCTCGTTGCGCCTGGAGATCCACGTGGAACCGCATGCCTCCAGGGCCGCCAAGTGCGCGGATTGCCAGAAGCCGGCCCCCGGCTACGACCGACTGGCCGAACGATCCTGGCGCTTTGTGCCGGTGTGGGGCGTCGCCACCCATTTCCACTATTGTCCCCGCCGGGTGAACTGTCCGGAACACGGCATCGGGGTCGAGCACATCCCCTGGAGCGCCGGCAAACGTCCGGTCACGATCGCCCTGATGGACTTCCTGGCGCGGTGGGCGCGGCGCTTGTCGTGGCGCGAGACGGCCCGGGCCTTCGGCGTCAGTTGGGAGGCGGTCTACCGGTCGGTGGATTGGTATGTCCAGTGGGGTCTGGCGCACCGTGTCCTGGCAGGAGTCGAAGCCCTCGGGGTGGACGAGATCCACTGGGGCAAGGGGTTGCGCGCGGACAACTTCCTGACGGTCATCTATCAGATCGACAGCCACTGTCGTCGGTTGCTCTGGGTTGGACCCCGCCGGACCCAAGCTGCGTTGCGTCGCGGGTTGGCCACGCTCGGACCGGAGGTTGTCCAGGGGGTGAAGTTTGTCTGCAGTGACATGTGGAAACCCTACCTGCGCGTGATCGCCGCCCAAGTGGGACAGGCGCTGCACGTCTTGGACCGCTTTCACATCACCGCCCACCTCAATGAAGCCGTCGATCAAGTGCGCCGCGCCGAGTGCCACCGTCTGCAAGGTCAGCCACAGGCGGCCCAGCTCAAACGGATGCGTTGGAAACTGCTGCGTCGCGGCAACCGCGTCCGGGGGCAGGCCAAACGCAAACTCTGGGGTTTGCTGCGCACCAAGCTCGCTACCGGCAGGGCGTGGATGGTCAAGGAGACCTTTCAGGACTTCTGGCGCTATCGCTCCCTGAGCTGGGCCCGGGCGTTCCTGAGTGTCTGGTCCGAGCGCGCTCTGCGCAGCCGCATCGAACCGATGCGGAAAGTCGCGCGCATGCTGCGCTCGCACGAAGCACTCATCCTCAACTGGTTTCGGGCCAAAGGGGAAATCTCCAATGGTCCGGTCGAGGGTCTCAACAACAAGATCCGAGTGGTTACCCGAAGATCCTATGGCTTTCGCACCTATCATGCCATGGAAACCGCTCTCTATCACAACCTTGGACGACTACCTGAACCGCCACTTACCCACAGATTCTGCTGAGGAGGCCCATTTTTCGCCGATCTGGTTTCTTGCCTCGGTTCGGCCCTCTGCCAGATGAGTTTTTGGTTCTGGCAGATCCTGCTCGCATAGCGGCGTTTATAGGGATGGTCCGTGCGCATGAAGTCGAACGTCTCGTAACCCTGCTCCCACAGGTGCCGAAACATAAGGTGGTGGAGCACCCCACCCGGAGAGTGCTTTCTTAGGCTGGTGTCGTATGTCGTGCGGTACCCCCAGAACGTGCGCCGGTGGAGGAACCCGAAGTAGTAGGCAATTGGCCGCCCGTCCAGCAGAAGCTCCGAGAGCAGGAGGAGGCCTGCGGCGCCGAGAAGGGGAACGCAGCCCTCGTAGAACCGTATCATGTCAGGCCGGTCAAAGGTGAGCCCGCAGTCGGGCCGACCTAGCCACTGGCGCAAGTGCATGGCCATGAACTCCGGCATGCGCTCCGCGATGTGCCCCTGGTGTGTGTGGTGCCGACACTCCAGCCTGCCCCGCCGCTCGAGGCGGCGCTGCTTGACTTCATACTCCCGCTTCGCGGTCGCCCGTTGGTAGCTGGCTGGGTCGGCTAGGTCGAGGCGCGGACAAACCGTCCCCGGATCCATGCGAGCGGTTGGTGCCGTTGCGGGTAACGCGGTGAGAAAGGCAGTGAGCGGCGACCAGACCGGCAACTCGAGCAGTTCCACTCGCGTCCAGCGGGAGGCGGCCAGGCCCTCTCGGAGGTGTTCCTGCAGGGCGGTGTAGACCGCTTGGGGCGAGACCTGCGCGCGGTCCACGAGCAGGTCGTGGTAGTCCGCCCAGGGGTCCGACGAAAAGCGGACCACCGGACCATCCTCAACCTGCCAGATGGCCAGCGGGGCCAGCGCACACAGCCGTCCGCTCTTGTAGAACATGACGAAGTGCGGCTTGGCATCCGGCTCGTGGCGGCCGACCAGCTCCCACCAAGCCAGGTGCCACGGGCAGGTTTGGAACGGAGTGGCGGCGTCGGCTGCAGCAAGCGCCGTCCAACCGAGGGCGAAGCCGGGCAGTGGCGCCGGATCGTCCACAACCTCTATCTGCAGTTTCAAGCTGTCAGCCCTCCTGGGAAAGGCTCCCGAGGCCGGGGCCCAGCCGACATCGGTCATCCTCAAAGGCCGCCGCAAGTTCGACCAATTTCGCCTCGAAGGCGTCTTCCTGGAAGCAGAACTCAGGTCGATGGCGTCGGCGAAGCTCCGCCACCTGCGGCGCCACCTCGGCCACAGAGCGTTTGTCGAGCATCAGGTCGGCGAAGAGGTCGGCCAAGGCATCGAAATCCTCCGGGAGGAGGCCTAGGCGCGTAGCCTCGTTGACCCCAAGCCGCAAGCCCGGGCCGCCAAGGCTCGGTAGAGGGCTATAAGGGTTCACCACGAGGCCCGCCTGGAACAGGTGTGAGGCTGCCGCGTAGGCGTCGAACTCCGCCGGCGTGTCGATCCATATCTGGTGGTTGTCGGTGAAACCCCAAGCCTCGCCCTGTACTCGGAAGCCCCTGGCGTGCAGCCCGCGCGCGAAAGCCTTGGCGTTGCTGCGGATTCGGGCCGCGTAGGTCTCGCCGCCGCACTCCGCGAATTCAACCAACGCGATCGCCAGCGCCACCACCGACGCCGTGTGATGGTGGCTGATCATATTCACCGCGGTGAGGATCAGTCTCTCCGCGACAGCGTCGTCGTTGGTGAAGAGGACCGCCTTGTGCGGCCCGGGGAAGGTCTTGTGGGTCGAGCCGCCGTAGGTGTCAGCACCGCATTCCAGAGGGTTCGGGAGCTGGCCGCCCCAGACGAGACCGTTGACGTGGCTCGAGTCCACGTGGACGTGCAGCGGGGCGCGGGCGGCGCCGCGGATCGCGCCGATTACGGCTACCAGGTCCATGGGGAAGAGGGCCGTGGCATGGTCGAAATAGACGAGCGCAGGGCGCCGCTCGGCGACTAACCGGCCGAGCGCCGCGAGGTCCACGTGGGCCCAGTCGGCAAACGGCAGATCGAGCACCTGGTAGCCGAGCTTCTCGGAGACGTAGCGCGTGTCGGGATGGCCGCCGTGCGACGTCGGGACGGAGACGACTGTCGATCCCGCACCGCCCCCGAAAGCCGCGAGAGCCAGGGTCATGCCTGTCAGGCCCGAGACAGGGTGCAGGTTGACGTGCTTGGCCTTCCCAATGCGCCGGAACAGCGGCACAAGGATCTCCTGCTGCACCCGGCCGATGATACTGCCCCCTTCAAAGCTCCAGCGGCCGAACACTTCCCTCTCGTCGAAAAAGTAGCGGCTGAAGCCGTCGGACAGGAATGCGAGCCGTGCCAGGGGCGAGAGGATATTCTCGCTCGGGATGAAACTGAAAGAGCGGTTGAATTTCTGCTCGTGCTCCACCAGGATTTCGAAGAGGCGATTTATCTGGGACATGTAGGCATCTTGGTTTATAATTCGGGTGGTCCTGGAGGAATTTGGCGAAGGAAGCGTGCCAAGTCCTCAATGGCCTCCGCCAGCAGGCGGTTCATCAACTCGGGGTCGCTGGCGTCGAATCGTCCACTGTGGACCCCGTCGGCCAAGTGTCGGCGCGCCGTGCGCGGATTTAAGGGGAAAGACGGGAAGTCGGCGTCCAGTGGGAAGACCTTCTGGCCGTCCGGGATTTGCCCGACCCGTACGAACGGGAATGCCTCGTACCAACTCCCGTGTTCGGCGGCGGGCCACCCACGCTCCCGGTTCACCCGCTCGACCGTTGCCTGCATTCCCCGCCATCCATCGCGGTAATAGGCCACGAGCTGCGACCGGTCGAGTTGTGCCTCGGAGAGGACACCGGTCACGACCTCGTTGCCACCGTGGCCGGTGACAAAGATAAGGCGGCGGAAGCCCTGCCGGTAGAGGCAGTCGATCAAATCCCCCACCAACCGGCAGAGGGTCTCGGTGCGCACGGATAGTGAACCTGGGAAGCAGGCTGCGAAGGCCGAGCAACCGAATGGCAACACCGGCGCCCTTAACACTCCTGCTTGCGCGCATGCCGCTTGGGTGACTCGGTCAATGAACAGCGAGTCGGTGGCAAGGCTGAGGTGCCCATGCTCCTCGGTAGCACCCAACGGCAACACCACCCTGATGTCATGCCGTAAGCGCTCTTCAACCTGCATCCAAGACAAATCGGCGAAGTCCACACGCTCCGTCATACTCGCTCCTGAGGGGTGAGAATCCGACGGTCCTCCACACGGGTCCACGCCGGGGCCTCTGGCAACTCCACAGGTTGGTCGCCGACGTGCTGGAGTGTCTCGAAGAAACGGATGACGTGCCAGGCGTCCTCGAGACCGGCGATACGCACGGGCCGGTTCTCCAGAAGGCATTGGCAGAAGTAGAGAAGTTCTTGGGCGTACCCTTGATAGAATATGTGCATGTTGAACGGTTGTCCTGAGTACGACTCGATTTCCCAACACAGGGGAGCGCAGTCATTGGCGCTCGTGAAGTCGCCGACGCGGCCATACTCGAACGGTTCACTGCCGGGGTAGCCGCGACGATAGTACATGATTCTCCGGTTGTTCTCAACTACAACGTTGGCCCCCTGCCCCACCACCTCAAAGCGCTCCTTGGGGCACAGCCCGGACTGTCCCCACGGCATGTGCAGGACGCCACAGGCGCCACTGCTGAACTTCATAACCACCATAGAGTCCCCGCCGGGCGCCTCCTCGAGGTAGAGGCGCCGCACAGGACCCATCAGGTGATGGAGGAGAGACGCCGAGTGCACCACGTGGTCCAGTACGTAAACCATGCGGCTCAAGTCGTGGCGGTGCTCGCGCGGCGGCAGCATCTCGGGGTCCCGGAGGTAGCAGGTGGTCGGGCAGCCGAACTCGGCAGAGTGGACTATCTCGTAGGCCTTGCGCGCCGCCGGACTGAACATCTTCATGAAACCAACGCCCACCTGACGGGCGGTGCGGTCGCGTATCTCGCGGAGCGCTTCAATCTGTTCCACCCGGGCCGCGGGCGGCTTCTCCATCCAGACGTGCAGGCCAGCCTCCATGGCCAGCGTGGCTTGAGCGGGATAGAGTGGCATGCCGGCCTGGTCATAGCCGGTGGCAAGAAACACGGCGTCGAGCCGGTCTGCCTCCCGATTCAGCAGCTCGTGGTAGTCGCCATAGCTGCGCTCGGCACCGTGACGGCGGCCGTAGGCCCTCGCCCGGTTTGCGTCGATGTCGCAAGTGGCGATAAGATCAATGGGCGCATAGTGGAAAGCAGGCAGCAGGTTCCGGAACGACTGTCCGCCACACCCCACCAGAGCCACCCTTACGCGACGCTCGTATTCGTGACCATAGATTATCCGCTTCGAGAACCATTCCGGCATTTTCACAGCCCTCCAATCAGTGTCAGGAACTCATCCGATATTCTTTGGCGATTGAACAGCGCGGCGATGTTGCGGTACCTCTGGCGCTCCGACTCCTCCGGGCGCTGCGTCAGAAGGCCACGAAAGGCCTGCTCAAAGGCGTCCTCGTCGCGCACCAACAGGTTGTCCGGAAGGCCCATTTCGCGGAAGGACGCGACGTCAAACGCTAGGACTGGGCGACCGCAGGCAAGCATGTCCATAACGCTCATGCTCCACAGGCTATGGGGCTTGAAGGGGCCAATTCCGGCCCACGAGGACGATAAGGCATGAAAATAGGCGACCCGATCAGTGAAGTGCGTCTGTTCAACGAATCCCAGAGCTCGGATTTGCGACAGGTTCTCCTCGACGATGGGGTTAATCTTCGACCGTCGCACATCGCGCGCCTCCGTCGGGTTCGTGACCAACACCTTGAAACGGCGAGGTTCCGTTTCGCTGATTCGGCGCAGAAGGTGGAAGATCTTCTGAGTGCCATATTCACCGTATAATCGGTGATTATAAACGAAGCGAGGCTCGTCGGTCACGGCAGGCCTTTGCGATGAGTCGACTTCGCTGAAATCCACTGGCGGCGGAAGCCGTCGAATGGGTGGCAGCTTCACCTCGACGTGCAAATGTCGGCCAGCGAGATTCTGGAGCAGGCGTACCCCGAAATGGCTGCAGATCAAGACGAGATCGCTGGCTACCACACCCTCGAGCAGGCGCAGAATAAAGAGCCGCCCGTGTCCGTTTCCGTCCATCGAAGCCTCGTACCGCACCTCAGCGTCCGCCGCATCGGGATCAAATCCGGCGGGGATGTAGTGGACATAGGAGACAATCCTACAGGCGAGCCCGAGCTCGTCGCGTGCGAGGATTGACAACGCACTGGCCTGCTCGGGCATGTTGACCAGGCAAATGTCAGGGCGCACCTCCTGTAGAATCTGCCGCATCTCTCCCCACGGAAAACTGAAACGTACCTCGAATTTGTTAATGCCGTGCGTGAATGGAACAGTGCGGATCTTCTCGCCAAGAGGAGGCATGTCTGGCAGCCCGGCGGCGAACACCTCTACTCGGCGGTCGTTAGCCATGACCTGGAAGAGAGAGCGGTTGAATTGGTAGATGCTATCCGCAGCAAAGTTCGGATAATTACTCGGAAAAATGACCGTAAGGATTCTGGGTATTCTCGTTCTCATCGAGTGACCGCGATTCAATCGCGGACGAATTGGGGGTTGGGAAAGGCCAGGCTCAGCTCCGCCACGTCGCGGCGCAACCCCTCGACGGGCTTCTCCTGCACGAGGCAGTGGGCGCAGATCTGGGCGACCTTTTCCATCTCGGCCTCTCCCATCCCCAGACGGGTGAGCTCCTGAACCCCAAAGCGGAGTCCTGGCTGGCCGTTGACTGGCAGTCTAACCACGGTGGAACGTACGCAGGCCGCCAGGAGCCGTTTGCCCCACTCGATCGCCATGGTCGGCTGCGGTGGCACGATCCATACTTGGTGGGTCTCCGTGTAACCGAAGGCCACGCCGGGAACGCTGAACCCGTGGGCTGCTAACCGCCGCGCGAGTGCTTGTGCATTGCCACGCACCGCTCTGCCGTAAGGGGCCCGGTCCTCCATCATCTCTTGCAGCGTGATCGCCAGCGCCCCTACGCTGGTCGCATGTGCGCTGGAGACCAGGAACGGCAGCCGCGCCTGAAATCGCTCGGCTATTCGCGCGTCGTCGGTCAGGAACAGGCCCTTCTGCGGGCCTGGAAGGGTCTTGTGGGTGCTGC
This sequence comes from uncultured Verrucomicrobiota bacterium, assembly GCA_964535555.1. Lineage (GTDB taxonomy): Bacteria > Verrucomicrobiota > Verrucomicrobiia > Limisphaerales > J093 > DSVZ01. The sequence continues at coordinate 9,937 of CAZHUS010000151.1, forward strand.
CTGAACAGGTGGAACCGCCGGCGCCGAGCCCCGTGCCATCGGCAGTAGACGGCAGCAGCCCAAGGATGTGAGATGCGTCGAGGCAAATCGTCACTTGCGGGCCGACGGCTCGGCGGATTTCGACCATCCGCGGGAATCGCACTATGGTTGAGACGTCCAGGTAGACCAAGTTAGGTGGCCTCTCGCTCGCCATCCGCGCAAGGCTATCCAGGTCGATCAAGGAACTCTCGCGGTCGAAGGGCAAGTACTCAACGTCGAGCTGGTACCCCTCGCAGATTGAGCGCGTGGCATAGTGGCCGCCGCAGGTGGGGTCCATGATGAACACTCGGTGGCGAGGCTTGCACAACGAGCTAATCACGGCGTGCATAGTGTGCAGGCCCGACAGCAGGTTGACGAAGGCGTACCTCGCGCCAAAGAACTCGCAGGCCAATTGAGCGCAACGCTCGTACACCTGGGCCAGGCCCATCGTGTCACCATAGAAGAAATCGGGGCCCTCGGCCGAGGGATAGCGGTGAACGCCATCGCAACTCAGAGCCCTCAGGGCGCGCGGCGACATGCGGTTCTCGGTGGGGAACAGGTTGAGGCTCGGCCTTGCCTCCAGCCATCTCAACACATCCTCGGGGGTAAGTAATGAGGACTTCAAGTGATGCATATCTCTGCGATTAGCGTCATGGTCTCACAGGTTCAGCGGAGCCATCGGCCCCGAGGGAGGCTCTAAATGGCCCGAGTTGACCAGTGCTTCAAAGACGGCTTGACCATCGTGCGTGGCACCGTCCTTCCTGAGTTCGTTGAAGGGCGTCGCGCGGGTGATGTCGCAGTGAGACACAAAGTACTCAAAGAGCGCGGGGCGACGACCAGCCAGCTCGGCGATGAGCCGCATCGTCTGGTGGTCAGCTTCGGGGCTGCTGCCCGGCACGCCGACTATAAACGAGGCATATACGCAAACCCCAAGGTCCTGCATTCCGGACACGAACTCGCGGACCACCTCCTCAGACAGGTGCTTGTCGGTGAGGTTCATCACCTCCTGCGTCCCCTCGATCCCAATTTTCACCGCGTGCAGGCCGTTGTCACGATAGGCACGCCAGGTCTCCCAGTCGATCGAGCCATCCTTGCGCCTGTAGGTGTCCGCCCTCGTGAGCACGGCCCATGGCAGTCCTTGGTGGCCCATCATTTCGGCAAAAGCGTGCGCCTCGCCAACGTTCTGGTAGGCATGGTTGTCACTGTCGTCATAGAGCGATCGCGCCTGCGGGAAGTCAGCACGCAAGCGGCCGATTTCTGCCGCAACCCGCTGCACGGAAAAGTGTTTCTTGAACTGGGAGGTTCGTGGCCAGAAGGAGTGAATCCAGATGCAGAACTTGCAGCGGTATTGGCAGCTCCACATGCTTACGAAGGTCGCTTGCATACCGGGGGGGCTGTTTTTGAATCGGGCGTCGTACCGTGGGTACGTTTCAGGATCCCGCCAAGCAAACGGGAGGGAGTCCATCTGGTCCACGCCTGTGAGCTCACGGCGCGGTGCGAAACCCCCGCACGGCGCCTGAAAGAAGTCAATGACGCTCGCGAGGTACTCACCGGGAACCGCAGCCTGGCAGCCTGGCCAGGAGAGCAAGCTGGTCTGATCTTCCGTAACGTTAGGACCGATCAGAACCACAGGCGCCAATTGGCCAATGCGCTCGATGACGATCGGATCTGTGTGCTCAGTCTGCTCGCTGGTCTCGAAAACGATCCAATCCGGGGTGAAGAGCTTTGCTTCCGCCTCCAATCGTTCGAGTGACCATTTGGCGAGACAACCGTCCAGAAGCCTGACCTCGTGTCCGTGTTGCTCTAGCATTGACTTGAGGTAACACAGCAGGAACGGCCACGGCAAATACTGCGACCCGTCCGTGGCCCGGTTGAGAATCGTGGCCGGCCACCGAGATCCCGACTTGTGCCACCAACGGATTCCCCGCCCTCCGAGGTCCACTTCCGGCAGGGCGTAGTTCACCAGCGCGATCTTCACGGGCTCGCTCCTTCCTCGTCCATCATCGAGCCCGCTCCCCGGACTCCGGCGGAGCGATACAGGGCGTCCACTATCCGCACGACCTCAGCGCCGACCGTAAGTCCATCGAGGCCGGTGCGTCCTCCGCTGCAGCGGTCCACGAAATGGCGGGCCTGTGCCCAGAAGAGGCCCCCAGTATCGGTCGGGAGGGCACCGCCCAGGTTGCTGGGAACCTCGCGAGTCTCGATGACTGTATCCCCTTCGCACAGGGCTGCGGAGAACGGCCGGTTACGCGCGTACCCGCCCGTGCCGAAGAGCTCCAGACTTGCACTCGTTCCACCGGCCTCCCGCGGGGTGCCGTAGCTACATTCCAGGGTGACGAGGGTGCCGCCGAGGTCCAGGATGCCCACAAGATGATCCTCGACGTCTTGATCATCGAAAACTGCTCCCATACGTGCTTCGACGTCCCGACACGCAGGATCGCCGAGGACGAAGCGCAGAGCATCGACCGCATGAGTGCCGCAGTCCGCCAGGATACCACCGCCAGAGATCGAACGTTCAGCGTGCCAACCGCTGGGCCGGAATGGGGAGACACTCTGCGCGCGAGCCCGGAAGACCCGGCCCAACAAGCCGTCGCGCACCAGTCGGCTCAGGTGGATGAGTTCGCGGTCGAAACGAGTTACATGCCCGACCTGGGCCCACCGCCGCCTCCGCTCAGCAGCTTGCCAGATGGGCCCAAGTTCCTCTACGCGAACGCATAAAGGCTTTTCGACAAAAACGTGCAGGTTGGCGTCCAGCGCGGCACAGGCTTGCTCGGCGTGAAAGCTGGGTGGCGTACAAATATATACGGCATCCAAGTCCACGACAGAGAGCATCTCGCCGAACCCCTGGCACCGCGCTTCAACGCCGTACCGGGCGGTGAACGCCTCCAAAGCGCCGGAATCCGGGTCAGCTACGGCGACAAGCAGTGCGCCCGGCACGGTCGCTAAGGCGCCCGCATGAGAGAGGGCTGCACGCCCCGCGCCTACCATCCCGATTCGCAACGGCTCCCTCATAGCTACGTCCCCTTGCGCGCATGTCGAAGGATCACATCCCGCAGTCCTTGCGCAACCCCAGCGACCTGCTCGTCCGTCCAGACCGGAAGCGGGTCAAGGAAGAACATCCTAGGCCTCACACGCTCTGCTATGGGACAGACCGGTTCCACAGCGGCTCTGCGCACGTACTCGATCTGGTGAAGCAGCTCGGCGTTGCCGCGTCCTGCCGGGACGCCGAGGGCTCGGAGGTCATGCACGACCGCATCGCGACGCTCTGCAAGCGCGTCGTCGAGTAGGAATGGAAGCGAGTACCAAGCCCTTTCGAGGCCCGGGCGGTCTGGGGGCAGGACGACAGGCAGACGAGCGATCGCCGATCTCAGCACCTCACCGATCTGGCGCCGCCTCAGCGAGAGCTCCAGGAAGCGCCGCACTTGTACCCGGCCCAGCGCTGCCACCGGTTGACACATTGTGAAGTTTGTGCCCAGGCATGTCACCCGCGCTCCGTGCGTCCCGAACTCCAGCCCGTTGACTCGGATCGCCCGCAACCGCTGCGCCATCTCCTTCGAACGTGTCAAGACCATACCGCCCTCGCCGGTCCGCATGATCTTGCCGATGTTGAAGCTGAAGCAGCCGAAGTCGCCGAACGTCCCGACTGCCAACCCGCCGACCCTCGCGCCATGGGCGGCCGCGCAGTCCTCGATGACCGTCAGGCCGTGTTGCCGGGCCTCGGTGAGCAGGCTAGTCATGTTGACCGGATAGCCACATTGATGCACAGGCAGCACGGCTCGGGTGCGCGACGTGACCTTGCGCCCCACGTCCGCCGGGTCAAGCACGAACGTCTCGGGGTCGATGTCAGCGAAAACGGGCGTAGCGCCCACTTGGATCACCACCGACACCGAGGCAACGAAACTGAATGGGGTCACGATGACTTCGTCGCCCGGCCCGATGCCGGCCGCCATGAGCGAGGCGTGGAGGGCAGTCGTGCCCGAGGTTACGGCCACGGCATGCGCGGCACCGAAAAGAGCGGCGAACTCCTCCTCAAAGCGCCGCACCTCATGGTCGCCCCAGAGCGTAGTCAAGGGAACCGTTCGCATTGCGTGGGCTACGGCCTTCACCTCTTCGTCTGTGACCGGCATCACTTCGGCCAGCGGTTCGGAAAGAGGAGCGTTCATGTTCAAATCAACTTTGAGGTTGGTGCCCACGCACGCCACTTGTTACAGTTGCTATTAGGGTGTCCACGCAAGCACCAATGACAAGCGGGCCCGTTCTGAATTCCTCCCTCACAAAGCCACTGGCCATGGCTTGCTCCAGCAAGGAAGGGAGAAAATCAAAAAAGCCCGCGATGTTGATCACGCCGCATGGCCTGGAGAGCAGGCCAAGTTGAGTCCAAGAAAGCACCTCGAAAAGCTCTTCAAAGGTCCCAAGACCGCCTGGAAGACACAGAAACGCGTCAGAAAGGTCATGCATCGTCCGGCGCCGTTCGTGCATGGATTTAACAATGTGAAGAGTCGTGAGACCAGTATGAGCTACCTCCTTTTCCACCAACCACTCAGGAATCACCCCCACAACCTTGCCGCCTGCTCGCAATGCAGCATCCGCAACCTCGCCCATCAATCCAACTCTGCCGCCGCCGTATACCAAAGTCGCATTCCGGGCTGCCAAGGCTCCGCCGACCGCTTTCGCTGCCGTCGCGAACGCAGGATTATTGCCGTGGCTAGAGCCACAGAAAACACACACGCTCAGACCGTGAGAACCACTAATGCACATATTTGCAGGGTACCGTTGAGGGGAGCAGGAACGCGGCCTCAGCGCAACCCGTTTCGAACTGCCGCCCGGATGCTGCCAGGTTCCGACTTTGAAGGCAAGGCACCGCTCATCCCCAGCCCTGAGGAACACCCGGTTGGGCGGGCTGCGCGTGGTGGGGAGCCACGGTGTCACCGGGCGGTTCAAAACCAGCCACTGCTGGGCACTTCAAAACCAGCCACCCTGAGGGGGGGTGATTCATGATCTGGCTGTTTGGTCAGGGACAAGCGGGAAGTTCCAAAACCAGCCAATCCGCCCGCCGGGTCGGCGAGGGCTTACTTGCGTCGTGGCGGTCCAACTTCGGGCGAACTCCAGGATCACCCCGCGCGTCGAACCCCGAGCTAAGCGAGCCGGGCGGCGAGCTGCGAGCCTTAGCCCGTCTTTCGCTACTGAAGGACATTCGGCTCCGCAAGTCCCTGGAGATCAGGGC
>CAZHUS010000152.1:0-8400 GCA_964535555.1 uncultured Verrucomicrobiota bacterium
GTGAGCTCGTGGACCTCGACACCTTCGCCGCTGCGATCGACGCCGTCGATACGGCCGCGTGAACCAACCAAACCAAACCCAACAACGGGAGGACCAATGACAGATGTGAGCGATTTCCTGGACCAGAACACGGGCGATTTCTCGCCCGGGTTCAAGTTCGCCAACGTGGGCGACACCTGCAAGGGCGTGGTGGTCGGTGCCCCGCGCATCGTGGACAACACCGACCTCAACGGCAACCCGCAGCGGTCACTCGTGGTCGACGTGGACACCGACGACGGCACCTTCGCGGTGTGGCTGCCCAGCGGCAAGGGCATCACCCGGGCAGTCTCGAAGGCCGTGAAGGACGCCGGGGCCACCGGCATCGTCGAGGGGGCCAAGCTCGCCGTGCGGTACTCCGGGGACGGCGAGGCAACGAAGCCGGGATTCTCGCCGCCCAAGCTGTTCGAGGCGAAGTATGAGGCGCCGAAGGACTCCGTCGACCTCGAGGATTTCTAGGTCATTGTGTCAACCCGACTGTTTGATGTGATGCGAGGAGGCGGCACGTTCAGTACGTGCGCCTTCTCGCCCATCACATTGGCTCCGTTCAAGCCAGATGTAGTGCCCGTGGAGGCAACGAATGTCGCCCAGTGGGTGTGGCCGAAATCAGATATGTCATTACTTGACATCGCAGCATCGGCCGGGGCACTTGTCCCGCCGTTTCCGAGAATGCTGATCGAGTTCAATCACCCACACTTCGATGACATCCCGCAGGATCAGGTCGCAGCGAGTCGTACCGGTGTGTACCTAAAGACCGAAGAACACGAGGAATGGGGCTGGAAGATCCGTTCACTGTCCTTCGCACGGTTTGAGAATCGGAAGGACATCGTGGTTTATCCGATGGAATACGTATGGATACTCGACGAGAACGGGAACCTTGATGGGGCATCTACTCCTGAACCCGGTTACAAGTACCCAGAGGTCTACTACGACTACTTGAAGCGTGTTGCAGACGCCCAAGAGATGCCCCTGGCCGACGTGGCGGCGCCATATCAGATCGGCACATTTGAGTCAGGGATCATTGCCCTCACCACTTGCGGGTTCATCAACTGCAAGAACATCGACCTCGAGCTGGAACCAGAACGGCACACCACCAAAGCGAAGCGGCGCAAGTACGGCGACCCCGTGCGCTACTACCACATCAAACTGCCGCTCGCTCCTGGCCGCAGGTCCGATGGCCGGCGCAACGTCGATGACGGCGGCGCTGTTCCCATCCACATCGTGCGCGGGCACTTCAAGACGTACACCGATGAGAACCCGCTATTCGGCAAGGTCACGGGCACTTGGTGGTGGGGACACCACGCCCGCTGCGACGAGAAGAACGGTGTGTCGATCCACGACTACGAAGTGACACCCGGGGGAAAGTGACCCACGCCATCGACCTCATCGAATCCAAGCTCACCGCACTGGGCCGGCACCCGAAGCGCCAGGGTGCCGGCCTGGTCGCCCAGTGTCCCGCGCACGACGACAACCGGCCGAGCCTGTCGGTGCAGCCCGGCACCACGCGGGACGCGGTGGTGCACTGCCACGCCGGGTGCTCGGCTGATGCCGTGATGGAGGCCATGGATCTGAAGTGGACCGACCTCGCCGAGAGGCGCAACGGTGACTCGTCCATCGTGGCGACCTACGACTACCACGACGCGGATGGTGAGCTCATCTACCAGGTGGTCCGGCTGGTGCCGAAGTCCTTCCGCCAGAGGCGCCCTGACGGCGCAGGCGGGTGGGTGTGGAGGATGACCGGGGTTACCCGGGTGCTGTACCACCTGCCCGCCGTGACCGCCGCAGCGGCCGCAGGGGACGAGGTGTGGGTGGTCGAGGGGGAGAAGGACGCCGACCGGCTCACGGCGTTGGGCGTGGTCGCCACCTGCAACTCGGGCGGGGCCGGCAAGTTCACCCTCGAGCAGGCCGAGGCGCTGAAAGGCGCACGGGTGTCCGTCATCGCCGACAACGACGACCCGGGCCGGGACCACGCCGCGGAGGTGGCGTTCTACGCGGCCAGCGCCGGCGCAGCATCGGTGCGAACCCTTCAGCCTATCGCCGGCAAGGATGTGTCGGACCACCTGGACGCCGGCCACGGACTCGACGACCTGGTACCCCTCGAGCTCGGGGACCAGGAACCGGACCCCCACCCGCTCGCCCCATACCTCATCGACTGGGCCGAGATGTGGACCCATGATCCGAAGCCCGAGTGGCTATGCGAACCGCTGTTCGCCGCCGGCCGGGCGCACGCCCTGTACGCCGGGGCCAAGACGGGCAAGAGCTACCTGGTGCTCGCTGCGTGTGCCGCCATCGCCACCGGCAAGGCGTTCCTGGACATGCCTGCGGGTGAGCCACGTCACGTCCTGTACGTCGATTACGAGATGACCCTGGAGGACGTGCGGGACCGCCTCGAGGAGTTCGGCTACACCGCCGCAGACGACCTGTCACACCTCCACTACGCCCTGTTGCCCAGCCTCCCGCCACTGGACACGGACGAGGGGGGTGAGACGCTGTTGGACGCCGCCAGGGCCACCGAATCGGAGTTCGTGGTTATCGACACGACCTCGAGGTCGGTGGCCGGCGAGGAGAACGACGCGGACACGTTCCGCACCTTCTACCGGTGCACCGGGCTGGCGCTGAAGCAGGCCGGGATTGGGTGGCTGCGCCTGGATCACGCAGGCAAGGACCAGGCCAAGGGGCAGCGGGGCAGCTCGTCGAAGAACGACGACGTGGACATCGTGTTGCGCCTCGAGCGCACCGAGGGCGGACAGAAGATCACCGCCACACACCGGCGGATGTCGTGGTTCCCGGAGTGCACCGAGATCCAGGTTGACGACTCCGGGAGCACCACGACGTTCCGCCGGCCAACCGGGGCCAGCTACGCAGCGGGCACCCGGGCGGTGGCTGAGAAGCTGATGGCAGCCGGGTACGACCCGGACACCCACGGGCAGCGGGAGGCGGCCCGAATGTTCCGCGACGCCGGGGGCAGGGCCAAGACGGGGGTCATACGGGATGCGTGCCGGTGGATCAGGGAAGGCACGTTCACGGACCTGGTGGATGGAGCGGAAGGATGACCCTACCTGTGGATAACTTGCCCGAATCTGTGGATAAAGCGCGCCCCAATGTGCGGGGCGCGCTAGCGCGTGGGAGATATTGCAAGCGCGGGGGCGCGCTGGGGCGCGGCTTGAAATACCAAGGGGCGCGCGCTGGGGCGCGCTGGGGCGCGCTAACCGGCCCAATTGGGGCGCGCGCCCCCTCCCTAGAGGGGGCGCGCCCAGGGCAAGCACCCGAAGGGTGGAATCCATGACCCGCCTCGACCTCGACGCCACACCCGAATGGATCACCCGAGCCGCATGCCGAGGCACACCCACCCGCATCTGGTTCCCACCCCGCGGCGAGTCCACCACCGAAGCCCTCGCCATCTGCGCCACATGCCCCGTCATCGACGAATGCCGCACCTACGCACTCGACAACCGAGAACGCTTCGGCATCTGGGGCGGCACCAGCGAACGCCAACGACGCCGACTCCAACGCACCCACCGGGTCACCTGCCCCGAATGCGACACCACGTTCACCCGCACCAACGGAGCCCACACCTACTGCGACTCCGAATGCGCCGAAGCCGTCCATGCCAGAAGGAGCCACCGATGACCCGACTCGTTGACACCATCGCCACCATCACCGCACGCATCACCCACATCAACGCCCACGCACCCCGAGCACTCGCCAACCTCCACGACGCACAACCCGGCATCCCCGGCGCCGGTGACGGCCGACGCGGATCCGGACATTCCGACCCGACCGCCACACTCGCACTCGGCCGAGACCAGGCGCGCGACGTCCTCGCCGAAGTCGGCACACTCGTGCACACCATCAACACCACCACCGCACGCCTTGACCACCTGATCCGCAACTGGCACGGCCCCACCGGCAAATGGCGCGACGCACTCGCCACCGAAGCCGCCATCGCCATCGGAGGGGACCACAACCTGTGCGCCGCCCACCGCGCCGCCGGGCTCACCGAGGACGCCCGCACCCGCACCGGGCGGCTGTGTCACCGCTGTCAGCGTGACCGGGACGAGATCGGCGCAGACCCGCCCGAATGGATGGTCATCAAGCGCCACAACGGCCGACAGATCACCACCATCGACATGGCCAAAGCCAAGCGGGAAGCACGCCGACCCAAGCGCAAGAAGCGATGATGCTTGCATGGCCTGTACAGATCTCTGTACAGTTTCGCTAGTGTCGCATCCGTCCGCTCCGGTGGGCGAATGTTCCGCGTCAGGTCGGAGGTTGACCCGTGGCCTACGGGTGGTCAGGCAACACACGGCGAGGCTTCACCGAAGCAACACGCACTGGAGTGCTCGCCCGAGAACCACGGTGCCAATGCGGTGGATGTCCACACTGCGACCCGCCACCATGCCGGGCACCCAGCACCGAGGTCGACCACATCGTCAACCTTGCAGCCGGCGGGACCAACCACACATCGAACGCCCGAGCACTGTGTCGTGAGTGTCACCGATGGGCGACTCAACGCCAGGCACGCCAGGGGCGACGGCGACGCGACCGCGACCGACCGACGCATCCAGGGATGAAACCCTGACCTCGGACCCGACCCCGGGCAGGGGGCCCCTGGGGCGCCCCTCTCTCCACCGGAGAGACCTGCGGCTCAGGCTGCGTACGCCCCAAGACTTGCCCCACCCCGCCCGGTAGTGGTTGCTCGCAGTAGAGGGCCCTTGTGGGGCCGCTGAGGGCAAGCAAGGACTCGACACCGATCGCCGGGCGCCGCAATGGCGACTCGGTGACCCGAAATGGGAGGTACGCGATGCCAGGACTGGGAGCACCGCCGAAACCGCCTGGCCTTCGTGCCCGGCGCAACAAGGACCCGATCCCGCTGCGGGTCATCAACGTGGTTTCTGCGCCGCAGCCTGAACTGCCCGAGGCCATGCAATGGCCAGAGCAGACCCTTGACTGGTGGCGGATGTGGGCAGAGTCGCCACTGTCAGCCGAGTTCACTTCCGCCGATTGGTCGTTCCTCGTGGACACCGCCGTGATCCATGCACGCTTCTGGAGTGGCGACACGAAGATGGCGGGCGAGTTGCGTCAGCGTGTCGCCAAGTTCGGCCAGACTCCCGAGGATCGACTTCGGTTGCGGATCCAGTTTGCTCACGCTGAGCAGGCGGAGGGACGCAAGTCGCCCATCAATGCCGGGTCCCGCGAGCGACGCGGCCCGCTCACTGCGTAGGTGCCCTGGGCCCCGTCGGTTCCCGGCGAACAACCAACACTCGGGTATCAGGTCATTGACTGGATAGCCGAGTATCTCGCTGCTCCATCGAAACCTGACTACGAGCCATTCCGGTTGTACCGGGAGCAAGAAGACTTCGTGCTGCGGTGGTATCAACTGGATCCGGCTACGGGCCGGTTCGTGTATGACCGTGGACTGATTCAACGACCCAGAGGGTGGGGCAAGTCCCCAATGTTGGCGGCACTCGCCGCGACCGAGGCGCTAGCGGACGTGGTGTTCGATGGGTGGGATGTCGATGGGCAGCCCGTTGGTCGTCCGTGGTCGTCGATTCGCACACCGCTGATCCACATCGCTGCGGTATCCGAGGATCAGACCCGCAATACGTGGACCCCGCTGCTTGAGATGTTGCGGGACGGCCCCGTGATCGACGCGTACCAGGGTCTCGAACCGATGGAATCGTTCATATCGTTGCCGGTGGGACGCATTGAGCAGATCACGTCGTCGGCCAGGTCGGTGAAAGGCGCTCCGTCGGTGTTCGCAGTGTTGGACCAGACAGAGGAATGGGTGCCGTCGGTTGGTGGTCCGAGGTTGGCCCAGAACATTCGCACGAACTGCTCGAAGAACGGCGGGCGGACCGTGGAGTCCCCGAACGCCTACTTGCCCGGTGACGGGTCGGTGGCTGAGAAGTCAGCGGAGTTCGCCCAGGCGATAGTCGAGGGACGCTCGAAGGCAACCGGGTTGGTGTGGGATCACCGGGAGGCCCCACCGGAGACCGATATGTCGGATCGGGAATCGTTGATTGCCGGGTTGCGTGTGGCATATGGGGACAGTTCCGGGCACGGCGATGGGTGCGTGATCCATAACCCACCGTGTGAACCGGGGCATGTGGACCTCGAAGCGATCGTGCAGCGGATCTGGGACCCGGCGACGGATCCGCAAGTGGCGCAGTCAGACTTCTTGAACCAGATTACCCACGCGTCCGATCAGTACATTTCGCAGGTCGAATGGGCAGCGGTGGCTGACCCGGAGTTGACATTGAAGCCTGGCGATGCGATCACCGCCGGCTTCGATGGTTCTCGTGGCCGGTCCAAGGGCAAGCCTGACGCTACGGCCCTTGTGGTTGTCAGGTTGACCGACGGGGCAGTGTTCGAGCTCGGCATCTGGGAAGCACCCGAAAACCCGCAGTTGTGGGGTGAATGGCAACCGCCGATCCCGCTAATCGAATCGACCGTTGCCGATATGTTCGCCCGGTTCCAGGTACAGGGGTTCTACTGTGATCCGGCCAAGGATTGGCGGTCGCACGTCAATGCGTGGGAAGCCCGATGGGGTGCGGGCGTTGTGGTGCGGGCATCGAGGGACCATCCATTTGAGTGGTGGATGACCGGTGGCCGCACAGGGCTGATACAGCGTGCGGTGGAGCAGTTCAGCGGCGCGGTGGTGAACGGCGATCTACACCATGACGGGTCACCGGCGCTGATGCGCCATGTCCTGAATGCTCGACGACGTACGCGTGCGGGGAAGTTGTCAGTGGCGAAACGCCACGACTATTCGCCCCACAAGATCGACGGTGTAGTAGCGGCGATTCTCGCATGGCAGTGCCACTTGGACGCCACCGCGGCGGGGGCACACAAGGAGGTCGGCATGTACAGACCCAGGAGGTTGCGCTAGTGCCGATCGACACGACCACCACGCACGGCGCGCTGTTGCAGTCGATGGCAAACGAGTTGGTCGGGCGCCGATCGAGGATGGACCGCTTGGAGCGGTACTACCGGGGTGAGAACGACATCCCCGTGCACGCCAACAAGGCGCTGTCGGATGCGTACCGGCGACTCATGGCGGTATCGAGGTTGAACCTGGCCCGGCTGACCGTCGAGGCGACCAGGGAGCGAATGCAGATCATCGGGATCCGGACTTCGGTCGAGGACGGCGAGTTGGGCGACCGTGAGGCGTGGCGGATCTGGCAGGCGAACAGCCTGGACGCCGACCACATGATGATTGACCGGGCAACGCTCACGATGTCGCAGGCGTATGTGATGGTCGGAGCGGTTGACCCTGAGATTGGCGCTCCCGTCATCACCCCCGAGGATCCCCGAGAGGTCATCACCCGGTCGGACCCGTTGCGGAGGCGCAAGGTCACCGCAGCGCTCAAGTTGTACGTCGATGATGACTACGACCGGGCAGTGTTCTTCCCGATGCCAGGATGGGTGAGGAAAGCGCATCGCAAGCGCATGGCCTACGACTCGTCTGGTCGCGTTGAGGAAGTGTCGATGGGTGCGTGGGAGTGGTCGGGGGATGCACAGCGGCTGAACTTGGCCCGTGATGTGGTGCCCGTTGTGCCGTTTGCCAACCTCGCAGGCGTCGGGTCCATGCCTGAAGGTGAGTTTGAGGCGCACCTGGCGTCACTTGATCGCATCAACTTCAACATCCTGAACCGTCTCGAACTGCTCACGCTCCAGGCGTTCCGTCAGCGTGCGATCAAGGGGCTCCCCCGCAATGATCCGGCCACGGGCGAGGAGTACGACTACTCCGGTGACTTCCTGGCGGGACCGGGCGAACTGTGGGACATCCCACCGAATGCCGAGATCTGGGAATCCGGCACCGTTGACCTCGGCCCCGTTCTTCAGGCTGAGAAGCAGGACATCGTGACCTATGCGGGGGCGACCGCAACGCCACTCAGTTACCTGTACCCCGATGACACCGGCGGCAGCGCTGAGGGTGCGGCGATGAAGCGGGAAGCGGCGACGTTCAAGGCGCTGGATCGCATGGCTCAGCAGGGCGAGAGCTACGAACAGGTGTTATCGCTGTCGTTCCTGATGGAGGGTGATGTCGATCGTGCCGCCCGTGGCGGCCTAGAGATCATCTGGGCGTCTCCGGAGCGGTACACGCTGGGACAGAAGGCGGAAGCGGCAGCGAAGTACAAGGCCGCTGAGATCCCGACCGACACCATCGCTCGCCATGTGTTGCAGATGACCCCGACGGAGATTCAGCGGATGATGGCCGATCGCGAGGTGGATTCGTTACTGGCGTTCGATCTCGATGGCCCGTGAGGATGAGGTAGTCGCACGACTCCAAGCGAAGTTGGCCCGGATCTCTGGTGGTGCCGCCCGTGCTGCTGGGGATGCGTGGGATTCGTTGGGTAG
>CAZHUS010000152.1:8500-15122 GCA_964535555.1 uncultured Verrucomicrobiota bacterium
AGGAGCCGCAGGAGGAACCCGAAACGGGAACCGATGCACCCGAGGAGTCAACAGGCGAGGACGTGGCCAAGTGGAAAGCGATGTCTCGGAAGAACGAGGCAGCCGCCAAGAAACTGGCCGACGAGCTCGCTGAGCTGCGCAAGCAGCACGAAACCGACCAGGACAAGGCGATCCGTGAAGCAGTCGAAGCAGCAAGGGCCGAAACGGTCCAAGCGTTCGCCTCTGAGCGTGTCGCTGATGCCGTCAGAGTGGCGGCAGCCAAACGGGACTTCGACCCCGAAGCCCTCATCGAAGGACTCGATGCTGGTCGGTTCCTCGGAGACGACGGACTGCCGGACATCTCGAAGGTCAACAACTGGGTGGAGAAGATCACCCCCGAACCAACACCACAGCCCTTTCCCGACATCGGGCAGGGCACCCGGATGCCACCGCATGGTCTCAACTCGACACGACTCGAAGACGACCTCAAGCGGGCGCTCGGCATCAACTAACGAAGGAGAAACGTCATGGCAATCTCTGCCGCAACCAAGACCAGCGACCTCAGCGGGTTCATCGACCCCGAGGACGCCGGCTACGTCTTCGAGCGGGCGACCCGTTCGAGCGTCGTCCAACAACTGTGCCGCAGGGTGAACCTCGGCCCTTCGGGGGCTCGCATCCCCGTGGTGACTTCCCGGCCCGTGGCCGGGTGGGTCGGTGAGGGCGACCCGAAGCCCGCCACGCAAGGTGCGGTCACCCCCAAGACCATCGAGCCGAAGAAGCTCGCTGCGATCATGGTGGATTCCGCTGAGGTGATCCGCCTGAACCCCGCCGAGTTCGTCACCCGGATGCGCGACAACCTCGCGGAGTCCTTCGGTGTGGCGTTCGACCGTGCCGCGTTGCACGACGAGGGTCCCGATGGCTCCGCCGGTGCGGGTCCGTTCAGCACCTACGTCGGCCAGACTTCCAAGTCCCAGGAGATCGGCACGACCGCCCAGAACCAGGGCGGGCTGTTCGCTGACCTCACGGGGGCGATGGCTGACATCGTCGCCGACGTCGACGGGTCAGGGCGTCGCTACCAACTCACCGGGTGGGCGATGGACTCCGTCGTGGAGCCTGCGCTGTGGTCGTCGGTGGACACCACGGGTCGCCCCATCTGGACCGACCTCCCGACCGACAACGTCGCTGGCGCCATCTCGGCTACCGGCCGCCTGCTCGGTCGTCCGTCGTACATGGGTGAGGGCGTCGCTTCGGGAAACCTGACCGACGTCGTCGGGTTCGGTGGCGACTGGTCCCAGGCCGTGTGGGGCGCCGTCGGTGGTATCTCGTACCGCATCTCGACCGAGGCGCCGGTGACGATCGATGGCAGTCTCGTCAGCCTGTTCGAGAACAACCTGGTGGCGATCCTCGCGGAAGCGGAGTACGGCTTCCTGGTGAACGACACCGCAGCGTTCACGAAGCTCACCAACACCAACAACACCCCGGTCACCTCCGCGTGATCGTTGTGGCAGCCACGCCCCTGTACCCTCCCCGTTCGAGGGTGGGGGCGTGGCTCGCCACTCATGAGTGCTTGGCCGAGATGGCCAGGCGCGGACACGAGGTGCGTGCTTACACGAGTATGGCGGATGAGGTGTACGACATCGACGGCGTGCACGTCGAGCCGATGGGGGAGATCATCGCCCCACTGATTAGCGGTGCCGATGTCGTGGTGTCGCATCACGGCGACTCCCGGTCGCGGGCCAACGAGTACGCGAGTGCACGAAACGTGCCGCACGTGACGATGGTTCATGAGTGGATCAAAGGTCACAAACGACCATCGACCGATCTGGTGGTGTTCAATGCGGTGTCGAACGTGAACCGGCGATGGAAGCCTTACATCGTCTGTCACCCGCATACGCGCTTCGGGGATCATGTGACGTGCAGGGGGAAGGCGGTAACACTCATCAACTGCTCCGACGACAAGGGGTTCGCAACCTTCGCGTCACTTGTGGGCGCCATGCCTGAGACGCAGTTCTTCGGCGTGCAGGGTGGGCATGGGAAGCAGCACCGATGCCAGGGGTCGAACGTTCGGGTCATCTCGACCACGCCGTCACCGAAGCGTCACGTCTGGCCGTACACCCGGATCCTGTTGATGCCATCGAAGGTCGAGGCGTGGGGGATGGCGGGCGTCGAGGCGATGTGTTCGGGCATTCCGGTCATAGCGCATCCGACGCCGGGGCTCCGTGAATCGCTCGGTAATGCGGGAATCTTCACTGACCGCGACGACATCGACGCATGGAAGGACGAGATCTTGCGACTGGATGACCCGATGGAGTACGCGACCGCATCGAAGCGGGCAAGGCTCCGAGCTGAAGAACTGTGTGACGGGTCTGGCCCCAGATTGTTCGCCGACACCATTGAGGAGATGTTCGGGTGACGGTTGCCGTTCTGATGCCCTTCCGGGCGTCAACTCGGGTGCGTTGCGAAAATATGTGGCGCACCGTCGCACACATGCGGGAAGTGTTCCCCGGTGTCGCGGTTCAGTTGGTCGATGATCTCGGTGACCCGTTCTCACGTGCGGGGTCCATCAACGCCGGGGTGTTCGCATCGGATGCCGATGTATTCGTTGCCGTTGATGCTGACGTACTGGTCTCGCCCTATGCGCTGAGGGATGCCGTGGACCAGGCTGCCGATCCGGGATTGGTCCAGCCTTACGACGAATACATGGCCACCGTCCCCGAGTCGCGGGAGAAGATCCTTGACGCCGAAGGATGGCCGACCGAGTTCGACGTTTTCTGGGACGCCCGGCCATCATCGAGAGTTCCGATGCTCGGAGGGTGCAACGTGTTCTCACGCTCGACGTGGGAAGCCACCGGCGGCATGCTGGCGTTGCGTGGGTGGGGATGCCAGGACATCTGTTGGGCGACGATGTGTGAGACGCTCGTAGCCCCTACGCGACGCGTCGAGGGGCAACTAATTCATCTGTGGCACCCGCACGACGACGACACGCGTCGACCGCGCGAACACAACCCTGACCTGATGGCGAGGGGTGACGTGATGCGGCAGTTGCTGGCCGTGCGTGGCGATGCTGCCGCCATGCGACTCGAACTGGAAAGGCTTGGACATGCCGTATCGCTTGCCTGATGACTACATCCGCAACACTGCGACCGTTCAACTCGACGATCACCGCAAAGGCCCTGACGCGCCCGTGTGGCAGCCGGACGTGTTACCCCGCGCCGTGGAGTTGGCGCGCGGGTTGGGTGCATCGACGATCGTGGATGTCGGATGCGGCAACGGCCGGCGGCTCTCGGAGTTCGCCGGGGAGTTCTCGGTCATCGGCATTGACGATCCATCGGTGACCGATCGCATCGACGCGCCGGGCAAGTGGATCGGCCACAACCTGGACAGGCGGGTTCAACTGCCCGTCGACACGGACACCCTGAGCGAGTCAGTGATCGTCTGTGCTGACGTCATCGAACACATGCACCATCCTGAACGGCTCCGCAATGCCATAGCCAAGGCGCTCGACTTCGCACCGGTGGGTGTGTTGTCCACTCCTGAACGGGAACTGGTGCGCGGTGTCGACCATCTCGGTCCACCACCGAACACCGCCCATGCTCAGGAGTGGACGATGGACGAGTTCGTCGATTTCCTGTCCGAGAAGATGAGCGTGGATCGTGCCGTACTCACTCGCCAGCGCAATACGTCAGACGTGCTGCACACCGTGATGGTGGAGGTGTCATGTTTGTGACGATCAGCGAGTTCGAGGTGGCCCTTGGCTCGTCGCTTTCACAGTCAGATGCACTCCGGGCGCAGCAACTAATCGAGAACGCCACGGCCGCCGTCATCAGCTACACCGGCCAACAGTTCGCGGCTGGAACGACCACGGCGACACTCAATCCGCGTCGGGGGTGGGTGCGACTCGGGCAGCGCCCCGTGACGGCAGTGAGTGCCGTCACCGACATCAACGGGAGCCCCATCAACTTCACATGGAACGGGCTGGACAAGGTCAAGGTCGGGTCCAATGTGATGAGTGACTTCGCATGGGAACCGTGGAGATCTCCGCTTGCAATGGTGAAGGTCACCTACACCCACGGCGGGGACATCCCCGCAGACATCAAGGCCGTGGTCGTCTCCGCTGCCGGTCGTGCCTTCGGGGTGCTCCCCCAGGAGACGGCGCTATCACAAGAGACCCTCGGGGCCTACAACTACTCCACGGGCGCTGCGGCATCATCGGGTGCCGTCGGGTTCCTACTGCCGGAGCGTCTCATCTTGGACCGTTACCGTGCTCACGCATCGTCGATCGAGGCGACGAGATGAGAGCCGAGCGACTGATGACCCGGCCGTGCACTCTCGTCACCGTCACCCAGACCGAGGACGCATGGGGTACGCCAACGGACCAGGCGACCGAGAGCGATGCACTGTGTGAGTTGCAGCAGTTCCAGCGTTCCGAGGGCGGTCCCGATGAGTGGCAGGTCGCGAAGTGGCGGCTGTTCTTGCCGCCGGGCACGCCGGTGACGGGACTGGATCGGGTGGCCGTTGATGGGACGACGTTTCGTCTCGATGGTCCGCCGTGGCCGGTACGCAACCCACGCACCGGAGTCGAGTCGCACATCGAGGCCACCGTGGAGGTCGCAACATGAGCCGATTCGCGCCATCGAAGGACTTCCATGCGTTGGCGCAACGTGACGCCAAGGATGCGCGACGAGAGTTGGCTGAGCGGATCGTGGACCGTGCCGGGGACCTGGCACCGGAGCACACTGGCCACTACGTCGACTCGCTGCATGTGATACAAGACGGCGACCGAGTCGTAGCGGCCACCGACGACGTGGCCGGACACATGGTGGAATCCGGGTCGGTCAACAATCCGGCGTACTCGCCGCTGCGACGCGCAGCGTCGGATGTGGCGGCAAGGTTCGATCCGTCATGATCGTTCCCGAAGATTGGGCGGGGTTCGCTTCATTGTGGCTGCGAGGTCGCGCGGAGATCACGTCAGGTAACCGCATTTACCCGTATCGACTCCCGGCAACCAAGACCTACCCGCTGGGTCGGGTGTCACGGGTCGGCGGAGGACTTCGCACCGGGACGATGTCATGGGTCCATGACCCAATGCTCCAGTTCGACTTCTGGTCGAAAGACAACACTGACGCCTACGAGTGGGCGGACACCGCAGCGGCGCTGATGGACCAGGAGTTCCACGGCTTGCTCACGCTGGGTGCCAAGTCGGTGGTCATCTCACATGCATCTGTCGGCGGTGTTCGCCACGGCTTCGACCCAGAGGTCGGATCCCTGGCTCACGCTGACTTCACAGTTCGACTGACCGGACATCCGGTCAGCGCCTAGCTCTCTCCGCCGCCGGCGGTCGAGACAACCCAACCGGAAGGCCCGAAGGGGCCTTCTTTGCTTTTTAGGAGGCAATCATGGCGGCTGAAGATCCGGCCAACATCGTCATCACTGGCAACTTCCACACCTACATCGCGCCGAAGGGCACGACGATGCCCGCCATCCCCGCTGCGGCCGGGAACACGAACCTGGACGCGGCGTTCAATCTCGTCGGGTACTCCAGCGTGGACGGGTCGTCCTTCGTGCGGGACAAGACGACCGAGGGCATCAAGGTGCATCAGTCGTTCTTCGATGTGCGCCGAGTCACCACCGAACTGGTCACCCAGTTCAACGTGACCTTCATGGAGTGGAACCAGGAGACGTTCAAGGCGGCGTTCGGGGGCGGCACGTTCGCCGAATCCGGTGGAAACGTCACCTACACGTTCCCGGACCCCGACGAGGTCTACGAGTTCGCGCTCGTCGTCGACGGGATCGACGGCACGAAGTTCGTGCGTTACGCCGCTCCCCGTGTGTCGACCTCGGGCAGCATCACGTTGCCGCTGACCCAGACCGCCGTGGCGGAACTACCCACCGTGTTCGACGTGCTCGAACCGGGCGGCGGTGTCGATGCCCTGGTCAAGATCACATCCGGCATCACCGGGCTGGAGAGCGCCTGACGTGGCAGCGTCATATCACCACAAGGTGGAGTTCACCGACGGCTCAGATGTTGTCGTGGAGTGGAAGTTCTCGCCGATAGCGATGATCCATGCCGAACGTCAACTGGGGAAGCCGATCGGTCCGATGTTGGCCGACGGCTTCTCCGAGCCGTTCATGTTCGGCATCTGGTTCGAGCTCAACCGGTCGGGGTCGACGCCACTCGATTACGAGCGGTGGCTGGGACTCGTCGATGACATCAGCGTCATCGACGCGCCGAAGGCGAAGGTGGCGGCGGACCCAAAACCGTCCGCCGCGCCCAAGAGTTCCTCCTGAGCCGAATCTTCAAGGCGGCGACCGCCCTGGGTGAGCCGTCAACGGCCGCGATCGAACTTGCCGAACGTCAGCCGGAGATCTTCTGGGACTGGTTGGCGTTCGGCGAGGCGGTCGCTGACGAGCAGGCGAAACAGCGGCGCGAAGCCGAGTCACGGAACCGATACGCGAGGAGGTGAACGGTGGCGGAATACGGCACAGCGTGGATTGACGTCCGCGGCGACACATCCCCGCTTCTCGCGGACATCGAGCGTGCGACTCGCACCGCCGGCGGTCGACTCGCGTCCGCGTCCAAGACGGTTATGTCGGATCTCGGCAGTGTTGCCGGGGCGGCGGCGCTCGGCGTTGCCGGGATCGG
>CAZHUS010000153.1:0-15086 GCA_964535555.1 uncultured Verrucomicrobiota bacterium
TTCGTCAACGCGACCACCGTCCCCATCCTCGCCTCCTTGAGCACCCAAGCCCGCACACTTGCGGGCATGCTTGCTGACTACCATGCCCGCACGCTTCCGTGCAAGGGGGCTTCCACGCACGCCAACAAGTGTGTCCGCGGGCTTGTCAGCAAGCTTGCAAGCGGGCGTGCCTGCACGCCTGCATGCTGGCCAATACAGGCTCGTGTCGGTGGCGAAGAACGGCGGAGCCACGGGCGGCGAAGCTTCTCAATTCACCCCGGCGCGGGCGGTGGCCGATCTATAGGGCGGGTCGGCAGAAGGAGGCACCGTGAAGATTCCCTCCGGCCGCCGCGGGCCGGGCCCCGTGCAAGCCCAGCGTGGTGGCCGAAGTGACCTCGTAGTAACCGCGGGCATCGCCCTGGCATCGGCATTGGCGCGCGCCGCACGGGTGCTGCCGGCGATGGCGCTGCGGGTTCCAGTGGGAAACCCAACGCGCGCAACCGCCCGCAAACCCCGGCCGCGGGCTCGGTCACGAACTCGACCCAGGCCCGTCGGCCCATAGCCTGGGCCTGGCCCGGCAGGTCGGGCAGTTCGGCTTTCCGCTGCCTAGCAGGGCGAGCGTCGTGGCGCGAGTCGATTCGGCTGTCTTCACTATTAGTCTCCCCTTGCCGTCCCCGGTTGGTAGCGGTTGCTACTGGTTGGGTTACTATCGCTGTGCGTGGAATATCCTCCATTCCAGCGCGCTTGACGCACGCGCGGTTCTACCCTGCAATGTCAGCCATCCAACACCACGCTTGGTGTCCCGCAAAATGGCCACTTTCGACCACACCACAGGGTGCCGACGAAGCCGCTCACTGGCGCTTCCCGCCAGACCTACGCGAGCCGACACAACCCCACGTCCTTTGCGCTTTGCAGCTCCTGAAGCGCTCTGGGAGTCGGTGTTCGGTACCTTTGCTCTGGAACAGACCATGACTGCATGGCGAAGCTCGCGTGCGCGAATGATCAATGCGATCTACCAAGTAGCCTGCAGGTGCTTTACCACACTCGCCTTCCTTTGCGTGATCGCACTGTCCACCGCGCCGGCCCATTGTCAGCAGAATCCAGGCTGCACTGTCGCACTCTCTCCGGCGAGCGCTGCGCACGGTCCCGCAGCGTCGAGCGGTTCATTTTCCGTAATTGCGCCTGGGGGCTGTTCGTGGAGTGCGAACAGTCCTGGCTGGATCAGATTGATGGGGGCGGCTGGCAATGAGTATTTTGGCTACTACCTCAACGGGACGGGGAACCAGACCATCGAGTACGATGTTGCGGCGAACTACACGGGCAGCACTCGACCGGGGGCCATTTCCGTTGGGTATTCCGGAGGCCCAGATGTGTCGTTCACAATTCAGCAAGAACCATGCACCTTCGCACTGTCTCCGGCGAACGTTGCCCACGGTCCCGCAGCGGCGAGCGGTTCGTTTTCCTTGATTGCGCCTGGGGGCTGTTCGTGGAGTGCGAACAGTCCTGGCTGGATCAGATTGATGGGGGCGGCTGGCAATGAGTATTTTGGCTACTACCTCAACGGGACGGGAAACCAGACCATCGAGTACGGTGTTGCGGCGAACTACGCGGGCAGCGTTCGGACGGGGGGCGTTTCCATCGGGTATTACAGAGGCCCAGATGTGTCGTTCACAATTCAGCAAGAACCATGCACTCTCGCAGTCTCGCCGGCGAGCGTTGCCCATGGTTCCGCAGCGTCGAGCGGTTCGTTTTCCTTGATTGCGCCTGAGGGTTGTTCGTGGAGTGCGAGCAGTCCTGGCTGGATTAGAATGGTGGGGGCGACTGGCAATGAGTATTTTGGCTACTACCTCAACGGGAGGGGCAACCAGACCATCGAATACGCGATTGGCGTGAACATCGCAGGTGCGCCCCGGACCGGCGCTGTCAGCCTGTCCATGAACGGTCAGCCGACACAGAGCGTGACCATCATTCAGGCGGGTTGCTGCGGCGCACGTCGTCCCGAAGGAACGCTGGGCGATCCAGGTGAGGACGGCGCGAAGGGCGATCAAGCGGACGACAACAGCTGCGGTTCCCCGCGGTGGAAGGTGAACGTGATCAACATGAACCTGTTCATCACCGACACGCCGATGTGGTACGCCCCAGCCATCGGTCCTGCGGTGAACGCGTCCCTCAGCTACAACTCGCAGTCCACCGTGACCGGCAACGAGCCATTCGGCAACAAGTGGCAGTTCAACTACGGCGGTACCCTGCTCGAGGATTCAGCCGGCTCCGTGGTCCTGGTGATGCCAGACGGTCGTCGTGACACGTTCTCGCCGGACGGCACCGGCGGCTACCGCAAGCCCTACGGGGTTCACAACTCGCTCACGCGACTGGCGCAGAACCACTTTGAGGTGCGGTTCCCGGACGACACGGTGTACGTGTACACCATCCCGCCGGGTGCCACTTCAAGCGTGCCAGTCCTGACCGAGATCCGGGACGCCTACGGACTTCCGCTTCGCCTTGGTCATGACGACACCGGTCTGCTCACCTCCATCACAGATGCCCAGGGGTTGGTCTTCAGGCTGGCGTACAGCCCCACTGGACTGTGCACCAACATCAGTGACCCGTTCGGGCGCAACGCGAGCTTCGAGTACGACGCCAACCGGAACCTGACGAAGATCACGGACATGGGCGGATACTCGTCCCGCTTTGCCTATGACGCCGCGCACTACCCCACCAGCATCACCGACGACCGCGGGACTTGGGGCTTCCGCATCGAACCGTCCGGCGCGACGGGGAACAGCGATGAGTACCCGCCTCCCGGCAGCGCAGACATGCGGACCAACTACCGCATCACGGTCACCAACCCCCTTGGGCAGCCGCAGGAGTTCTTCTACCACGGAGGTTGCGATCAGGACGGGTTCAGTTGTACCGGCTACACATGGTACGTCAGTCCAAGGGACTACGTCCCCTGGCAAAGCCCGCAGATCAACAACTACCGCTCCCGGACGCCGAAAACCCGGTACGTCACCGTCGAGGCCGGACCAGCCGGTCAGCGGGAACTCGCACGGATCGTGTACCCGCAGGGGGGAGAAGTCCGGCACGCCTACGACGCTGCGGACAACCGCACCTCCGTCACCGACACCCACGGCCACACCTGGCGCTACGCGTTCAACAACATGGGCCGCGTCACGTCCGCCACGGACCCGAAAACCAATGCGACCACCTTCGCCTACGCCGACAACGGCGTGGACCTCCTCACGGTTTCCGACGGCCTCGGACCCATCAGGATGGCCTTCAGCGCCCAGCATGACCTGGTTTCCCTGACCGACCGGCTGACGAACACCACCGTCTTCGCGTACAACACCCACGGCCAAATCATCTCCCAGGTGGACGCCCTCGGCATCACCAACGAATACCTGTACGGCCCCGACCTGCGCCTCGCTGAACTCCGCCGCGCCGGCCACACCCTGGAACGCTTCACCCACGACGCCGTGGGCCGCGTCCGCACCCGTACCGACGCCACCGGGCTCACCGTCACCAACGACTACAACGCCCTGAACCAGGTCGTGCGCGTCACTTATCCCGATGGCCGGTTCGAGAGCTATGACTACTCGACCTGCTGCCCGCGCGTGCTCGACAGCGTCAAGGACCGGGGCGGCCGTACCACCGTCTTCATCCACGACGCCCTCAAGCGCCTGATCCAGACCGTCAACCCGGAAGGCGGCATCACCCAGTTCGGCTACGACGCCAACGGCAACCGCACCTCGCTCGCCGACCCCAACGGCAACGTCACCACCTTCGCCTACGACCTGGACAACCGCCTCATCCGCAAGACCTACGCCGACGGCAAGGGCCCTTCCTTCGGCTACAACGCCGACGGCCTGCTGACCACCCGCACCAATGCCCGCGGCATCATCACGGCCTACACCTACGACACCAACCATAACCTGCTGACCACGACGTACTCGGACGACACCCCCGGCGTCACCAACACCTACGACGCCCTCAACCGCCTCACGCTCGTCATCGACGGCGTGGGCACCAACGCCTACGCGTACGACGCTAATTCCCGTCTCGCCAGTTTCGACGGCCCGTGGGGGAACGACACCATCACCTACGCCTTCGACGCCCTGGGGCGGCGGACGAACCTGCTCGTGCAAGGCAGCCAGCCGACCGGCTACGACTACGACCCGCTGAACCGGCTCACGGGCGTCCGTGTGGGTGCCCAGACCTACGCCTACACCTATGCCGGCGCCAGCCCGCTGGTGCAGCAACTGGACCGGCCCAACGGCAGCTTCACGGCCTATCAATACGACGCCCTCAACCGCCTGACGGCCCTCTCGAACCGGCGCTCCACCGGCGAAGTCATCAACGAATTCCTCTACGCCTATAACGCCCAGGACCTCCGCGCCAGCGAGACGGTGTCCAACGGCCTCGCCCTCACGTTCACCAACCAGCATGTCCCCTACGACTACAACCGGCTGAACCAACTGCTTACCTCCGCGCCGCCAAGCCAGGTGTTCGCCTACGATGACGATGGGAACATGACGCGGGGATTTACCCCGGATGGGCTGCCATACGCGGCGACCTACGATGCGGAGAACAGGCTCAAGACAATCACGGTGACCAACAGCGGCGCGGTGTCTGCAAAAGTCCAATACCTCTACTCTTGGAACTCCTTCCTTGCTCAGGAACAGCGCGAAGTGCCTGGCCAGTCAACCAACCAAGCCCGTCACATCCGAAACCGCTACTTCCCGGTCCAGGAGCGCGACGCCGCAAACACGGTCGCCCGGCACTACACGTGGGGACTCGGTAAACGAGGCGGTATTGGTGGCCTGCTCAGTCTCCAGCAACACGGCGCGGATTATTCATACTTGTATGATGGTAGGTGGAATGTGGCTGGACTCTTGGATTCAGTTTCGACCGCTGCATCGAGCTACGCATATGACTCGTTCGGCGTCCGGAATGTAGTGGCTGGCGGTCTGGAGCAGCCATTCCAGTTCTCGACGAAACCCTATAACCCTCTTACAGGTCTTTCGTATTTTGGCTTTCGCTTCTATGGATCGGAAATGGGCAAGTGGATGTCGCGAGATCCATTAGGTGAGCGAGCGGGCGCCAACCTCTACGCGTATGTCGGGAACAGCCCTGTGAATTATATTGATCCGTATGGATTGGAGTGTGATGACCCAAACAACCCTGACCCGAAGAATCCGGATTTAAACAATCCTGATCCAAACCGCGATCCCAAACCGCAAATTCCCGAAGGATTACCCGATGTTGTTTCCGAGGCAGCGGGCGGCATCTTTGATGCATTCGGCCACGGATACTTAGGAGATTTTCTCGGCTGGGCTGGTTTGGGCCTTGGCGCGTGGCAGACGTATCACGACGTGCAGCAGAACATAAAGGACGCATTCAAGCGAGCTGACGACGCTTGGGAGTCAAGGAATCGTCCGGATTCACCAAGGCGGGCTCCACCGTGCGAACCTCCAGAATGCTACAACGGGATTTAAGGCAATGCGCTCCGGGTCAACCAGCAAAGAAAAAGATTCTATGTCTTGCCCGAAATACATCCGGGTCGAATTGGGCGACGCTGCCTTCTCGCGCCTTTCCTCAATCCCGTCACCGCTCTTTCTTCTTTCCGCTATGTGCGCGTTTCTCCTTCTTGGTAGCACTGCGGGCTTTGCGGGAACAACGGGGCACCTTTACGACACGCTAAGCCGCCTCACCCGCGTCACGCACCCCGACGGCACCACCATTGACTACGTCTATGACGCGCTCGGCAACCGCCTGATGAAAACCACCACGCAGGCGGGCGCGCCGTCCAACCAGCCCCCGGCGGCGGTCACCAATCCCAGCATTGCCAACGGCGTCACGAACGTCCCCACGACCGCCACCCTCAGTTGGTCCCCGGCTGTGGACCCGAACGACGGCGACTCCGTGGTCTATTCTATCTACTTCGGGCCCTCGCCCACGCCGCCGCTGGTATTCAGCGGTTGGGCGAGCAATTGGTCCCCGGGCAAGTTGCAGCCACTGACGACGTATTACTGGAAAGTACAGGCCGGCGACGCGCATAACGCGCAGGCGACCAGTGCCTTATGGACCTTCACGACCGGGAGCGGCCTTCCGGAGGCGCGATTCAGCGTGACCCCCAGCAGTGGACTGACACCGTTGACCGTACACTTTGAAGACATGTCCACCGCCGTTCTGAGGGAGATCGTGGCCTGGGAATGGGACTTCGACGGGAACGGCTCGCCCGACTCGACGGACCGGCATCCTGCCTTCGTGTACTCCAGTCCAGGGGACTACACGGTGTCGCTGACCGTGGTGGACGCCGAGGGTGTCAGAGGTACAGCGGCAAAAACCAACGCCGTCAGCGTGCTGGGACCCAACATCCTAGACCTGAGGCCATTCAACCTGACGGTCGAGGATGGTACAGCCAGTGACGAGGTCGTCGTGCACTACGCAGCCACGAACCAGGGGACTGTGTCGCTCAGTGGGCGATGGCAGTGGACGGACGTCCTGTACGTGTCCCCAAATGCCGTTTGGGATGAATCAGCCACGCCCATCGCGGCCTTCGAGGAGATGGAGCAACTGCTTGCCCATTCCAGCTACTCCCGAGTCCGGGTGGTGAACATTCCGGTGGGGGCCCGCTCGAATCGGTACCTGATTCTCCGGACTGACGACCGGGACACGCTGCCTGAAATCAGCGAGACCAACAACTGGCTGGCGTTACCGCTTCACACGCCTGGCGACGGCGACAGCGACGGCATTCCGGATTCATGGGAAAGGGCATTCTTCGGCACGGTTGCAGCGTGTGACCCCACGGAGGATCGGGATGGAGACGGTATGACCAACGCCCAGGAGTACGTCGCCGACACCGACCCCACGAATCCTGGGTCACTGCTGCGGTTGAAGCTCGTAATGCGGGAGAGCGATGGCCTGCACGTGGACTGGGAAGGCGGAACCAACGCGACGCTTTTCGTGGAACGCAACAGCGACCCTGCGTTGCCGAGGAGTGGTTGGTCCGTGGTGCAGACAGTGGCGCCTCCTACGGTAGCCAAGACCATTGTCCTCGATCTTGCCGCTGACAGCGCCGTGTCCTTCTACCGCCTGCGGGCCGAGCGCCCGTAGGCGGCCATGCGGCTCCGTGCTTGGATGGCACGGGGCCGGTGCCCTGAGGACGAGCGGAACTCGGCGCCCCCCGCGCCGGCCGTGGCCGAATGATGGGGCGGGTTCGCGGACGCGGGTGGCATGGGAATCCCCTCCGCCGGCCGCGGGAGGGGAGGGAGGGGAGTGGAAAACCTACTGACTCTGCTCGTGGTCGTGACCCCGGGACTTGTCCGGCGGGCGCCGGGTTCGAGTCTGATCCGACTCCTGCTCCGTTGCGGTTTGCTCCCGGGACTGCGCGTGTCCCTGGTCGGGTGGCGCTTGCTCCTGACCCGTGCCCTGAGCGGGCTTCTGTTCCTGCTCCCACTGTTTGCGCACCGCTTCGCGGACCTTCTCGAGTTCGTTCTGCGTCACCGGCTGCAGGCGCTCCCAGCCCTGATGCAACCGCCGGCCCAGCTTGCGCAGGCTCGCTTCGGCGTTGGATTCGTCGTCAGGCATCGGCGTCAAAGATGTTTGGCCACCAGCTCCTGCGCCAGTTTCAGGCAGCGGCGGACCTGCATTCGAACGGCGTCATACGCCGAGCCCGTCGCCGCGGCAATCTCTTCGTAATCCCACTCGAGCACGTAGCGCCACCACAGCAGATCGCGGCAGGGGGGGCTTGGCCTGGCTGAGCAGGTCCAACGCGTGTTCCAGATCCAACCGCTCGCCGGCAGGCAAAGGCTCCACGGCCGCCGAGGCCTCGATGACCTGCCACAGGGCTTGCGGGTCCCAGAACTCCTCCGCGGGCTGTCGGCGCCCGGCATCGGCGCACTTGTTCCCGGCGATGCGATAGCACCAGGCCCAAAACTGGCGATCCGTCAGATTTTGAAAAGTGTGCAACCGCGCGGCGATGGTGACCAGGGTCTCTTGGAATGTGTCCTGCACAAACTCCGGCCGCACGCGCCGGACCACGTAGTCACGCAGGGCCGGACCGACACGGTGAACCACTTCCTCGGCGAGCCGCATCCGCTCCGCGAGCCGGGGGGACTCGCGGTAGGCACCAACCAGTTCGACCAGGGAACTCATGCGCGACGGGCGCAGCGTAGGGGGCGGCCAGGGACCGGGCAACCGGTTTTCAACCGGCCGCTGGGGATGCCCGAAAGTTGGTTCGCTCCCGGGCGGTCGTGGCGACTGACCTTACCGGCAGGCGTCCCGGGCCGCTGGCCCGGTCGCCTTCGCCGCACCCCATGAAACACGATCAAACCACTCCAGAAGCGCGTTCTCGCGCCGGCACGGCCCCGGCCGCGGTTCAACCCGACCTCCCCCGGCCCGGACCCCGGCGCTCCGCTACCGACACCCCGCCAGCCATCCTGAGCTTCCGCCTCGATGAAGCCAGCGCCGCGGCCCTCGCCGGGCGCGCCGCCCGGTTCGGCGTCAGTCCGCACGAACTGGCCCGCGAGTACGTCCTCGCCGTCCTACACGAGACCGAGGAGCGGGCCGCCTTGTACGCGGCGATCATGGCGCTGCGGGAGGACGTGGGTCTGGCGGCCGGAGTCCTCTTGAGTTCCGCCGGCAAGGTCTCCGAGGACGAGGCGCGGGCGTGGGTCAAAGCCAACTTCTCCTGACCATGCTCTCGATCTCCAATCCGATGAAGTGCGTCGCCGAGGCCGTGGCGTACTACCTGGACGAGCGCAAAGAGAACTACTACCTCAACGGCATCGACAAGGAGGGGCAGTGGTTCGGCGAGGGGGCCGCCCGCCTGGGGCTGGGCCGCACCGTGCACCGGGAGGAGTTCCGCAGCCTGCTCAACGGGTTCTCCCCGGACGGCCGTAGTGAGCGGGTTCAAAACGCCGGCCGCCCGGACCGCCAGGCCTGCTGGGACATGACCTTCAACGCCCCCAAGCCGGTCTCCGTCCTCTGGGCCCTGTCGCCGCATGCGCTCCGGGCCGGGATCGAAGCGGCCCACCAGCAGGCCGTCCAGACCGCGCTGCAGGTGGCCGGGGAAGTCGGCGGCATCACCCGGCGGGGTCCCGGCGGCAAGATCAAGGAGCCCGCCGCCCTCCTTTGGGCCACGTTTCAGGAGGGGAGTTCGCGGGCACACGATCCCCACCTGCACACCCACGCCGTCCTCTTGAACCTCGCCCAGCGGGCGGACGGCACGACCGGTTCCCTCTACACCAGCAACCTGTTCCGCTGGAAGATGGCCCTGGGCGCGATCTACCAGGCACAGTTCGCGGCCCACCTGCATCAGGACATGGGCTTGCAGATCCAGTCGGAGCCGACTGGGTTTGGCGTTCAAGGCGTGCCCCAGGAACTCTGCCGGGACCTCTCCAAACGCCGCCAGGTCATCGAACAGACCATGGACGAACGCGGCGTGTCCGGAGCCGTGGCAGCCAAGGCGGTCGCGAAAGACACCCGCCCCAGGAAGGAGGATGTGGCGCCCGACCGCCTCCTCGCCCGCTGGCAGGCGGCCGGCCAGGCCCAAGGCTGGGGTCCGGACCAGGCCAGGCAGCTCTATGGTCAGCGGCAGCAGGCCATGGCCATCAGCCCCTTGGACCCGCAGGTCCGCGAGGCAGTCGAGCACCTGCCGGCCGCGAAGCAGACCCGGTCGCGGCTGGTTCGCGAAGCGGCCCGAGTCGCCTTCGAGCAGGGGGCGGACGGGCGAACGCTCTTCGCGTGCCTGACCGGGCTCCGCCTCCCCGACGGCCAGCCGGTGCTGTGGCGACCGCATTGGCCGGGCCAGGCACCCAGCCACGTTCAGGAGCACCGCCTTGAACACCCCGAGCTGCCGAGCCCTGAAGTGGCGGCCGGCCGGGAACGCCCGGTGGCGACACCCATCGAGTCCCCACGCCCCGAAACCGCGCAGACCCACGTCGCGCCCGGAGCGACCCAGGCGACCCAGGCGACCCGGGAGCAACCGGAGCCTGGAGCGGCGTGGACGCCAACCGCCCGTCCGGAGCCGGTCCCCAGTGCCGAAGTGCCTCGTCCTTCGCACACCCAACGACCGGGACCGGACGAACACGGCGCCGGGTCGGCGTCGGCGCAGGCCGAGTCCGTGGGTCACGCCGCCGGCCAGCGGTCCTCGCGAGACCGCGGACAGAGATCAGACCGCGGCAACGCCGGGCAGAACCGCCGACCGCGCGGGGCCAAAGACCAGGCCCAGCCCGGAGCCAAGCGCGGGCGTCTGCGGAAGCGCTTCATCCGGCCGACCTGGAAAGCGCTGTACACGAAACCGCCCTGGATTGAGGCGGAGGGACGGTTGGTACGGACCCGCTGGGTGCATCCCTTCGAGCGGGCCTGGTTCGGTCCCGCCCGCCGGCTGCATCTGCCCACGGTCGCCGTGGAACTGCCCCGCCTGGCCCTCGGTCCCGCCCGGCCGTTCGTTCCCCGCTGGTGGACCATAGCGTGGAAGAAGTCCCTCGTGCTGGGCGAGCTGCGGGTGCAGAAACGCATCCTCTTCCGCAAGGCCCCCCGGTGGAGTCCCCTGCACGGACTCTCGCTCCCCGCGCTCCGTTACTCCTTCCGGCGCTCACGCTGGACCGCGCCGGAAGGGAATCACGCGGGCTACGGGCGCACCGGCTCCGGCGACGCCCCCAAGGGGACGAGCCTCCGCGAGTCCGTAAATCAGGCTTTCCGTTCTACGGAGCATTCGTCAAACTCCTTCCGGCGACCGGAAACCGATTCGCGGAACCGGACGTCGTCGCACTCAAAGAGCCAGTCGAACACGCAATCGCACTAAGAGCCTCGCCCATGAAGCTGGCGTGCCCCAAGTGTGAGGAGTCTTGCGGGCTGTTTCAAAACGCCTGCCCGAAGTGCGGCTTTGCCTTCACCCTCGGTTCGGCGCTCGCCCACTACCGGGACCAGTTCAAGGCCCGGGCGGCCTTTCAATGCCCCCAATGTCGCGAGCCGGTGCCCGTCACCGCCCGTACCTGCGCACGGTGCGGCGCCCCCATCACCGTCGGGGCGGCGATTGACACGACCCTGGCGCCGCCCAAAAGGCGCTGGCGGGAGTTCCGGCGCCAGGCCGGGCCTGGAACCAAGCGCGGCATCCAGTGGGGCTACCTCCTGTTCAGCTTTCTCCTGCTGGGGGGCTTGCTGACCTACATCGCGGGACAGCCGGGGGCGGTGTGGCTCCCGACCGCCGCGCTCTCGGTGGTGTACCTGGCGGTGTTCGGGTTGCTTGCGCTCTTGCTCGTGCCCCGCCGCGTATTCCGTGCCGTGTACTGGGGGGCTTCCGCCGTGATGAAGCTCTCCCTGGTCTGCAACTTCCTCTCGGCGATGATCCTGCTCCAGTTCCTGATCGGGGCCTGGTGGGGACAGGCGATCGCTCTGGCCATCCTGTTCGGCGTGGTCTGGCTGGCCGGTTACATTTTTCACATGTACGTGTTGCCCATGGCCGCCGCGACCGAGCAGGTGTTTATCCGGCCCGGTGAGCGCGACTTCGACTCAAAAGGACCGCAGGGTCGCAATGCGAAGTGGGATTGAGCAACGAACCCTCATTCTGGAGCTTGTTCACCGGGTCGGAACCGGCGCGCGAGCCCGACCGGGGTCCCTCGGTGATGAGCCTCTTCACCGAAACCGCCCCCCACGAAGGCTTCCGTCAGGGCACCCAGCAGTCTCCTTGCGCGCAGTACTTCAACGAGGACCTGATCTTCTGGGCCGTGCGCAATCTGCCGGCAGCCGAGGCGGTCCAGCACTTCCTGATCTGCGGCACCCCCGGCTCCGGCAAGACCAAGGCCATCGAGCTGTTCCTCCAGTCCATCGCCCCCCGGTTCCGGCCCGGCTGGAAGCGACCCGAGCAGTTGATCCTCTTCGACGCCAAGTCCGAGGCGATCTCCCTGCTGGCCAAGCTGGGCTTCCCGCCCACCGCCGAGCACGTCCACATCCTCAACCCCGATGACCAGCGAGGGGCCGTGTGGGATGTGGCGGAAGCCGTGCAGAGCCCGGCCCTGGCCCGGCATTTCGCCACCCTGCTCATCCCCGAGGAACCCCAGTCCACCGCCCCCTTCTTCCCCAACAGCGCCCGGCTGCTGGTCTATGCGGTGATCCTCGCCTTGAACCGGATTGCCGGCAAGTCCTGGAGCTTCCGGGACCTGCTCTGCGCCCTCGACTCCCGCGAGCACATCCAGAAGGTCACCGACCGGCACGGCCCCTCCCGCCGGGTGGTCGAGCTCTTTCTCAAGGACGACAAGCACTTTGACGCCATCCTCACCACCGTCGCCTCGAAGGTGGGTGCGTTCGACCAGGTGGCCGCCCTCTGGCACAGCAGCCGCAACCGGCGCCGGTTTTCGATCCCCAAGTTCCTCTCCCGCCCGGGCGTGCTGGTCCTGAGCAACGACCCGGTGCTGCGGGACAGCTTCTGGCCCATCAACTCCATCCTGCTCAAGGCCCTCACGCACGAGATCCTCCGTCAGGGCGAGACCCGCGAGCCCCGCCACTGGTTCGTGCTCGACGAGTTCCCGGCCATGAACAAGGTCGAGTGCATCAAGGATCTGCTGGCCCGGGGCCGCTCGAAAGGGGCGTCGGTGCTGCTGGGGGTCCAGAGCCTGGATCAGCTCATGGAAGTGTACGGGGACCACGGCGCCGAAGCCATCGTGGCCCAGTGCGCCTACAAGACCTTCCTGCGGGCCGGCGGGCCGTTGACCGCCGAGTGGGCGCAGCGGTTCTTCGGCACGGTCCGGCAGATGGAGTCTTCCTGGTCCGAGTCCTGGGGGGCAAACAACCGCTCAGAGTCCGTGGGATACCAGGTCCAGGAACGCTCGCTGTTCAGCTCGTCCTTCTTCTTGAACCTCCCCTTTCCCCGGTCGGGTGGACCGTATGTTGCCGTGAGCGACGTTCCCTGCCTGGGCAGCACGCTGGTCAGCCGCCGGCCCTTCGACGACATGCTCTCCTGGTGCCGCTCGCCGGTGGACGTCGAGAACAGCCTCCCCCGGCCGAACATCGAGGAGCAGACCCTCTGGCCTTGGACGACCGAGGAAGAACTGGCCTTCTGTCACAGCGGTCCACCCGAGGGGAAACCGGCACCCCAGGAAACCCGGCAACCCCCGGAGGGTGGGACCAAGCCCAGGCTCCCGGGCCGGGGGGATATCTATGACCGGTGAACTCCGCCGGAGACTCGGACTTCCCCCGCCCGCCAGCACAATCCCCCAACCCCCAACCCATCGCCTATGGACGGCCAACTCCCCCAAACCCCGGCTCCCAAATCCCGTGGCATTCCCCTCTGGACCGCCCTGGTGGCGCTCCTGCTCCTGGTGATCGCCGCGGGCGCCATCCTCGCCGGCATCCTGTACTACTTCCGGAGCGACAAGCTCAAACTCGAGCGCGAGAACGAGGCGTTGCGGGTCGAGAAGGAAAAGGCCACGTACGCCGAACAGAAGGCCGGGGAGGAGGCGCGGCTCACCTGGGCCCGGAATCGCCAGGAGGAAGCCCTCAACCTCGCCCGCTCCGCCACCAATGCCCTGCAGGGGCTCACCGCCGCGACGGACGCGGTGCGGACGGCTGCGACCGCGCTCAAGACCAGTGAGGACGGTCGCCGCGTGGCCCTGCATCCGGGCCTGGTCCGCCTGGCCCGCCAGCTCTACGAGGTCAACCTCCCGGTCCTGCCCCCGGCGGCCGACATCGACAGCCGGCTGGAAGGGGTGCGCCGGATCGAGCTGCAAATCGACAAAGCCGCCGGCACCACCTTCGTCCCCGGGGCCGAACTGACGGGCGAACTCGAGCAGGCCGCCGCCTGGGCGGGCGATCAGTCCCGGAAGGTCGAAGAGATCCGCACCTTGCTGCGTACCCTGACCGAGGAGTCGAAGGTCAAGGTGACCACGGCCACCCTGACAGCGGCCTCCCCAACGTTGGAAGCCGCCATCCAACGCCTGACCGAGAGCGAGCTGGCGACCCAGCAACAGGCGGCGGCTGTGCAGACGGAGGAAGCCCGCAAGACCGCCACCGAGACGGTGGGCACCGCGGAAGCCATCGGGATCGTTGAGGAAGCCCAGCGTAAGGCCGACCGCATCCTGGCCGAGGCGGAAGCCAAGAGGGCCGAGCTCGAGCGCGAGCTCGCCCTGAAGCAAGCCGAGCAGGTGAAGGCCGACAGCGTGGCGAAGGTGGGGCGCGAGACGGTCCTCGACGAGGCCCGGAACATCGAGCTGCGCAAGAAGGCGCAAGATCCCGCCATCCAAGCGAAGCTCAAGCCGTTCACCACGCCCGGGTACTGGCAGGTCGACCGGATGGCGTTGGACCTCAAGCCCCACTCGTTCACCAAGCTCAAGAGCCGCGGAGCCCTCGAACCGACCGAGAAGGGAGCCACCCAACTGGTGAAGATCGTGACCGACAAGGATGACAAGGTCCGGCCGCGATGGAAGATGCAGGCGTTCTACTTCATGAACTACCCGGAGCAGATCGAGCAGGTCAAAGAGGCTCAGGCACTCCTCAACGAACTCGGCCCCGTCCTCGTCGAGTTGAAGATGTTGGAGCCGTAACCGTCCCCCTCGCCGGCGCACGGAGGCCGGCGCTTCCGACCCCGCCTCTTCGGCGGGCTTCGGTCTCGGGCCGGGCACCACGCAAAACGGCCGGTGATGCCGGGCCGAGGCGTGGCCACATCGAGGCGACACGGCAAGGGGCCGCGCCGGGGGATTCTGAACGGAACTGAGCGCCGCGCCGGTTCATCGGGGGGGGGCCGCGCCGCGAGAAACCCATCCTGGCAGACCCGAGCGGGACCGCGGGGGGGGGGGAGGGGGGGACGCCGCCGCGACCTTTCCCCAAACCCGGATGGGAACGGACCCCAGTAAACGCCGGCAGTGTCCCCACCCCGGTGGTCGCCATTCGACCCGGCTCACCCGAACGCACCGACGAAATCCCGTCTTCGCCGCGCCCAGCGCTGCCCGAATCCCGCCCCGCCTCCGACCCGGACACCGGTTTCCTCCCACCGTCAGTCGGGTCACCCAAAGCCGCCGTGACTCCGCAGCCCTACAATCCTCGGACCAACCCGCGCACCTCCACCAAGCGCCCGGCCGCCTACCACCCCCGAGGCACCCGCACACGCCCAG
>CAZHUS010000154.1:0-15021 GCA_964535555.1 uncultured Verrucomicrobiota bacterium
TCCGCCACCGTCCTCTGAACCTCCCCACGGTTTAGTCCGTAACGGAACAGCCGGGCGGTCCGGCCGCTTTCGGGGTCATCCCTTGATCCGCGGGCGTCCCGCTGATCGCAAGGTCGAACCCAGGGCTTTCCACTTTCGCCGACGATACTGCAGGTGATTCACCTAACCCGGTTTCCGATCCGCAACCGTCACGGCAAGACCAGTCGGAAGAACCGCTGCCCCTGCACCGCGGGCAGGGTGATCTGGGCGACGCCACCGAAGCGGTTGACCCCGTCGGTCACCGGTTGCCAGACGGTGCGTGCGCCCGCCAGATCGTCCGTGGCCTCGATCTGCACCGCCGGCAGGCCGGTCCAGGTCAGCGTCAGCGCGCCACCGAACGCGATGGAATTCAGGCGGAGCAAACCCGGATCGGGCGTCACCGTCGGAACCGCCACCACGCCGGTCGCGCTGGCCGTCGAGCGGACGTCGCCGGCGTCCGCCACGACCATCCGGTAGATGCAGTCCTCGCCGGGCGTGGCCGTCGTGTCGGTGAATTGCCCGTCCTGCGTTGCTCCCAGCAGCTCGGTCTCACCGGTCCGGACGCGTGTGCGCCAGAGCCAGTGGCGCACCAAACCGTCCGCCACCGGGGGCGTCCACTGGAGCCGCACGGAACCGTTCTCCTCGACCGGGACCGCGTTGAAATCCGCGGGCGCGGCCAGGCCGCCCCACGCGATCGCCGCACGGTTGTTGGCCTCGTCGGATTCCGGCACCGCATCGTCGGCGTCCACGACCACCTGAAAGGTCCGCCACGCCCGGTCGGTGGGCGTGTAGGTCGCCGTGACCGGCAGTTCCTGGCCGAAGCCGACCGACCCTTGAACTGTGCGGGTGGCGAAGGGCGCGACCCCGCGGTCGGGGTCGCCATCGTAGAAACTCACCTGGAACGACGCGGCCGCGAGTGGTTTGAGGCCGCGGTTGACCACGCGGGCCGTGACTTCGACGGCAACTCCCGGCGTGGGGTGGTGCTGCGAGAACCCCAGGCCCTGGCCGGCGCAGGCGAGGTCCACGGCCCACGACTGCAGCCCGCCGAGCAGTTCGGGTTCGGCCGCAGCGTTCGCGGGGTCACGGGCTTCCCACACCACCAAGGGTTGCCCGTTGGCTGGATTCACCTCGGCGGCCACCTGCCAGTTGTGCTGCCGGTCGGCGCTGATCGGGCCGGTGGACCACCGCGGCTCGGAAGGTTCGAGACTGGCCGTCGCCGACGCAATCTCCCCCGCCGGGTTGGCGGCTCCGGGCAGATCGAAGGCGCGGTAGAAGACCAACGCGTGGTTGTCTGGAGTCACGCGCACGACCGGTCGCTCAGCACGGATGCCGTGGCCGATCGTCTGCGGCAGCCACTTCAGTCCGAACTGGCGGGCAACCTGCAGCGTGCTCAAGGTGCCGTCGCCCCCCAGCAGTTCGCCCGTGCGTGGATGGGTCGCGGGCACGACGAAGGCCACCACGGCCCGGTTGTTCTGATCGAAATCCAGGGAGGGCGTCCACGGTGCGGTTGGGAGCGAAACCAGCGTTTCGGGCGGCGACCAAGCGGCGCCGAGCCGGCTGAAAACGAGGAACCGGTCCGCCGGGGTGCCGAGGTCGCCATCGAGATCGCGAACCCAGACGACGGCGGGGCGGCCCTGGCGGTCGAACCGCAGCGAAGGCTGGAAGTCGAGGAAGTGCGACCCGGGGTCCACACGTTGCGGCGTGCTCCAGCCGTCCGGGCCTAAACGCGAGTAATACAGGGCGAGCAATCGCTGCCCTCCGGGCGTGGGCTCCTGCTCGCGGAGCCACATGACCACGGCGTCGCCGTTGGCAGGGTTGGCGGCGAGCACGGGGCGCAGGTTCCATCCGGGGCCGTCGGCTAGGACGAGCGGCGGGAACGGCTGACCCATGAGGGCCGGCCGGGAGGCGCCCGCCGTCGCGGCGAGGCTGAAGGGGTTGAGGTCCTCGAGGACGGAGACCACCACCTTCACGCCCTTGGCCACCGTGCCCAGGATCGCGCAGCCCAGGTCCAACACGTCATCGGCCAGATCGCACAAGCCGTGCGGTTGGCGGCCGGCCAACCCAGCGCCGCGTTGCCCGTCGCCGGTGTCCGGAACGACCCAGGATATCACCGCTTCGCTTGGACCGATGAAGCCGATGTGCGGTTCCCAGCCGGCGAACTCCGGTCCGGCGACGAATTGCGGCACGCTCCACGAAACGCCGTTGAACACGCTATACACCGGGGCGGTTCGGATCCGGCCATTCGCGGTGCGCTCGAAGTTCTCCCACACCGCCGCCGCATACCCGGCCGGGCTGTAGGCGATGGACGCCCGCCTCGGCGGCGCGCCCGGCAATTCATCCTCCGCGTTCATCAGCGCAGGAATTCCGGAAGGCTTGGGACAGTTGCCGATGTGGATCGGCTCGAACAGGTCGAAATCGAGGCCGGGAATGCTGAGCGCGTCGTCACAGCATCCGAGGGTGGCGGTGGCCTTCGCCGTGATGTCCACGCACAGCCCGTTCCAGAACACCGGCGGCGTGTGCGCTGGATCCAGTTTGATGGGCAGCGACGCTTTCACCTTGGGGACGACCTGCGCGGTAGCCTCGCAAACCAGCAGTTCGAGCTGCGCCCCGATGGGCAACGCCACGCCGAACGCCGGCGCCACGGTGGCTTCCAAGTGCAGGTCCTTCAGGATCCGCGACGTGAGGGTCACGTCGCCGCTGAAGCACGCCTTGACGCCCACATGGCCGTTTAATTCCAGGTCGCCACACAACGTGACCTTGTGCGGCAGCGCCGCCCCGAAGATGGTGACGCAGATGTCACCGAACAGCGGGATGGTCAACGGAACCTGGTCGTAGGTGCAGTTGGCCAAGGTCGCGCCCTTCCGCGTGAAAGCCTGCGACTGGTTGATGAGCGGGACCTCGAACAGGGTGAGGTCCGCCTTCGCCTGGGCCGTGGCGTCCCACCAGCCGCTGCTTTCGATCCACTCGTCGAGCTTGATGCCCAGATTGAAGGTGTTGTTGACCGTCATGAACTCGAGATCGAGCGGCTCGTTGAACAACGGCGTGCCCACGCTCGGCAGCTTGGGCAACGAGCCGGAAAAGGCGTACCGCAGATTGAAAAAGTCCTTCTTGGTGACCTTGAGCGAGGGGTTCTTGACGTGCCCCGCGTACCAGCGCTGGCCGAGGTCCACGACCTCGACGGGGAATTCCCAGTGGCCCACCTCCAGGGGAAGGGGCACGAGGAAGACGGTGAGTGCGCTGATCACCAGCGTGAGTTTGCCTGGCGGAAGCTCGAGCGAGTTCCAGTCGGCCGTGATCGCGGGAAAGTTCAGCTTGCCGTCGGGATACACCGTCTTCGGCACATCCGTAATGACTGGCGGGACGACCTGCTGGTCATCCTTGAGCAGATCGAACCGGACGAACAGCGGCAGCCAGCCGGCCAGCGACCCTCTTTGGACCTCGGCCCAGAAGCGCACCTGGAGCGGCGCCAGGCCCTTGCCGGGGAGCGACACCAACCGCGCCATGGGCACATCGCTCCAGTCACCCACCTGCACCGGCTGATTGCCTGAATACGATCCGCCTGGCAAGGCGACCGCACCGACACTGTGCAGATAGACGGGCGGGATCGGCTCCAGGTGAGCTTCGAACGAGTTCACCTGCACCTCGTAGTCCTTGCCCGGAAGGAGGAAGACCGTTTCGGGCGGATAGCCTCCGGTCATCACCTGCACCTGGTACGAACCGGGGGGCAAGCCGGGAAAGGAGAAGCCACCCGCCGCGTCCGTCACGGCTTCGCCGACGGCCAGTCCATCCGGACCGGCCAGGCGCACCTGGATGCCCGCGCCCGCACCCTGTCCCGAGGAATTGCGCACGAGGCCGGTGACCCGTCCCAGTGCGGGTGCAACCACGTCGAACGCCGCATAGGCCAGGTCATCCGGCGCACCGGAGTCCGGGAGGAGCGCCAACCGCGCGGGGCCGGCCGCCGCGTCGGCGGGCACGCTGAAAGGCAGATCGAAACCGCCGGCCGCTTCCGTCTGACCGTGGCCAACCAAGCGCAGCGTGCCGGCCTGTTCCCAGTACATCGCCAAAGTCGTCGCGCCCGCAGGCGTGACGGAACCGCGCGCCCGCAGGCTGCTGCCCGGTGTGCCGGAAGCGGGCACGAGCGTCAGCGACTCGATCTGCGGGGAGGTTGCCTCAGCCAAGCCCAGAGCCGTCGGGTGCCAGAAACCGCCCGTCAGCCGGTAGCCGCCGCCTTCCGCGACGCCGGCCTCAGCCTGGCCTGCCGCCCCGCGTAGACGGTAGTCCCCGGCATTCGCTTCCCCGCCGGCGGGGCCCGGCCGGTGCCAGTCGGACGCCTGGACCGACAGCATCGCCCTGACCACCAGAAGCCACGAAACCAGAAACCTCGGCACGCCATGCAGCCTCCGGTCCGGGCGGGCTGGGCGCGGAAGCGGGACCGCCAGCATTCCCATTGGGTCGGTTCTCAGGAACGGGTACAGGCTAGCCCCGGGAGCGGGACCACCAGGGCCTTGAGGCGGACAGAGAGGCGCGGCGCGTGTCCGCAACGCCCGTGGGAGCCGGGACGGGAGTGTCATCATGTGGGTCAGGGTTTCCTCGGTGGCGCCTCACGAAAGGCCCAGAGATGAGCGGCGCTGCGGACGTAGAGCGTCTCCTCAACCAACGCCGGCGTGGCCATGATGGCTTCTCCCAAGTCGGTTTGAGCCAGCACGCGAAGCGGGTCCGCCGCCGCGACGACCGTGATGACGCCGCGGTCGGAGGCGGTATAGAGCCGGCCGTCGGCGGCTACGGGAGAGGCAAAGTAGCCGCCCGGCGCGCCGAGGCGCTCCTCGAAGAGCGTTCGTCCACTCGCCAGGTCCCGGCAGAGGAGCACGCCGCCGTTCTTCACACAGAAGAGGCGATTGCGATAAAGGAGCGGCGACGGAACCTCGGGAACGCCCTTGGGCTCGGACCACACGCGGTGCGACTCGGTGACGTCTCCTGTGCCGCCGGTCCGCACGGCGCACATGACGGACTTCATGAGGTCGCTACGGAGGAACTCATCATATTCCCGCAGATCCTTCTCCCACTCCTCGCGATTGTAGGTCTTGCTCGTCGTCGCCCCGAATAGGAGCGCCTCGCGCAAGCCCATGTTGCCCTCGCCCTGGCTGCCCTGGCGATTCACGAGCAGGAAGCTCTCCGGGATTTCGTCGGTGCTAATACGTCCGTCCTTGTTGTGGTCATAGCGGGCAATCGCCTCGTCGAAACCCGGCGGGGGAATGAGTTCGTGGCGCTCGCCGAAGACCCCCGTGCCGGTGAGGTAGATCACGCCGTCGCTCACGACCGGCGTGGCGCATATCTGGTTGGGCAGGCGGCGGACCCACCAGCGTTCGACACCGCTTCGCAGGTCGTACGCGGTGAACCGGCCGGCGTTCAGGACACCGACCAACTCGGCGTCAGCCTCGCTCCAAGCCAACGGCGTGGACCAACCTTCATTGAACCGCGGTTCGGCTGACTTCCACAGCGTCTCGCCATCCCGGCAATTGACCGTCAGAAGATGCGACTCCTTTTCGAGATGCACGTCGAGGATGAGCCGGTCGCCCACGAGGATGGGCGAGGTGCCCGTCCCATGACCCAAGCGGGTCTTCGCGACCGGCAACGGCTTTTGCCAACGCACCCCGCCGTCGAAGTCGTAAGCGATCACACCGAAGGAACCGAAATAGACGAAAACGGTTTGGCCGTCGGTGGCCGGTGTGCTGGCGGCCGGGTTGTTGATGCGGTTGACCTTTTCGATGTTCTCGGCAGGCGCGGCCTGACGCCAGAGAATCCTGCCGGTCGCGCGGTCGAGGCAGAGCGTCTCCAATTTCTTCGTCTCGCCGTCGAACGCGGTGAGGAACATGCGGTCGCCCCAGACGCAAGGCGAGGAATGACCGGGCGGCAGCGCGGTCTTCCAGAGCCCATTGGTTTCCGCGCCGAAGTGGATTGGCGGGCGGGCGTCCTCGGCGACTCCGGACCCGTTCGGGCCTCGGAACTGGGGCCATTGGGGCGGCGCGGCGGCGACGGTCTGGACAATGGCGAGGAAACCGAAGAGCGATTTGAGTTTCGTAGAAGTCCTTTCCAGTGGTCTTTTGGCGGAACTCGTTCCCTCAATTTCCGAAACCCGCTGCCCACGCCTGGAAGCCCGGCGAGATGGCTTCGACCATCTGCAGAGCCAACTCGGGCGCGATCCGGTTCAGCACCTCCTCGGGGAGGGAGGTGTCTTGAGCGGTCGTCGGCGGGCGCGGTCGCTGGCGCCGGAGTTCCTCGATGAACTGAAGCCCGGCTTGGGGGTACATCTCCTGAATCCGGCGCTCGAACATCCCCTGATACCAGCCGTAGTCATCCACGCGGAAGTAGAGCCGTTCGAGATCGGCGAGGGTCGTGTGCCTGGGGCGGGTCGTGGAAGGCCGCCCGAAGAGGGCGATCACGGGTTTTCTTTCGGGCCGCCGCTCGGCCACGAAGGCGTAGGCGAAGTAACTGGCGAGGAATTCGTTCAGCCAGTGGCAGCCGGGGTCGATGCCATAACGCATGAGCAGCACGTGGCCGAGTTCGTGCAGGGCGATGAAGTCCACGAACTCATCGGCTGCCGTCTCGAACGACTTCTGGGTGGTCTGGAGATAGTCCTGCAACGCCTCGACCGGGATCCCCTCCTTGCGGGCGAGCATCTGGCGGAAGGCCCAGCCGCCAGAATGTGCGGGCATGAAGACCACGTGGGGCACTCCCAAAACGCCCGGCAACCCATACGGAATCGGATTCACGCGCGCCCACTGGTTCGAGTTCAGCACCGCGAGGGTCACGTCGGCCTGAGCGCCGAGCTTCTCCTGGTAGAAGGCATTCATGTCCCGGACATCCGCCTGCAATCGCTCCGCCCGGGCCTTTGCGCCGTCGGCGTAGAAGGTGAGGACGGGCGCTGGCAGGCTGGGCAGGTGCAGGTGCACGACGCGGGGAAGGAATTCCACCAGCGCGACGCTGCTCCGGTGCCAGACCCAGGCGCACAGCCCAATGGACACGATCAACATCGCCCAGACTGGCGCCGTCCGCTTCAAGATGAGCCGCCGCTTTGCGCGCGCCCTGTCCGCGGGATGGCTCGACGCGGAGTCAGCGATGCCTTGCGGTGGGGCCGTACTCGCGCTCATGAGTGGGGTGGATTGATGGCTGCGGCTTCGTGGTCCGACCCTTCACTGGCCGGCCGGAGGAGTCGGTCGCTGGTGCCGATGGCCGCGGGTGCCGGCCGGTCTGCCGGAGAGATTCCCCACGCAGGCATCCTGCTTGGCCCTGCACCACATGGCGGGGAGAGGCTGCTGCCGGGCCGCTGACTCATGGCGCCTCGTGGCTAAACGTTGCCGCACGGCTGCGCACGATTCGTTCGAGAGCCTCGAGCCGCTGCGCGAGCGCCTGGTTCTCCTCCTCCAGTCGCCGCACTCGTCCCTCCTTTTCCGTCAGCAACCGATGGAGTCCCTGGATCGCGGCGAGCGACACACCGTCGGCATCCACCGTGCCGATATGTCGGTCATCGGGTCCCACTCCGAACGCGGCATGAAAGTCCTGGGCCATCGGCCCCAGGTGCGGCGTCTCGGGATCGTCCCGGTAACTCCAACGGCTAATGGGCAGATCCACGACTCGTGCCAGCACATCCACCGGGTCCACCGGCGAGATGCCTTGCTTGCGGTTCTGATCACTGTTCTGGCTGAGCGAGCCTGCCAGAGTCAAGTTGCCCACGAAATCCACCGTGGCCAGCTCCTGCCGGCTACCGTCTTCCGCGTACTTGGCCACCTGGAAAAACCGCCCGCGGAGGTCCGGGATGCCCGCGACGAGGTGCGAGTTTTCCATGAACAGACCCCAGCGCCCGAGGCCCGTCTTCGGCCCAGAGGTGAACGCGTCCCAGCCGCGGGTGATCAACGGGCTGTCGGCGGGGTGCAGGACCACGCCCCGATCGCTGACCAACCGGAGCCCGCCCGCCGCGCGCACGGCAAACTCGGCCTCCGTTGTCGAACTGAAATCCCCGTCACGACCGTCGGACCACACAAAGGCATTGTTGTGCAGGGCCAGTGCCTGCACGCCGGCCGCCAGGGTGGCCGTCGCGGACGCGATATTGCCACGCCCTCCCACGACGGTCCCGAATGGCGCCGGGTCGAGCACGTTGTTATTCCAGCCGCCCACCACGGTGCCGAAATCGGCATAGACGCGGTTGGGCCGGACGTCATCGCCCTCGAACTGGCCGCCGCCGCCGCCGATGGTGGCGCCCACGACACCCGGTCCGGCGAGGTTGCCGCTGTGACCGGCGATCACGTTGGGGCTGCGCGCCGCCGGTTCCAGGCGCAGCGCGCGCTGGTTGTTGATGCGTACCTCGAGGGCGCGAGCATCCCGTGTGCCCAGGAAATTGCTGGCCGGGTCAGTGCCGGCGTTCCCGGTGCGCGACCAGGCGTCCGCGGAACCGGCTGGCCCAGCGGGACCCTGAGGGCCTGCTTGGCCTGGTGGTCCGATGGCACCCTGAGGCCCGGCCGGACCCTGCGCGCCCGCAGGACCAACGGGACCAGCGGGGCCTGCTGGCCCGACCGCACCTGGCGGGCCCGCGGCCCCTTGCGGTCCTTGAGGACCCGCGGGACCCGCAGGTTGAGGCGCGTACAGCGCATAGGGGGCGGCGAGCAACGCCTGGCGTGGGCTGAGCACGTTGAAGGTCCCCGCGCCGCTGGGGCGCAGCGCGATCTCGAGCCAGCGCGCCTGGCCATCAAACGCCGCCATGCCGAAGTCCAGCGCAGTGAGCACGAGGCCGCTTTCGATCATCAAGCCCGGACGGCTGACCAGCGGACCGACCTGATTCCCCACCGTCGCCGCATCATACAGCCGGAACTCGAGATCGTGGCTTCCCTGCACGGGCTGACCCTTGAGTTCGAGCACGCCCTGATAGGTGAACGCGGAGGAGACCGAGGCGGCGGAAAGTCGGAGCACGGTTGCCGAAACCAGGAAGGCCATCAGCCGAGGCGTCATGGTCTATTATGTAATCTCACTTGAACCATCAAGCCTTGATTTGGATCAAGTATGGCCTCGGTTGTCCGTG
The DNA here is from genome assembly GCA_964535555.1 of uncultured Verrucomicrobiota bacterium. GTDB lineage: Bacteria > Verrucomicrobiota > Verrucomicrobiia > Limisphaerales > J093 > DSVZ01. Next base: position 9,089 of record CAZHUS010000154.1, read on the forward strand.
GCAAGTCGCTCAACCAGCCTGCGACCCGGAACGCAGCGACGAGCACTTTCCCTGTAATCCTGCTCCACAGAGTCCGAAGGAATTTGATCGGTGAGTCGAGTCGCGCTCCAACATTGGCGCCACGCGGTCGCCCGGGGGCGGCGTCGCGTGGCGCTTGGAGGCGCTTGCAGAGGACTGAATGAAAAGCCCCGTGCACCGGCAACTCGGGTCCTGACCACTTGTTCCGTACGCCGTCGGAAGTCACACCGAGACTTTCTAGTAATCGCCCGCCTCCAATCCCGAAGAAGAGAAGTGCATGGGTCTTGGTGCAGGTGCGGGGTGGTAGCGGACGGTTTGTGGTCTTGTGCCTTCCGCCTGCAGCCAAGCAAGAACGACAACACCAACATCAACGACCGCGCACCATGAAAGCTCACTCCGCGTCCAGTTCGTCTGCCGCAGCCATCAACATCCCGCGCGTCCAGCGGGGATGGGTTGGCTGGCTCCTCGCAGCCGCCGTCGTGCTGCTCAGCCTCAACGCCTGGTCTCAGGCGCGGACTCCCGGAGACCTCAAGAACGTGGATGTCCGGTACCCCTGCTTCCAGGATCCTGGCGGCAACATGGTGTACCCGAACGATATCGAGATCGTGATCTATGCCCCGGATTTCCCGGTGGATTACGACGGGAAACCGACGGCAGTGGTGCATACCTTCGACACCGGAACGGACGGAACGCCCGGCGGCTTGGGCTGGGGCGAGGGCCAGGTCGGACCACCCCAGACGGTGAATGATCCCGCCTCTCCTTTTTGGGGCATGCGCTGCCTGACAATCCGCTGGGCAGGCCGCCCTCGCCCGGATCTGGACGGTCAGATGGTGCACATCGGCGTCCACGTGGCGCCCAACCAGCCAATACTCGGTTCCGAAATCTGGTGGACCCTCGATGGGGGGCGGATTGCCCGTCCGTGCGATCCGCACATCACTTGGATCTGTAGCAGCAAGGGCTGGGTCATCTGCATCGAGAATCCATCACCCTTGCCGATCTACATCTATGGCTGCCGCTTCTTCGCGGTGGGCGGCACCGCGCCGCTGCCGACTCTGCCGGAGTTGCGGACCGACATTGCTCCCGAGAGGTTCGAAGGACAATGGGTGCGGATTCCGGTCCCATCCCCGGTGACTTGCATCCAGCCTTGGTGCCGGATCTACGTGCCGATCATCGTTACCACGTGGCGTCCGGTGGTCTTCCAGATCGGGGCACGCAACGCGCCACTTGACGAGGCGCGCGCCGAGACGGCTGGCAGCTCCTTCGATCAGCCCGATCCCAATGACCCCCACACCATGGCGATCCTCACGGGGCGGGCCGGCACCAGTTTCGCCGGCGATGCCAATGGCGATGGCCGGGTCGGAACGCCAGACCTCGCGGCGGTACGCGGGGATTTCGGCAAGCCGAATCCAGACCTGTAACGACTTCGTCTCGGTCCTTGGGTCCGCACCGCACGGCTTCCCCCACGACCAGAACCAACTTGATCATCATGAAACCGATTACCTGCCTCGCTTCGAGCGTCAGTCTCTCGTTGGCGGCGCTCTTGGGCACGCACCTCCACGCCCAATCCATTCTCGTGGACATGGACCCCGGCACCACGGGCATCCAGTCCTCCCTTTGGGCGTCTCCGGGCGACTCGATCACCGTGGCCCTGGTGTTAGACTTGGGCGCGTCCTTTCCGGACGGCCTGTCCATTTACGGGTTCTCTGTCCGCCACGACACCGGCGAACTGGACGTCACGGGCGCCACCGAAGGGGTTTTCCCCGGGCTGGCGAACCTGACGGTGGGACTGGAGACGATCAGTGACGACTATCCCGCCAGCAGCGGCGATGGCGAAGTGAACACCTTTGAAGGATACACCATGGGCTCGGGCCCGACGGGAGGATCCTCGGTGGTGGGGACGATCACCTACACGGTTAGTTCGGCCGCCGATGACGGCCTCGCCGACGTAGTTCCGGCACTGTGGAACGTCGGCGTTGACGGTTTCTTCGACAACTCCAGTTCGGACATCTCGGGGGCGTTCTCCTTCAGCCCCGGTTACGTCGTTCCCGAGCCCCGGGAGTTCGCGCTGATGGCCGGACTGCTTTGTGCGGGCGCGGCCTGGCTGCGGCGGCGAGCACAGCCCCACTGAACCCTAAGGAGATGGAACCATGAGGATCAATCCACCCCACGCGACCCTCCGGGGCTGGGTCCGACGTCGGCACGTGGTCCCAGTTCGCCCCCGCGTGTCGTCGGCGTGGCTCGGGCTGTTGCTCGGGCTCGGCTTGTTGGGAACAGGGTCTCGCGCGGGGGAGTTGGGCCGCGAGACGGCGATCCAACGGCATCTGGCGGACGGTGAGGAATTCGGCATGCCTCTACCAGAGTTGGTCGAGGCGGGGCGGAGGCTGTTCATCGCCAACTGGAAACTCCAGGAAGGGGCCGGGCGTCCGCAAACCAAAGGGACCGGCGCGCCGCTCTCCGACCCTTCCCGATCGCTGGAATTCCCGCGCAACTTCAACCGGATCTCCGCGCCTGACGCCAATTCGTGCGCCGGCTGCCACAACAGTCCGGGGCCGGGAGGCAACGGAGACATCGTGGCCAACGTCTTCGTCCTGGCCCAACGGTTTGATTTTGCGACGTTCAACCTGGTGGACCCGTTTCCGGTCTGCGAAGCGTCGGACGAGCGCGGCGAGCACGTGACGCAGCAGAGCATTGGCAACTCGCGGGCCACCCTGGGCATGTTCGGCTCTGGATACATCGAGCTGCTGACCCGTCAGGTGACCGCCGACCTGCGGGCGGTCCGCGACAGTCTCCCGGCCGGCGAGGCGAAGCCTCTCCTCTCGAAAGGAATCTCCTTCGGGGTGCTGGCCCGCCGCCCGGACGGCACTTGGGACACCACCCGTGTCGAGGGCCTGGCCGCCCCAAGTTTGGTGTCGGAGTCGGCGGATTCACCCCCCAGTCTGATCGTCCGCCCCTTTCACCAGGCGGGGAATGTGGTGTCGCTGAGGCAGTTCTCGAACAACGCCTTCAACCATCACCACGGCATGCAGTCCACGGAGCGGTTTGGGGATGAGGTGGACGCAGATGGCGACGGGTTCAGCAACGAACTCACTCGCGCGGACCTGACCGCCGTCACCGTGTTCCAAGCCACGATGGCGGTTCCCGGACGCGTCATCTCGACCGACCCGGAGATCGAGGCGGCCGTCCTGCTGGGCGAGACGAAGTTTGCCGTGATCGGTTGCGCACGTTGTCACGTGCCCGCGCTGCCGCTGGAGGAGGGCGGGGCGGTCTATACCGAGCCCAATCCCTACAATCCACCCGGCAACTTGCGCCTCGGGGAGGCCCCCACGCTGAGCGTGGACCTGGGCGATCCCAGGCTGCCGGCCCCGAGACTGAAGCCCGGCGCGGATGGCGTGGTCTGGGTTCCGGCCTTCACGGACCTCAAGCTCCATGACATCACCCGCGGCCCCGAGGACCCAAACCGTGAGGTCATGGATATGAACCAGCCTGCCGGAAGCCCCGCCTTCTTCGCCGGAAACGGACGGTTCCTGACCCGCAAGCTCTGGGGCGCCTACGGCAAACCCAACTTCTATCACCACGGCCAGTACACGACGATGCGCGAAACCATCCTGGCTCACGCCGGCGAAGCCCTCGCCGAGCGCCAGGCCTTCGAAGCGCTCTCGCCTCAGGAACGGGATTGCCTGATCGAATTCCTGAAGACCCTCCAGGTGCTGCCGCCGGGCACCTCAAGCCTCGTGGTGGATGAGCGCGGTTCGCCGCGGGTGTGGCCGCCCCTCCGGTTCCTCTCGGTCCAACGGTCGGGCGATGGCGTCCGGATGAGTTGGACCCCTGATTCTCCGCTCAACCCCAGCCCGCGCCGCAGCCAACTCCAACGCTCGGAACGCGCGGCCGAGGGCGGTTGGCAGGATCTCGGGGAACCGACCACCGCCACGGAGTTTCTGGATGCACCTTCCGGAGCGGCCGGTTTCTACCGGCTCCGGGTCTTCACGGAGTAGCCGGTTCGTACCGTTCCTGCGGGATCGTCCACCATGACTGTTCGTTGACCTGAATCAAATCATTAGGTGCCGGGCGGCGTAGCGTCCAAGGCGTGAGTACACCCGTCGCCTTGATCATCCAGCACGTGCCGTGCGAAACTCCGGGCATTATCGCTGAAGCGCTCGAGGCGCGCGGTGTTGGCCTGGAGTATGTTCGTCCGTTTCAAGGCGACGCCGTCCCGCGGCGAATGGGTCGCCGGGCCGGTTTGGTGGTCATGGGCGGGCCCATGAGCGTGTACGACCAGGCGCAGTACCCGTTTCTCCGCCAGGAGATCGCGTTGATCGAGGATGCGTTGATCCGGCAGCGGCCGATCCTCGGTGTCTGCCTGGGCAGCCAACTGCTGGCGACCGCGCTCGGCGCCACGGTCAGTCGCGGGTTGCACCCGGAGATCGGGTGGCATCCGGTCACCCTCGGCCAACGGGCCGCCGAGGATCCCCTGTGGCGCGGCGTGCCCGAGTCGTTTACCGCCTTCCATTGGCATGGCGACGTCTTCCCGTTGCCGCGCGGGGCAGTGAGACTTGCCTGGTCCGCGACCACCGAGTGCCAGGCCTTTCGGCATGGGCACTCCGCTTACGGGCTCCTCTTCCACCTCGAAGTAACCGAGCGCATCATCGGGGGAATGACCCGAGCTTTCCGGCCGGAACTCCGCGAAGCTGGTGTCAGCGAACGTCACATCATCGAGGGCGTCGGGGAGCATTTGTCTGCGCTGACGGCAATCGGCCGCGAGGTGTTCGGGCGCTGGGCTCGAACGGTGTGCGGCGGTGAGGCGCTCGAGCGCGAAGCGAAGTTTCACAGGGACAACCCCACCGGTGGAGCGCCTGGCCTTCCGTTGCCTGCCACCCGCAGGACCCAGTTCAACCGGGGGCACCCGAACCTCGGCGCGGTGAACTTGCGGGGCGAGTTGGCCCGCTGACGGCGGCCTCGAGCGGGCAGATATCGTTCATGCCCAACATCGTGTTTGCCACCACGCACTGGAGCGTGGTTCTGCGTGCCGGCGAAGTGGCTTCGGCGGCGAGCGCCGCGGCCTTGGAGCAGTTGTGCCAGACCTACTGGTACCCGGTGTACGCTGAAACCAGGCGCCGCGGACACAGCGAACACGATGCCCAAGACCTCACCCAGGAGTTCTTCGCGTGCCTCTTGCGGCGTGAGTCGTTCCGGGCTGCTTCGCCGGCGAAGGGACGTTTTCGTTCGTATCTGCTGGGGGCGCTGGATTATTTCCTGCGCGACGCCCGCGCCCGGGCCGAATCGCTCAAACGCGGCGGCGGCTTCGACATCGTTTCTTTTGAAACGCTGGACGCCGAGGCACGCTATCGCGCCGAACCCGTCCTGCGCGAGTCGCCCGAAACCGCCTTTGGCCGGCGCTGGTTGCTCTCCCTGCTCGAGACCGGGCTGCGCACGCTCGAGGCGGAACAGACCGCCGCCGGCAAGGGTGAACAGTTCGCGCGGTTGAAACCGTTCCTGGCGGCCGAGACGGAGGCGGGCGATTACCGTCAGATCGCTGCTGAATTGGGATTGAAAACCGGCACGGTCGCGGTCGCCGTCCACCGCCTCCGCCAGCGGTATCAGGAGATCATCCGGTCGGCGGTTCGCCAGACGCTCTTGAATCCGGCGGAGCTCGACGATGAATTGCGCCATCTGTTCGGGGGGGCCGCCTGACAACCGCGATGAAGCTCCAAGCTCCAAACACCAAGCTCCAGAAAAGCTCCAAGCTCCAAGCACCAAGTTCCAGAAAAGGACCAAGCTCCAAGCTCCAAGTTCATCGCCACCGCGTCGGGAGCGTGCGACTCATGGATGGCCCTTGCCGGCATTCGGCGCAGGCTGCATCGGACTGACATTCCCCCATACTGACTGAGTTTTCGTGTTTGTTCGTCAATGATCGCAAG
>CAZHUS010000155.1:0-14760 GCA_964535555.1 uncultured Verrucomicrobiota bacterium
ATCTTCGGACCGACCTGCCGAACCTCCACCAAGCGCCCGGCCGCCTACCACCCCCGAGGCACCCGCACACGCCCAGCCAGGCCGCGGTTTCGGCCGGGCGCCGCGCCTTCGGCGCTTCGCGAACCTGCGCCCGCTCGAAGCTCCTCGCCGCCTCCGACCCTCTTCCTGACTCCCGCGGTCGAGTCCCGCGACACCCGACCGGGCCGACGAGTTGCCCACAGTCGGCGCTCGCTTCGCGGGGCCCCTTGGTCGGCCCCCGCTCGCGCCGCCTATGGACAACTCTGCAACCCAGCCTCCTTGAAACCGTCCCAACCGCCCCTCCGACCACCACCCCCCCCGCACCCCCCACACCGGATGCACCTGCGGTGCACAAAGACCCCAGCCATTGGTGCTGAAACGCTGAGGCGCAGCGAGTTGACACGTTTACGGTTTGTTGACGGCAGCCCGCTCCGCTTCCGCTACACCGCTGTTACCCAAGGCGCTGCGTTGTTTACCCGGAAAACACTCATGTCGCCTGTTCGCCCGCCCACGGGTCCGGCGACTGAACCTCCGACGGCAGCGCTGCCGCGTTGCCCCAGGAACACCACGAACCGCCCCGATCATGAACGACCTCACCTTCGACTACGACTCGCTCCGCAAGAAGGACATTCCCTTCATCAAGCAGACCACCCGCGAGGTCCACCTGCTCCTGGAACGTTCCACCGGCAACATCATCGCCATCGGCCAGAAGCTCATCGACATGAAGGCCCGTCTCGGCCACGGCCACTGGCGCGCCTGGCTCCAGACCCATTGGCCCTTGGACGTTTCCCTCGCCAATCGCTGGATGAACGTCGCCCGCAAATGTGGACAGTTTCCACATTTGAAGATCCCCCGCTCGACTCTCTACCTGCTGGCTGCCAATTCCACCCCGGACACCCTGCGGGAGGAATTCGTGCGTCGCGTCGAGGCCGGCGAACGGCCCCTCACGCTTGCCGAACTCAAAGCTGGAATCGCGAGCAATCGGCCCGAACTCAGCGGCAGTGCCCAGAACGCCGCCCGTAGGCCAACCACTCCGAGCGTCCGGGACGAAATCCTCGCCCGCCTCGAAGAAGCGACGCGCCTGCTCAACGGCAAGAACCCCTCCGCACTGGAAGCCCTGGAATCCGCGAAGCAGCTCGTCGCGACGCTGCGTCTGTGATCTGACCGACTGCACCATCGGGGTGAGGAGCCCGGTGCCGTGTGGCCCGCCGCCGGCGCCGGGCCGACCGTTTTCAGGTGGAAACCTCGCCGCGGGCTGGCATGCTCGGGCCACCGATCACCCGAAGGTGGCCCATGCCAGACTCCCGTCCCTGCCCGAGGTGCGCTCCTGTGGACATCCGGCTTACCCGGAGACCTCTGACCTGCAGCCGTCCGGGCTCCGCCGAACTCTGCGTTCCGGCGCAGTTCGACTCCCCTGCACGCATATTCCTGAGCCACCGCCAAGATCCACCTGCCACCCCGGGGTCCGCCCCGACCAGCACGGCTGGCGACCGTTTCCCGACGAGCTCGCCGTCGGGCCGGAGACTCCACCGACACCCCCGTACCCACCCAACAGCAATGCTCTCTTAACCATGAACGTCTTCGCTCCCCCACAAGACCCCATCCTGTCCCACAAACCGATCTCCTCGATGACGGCCCGCCCGGCGGGCGGGCGCGGTGCCAGGATTCCCGTCCGGCACGTGCGACGCGCGGCTGGCCGGGTAGCCGCACTGCTCATGGCGCTGCTCACTGCGGGAACCGCCTCACGCGCCGCGGAGGTGACGTGGCTCGGCGCCGTGGACCCGTTCTGGTCCAACCCGGCAAACTGGCTGGGCGGACCGCCCGAGGGAGGCAGCGTGGTCTTCGGGAACGCCGGAGCGGGGACCGACGCCGGCACCACCACGAGCCTCGTGGACCAACCGGGGGTGATCGGCTCCCTGGCGTTCAGGAACTCGCCCGGGTTGTTCCATCACCTCCGGCTCCTCCCGGGGAATGACCTCGTCATCCGGGGGGAATTCGAAGTGGCAACCGGGACAACGAACGTCCTCCTGGCTGGTCTTCGAACCACGATTCGCACGCACTCTCTGCGGATCTCCCAAGGTGGGGTCGCCCTGCTGCCGGAATTGACCCTTGCGGTGACCAACGAGCTGATCCTCGGACACTGGGGAACAGGGGTGATCGGCCTGGCCCCCGGCGCGGGACTCCACCTCGGCGAGCCTGCCGCCCCGATCACGGCGTACTTCGGGCGCTCCGACTGGGGGCGGGACGCGCCGGGGGCAGGGTCCTTTGCTCCGGACAGTTCGCTCTGCCCCAACGTGCAGTTGCACTTCTCGGCCCTGAACCTGGGCTGGGGATCACAGAAAGGGACGGGAACCGGCACCCTCGACCTGTCCCGCTACACTGGGCCGTTGAACATCGGGAATCTGCGACTCGGGAACAACGGACTTTCTGCCGGATATCTCACCTTCGGGAATCCGACGCTGAACCGGCTCGTCATCCCGACCGTGGACGTCGGGAACGGAACCCTGACCGTCAACAGCCCGGCGGTGCTCACCGTGACCAACGAGCTGATCCTCGGTCACTGGGGCACCGGGACCATCAGCCTGGCGCCCGGCGCCGGACTCCACCTCGGCGAGCCGGCGGCCCCGATCACGGCGTACTTCGGGCGGTCCGACTGGGGATGGGACGCGCCCGGGAGCGGGGCGTTCGCTCCCGACAGTTTGCTCTCTCCCGACGTGCAGATGCACTTCTCGGCTCTGAACCTAGGCTGGGGATCGCAGAAAGGGACGGGAACCGGCGCCCTCGACCTGTCCCGCTACACCGGGCCGTTGAGCATCGGGAATCTGCGACTGGGGAACAACGGACTCTCTGCCGGGCATTTCACCTTCGGGAACCCCACACTGAACCGGCTCGTCATCCCGACCGTGGACGTCGGGAGCGGGACCCTGACCGTCAACAGCCCGGCGGTGCTCGCCGTGACCAACGAGCTGATCCTCGGCCATTGGGGCACCGGAGCAATCAGCCTCGCGCCCGGCGCCGGACTCCACCTCGGCGAGCCTGCCGCCCCGATCACGGCGTACTTCGGGCGGTCCGACTGGGGGTGGGACGCGCCCGGGAGCGGGGCGTTTGCCCCCGACAGCGCGCTCTGCCCCGACGTCCAGTTGCACTTCTCCACCTTGAATCTCGGCTGGGGATCACAGAAAGGGACGGGAACCGGCGCCCTCGACCTGTCCCGCTACACCGGGCCGTTGAGCATCGGGAATCTGCGACTCGGGAACAACGGAATCTCCGCCGGGCACTTTACCTTCGGGAACCCCACGCTAAACCGGCTGGTCATCCCGACCGTGGACGTCGGGAACGGGACCCTGACGGTCAACAGCCCGGCGGTGCTCACGGTGACCAACGAGCTGATCCTCGGCCATTGTGGCACGGGCAGCATCAGCCTGGCGCCCGGCGCCGGACTCCACCTCGGCGAGGCTGCGGCCCCGATCACCGCGTACTTCGGGCGGTCCGACTGGGGGTGGGACGCGCCCGGGACCGGGGCGTTTGCCCCCGACAGCGCGCTCTGCCCCGACGTCCAGTTGCACTTCGCCACCTTGAATCTCGGTTGGGGATCGTCCAAGGGGGTCGGGAATGGCGTGCTCGACCTCTCGCGATACAGCGGACCGCTAACCATCCGCAGGCTTGCGCTGGGAACCCACGACCTGTCCTCCGGCCACTTCACGTTCGGCAGCCCCGGGCTGGGCTCCCTCCGACTGGACGAAGTGGATGCTACCACCGGCAGCCTCACGCTGAACCCGGGAGCGATGCTGGCCGCCGCGAGCAACCTCAAGATCGGGGCCGGAGCCACCGCCGTCGTGGACGTCGGGCTGACAGGATCGGGTCTTTCCATCGAGAACCCGTCGGCCGCGGCCCTGAACCTCGCTCCCGCCGCGGGCCGGCTCACCCTTCGGTTCGCCGACCCCGCGTCACCCTCCGAGTTCTACTGGGGCCTGCGTTGGCAGGGCGACCATGTGGCCCAGCTTGCCGCCTGGCTGGAGGGGGGCCGTTATCACGGCGACGGCCGCATCCAGGCTGTCACCACCGGCACAGCACTCAATCTCGAGGATCTCGTAGTGGCCCTTCGCGACGAGGGCGGCGTTCCCTTCACCATGATCGGCTTTCCCAACGCCCTGTGGCGTCCGGCGCGCATCACCACCCAGCCACTCAGTCGGGTCTCGCGCCCGGGCGACCCCGTTTCCTTCGAAGTCGAGGTGGAGGGCACGCCCCCGCCGCGGGTCCAGTGGCGGTTCAACGGCGTCGAACTCCCGGGCGCCACCGGACTGTCGCTGGTGTTGCCAGCCGCTGGTACCCCTCAGGCCGGCAGCTATGATGTCGCGGTTTGGAACCTCGCCGGGACAAATGTCAGCCGGGCCAGCACGCTGGCGTTCCTCGACCTGCGCATGTTCGCCGGCCTCATCGTGGACGGACCCGTGGGTGCGCGCTACGCGATCGAGTACGCGACGGAACTGGCGCCCGACCAGTGGCACAGTCTCACGAACGTCCAACTCGCCCTGCCGCACGAAGTGTTTGTGGACTACGACTCGCCCGACTGGCCGCGGCGCTTCTACCGGGCGCTGCCGCAGGAATGAACTGCCCACGAGAACCGTGCTCCACCAAGACCCGCCCCCCGTTGAAGTCCGCGCTGCCAGGAACCCTGCCGTGCCCGGCGCTCGCTGCTGGAAGCCGGGATGAAGCAACCCCTGCATGAACCCCAAGTCCCCCAACCCACCCGACCATTACGACTTCTTCGTCTCCTACGCCCGCAGCGACAACGCCAACGGCTGGATCACCCGTTTCATCGCCGAACTGCTCGCCGAGCACAAGCGCTCTACCACCGGGCGCGAACTAAGACCCTTCTTCGACCAGCACGCCATCACCACTGGCGCGGACTGGCAGCTTTACCTCGCGCATGGCATCGCCCACTCGCGGCTGTTCCTCGCTTTCCTCTCGCCGAACTACTTCGCCAGCGAATGGTGCCGCAAGGAATGGCGCGCGTGGATGGACGCCGAGATCGCCCAGCACATCCTCACCGCCGGCGTCCGGCCCATTTACATCGTCGAAGTGCCGGGCCTGACCGGCAAAGGCCAGCTCTCCGACCAGCAGCTCGCGCAGAAACTCGCCGAGATTTCCAAGCTCCCGGAATCCGACCGCGCCAAGCTCATCGCCGAGACGCCGCCGGTGGTGAAACATCTCCGCCGCCGCCAGCTCACCCACAACCAGCCCTTCTGCGACGTACACGCCTTCTTCGACGCCGGCCTCGACGCCCTCCGCCGCGAAGACCTGCGGCTGGTGCTCGATCAACTCGCCCACGACCTCGACCACCACGCCGCGCTTCTCGCGCAAGCCGACGCCAGTCTCTCCACCGTCCCGGCCTACAACAAACACTTCACCGGCCGCCTCGACGAACTGCTCCTGCTCCGCGAACGCCTTATCAAGGACGACCGCACCGGCGTCATCTATGGCATCCAAGGACTCGGCGGCATCGGCAAGACCGAACTGGCGCTCACCTACGCCCACGCCTACCCAAACCACCGAAACAGCCTCTTAAAGAATTGAAACTATGATAAAGAAAGATCGCACACGAATTGGCGTGATGTTCACGGCGGCTAACCCACCCCACATGATCGAGTTCCTTGTTGCCATGCAGGCCATGGCCGAGTTCCTTCTCGACCGTGTTCTTTATGTTGTCAACTGCGCCCGCAGCGGTCCGCCGGCTCTGGCTGACACCGCCGACCACAGATTGGCAATGGCCAAAGGGACTGCTGCAGGTTTTGGACCGATGATCACTGTCGCCGATCTTGATGCCCAAAAGGATCTGGTGCTTGAACCAACCCGCATGGCTAACGGGCGGGAACGTCTCCGGGCTGAGGGTGAAGACTATGCGTTCCGGATCTTCCGATTCAACTCCGAGGACCGCCTCACCTTGGTCTTCATTGCTGGCATGCAGCACTACCGCAGGACAGATGAAACCGGGAAAGATGACACAGTGAATAAGCTTCTCCTGAACATCAAGCAGCGATATTGCGGCTTCAATCCAGACTTGCACAACGTGATAGCCTTGTTTGTGGGCGACGGGACACAGGAGCCGACAGAGCTTGCATTTTCACCCGAGGAACAGAGTCTTATCGAGCGAGGTCTCTTTGCTGTTGCGTTCCTTCACTTCCGGTCTCCGGGCGGCATTCAGGAGGAGGAGATGTCCAGACGTCTGACAGGCGGTTTGAAGGACTTGTTGAATGGGACGCTCGATCTAAACAAACTGGTTTTTCTTCCCAAGTCTGTCCTTTCTTATCTCGCAGCTCACAAGGACTGCATACAGCGTCTCATAGATTCCCGGTCTGAATCACATGACTGAACCGATGAAACTGCCACAATCAATCGATCGCCAAATCCGCGTCTTCATCTCCTCGACCTTTCGGGATATGAAGGCCGAGCGCGATTACCTCGTCAAATTCACGTTCCCGGAACTGCGCACGCTCTGCGAATCGCGCGGCGTCACTTGGGGTGAGGTGGATTTGCGCTGGGGCGTTACTGACGAGGAAGCGGCCGAAGGCAAGGTGCTGCCCATCTGCCTGGAGGAAATTAAACGTTGCCGCCCCCACTTCATCGGTCTGCTCGGGGAACGCTACGGTTGGGTGCCGCAACACATTTCCGACGACCTCATCGCAGAGCAACCTTGGCTTGAACAACATCGCCACCGCTCCGTCACCGAACTGGAAATCATCCACGGCGTCCTCCGCAACGCTGAAATGCACCAACGGGCCTGCTTCTATTTTCGCGATCCGTGTGTGGCAGCCAACGTGCCTGCTGAAAAGTCAGCCGATTTCACCAGCGAAAGTCCTGAACTTGCCGAGAAATTGCGCCGATTGAAGAACGACATCCGCCGCGCTCGCGACGAAGAAGTCTGCCAGTTGCGCGAATCATTCAAGACACCGGAAGAACTGGGTGCGTGGGTGCTGGAAGATTTCACCAAGATCATTGATGACCTTTGGCCTGAAGGTCCGCTGCCCGATACGATTGACCGCGAGGCGGCGGATCATGATGCTTGCGCGCAAAGCCGCACGCAGGTTTATATCGGGCGCCAAGAATACTATGACCGCCTCGACGCACACGCGGCAGCCAACTCCACCACGCCACTCACGGTTCTTGGCGAACCCGGTTCAGGCAAATCTGCACTGCTAGCCAATTGGGTTACACGCTACCGGCAGACGCATGGGGACGTGTTCGTTCTCCAGCACTACATTGGCGCGACACCCCATAGCGCGGACTTGACGGCAATGCTGCGTCGGTTCATCGGCGAGTTCAAGCGCCGCTTCGGCATTCAGCAAGACCTACCAGACCGGCCCGATGCGGTCCGCAATTCCTTTCCAAACTGGCTTTGCACGGCAGCAGCCAGAGGCCGTATCGTGCTTGTGCTCGACGCCTTAAACCAACTGGAAGACCGCGATGGAGCGATTGATCTCCTTTGGCTCCCGCAAATCCTGCCAGAAAACGTACGTGTCATCGTTTCCACCCTGCCTGGCAGGGCACTGGACGAAATCCATAAACGCAACTGGCCGGAGCTTAAGGTTGAGCCGCTGACGGAACGTGAACGAATGAAACTGCTTTGGCACTTTCTTCGCCAAAGTGGAAAGCGGCTTTCTAAAGAACGGCGGCGGCGAATTGCAGCTGCTCCCCAATCATCCAGTCCGCTTTACCTACGAGTGCTGCTGAACGAATTGCGCCTATTCGGTGATAACGAGCGACTGGAAGAGAGAATTGGCTATTGCCTCCAAGCTGTCTCGCCACACGATCTCTACGGAAAAGTGATCGGCCGATGGGCGGAAGATTATGGCGGCGATCTCGTGCGTAACGCTCTCTCGCTCTTGTGGGCTGCCAGGCAGGGGCTCACAGAATCGGAACTGCTCGAAGCGCTTGGTTCCGGGGGCCAGCCGCTGCCTCACGCACGATGGTCGCCACTGTATCTGGCCGCTGACCATGCGCTCCTAAACCGATCCGGGCTGATCGGCCTATCCCATGACCACCTGCGCCGAGCCATAGAAGCTACATGGCTCAACTCCGAAAACGCGCATCGCGCCACTCGTCTCGCCCTGGCTGCCTATTTCGCCTCAAAGCACAGCGGCACGATGCGCGCGTTAGATGAAGTCCCGTGGCAACTCATGCGTGCTGGAGCGTGGGAAGAGCTACGCACTTTTCTCGTGGATTCGGACAATCTGAGGAAGCTGCAGGAAAGAGACGTGCGTATGGTTCGCCGATACTGGCACGAGGTCGAATCAAACTCCATGTTTCGGGTAGCGGACAGTTACTCCGGTTTGATCGCACTCCCGCCGACCGAGGAAAGGTTTCTTTCCCAAATTGTGGCGGCGAATTTACTAAGAGATTTCAGTCACACGGACCTCGTGCTGATCTGGTGTCGGAAAGCACGATCCTCGATAGGGACTCAACACCCTAACCGAAAACACGTGGACAAACTGGAAGCCGCAATTCTGCAGGATCGGGGAGACTTCAAGGCAGTGGTGCCACTGTTGAGCGACCTGATTTCGTCAACAACGGGGAAGACTAAGGAAGATAAGGCGCTCCTGACGATTTCTTTGTTTGAACGCGGCTCAGCTCTGAACAGCCTTGGGCAGTATGAAGAGGGAATTCAGGATTTGCTCCGCGCGGAGAAACTATCCCAAGAGACCGGGGATGCTAGATTGACTGGCAAGGTAGCTCTGGAACGAGGTCACGCTGCTATGCATCTCCTCAATCTAGACACAGCAGAGGAGCAGTTTGGAGTGGCTGAATACGCCAGTCGTGCTGTAGGTGACAACGCTACCTTGGGGTCTGCATTGGATTCATTAGGCTCGATCTGCATGTTTAAGGGGGACATTGCAAGCGCGTTACGCCATTATCAGGAAGAAGCCACTGTTTGTAGTGAGTGTTCAGACTTGGTTGGACTGGCGCGAGCTCTGACCGCTAAGGGGATTGCTATGGGCAAAATGCCCGTCACGGACCCAGCTGTTGTGTTGCCGCTGTTTGACGAAGCTGAACGTCTTTGCAGGAATACATCTAACCCGCAAGGGCTGGCTTGCGCTATTGGTGGGCGTGGGCGGTATCTCCGTAGACTGGGCCGATGCAACGAGGCGTTGGCTTGTCAGATGGAAGAAATGGCCATATGGGCGAAGCTGAACATGCCGCAACCGCTGGCTTCGTGCCTGCTGGAGCAGTGCGCAACCCATCATGCGATGCAGAACTCTGATGAGGCGAAGCGATGCATTGCAACGGCGAACGCCATTCTGGATCGTCTTGGAATGCCGCATCTGGATGAGGTAAGCCAGATAGCCCGGGCAGCGGAGGCTCTTCCTAGCGAGCAGTCCGCCATCCCGATACGGCAAACGCTGCCCGACAGTTATGCCAGCCAGTCCGAGGCCGAAGAAGCCGAACGACGTATCCTTCATGCCATTGCCAACGACAGCCAGATTGAGGGCGAACGCTCCGCGACGGTTTGGAGACATCACATGGAGCTGGGAAATCTGTTTCTAGTGACGGGCCGGTTTTCCCAGGCAGTTTCAGAGATCGAAAAGGCTCTCAGCATCGCCCTTGGAGTTTTTAAACACCACCCCAATACGTGCGCGAGCTTGACTCTGCTGGCCGATGCCCACACCCGGCAAGGTCGGTATGATCAAGCGAAAGTGCTCCTTGAGGAGGCGCTGGAGGTGGATCAGAAAATCGGAAAAAAGTGGAGCCAGGAGCGCGCACAAACATTAAGTCAGCTCGGGCTGATGATGATGAAGCAAGAGCGCCTCACCGAAGCTGAAGATTACTATCGGCAGGCACTTCAGGTGCTTGAACGGATATTCCCGAACGATCACGAAACGCTTTCCATCACTTTGAGCAGCTTAGGATGCGTGCTAGACGACCTAGGCAAGAAGGAGGAATCAGAGCGGCTCCATCGATGGGCACTCGCGAACGATCTCAAGGCGTTTGGGCCGGACCATGCTCGCTTGGCTACAAGGAACCACAATCTCGGTTGTCTTCTGCGATCAGTGGGGAGGTTGGCGGAGGCCAGGGATTGCTTCATGGAAGTTCTGAGAATCGACACCAAAACACGAGGTGTTCGCTCCCGAGAGGCCGCTACTGATTTGGTGACCATTGCAGACCTCAGTGCGGCCATGGATGATTACCGAGACGCCGCCAAACGAATCACGGAGGCGACTCAAGCCCTGCAAGGGATAGAAGCATCGGAAGAAGATCTGTGTTTCAAGCTCTTCATGTTGTCCGGTCAGGTTCATAAGATGTTGCCGCCGGATGAGGCGCGCTCCCTAGTGGGAAAAGCTCTAGTCTGTGCTCAGGCCGCGTTTGCGGACGATTCTTCCGAAACTGGTCAAATGCTGCGCCGCATGGTCCTCAACTCCGAGGCGCCCACCGACGGCGAGGGTGGCACTCGAGAAACAAGCCAACAGCCAGAGGCGAACGCCAGCGATATACAGGCTGTCTTGGCGGAACTCAATCGGGCTCAGGTGGACCACTTGTCGCCTGAGGAAGGTGAACAGCTTCTGGCGAGAGGTTTGCGCTTGCGTAGGCGGTGCTATGGGAAGCAGCGAGAAGCGCTTACCGAATTGATGAACCGGCTTGCAAGTCGCTTGCATGGTGGAGGTGGCTTCTACGAAGCTATTTCTGACCTCGTGTCAAATGACCGGAAGCTTCAAGCTGCCGCAGCTTCAGCCTGGGGTATCATCGCGGAACGAGCGATGAAGCGTGGAGGTTGTGAATTCGCAACTGAAGCAATGGACAACTCGGTGGAGCTACTGCGCATACTGTGCGCAGCGGAAGACGCTCACATCCGGCGAGATGTGACAAAGGGCTGGTGTCGCTGGTGTCTTGATGATCTCCTTCCAGGGGTGGCATCGGCAGCGCCGGTATCAACGCGTCGATCTCTAATCAATTTGATCCTCCTACGCCTGTTGGATTCGGCAAAGGATTTTCCCAATGATCTAGAACTGAAAAAAGCAATAGCGAGAGTCCGTTATTGGGGTGCGGAACTTGCGATAGCTGAGGGCGATTGGAGTCAAGCAAGCCTGTTCACTGAAGAGGCAATGCGCACTTTTGAGGGGCTTGAAGAATAGAATTAGGATTCTTAGCAAACCAAACAACAAACAACTAAAACAACATGAACGACGAACAACTTTTCGGTCTAATTCACGGACTACTAATGCAAGGCGACCTGGCAATGCAGGCTGGAAACATTGAGGCAGCTAAGCACGCCTACCAACGAGCCAAGGATTCCTCGCGTAGCCCGTCAGCGAATGACGAAGCGGGATTTGCAATTGCTTGTGATAAATTGGGTGATGTCGCACGGTTTACTCACCAGCATTCAGCGGCGCATAAAGAGTATGAGCAAGCACTTCCGATTTTCCGCAGGTTGGCAACGACCAACCCGGAACATCGACGCGATGTATCACTGTGCTTATCGAAAATCGGGGATCTTTCGTTGGATGAGGATAACATTTCTGCCGCAAGAGTTGCGCTGGAGGAGCATTATGGAATTGCTGAAAGAATCGCTGCCTCCGACCCAAGCCACTGTGAGCACCAGCGTGACTTGGCTGGGGCTCATGGACGGTTGCAAAGGCTAGAGGCGGCGAGCGGCAATCTTGT
The DNA here is from genome assembly GCA_964535555.1 of uncultured Verrucomicrobiota bacterium. Lineage (GTDB taxonomy): Bacteria > Verrucomicrobiota > Verrucomicrobiia > Limisphaerales > J093 > DSVZ01. Next base: position 11,674 of record CAZHUS010000155.1, read on the forward strand.
CAAGGCAGTTGAACATGCTGAAAAGGCTCGTGCAATCTTGGAGAAATTGGTTGCAATCGATCCTGCAAACGTGAGTTGGACTCAGGACCTTGCAGGGTCAGACTGTGTTTTTGCGATGCTATTGGGACAGGCTGGCGACATGAAGCGAGCTTTCGGCATGTTAAAAAACAGTTTGCTAATACTTAACCAATTGGCTCAACAGGGAAAGCTGGATGCGAAGGGGAAGCATTTGTTAGCGCAATTGAAGGCGCAGTTGGGTTGAAAAGCGTTTGATTATCTAGCACATACTCACCGCCACAATCTGAAGCTCGCAGGCAGGTTAAACTTTTGCCCATGCCCCACGACCTTTTCATCTCCTACGCGCACCAGGGCGACAACACCTCCCGTGAAGCGGCGACCGCGCTGGTCGCCCGGTTGCATGCGGAACTGGAAGCCGATTTCCGCCGCCGCTTCAACCGCGATCTGGAAATCTTCTTCGACAAGACGGACATCAAGGATTTTCACCATTGGCAGGTGCAATGCCACAGGGCGTTGCGCGACTCGCGCTTCTTCATCGCCTGCCTCTCGCGCACTTACCTGCGCAGCGATGCCTGCCGCTGGGAATGGGAGGAATGGTGCCGGCACGAACTCGAACACGGCCTCGTGGGCCAGGGCGCCGCGTCGCTGTGGTTCGTGAAACTCGAAGACCTCGACGCACCGGAGGACGCCGCATTGCTCCGTCGCTGGAAGGGCGACCTGCTCCAGCGCTTCCACACCCAATGCCACGAATGGCGGCACTACGACTCCGGTGCCTTCCTCGACGCGGCGGCGCGTTCCGAATTGCAGCGACTCACCGAGCACGTCGCTCAACGCCTGCGTTTGCTCACGCTGGATCGCGCCCGCCGGGGCAATCTGCCCTGGCCGAACAGGAACTTCGTCGGGCGCGAACCGGAACTGGCCAGCCTGCGCGCCGCGTTGCTGGCGCAGGAGCAGATGAAACTGCTGGCCGACCAGCCGTGGGCGCGCGTGCTCTACACCACGCGGCTGGCTCCGGACGACTTCACGATCCGCGCGAGCTCCCCGACGATCCAAAGCAGCACGCCGTGGACATGCGAAACTACGTCAACAAGCTGCGTGAAATGATGGAGAGCGCCGGCCACGATGCCGCAATGCACCACCCAATATGACACAGCCACCTCTCACCCCCCGCCTCCGCCCAGTCATCCGCGTGTTCGTCAGTTCGACGTTCAGCGACATGAAGCACGAGCGCAATGCGCTGGCGGCGGAGGTGTATCCCAAGCTGGAGCAGCTTTGCCAGAAGAACGGGTTTCAATTCCAGGCCATTGACCTGCGCTGGGGGGTCTCGACCGAGGCGGGGCTGGATCACCGGACGATGCGGATTTGTTTCGACGAGCTGCGGCGGGCACAGGAGATCTCCCCGGAGCCGAATTTTCTCGTCTTGCTCGGCGACCGCTATGGCTGGCGGCCCTTGCCGGAAGCGATTTCGGCGGCGGAGTTTGCGGAACTGGAGAGAGTGGCAACCACGAAGGTCACGAATGGCCCTTCGACGCCGCTCAGGGCAGGCACGAATGAGGAAGGCAGGCATGGTCAAGGTCTCGATCCGCTGGCGGTTCTGAGGGCATGGTATCGTTGCGACGAGAATGTCTTGCTGCCGGACCAGCCGGAGGCCGATCCCGACCGGGTCCCGCTGAATTACATCCTGCAACCGCGCCAGAATCTTGGCGAAGGGCGCGACTATACCCGCCGAAAGGACGATCCAACCAAAGACACGCAGGATTGGCTGGATGTCCAGCAGGTTCTGTGGAGCCTCATCAACACCGCGTTCCCCGCAGAGGGACGGTGGTTCGATGGCATGGATTGGGAGCGGCATGTGGGCGAAGTGAATGACCCGCAATATCCCAAGCGCGCCATCCCGCGGATCGCCCGGTTTCAGGCATCAGCCACCGAGCAGGAGATTTGGTGTGGTGCCCTGTCCGCAGCAAACGCGGAACGACATGTGATCGCCTGTTTTCGGGAGATCGCCAACCGGGGTGATTTCACCGCCGCCGAGGTGAAGGAGTTCTTTGACCGGACGGATTCCGGAGAGTTCGACCCTGCCGCAGCCGCGAGGCAGACCGCGCTGAAAGAGGCGATCCGGCTAAGGCTGGGTAAAAACGAGCCGTTGCGCGTCCCATTCTCCCGTCTGAAACGCGAAAGCGACAGAATCCTCCTGGACGATTCTGAAGCAGACACCAAGGTGTTCTGTGATGCGGTGTTTGAGCGCTTTCGCCCGATCATCGAACGGCAGATCGAGGATTATTGGCACAAGAGCAAGCAGGGCTCCCCTGAACGCGCCACGCGCGAACTGAAGATCGAGCAGGACGAGCATCAGCGCCTTGGTCGTGAGCGCGGTGGCAAGGAAACGTTTGTCGGGCGAGAAGTCGAGTTGAAGGCAATCCGTGCCTACTTGCAGAATGCTTCAAGGCAGCCGCTGGTGGTGCATGGTTCATCCGGTTGCGGCAAGACGGCGTTGATGGCCCGGGCGGTGGGGGAAATGCAGAAGGAAGAAGGAGGAATGCAGAAGTCAGGACAGACAAGCCAGAACACCCAACCCTCAACGATCAACCCTCAACCAATCGTCCGCTTCATCGGCGTCACGCCCCACTCGTCCGACCTGCGCGGGCTGCTCACAAGCTTATGCCAGGAATTGCGGCAGCGGAACCCCCGCGAAGGCGCGCTTCCCACCGACATCAAGGAGTTGCGCGACGAATTCGACCAGCACTTGCAGGCCGCCGAGAAGCTACAGCAACCACTGATCCTGTTTCTGGACGCCCTCGACCAGCTTTCCGATGCCGACAATGGCCGGCAGTTGCACTGGTTGCCGTTTGGCGAGTTGCCGCCCCATGTAAAGCTCGTCGTCTCCTGTTTGTCAGACCGGGCAAAGGACGATGCGGCGGGCCAACCGTGGGCTGAGCTTCAGAAGCGCCAACTCCCAGCGGAGAACATCATCGATCTGGACGCCCTCTCGGAGGACGAGGCCAAGACACTGCTGTTTGATCGTATCCGTATTGGCAACCCCGTCTGGGCGGCGGGGACGGCGGGCGGGTA
>CAZHUS010000156.1:0-14620 GCA_964535555.1 uncultured Verrucomicrobiota bacterium
TTTATCCGCCTTGGCGCCATGGGCTGCCTCACCGGCGTGTCGAGCGCCATGGCCCCGGATTGCGGCCCCTGAACCACGGCCGGGCCGGGCAGGAAGCCGCGCGGGCGCAGGGACGTTCCTGCGGGCTGAAGCCCGCGCTCCTCACCGGTTCATGGCCGATGAGCAGGTTCGCAAGGAACAACGAGCTCTCCATGTTCTCCCCAAGTAGGGAGACTCCCGGAGTTTTTCAGGAACCAGGCCTGGCGGACCTTGCGGCCCGCCAGGCCCTTCCCCACCTCCTGCGGACAGACGGGTACCCGCCGAATCCGGTGCGGCATCCCCACCTCCCTGGCAACACGGGCGTCCTCCTCGCCCCATCCCAGTGACGCCGGACAGCATATCCGAAGGGGTGTGACATCCGTGGACACCCGGAGGAAAAAGTTATTCACCGCCGCTCCGGCGGCTCCGGCTTGATTTTTCCGCCCGATTGACGCCTCCTCGCTCGCACCGAACTCCAAAACGTCACCCCCCCATGCCGCGTGTCCCGCGTCACCAATACGTCCGCCCGCCGTTCGAGCGGATGATGCACATTCACCAGGCTCTGCAGCAGAACCGGCACCCGAACTGCCGCACGCTGGCTCAGGAACTGGAGGTCGTGCCCCGCACCATCAAGCGCGATGTCGATTTCATGAGGTGCCGGCTGAAGCTCCCGATCGTGTACGATGACGTGCATTGGGGGTACCGTTACGCACGACCGGTCAAGGAGTTCCCGAATCTGCCCATCACCGAGCGGGAGGTGTTCGCCTTGCTGGTGGCGCACAAGGCCATCGCGCAGTATCACGGCACTCCGTTTCAGCGCCTCCTCGAAAACGCCTTCCGCAAGCTCACCGGCCGGCTGGACGCTGAAACCGGCTTCAGCCTCGGGCAGCTTGACGCCGCCTTCTCCTTCCGGCCGTTCGCCCCGGAGGACACCGACCTGAAGACGTTCGAGGTGCTGAGTCGCGCGCTCCGCGAGCGGCGGGTCGTCCAATTCCAGTACCGGAATCTCGGCGCGCGCCAGGCGCGATCGCGTCGGGTGCAGCCCTACCACCTGGCCTGCATCGAGAACCACTGGTATCTCTTCGCGTTCGACGTGGACCGTCAGGCCATGCGCACGTTTGTCCTGACGCGCCTCAGTCATCCGGAACTGACCGACGAGCGGTTCCGATTGGTCCGGCGGTTTGACCCCAACGAATACCTGCGCGGCAGCCTCGCCGTCTTTAAAGGTGGCGATGACTACGAGGTGGTGATCGACTTCGACGCCTGGGCAGCCGACCTCCTCCGCGGCCGCCGCTGGCATGCGAGCCAGGACCTCACCGAACTTCCGACCGGCGAAGTCCGCATGCGCCTTCGCCTAAACAGCCTGGAGGAGGCGGAACGCTGGGTGCTGAGCTGGTGCGAGCATGCGACAGTCGTGCGGCCGCGCGCCTTGGTCGAACGGCTTCGGAAGACGGCCGCCACGTTGGCCAGCCGCTACCGCGACCCGCCCGCCTCCCATTCCGGCCAGACCTGCGGTGGTCAGTCCCGTGACGCGAACGAAGGAGCGCCGGTTCATGGGTCGGCAGGTTAAACACCGGGCCGACCTGGGGCCAGCGGTTGATCTTGAGAGCTTCGTACCGGCTCGTCAGAGCACCTTGGCGACTCCCGGTTGGGCGAGAGGATAGCGCCCTTGCGCATCCGCCCGGACCGGTGCCGGTGAATCGAGGGCCAACTGCTCCAGCCCGGGTGCCAGTTCGACCTCGGACCCCAGAGCCTCGTCCCACGCGAGGAGTTGCCCGGATTCGATGGCCATCCGGCCGAGCACACCCACCATGATGCCCATCGCGCCGCGCTCCGCCTCGTTGTAGGGCTTGTTGTTGCGGATCGCGTCGAAGAGGAGGTCGTGCTCGATCTGATAGCAGTCCGGCTCCGGACCGGCGTAGCGCCAGACTTCGTTGGCACGCGTCATGACCTGGTTTCGATAGATGCGGGGCCGGGCGGCCGCGAGGCTCTCCATGATCACGGCGGCGCCCTTGGTGCCGTGGGCGAGGTCCGAGAAGACGTCGTAGCACTTGTTGACGTGGCGCCCCTGGGCGAAGAGTTTCGTGCCGTCCTCGAACGTGTACTCGACGAAGTAGTGGTCGTAGAGCTGATCGCCTTCGGTCCGGACGCAACGGCCGCCCATGCCCTGGGCGTTGATGGGCCAGGCATTCTTGGCCCAGCAGCAGACATCCAGGTTGTGGCACAGCCAGTCGAGATAGAAACTGCCGTTGAGCCAGGTGAAGTTGTTGTAGTTGCGGAGCTGGTGCGCCAGCTCCGTTTCGCCTTCCCGCCGCGGTGTGTATCCGACGGCGCCGTGCATGCGGTAAGTGCGGAGCGCCAGCACGTCCCCAATGGCTCCATCGTGAATGCGGCGCACTACCTCTTCGCGCGGCGGATCGTGCCGCCACATGAAGCCGACGGCGACCTTCAGGTTCTTTTCCGAGGCCAACTTGGAAGTCTCCATCACGCGCCGGACCCCGGGTGCGTCGACCGCGAACGACTTTTCCATGAACACGTGAACGCCCTTCTCCACCGCCTCCCGGAAATGGAGCCACCGGAACGCCGGCGGCGTGGCCAGGAGCACCACCCCTCCCTTGCCGACGGCTTCGATCGCCTGCTTGTACGCCGAGAGCCCCACGAACCGACGCTCCGCCGGCACGTCGATCTTGGCCGCGATCGACGCATTCTGTTTCAGACCATTCAGGCTGCCTGTCAGACGGTCCTCAAACGCGTCGGCCATGGCGACCAGCCGGGTGGGACCCGCGGTCGAAAGCGCCTGCAAGGCCGCGCCCGTGCCCCGGCCGCCGCAGCCCACCAACGCGACCCGAATCGTGTTGTCCTCGGCGGCGTGAACGCCCGTCGAAAGCACCGGAGCCACTGTGGCCCCCACGGCCGCAGCGGCTGACGACTTCAAGAAGCTGCGGCGCGTCGTGCCGCTCGAAGCTGTCGGGTGTGGGTCACTGGAGTTCATCGAGGGTGCTGGGTGGACGAAATGTTGCCTGCTCACGTGTTACCCCGAACCCTGCACCTCCTTCGGCCAGAATGCATGACCGAGGTCAAACTTCAGCCGCACGAGTTTTGGCTTGTTCCCTGCGAACCCCGACCCGAACGTCGCCCACCATGCAGCGCGAGAAAGTCACCGCCGAGGATATTCGGACGATGAAAGGGCGGACCAAGGTCGCATCGTTGACGGCCTACGACTATCCCGTCGCCCGGTTGCTCGATGAATGCGGCGTCCCGCTCATCCTCGTGGGCGACTCGCTCGGGATGGTCACCCTTGGTTATCCCGACACGACGCACGTGACGATGGCCGACATGGAGCATCATACGCGCGCCGTGGCACGGGCGAAGCCGCGGGCCTTGCTCGCGGCGGATTTGCCCTTCCGTTCCTATGGCACGCCTGCCGAGGCTGTCACCCATGCCCGCCGTCTCGTCGCCGCCGGCGCCGAAGCCGTCAAGGCGGAGGGCGGCGTCGCGATTGCGGCACAGGTCCGCGCGATCGTGCAGGCCGGCATTCCGTTCCTCGGCCACATTGGCATGCTTCCCCAGCACGTCCTTGAGGAGGGAGGCTATCACATCAAGGGGCGTGGAGAGGCGGAGCGCCTCGCCTTGCTGGACGATGCCCGATGCCTGGCGGAGGCGGGTGCTTTCGCGATCGTCCTGGAACTCGTCACCCCCCCCGTGGCGCGGGAGATCACCGCGGCCGTTCCCGTGCCCACCATCGGCATTGGCTCCGGGACCGACTGCGACGGTCAGATCCTGGTCACGAACGACCTGGTGGGCACCTTTCCTTGGTTCACACCGCGATTTGTGAAGCCGCGAGCCCAGGCATTCGAAGCGATGCGCACCGCCATTACCGAGTGGCGACAGTCCCTGGCCTGACCCTCGGCGGCGAGGTGTGCGTCACCGCGCCGTGGTTTCGCAGCGTTCAGGGTTGGGCCCAAACCGACGCGAGTTCGGGTTTGGTGGTCGTGAGAATCTCGCGCAGCCCGGCGCGCTCAGAGGCTTCGAGGTGGCGGTAACGGGGAGGCGGTTCGCCGTCGGACAAGATGCCCCGCAAGCGGCGGTATACCGCATGTCGCAGGACTTCAGGCAAGGAGTCGAACGCCTCCGCCTCAATCATGTAGCTGCACCGCCACGTGAACAGGCGGGTGCGGAGATCGAAATCCCTGAGACTGCGGTTGCGCTCATCCGGGCGCCGCCGGGCGCGAAACGCCTCCTCGAAGTCGCCCGCTCCGTGAATGCCGCCCGCCGGCAAGGGCGCTTCCTCGCAGAACAGGAGATACTCCACGATGCGTTCGGTTTCACTCTGAACCACGCGCAGCGCGGTGCCTTCCGGCGCGTCGGTGACAGGCTGCTTGAGTTCCCGCTGCAGGTTGCGCTGGTAGTCCATCCACTTGCGCACCCGGAGGGCGCCGTGAACCAGGCGGCTGTGCATGTTCACCTGGTGCTCGAACACCATCAGGGCCACGAGGTCACTGTCGCCCCGCAGGTACACGCCGGGTTCGAAGAAGGCCGAAAGCTCGGTCAGGTTGGCGCCGGCCTCGCGGTCCAACACCGCCTCGGAGCCGGACAGCCGCGAAACCACGTTGCCCAGGTGACGGGCGGAGCCGTGATTCCCGGTGACGTACCATCCGCCCCAGCGTTCCTCGAAGGGGCTCTCATGGCCGGTGAGGTACGTGCCCGCTGAGACGATCGGCTCTCCCCGGGCGTCCGCGAACACCGAGCGCACGAGCACTCCCGGCCAGTCGCGCGTCAGCGAGCCGCCATGGCAGGAGAGGCATTCAGTGTCACGCGCGAGTTCGGGGCGCGTTTCACTTCGAAGGGCGTCGAACCGATAGAAGGCCAGTCCCAGTTGCGGGTCGGTGCAGGTCACTTCCATGAGTCCGCCAGGCACCCAGCCGATGTAGACGTCGTCGTTGAAATACAGCGCTCGAGGTCGACGCGGTTCGATCAGGGACCTCTGCAGGCTCGTCTTGGAGAACACCAGAACCTGGGAGGCTACCGGCACATCGAGCGCCTCGAGCAGGTCTCGCAGGCATTCCTTCGTGCTGCCGGCGTGCGGCTGCCATTGCCCGGATTGGAGGCGACGTTGAAGTGCCGTGACCCGGTTGCTCGCCTCCGTCGCCGAGTAGCGGATCGGGGGGAGTTCGTACTCCGGGAGGTTCTGGGCGGACACAACGGCAAGACTGCCCGCGAGCAGGAAGATCGGGAGCCCGACTCCGGAGAGCCACAAGCGGCCGTGTTGTGGTTCATGCACGCTCCAAGGCTGGCGTGCCTGCGCCGGCCTGTCGAGGGACACAATCCCGGAAAGTTGACTTGGGTCGTGCTTCGGGCCAACAGCCAGTCCGGAGGCACGCCGCGCCGCCCCGGTTCGGGTGCCGGCGAGCTCGAACCGGAGCCGACGGCGGAGGGGCTTGGACAAGGCACTTGTGCGCTGCCGAGCCCGGGCTAGAATAATGCCAACGAAACCCAAACGTCCGCTCATGTTATGAAGACCTCCAACTCCCGGCATGCTCGTCGTCGCGGCGAGGAGCGCCGCAAGTCCCCTGTTTTGAAGCACCCCTCTCGGCCAGCCCGGCCTGCTTTTTGGTGGGCGCGCTGGGCGGCCGCCGGTCTGGTCCCGGCGCTGCACGGGGCAGAGATCGACTCGACCTATGCCGGGCCGGGCGGGGGGTCCTGGAATACCGCCGGCAACTGGAACCCCGCCACGGCGTTCCCCAACAACGGCGGCGGCGACACCTACAACGCGTTGTTCCCGAACAACGTGAGCGTCAACCTCGGGCAGGACCTCACGATTCAGAGACTCACGGTGAGCTCGGGGGTGACCCTGAACGGCGCTTTCAACCTCGACCTCGAGAACGGGTTCGACTTCGCGGGCAACATCGCCAAAACCCTCGTCGGTTCGACGCTGAACTTGAATGGCGGCACCGCGACGTGGTCCGGGACAGGCGGCCTGGCCCTGAACAACGGGGCCACCCTGAACAACTTCGCCATCCTCGATATCCAGAACAACGCGACGGTGTTCACGGGTGCCGTTGGCGGGAGCTTCCACAACCACGCGGGGGCCACGCTGCGCAAGTCGGCGGGAGGCGGGACGACGTCGTTCAACGCGAGCGTGGCCTTCATCAACGATGGGACCATTGACATCGACAGCGGCACACTCGACCTCACCGGGGCCACGCTCAACCACGGAACGCAGTTCACCGGCACGGGAGCGACGCGGGCCGTGTCGGGGACGTACAACCTCAGCGGCACCCTCACCGCCAACAACAACTTCACCCTGGCAGGCGGCACCGTCAGCGGGACCCACACGCTGTCCGGAGGGACCTGGAACTGGGCTGGCGGCACCCTGGGAGGTGCCGTCGGCCAGATCACCACGCTGCCGTCCGGAGCCACGCTCGCGTTGTCGGGGGCGGCGGCGAAAACCCTGAGCGTCCGGACCTTGGAGACGGCGGTTGGAGGGGCGGTGACGCTGAGCGGCGCCAGTCTGCAAATGGGCAACGCGGCCGTGGTGAACAACGGAGGGACGTTCGAGTTTCTGGATGACTCGGACCTCATCAACGCGGGCGGTGGCGGCACCTTCAACAACCTCGCGGGCGCCACCTTGCGCAAGTCGGGCGGGACCGACGTCAGCTCCTTCAACCCGAGCATCACGTTCGTCAACGATGGGATCATCGACGTGGACAGCGGCACGTTGAGTTTCTCGGCCGGGGCGACCCTCAACGACGGGACCCAGTTCACGGGGACGGGCCTGACGCGCGCCACCATCGGCACCTACATCCTCAACGGCACGATCACCGCCGACGACAACTTCGAGATCGCCAATGGCACCGTGACGGGAACGCACACCCTCTCCGGCGGATTGTGGCGGTGGACCGGGGGTACTTGGGGCGGCGGCAGCGACGAGACGACGACGGTCCCGTCCGGCGTCACGCTCGGGGCCTCCGGCGCGTCGTCCAAGACGCTGAGCGCGCGCACCCTGGCGATCGCGGCTGGCGGAACCATGACCTTGCAGGGCGGTAACTTCCAGATGGGCAACGCTGCCATCCTGAACAACGCCGGCACGTTCGATTTCCAGGATGACGCGGACGTGATAAACGGCGGTGGCAGCGGCACCTTCAACAACCTGGCTGGGGGGATCCTGCGCAAGTCCGGGGGTGCCGGCACGAGCTCGTTCAACTCGGGCATCCAGTTCCTGAACAGCGGCAGTATCGACGTGGACAGCGGCGTGCTCGATCTCAACAACGGGGGGACCCTCAACAGCGGCACCGAGTTCACCGGTACCGCCCTGACGCGGGCCGTCTCCGGCGCCTTCACCCTCAACGGGAACCTAACCGCGGACGACAACTTCGAGATCGCGGGTGGCACCATCCTTGGGACGCATACGTTGTCAGGCGGGCTTTGGCGCTGGAGCGGGGGCACGTGGGGCGGCGTGGCGGCGGACGAGACGACGATCCCTGCAGGCGTGACGCTCGAGGTCTCCGGAGTGTCGGCGAAGACCCTCAGTGCCCGCACCCTTGAGACGGCTGCCGGGGGCCTGGTGAGCTGGGAGGGAGGAAGCCTGCAGATGCTCAATGGGGCCGTGCTGAACAACGCGGGCACATTCCAGATCGAGGATGACGCGGACGTGATCAATGGAGGGGGAGGCGGCAAGTTCAACAACCTCGCGGGGGGCATCCTGCGCAAGGCGGGGGGCGCCGAGGCAACCACCTTCGGCGCGACCATCGAGTTCGTGAATGACGGGACGATCGACGTGGACAGCGGCACGCTGCAGCTCAGTGGGGGAGCGACCCTCAACAGCGGCACCGAATTCACGGGGACGGGTCTGACGCGGGCGGTCGTCGGCACCTTCACCCTCACCGGGACCTTGACCGCCAACAACAACTTCGAACTCGCCGGGGGAACCGTCGGGGGAACCCACACCCTGGGGGGCGGGGTGTGGCAGTGGACGGGGGGCATACTGGGCGGTACGGCCGACCAGGCCACGACGCTCGCTTCAGGGTCGACGTTGGCGGTGTCAGGGCTGCCTGCCAAGAACCTGAGCGTGCGGACGCTGGGAGTCGGTCAAGGCGCCAGCACGCTCTGGAGCGGAGGAAGCCTGCAGTTCGTGAGCGGAGCGAAGGTCAACAACGCCGGCCTGTTCGAGGTGCAGGATGACGCCGACCTGATCAACGGCGGGGGCGGCGGCGGCCTCTTCAACAACCAGGCGGGCGGGACGTTCCGCAAGTCGGGCGGCGGGGGCACGACGGCGGTCGGCACCTCTGTCGCCTTCAGCAACAGCGGTGTTGTCGAGGTCGAGTCCGGCACGCTCTCGTTCGCTCTGGGCACCTACACGCATGCCGGGGGAACCCTGCGGGTGGAGAACGGGGCCACGATCTCCTTCGGCTCCGCGGTGACCATGGCGGCCGGACTCGTGCAGGGCGTCGGTTCCATCACCACCGCCAAACTGACCGCCAACGGTGTGACCATCGCCCCGGGACTCTCGTCCGGGGTGCTCAGTTTGAGCGGCGAGCTCGAGATGAACAGCGCCTCCCAGTTGATCTTCGAGCTGGGCGGTCTTACCCCCGGCAACGGGCCGGGGCACCACGACCAGCTCGTGGTCGGCGGCAAGGCGACCTTCGCAGGGCTGCTCGAAGTTCGTTTCCTGGGCGGCTTCCAGAACACGCTCGATGGCTCGGAGACGTTCACGCTGCTGGACGCGGGTTCGCCCCTGGTGGGCAGTTTCCTGAACGTCTTGAACGGCGAGCGGCTCACCACGGCCGACGGGCTGGGCTCGTTCCTGGTGCGCTATGGCTCCGGAGTCGATAGCGACCGGCTTCTCCTCAGCGAGTTCCAGCCCGTGCCCGAACCGGTCCACGGCGCGGGAGTGGTCGCCTGCGGCCTGCTGGCCTGGCTCGGATGGCGCCGGGTTCGTCCGTGACGCGGGTCCCCGCGGAGCGCGGACTTCAGTCCGCAAGGCCGTTCCGTACTCAGGTTCCGGCGGACTGAAGTCCGCGCTCCTTTTCCGACCACCGGGTTCATGGCCTGCATGCGGCGCCCGGCTCCCCGGCGTCGCCACTTTCGTCTACAAACCGCCCGCCCGGGATCGCATCCCGGCCAGGAGGTTTCGCGTGATTTGCTGGACGCGCCGGTCGGGACCGTGCGGAGTGGTGTAAACGGACGGCCGGATGTACCCGGGAGGTGCGCTCAGACCGTCCCCCCACCAGCATGTGGAGGCATTGAACACCACGTTGCCCCGCGGACCGGGATAAACGGTGGAGGTGTACACACCGCCGTTGAGCTTGCCCGGGGCGCTCTGCGTCGGACCGGTGGCCACGACTTCCAATCCCGGGAGATCCGCCGGGTCCCCGTGCCACTCCCACCCCACCAATCCCGGAATGCCGTCGCCTCGCTTCATCCCGGTCCCGGCGAAGAGCCAGTGGTCAGGCTTCACACAGATCCAATCCGCGCCGCCCGTCCAGGGTCCCAGGTTGCGCGCGCCGACGAGCAGGCCCGAGCTCGGGCTGCGATGCGGCAACTTCTCCATTCCCGCAATCGGGATGGGGTCGCGCGGGCCGTAAAAGTCCACCCGCTCGAAAGTCCTCAAGTCCCCCCGAAAATCGGGCTGCAGTTCGATCCGGCCGCAACACGTGTTCCCGGACAGGAACCCGACATTCAGGCCGGACGCGATCGCCTCTCGCAACTGGGTGAACATCTCCAGGGAATAGTACTCATCGTGCCCCACGGAGAGGAACCCGGCGGCGCGGCCCAAGCCCGCGGTCCCGAAATGGGTGTCCAGGTTCGAGACGTACGTCACATCGTAGCCCTGCTCTTCCATCCAGTAGGCCAGGGGAAACTCCCACAGGAAGAACTCACCCGAACCGGTGGATAGCGGGGCGTCCAGGATCTGGCAGTACTTCCCATAGGGCCGGTTGAAGCTGACGGACACCTCGTTGCCCCAGTACCAGATGTTCTCGCCGTCGTCGTAGAGTGAGAACTGGCTCGGCCAACGGTTGTACGCCTGCCAGGTCGTGTCCGAGCACTGAAACACGAAATCGGCCGGCCGCTGGTCCCGCAGGATGAAAATGACGTAGCTTTGCCAGCCGTCCCGCTCCGCGGTGAGCTTTCCGACGTAAACGCCGCTCGGCCAGTCCTCCGGAATTTCCAGGAGCACGTTGGGTTCCCAATCGCAGTCGCGGAGGCGCCTGGGCCCCATTTCCGGATCGGGCTGGACGCTCCCTGCGAACGGGCCGAGCCGACGCATGAGCCGTCCCCCGGTTCCGCCGTAGTAGCCGAGCCGGTAGATGTCGATCGTGAATCGCGACGGAGGATTGGTGCTGATGTGAAACGTCATCCGGCGTCCGGCCCGGATGCTGGTGTGCGAGCAATACCCCTCGATCCAGGGGCAGCGGTACTTCGTGACCGGATCCACCTGGGTCCGGGTGAGCATCCACTCGCGCGTACCAGGCCGCTCGTTTTCGCGGCGAATGAGCTCCGGCTGACGCGGTTCCGGCCGGGATCGGACGCGACGCGGGATGGGGTTTGCCGCGCATCCGGTTAGGGCGGCCGCGCCACCCGCACCGCAGAGGGCCTCGAGCAACTGCCGGCGCGACAGCACAGGAAGGGCGGCGGAAGGTCGGTCGCTCGGTTTCATGGCTGGCGGCAGGTTACGGGCACGGGCCAACCGTGGCCAAAAGCCGCTGAGTGTCAACGGGGTTTCCACATCCTCGGCCGGGCCGGCTGTAACCGGCGGACGCCGCGAGCCGTCTGAGCCCCTCGCGGACCGCCTGGCAAGTGCCGGGACGGACCAGCGAACACTCAACACACAGCAGAGACATGAAACGCACGATCAAGACGGGTTTGTTGGCACTCACGACCGCGGCGGCCCTCCTCGCACCCCAGGCGATTGCCCAGCAGGGCGGTGGTGGCCAACGCGGCGGCGGTCAGCGCGGCGGTGGAGGGTTCGATCCCGAGCAGATGCGGCAACGCATGGAGGAGCGGATGCGCGAGTCGTTCGGGGTGACGGACGATGCGGAGTGGAAGGTGATCTCCGAGCGCATCCAGAAGGTCAACGAAGTGCGCCGCGAGTCGATGGGCGGCATGATGGGTGGGATGCGCGGCATGATGCGTCCTCCCGGCGGGCAGGGTGGTGACCAACAGGGCGGCAACCGGGCCCGGTTTGGCGGCGGCGAGCCCAACCCGGCCGAGGAGGCCCTCGACAAAGCCATCGAGACCAAGGCTTCCAAGGAAGACCTGAAGGCTGCCATGGCCAAGTACCGCGACGCGCGCAAGGCGAGTGAGGAGAAGCTCGCCAAGGCGCAGGACGAACTGAAGGCGGTGCTCAGCGTCCAGCAGGAAGCGGTGGCGCTGCGCATGGGTTTGGTGAAGTAACGTTCGTGCCCCAGCCTCCGACTGAACCGCGCGTCCCCATGGATGCCGCTCAACCCGGTACCGCAGTAGCCGAGGCGTTGCTCGCCCGGATGGTTGCCTCACGGCAGTTGTCCCCGAGCGACGCCCGCGCGTTGACCGCCCGCTTGGGCAACGGCACGGGAGAAGCGGTTCAGTCGGAGGAGGACGTCCTGCGCTGGCTCGCGCGGGAGTATGATCTCCCCTTCAGCGCGTTGGAGGACGTCGATCCCGACAAGGAAGTCCTCTCGTTGTTCCCAGCACGGCTCCTCCTGAAGGACGGTCTGCTGCCGTTGCGGCGCGTCAACGGCACCATCGAGATTGCCACCAGCCGGCTTTTCGCCACCCAGGGGCTGGACACCCTGCGAAGCCTGACCGGCCTTCGCCTCCGGCCGGTGCTGGCTCCATCCGAGGCGATCCAGCGCGAGATGAAAAAGCGCTTGGGCGTGGGCGCCGACACGATTGACACGCTCGACGAGGAGTCCCCGGTCCAGGTCGTCGACGAGAACCGTGAGGAAGGGACCGACCTCGACAGCGCCGCCGAAGACGCCTCGATCATCCGTTTCGTCAACCAAGTCTTCCGCGACGCCATCGAGTTGCGGGCTTCGGACATCCACCTGGAGCCTTTTGAAGACGAGTTCCGCATCCGGTACCGGATTGACGGCGTGCTCCAGGACGTTCCGGTTCCCGCCCAGCTCAAGCGCTTTCAGCCCGCGATCGTGTCGCGCGTCAAGATTCTGAGCCACCTCAACATCGCCGAAAAGCGCCTGCCCCAGGACGGGCGCATCAAGATTCGCATCGACGACGCCGAAGTGGATGTGCGCGTCTCGGTGATTCCCATGCTGCATGGGGAGGCCGTGGTGATGCGCCTGCTGCGCCAGAACGCCACGTTGCGCGGCATGCAACAACTGGGGATGGACCGGCGCGAGCTGCAGTGCTTCCGTCGCGTGCTCCAGCTGCCCCACGGGATCATCCTGGTAACCGGCCCGACCGGCAGCGGCAAGACCTCGACGCTGTACACCGCCCTCAACGAGATCAACGATTCCGTCCGCAAGATCATCACCATCGAGGATCCGGTCGAGTACCAGCTGAAGGGCGTCAACCAGATCCAGGTCTCCGAGAAAGCCGGCCTGACCTTCGCGCGGGGGTTGCGTTCGATTCTGCGCCACGATCCGGATGTGGTGCTCGTGGGCGAGATCCGCGATGCGGAGACTGCGCAGATCGCGGTGCAGGCTTCCCTGACCGGCCACCTGGTCTTCTCCACGCTGCACACCAACGACGCGCCCGGAGCGGTCACGCGGCTGGTGGACATGGGCGTGGAGCCCTACCTGGTCGCCTCCTCGCTGGAAGCCGTGCTGGCGCAACGCCTGGTGCGCGTTCTTTGCCGCCACTGCCGCGAGGTCGACGCTTCCCCCACCTCGCTCGCGTTCAAGGCCCAGGTCGGAATTCCCGCCAACGCCGTCGTTTACCGGTCGGTCGGCTGCCGCGAATGCCGACAAACCGGCTTCTTCGGACGGCACGCCATCTTCGAGTGGATGGACACCGACAATGAGATCCGCCAACTCGTTCTCAAGAGCGCCTCCTCGGACCAGATCCGCGCGGCGGCCCGCGCGGCGGGCATGAGGACCCTGGCCGAGGACGGCTGGCGCCTCGTGCGCCACGGGATCACGACCGTCGAGGAAGTGCTGAGCGTCACCACCGCCAAGGAGGTCGCGCTGAGCACCCAGCCCGCCCCGGAGAGCGAGACCACCGAGGAGCCGACCCTGGGCAGCATCGCCTTGGGAAGAGCCTGAGCCCCGCCGAGTTGCATGCCGTTATTCCACTACAAGGGTTTGCAGGCCAACGGCGCCGTGGCGGTGGGACAAGTCGAGGCCGGGGGGCGACAGGAGGCGTTTCGGTTGATCGAGGCGCGCGGGCTTCGACCCATCAGCCTCGCGGAAGGAGGGGGCCTCAATGGCCGGAACGGAAAGACCCTCGCCGGCAAGGCCGGCAAGGACGCAAGCGGCGAGGTCCCGTCCGGCTTCTCGCTCGGCCTTGGTGGCGGACGCCGGATCTCCGCCCGTGTGCTGGAGAACTTCACCCGGCTGCTATCGAGCCTGCTCGCGGCGGGCATTCCATTGAGCCGGGCTCTCGTGATTCTGCAGAAGGAGGCCGCCAACCCCACGGCGAAGGCCAAGTGGAAGGAAATTCACGACCTCGTGGTGGACGGTATGTCGCTCGCGGATGCGATGGCCAAGTCGCCCGAGACCTTCCCGCGAGTTTATGTGGCGATGGTGGAGGCGGGTGAGACCGGCGGTTTCCTCGACGTGGTGTTGGGCCAGATTGCGGATTTCCAGGCGCGGGAGAAGGAGATGCGCTCCAAGGTAATGACGGCGCTCCTTTACCCGACCATCTTGCTGGTACTGGCGCTGGCGGTTCTCATTTTCCTCCTGGTCTTCTTCATTCCCCGCTTCCAGGCGATCTTCACCGGGTTTGGGGCGAGTCTGCCCCTGCTGACGCAAGTCATCGTGGGCATCAGCGGCGTGTTGAGGAAGTACGGTCCGTTCATCGGCCTCGGTGTGGTGATCCTGGGTTACATGGTCCGTTCCTGGGTGACCTCCCCCACGGGCCGACGGACCTGGGAGAGCCTGATCCTGCGCGTGCCGGCGGTGGGGCCCTTGGTGGCCCAGTACGCCATGGCCCGGTTCTGCCGGATGCTCGGCACCCTGCTCGGCGCCGGAGTGCCCCTCATCAACGGCCTGAACGTCGCGCGACGATCCATCGGCAACCAGACCCTGGTGGATGCCGTTTCCAGCTCGATCGAACAGGTCAAGGAAGGGAAGGCCCTCGGGACCAGCCTGGGGGCGTGTCGGGTGCTGTTCAGCGGGGCCACGCTCGAAATGATTTCGGTGGCCGAAGAGAGCGGCAAGCTGGACGACGAACTCGTTCGCATCGCCAACGTCACCGAGGGGGACCTTGACCGTCAGCTTCGCACCGCCGTGGCTCTCGCGGAACCGCTCATGCTTTTCCTGATCGCCGGGTTTATCGGGACGATATTCATCGGCATGGTCATTCCGATCTTCACGCTCCAGGACCACATTAAATAGCCCGCTCGTTTGCTTATGAAAATGCAGTGTCAGCCCCGACTTGCCGGCCGCCATCTCTCCATGAACCTGTCCCGAAAAGCGGGGATGAATCCCCGCACTCCAGGCGC
>CAZHUS010000157.1:0-14213 GCA_964535555.1 uncultured Verrucomicrobiota bacterium
GAAAAGCGGCGGTGAACCGCCGCACTCCACGCGCTTCGCGACTCCGGACGCGCCTTCCAGCACCTCGGCGCGCCTGAAGTGCGGTCGAACTCTGCCAAATGAAAGCGCTCGCATCCGCTGCGGCCGGGGACCGGCCGCGGTCCTGAAAGCCTCTGGACGCTCGCCCTGCCCGGATACCCCTTGAAGCGGAAGCCAGGACACACCAGTGTCGTCCCTGATCATGAAAACCACCGTTCTTGCCGCCGCGAGCGGGTTGGGTCTCCTGCTTCAAACGACTTCCGGGGTCGCCGCCGCTGCCGCCTCCTCCCCCTCGACGGCGGTTGCTTCCGCGCAAACCGCCATCGGGAGCTTGCTGCGCCAAGAGGCTGCCCGACTTGATGCCCGGTTCCTGGACGGGATCGACGATCGCGAGTCTTGGGAAGCGGTCCGCCCCGCGCTGCGCCAGCAGTACCTCGAGATGCTCGGGCTCTGGCCGTTGCCGGAGAGGACACCCCTCGCCGCTCAGACCACAGGCGTGATCGACCGTGAGGAAGGGTTTCGCGTCGAGAACGTGCACTTCCAGAGCCGCCCCCGCCTTTACGTCACCGGCAACCTGTACCTCCCCCGAAGCGCCGCCCCCGGCGCCAAGCTGCCGGCAGTCCTTTACGTGTGCGGACACTCGGGACGGGGCCGCGACGGCAACAAGACGGCCTTTCAGCATCACGGGATGTGGTTCGCCACCCACGGCTACGCGTGCCTCGTGATCGACACCCTCCAATTGGGGGAGATTGCCGGCATCCACCACGGCACCTACCGCTATGACCGCTGGTGGTGGCAGGCCCGCGGGTACAGTCCCGCAGCCGTCGAGTGCTGGAACGGGATCCGGGCGCTCGATTACCTCCAGAGCCGCCCCGAGGTCGATCCGGAGCGACTCGCGGTAACCGGCATCTCCGGCGGCGGCGCGGCAACATTCTGGATCGCCGCGGCGGACGAACGGGTGAAGGTGGCGGTACCGGTCAGCGGCATGAGCGACTTGCAGGATTACGTCGGAGAACGCGTCGTGAACGGTCACTGCGACTGCATGTTCCTGGTGAACACTTTCGCCTGGCCATGGACGCACATCGCCGCCCTCGTCGCACCACGACCGCTCCTGTTCGCCAATTCAGGCCATGACTCGATCTTCCCCATGGACGGCAACGACCGGATCCGCGCGCAGCTCGAACGCCTCTACAGCCTCTACACCAACCGCACCGATCGCCTGTTCGACATCGGCGTCGTCCCCGGCGACCACGAGGACAAACCCGAACTGCGCCTGATGGCGTACCGTTGGATCGACTGGCACCTCAAAGGCACGAATGCGGCCGTCACCGAGCCTCCCCTGCCCCTCTTCAGTGGAACCCAATTGCGGGCCTTTCCTGACGCCCTTCCTGCGGACGAGCTCAACACCACGATTGACGAGCGCTTCGTCCCGCGGGCGACGAATACCGTCCCCCTCACTGTCGAAGCCTTTGAAACATGGCGCCGCGATCGAATCGCCGCCCTCCGTCGGCTCGTGTTCGCCGCGTTGCCTGACGAGATCACCGGCCAGCCGATATCCGTCCTGGGTGCGGAGCCACGCACGGGCTCTCTGGTGACCGAGCCCGGCATCGTGGTCGCATGGAAGTGGTATCCTCCCGCGCCGGCGTCTGCCGAAGCCACGCGCTGGATGGTCGTGTTGGGTGAAGCGGAGTCGATTGAGGCCAAGCCAGCGTGGCTCGGCCACTTGCCGACCGGGGCCGGCGTGCTGGTGGTCGCCCCGCGTAATACCGGTCCGGGCCGCTGGGAAGACCCGGCGCCGTTCTACATCCGACGCGCCCTCGCGCTCCTGGGGCGCACCGTCGACGGGGACCGGCTTCGCGATGTGCGCGCCCTGCTCGGCTCCGTCCTGGCTTCAACCGTCCCGGCGTCCGGCCCTGCCTGGGGTATCGCGGGCCGGGGCGAAGCAGGCGTCATCGGCGCTTACGCCGCGCTGTTCGAGCCTCGAATCGAGCGGATTTTGCTCGTAGACCCACCCGCGAGTCACCGCTCCGGGCCCATCTTTCTGAACGTCCTGCGCGTGCTGGATATCCCGGACGCCCTGGGCCTGCTCGCGCCGCGTCCGCTGGCGATCCACACGGCGGAAACCACGACGTTCGAGCGAACCGCGGCGCTCTATCGCCTCACGGGCGGCCGCTTCGAGTTCCTCCCCGTCAAGTAGCGGCCGGGATTCGTCAGAAGCCGTCAATTCCCGGCAGGCTCCGGGAGGTTGTTGCCCGAAGCCGCCGCCAGCGGCCAGAGTGACGGCGTGCTGGCCCGGGTCTGTTCGGCGGCCGTCAACGGCATCGAAGGCTACCCCGTCGAGGTCGAAGTCAACGCGGGTTGGGGCGATACCGTCATCGTCGTGGTCGGCCTTCCGGATACGGCAGTGAAGGAATCCCGCGACCGCGTCACCACCGCGCTGACGAACTCCGGATTCAAGTTTCCGATGGGCCGGACCACGATCAACCTCGCGCCTGCCGACGTGCGCAAGGAAGGACCCAGTTTTGACCTGCCCATCGCCGTGGGGATGATCGCCGCGAGCGAACAGATGAGCGCCGACCAGCTGGACAACTTCTATATCGTCGGCGAACTCGCCCTGACCGGGGCGGTGCGACCGGTCAAGGGCGTGCTGCCGATCGCGTTGCAGGCGCGCGCCGAAGGCAAAGGCGGCTTGCTCGTGCCCGCAGAGAACGGGGCCGAGGCGGCCGTGGTCGCCGGCCTGAACGTCATTCCCGTCCGCAACCTGCGTGAAGCCGTGCAGTTCCTGGAGGGTGAGCTCGAGATCTCCCCGGTGCGCGTCGCGGTCGAATCCCTCTTTGACCAACCGCCCGAGGATGATCTGGATTTCGCGGACGTGAAGGGCCAGGAATCGGTCAAACGGGCTCTCGAGATCGCGGCCGCCGGGGGACACAACGTCCTGCTCATCGGCCCGCCGGGCACGGGCAAGAGCATGCTGGCGAAGCGACTGCCCACGATTCTGCCGCCGCTCACGCTTGAAGAAGCGCTCGAGACCACCAAGATCCACAGCATCGTGGGCCTGTTGAAACCGGGTCAGGCCCTGGTGACCCGGCGTCCCTTTCGCTCGCCGCACCACACCGCCAGCGACGCCGGACTGCTCGGGGGCAACATCAACCCGACTCCCGGGGAAATCTCGCTGGCCCACAACGGCGTGCTGTTCCTGGACGAGCTGCCGGAGTTCAAACGGAGCGTGCTCGAAACCATGCGCCAACCTCTCGAGGATGGCCAGGTAACAATCTCCCGCGCGGCCGGCACCATGACCTTCCCGTCCGCCTTCATGCTGGTCGCCGCCATGAACCCCTCCCCGGACGGCAAGATGCCGCACGAGTCGAGCTGTTCCCCGCGCCAGATCCAGGCCTACCTCGGGCGCATTTCCGGCCCTCTCCTGGACCGGATCGACCTTCACGTCGAGGTTCCCGCAGTGAAGTTCCAGGAAATGACCGCCGGCAGAACCGGCGAGCCTTCCGTGCCGATCCGCGCCCGCGTCCAAGCGGCGCGGCTCCGCCAGCAGGAGCGCTTTCGAGGACGTTCCCGGGCCACCTGCAACGCGCGAATGGGCACCCGCGACCTCCGGCAACATTGCACTCTGGACCCGGCGACTCTCGAGATGCTGAAGGTCACCATGGCCGAGCTGCACCTGAGCGCCCGCGCGTATGATCGCATCTTGAAGGTCTCGCGCACGATCGCGGATCTGGAAGGAAGTACGCGCGTGACCGCAGATCATGTGAGCGAGGCGATCCAGCTCCGGTCTTTGGACCGGCAGATTTGGGGCTGACCTCACGCCTACCCGGCCCCTCAGCAACGACCTCGCGCCTCGGTGCCGAAGGGAATTCTGTAGGCGCGCGCCCGGCCGTTCACTACGCTTCCGAGCATATGCCAGCCACCTTCCGCACCCGTTCCTTGCGGCGCTCGGCAGCCCTGGCCGCGCTTGCCGGCGCCGCGCTCGTCCTGCCTGCGGCGCACCTCCCCGCCGCCGATCCGCCGACGACCGGCAGCACGCCCGCGCCCCTCAACTGGACCACCCAGGAGGACCATCGGAACATGATGCAGCAACTCGGCATCACCCGGCTTCGTCCTGGACCCAGCGGTCGGCCGGACGCCACGAATTCCGCGAACTATGACCCCGGAAAGGCCAACCCGTTTCCGGACTTGCCCGAGCTGCTCACGTTGAAGAACGGTCAGAAGGTCACCACGCCGGAGCAATGGTGGAAGGAACGGCGCGCGGAGATCGTGGAGGACCTCGAACGCGAAGTCGTCGGCCGCGTGCCCAAAGACGTCCCTGGCGTCACGTGGACGGTCGTTTCCACCGTCACCGACGGTCTGGTCGGTTCCCAGCCCGCGCGGGGAAAACAACTCGTGGGGCACGTGGACAATGCCCGGTGCCCGGCGATCTCCGTGGACATCCGGATGACGCTGGTGACGCCCCTCGCCGCAACCCATCCCGTCCCGGTGCTGATGATGTTCGGCGGCTTCGGGGGGACGGGGATGCCGCGGCGAGTCGGAACCCCAGCGCCCACCAACCGCTTCCCGGAGTTCGGCGGGCCTTACGCCGACCCACCTTCCACCGAGCAACTCCTCGCGGCAGGCTGGGGCTACGCGACCATCAACCCGGGCAGCATCCAGGCCGACAATGGCGCCGGATTGACCAAGGGAATCATCGGGCTCGTCAATCGGGGCCAGGCACGCCGCCCCGATGACTGGGGCGCGTTGCGGGCCTGGGCCTGGGGCGCCGCCCGCGGCCTGGATTACCTGGAGACCGACCCCGCGGTGGATGCCACGCGTGTCGGAATCGAGGGCGTTTCCCGTTTCGGCAAAGCGGCGCTCGTCACGATGGCCTTCGAGCCGCGGTTCGCCGTCGCGCTGGTCGGTTCCTCGGGTGAGGGTGGGGCCAAGCTTCACCGTCGGAACTTCGGTGAGGCGGTTGAGAACCTCACGGGCTCGGGTGAATACCACTGGATGGCGGGCAACTTCCTGAAGTACGGCGCGGCCGAAGCGAGTTTCGGAAGCCGGAACGCCGGCGACCTGCCCGTGGACGCGCACATGCTGATCGCCTTGTGCGCACCGCGACCCGCGTTCATCAGTTATGGGATCCCGGAGAAAGGCGACGCCCTCTGGCTGGACCAACAGGGAAGTTACATGGCCACCGTAGCCGCCGGTCCGGCGTATCGGTTGTTGGACGCTGCCGATCTCGGGGTGACCGAGGATTATCGAACGGCGCAGAAGCCGCCGGTGAACTCGGGCCTGCTTGACGGAGATCTCGCCTGGCGGCAGCACGACGGCGGACACGAGGATCGGACCAACATGAAGCACTTCATTGCCTGGGCCAACGGTCGCCTCGAACGGCGCCACCGCGAGAAATAGCGCCAACTCGCCAGGCCGGACTCACAGGTGACCCGTCCTCCGGGCATTCACCGCCCGTGCGCCACCAGAAAGTCACGGCTCGCACCCCGCTGCCCGACGCTTTCTTGAAAGAGCTATATCAAGAATCGGTACAGGGCCTCGAACACCGCGAGACCGGGGAAGATCGTGGCCACGCCGGGTTTTTCCCAAAACCGGTCGGGTCTCCTCCGCTGCTGGGCAACTCGGCGGGCCGCGGAGTGCCCGCCCTACCTGCCTAACAGGCTCGGGGAGCCGTGCAGTGCCCGCCCTGCCTCCGTGGCTGCGGTTGCTGGTGGGACAAGGCGGCGCCCCGGGGTGTGGCGAGGCTGCGTTGAGCCGAATACCGAGCCACCCCAACTCATTGCTTCCCGGTGACTCCCTTGATGTATTCCGCTTCCGCCGGGTTGAACGGGGTTCCATCCGCGCGAAGAATGTCGTGAAACCAGATTGGCGGTTCCGCGGTGTATCGCCTCTGCCAGCTGTCCCACGGGTAAATGGTCTGGCTCTTGCCGGCCACGAACCCCCAGTTGTACGCAGCGACTCGCTGCTCCTTGAGGTAGCCCAACACCGGGTCGAACGTGCTCGCGACCGGACGCGACATGTACTCGGTGCACAGGATCGGCCGGCGATATCGCTGCAGCTGTTCCACCCGCAGCCTCACCTGCTCGAGCGGACCGTAGTTGTGGAAACTGAGAACGTCCGACTGTTCGACCATCAGCCGCTCCATGGCGGAAAGCCGTCCGTCCTCGGGCCAGGGTCCCATCCAGACACCCGCGGTAAGCGGCTGGGACGGATCGGCCAATCGGGCCCAGCCAAAAGCCTGTTCCAGAAGCCGGAGCGCCATGTCGCCTTTGTTGCGGAGCTCCGTATTCGCGCCGCTGACCCCGTACGAATTCCGGTTGTCGTTCTCGGGCTCGTTGAACAGGTCCCAGGCATGTACCCGATCGTCCTCGCGAAAACGCGCAATCACCCCGTACACATAGTCACGGACTTCGCGGTGCCGTGACGGATCCCCGAGGATTGCCGCCCCCGGCGATTGAACCCAGCCCGAGTTGTGGACGTGAGGTCGGGGCGGGCGTTGCGGACCCGACCGCGGCCGCGGATCCCAGCAACCGTCCAGCAATACGAACATCACCCCGATGTTGTGTCGGTGGGCGATGGCGAGGAAGCGCTCGATGCGGCGGACAAACCCGGCCCGGTCTTCTTGCCAGGGAAGGTCATGGAGAAACACCCGCATACTGGTGAACCCCAGACCGGCGGCCCATCCCAGCTCCCGGTCGATGGTCGCAGGATCGAACGTCGCTTCCTGCCACATCTCCAACTGGTTGATCGCGGTGCTGGGCAGGAAATTGCAGCCGGCGAGCCAGGGCACCTGCTCCAGCCAGCGTTTCGCCTCGGCTTCGGTCCAACGGTCGCGGGCCAGCGCAACCATCGCCGTGGCAAGCAGTGCAATCGAACAGAGCGCGTACCGCAGAGCGGGAACAGTTTTCATCGCAGTCGTCCAGTGGCTGAGGGAAAGGAGTTGACCAAGCTCGGCAGGAAGGTCAAGCCCCGTGAGTCGAACGCCACGTTGTCATTCGGCCTTTCCACCGACTCTCCATGAACCGCAGCCAGGTAGGGCAGACATTCCTGTCTGCCGGTCGGGGCGACGTCCCCGTCGCCCACCGCCCCGCCGGACTGGAAAGTCCGGCCCACCGGCAGGCTCGAAAGCCTGCCCTACCGGGTTCATGGCCACGGCGCAAGGTCGCCAGGCCAAGGGAACGCTCCCCAGGAACCTCCCCAGGAGCGCGGACTTCAGTCCGCAGGATGCCGCGCCGGCGCAGCGACGTCCCTGCGGGCTGAAGCCCGCGCTCCTCAACGGTTCATGGCCACGGAACCGCCGACCATGTCAGGGCTTGGAATCTGCCGGCGGCGTGATAGTATCTGGCGCTTGTGAAGACGCTCTTCCTGACCACGTTGCTGTCCCTGGGGACGTTCGGGGCCGCCCAGGCAGAAGCCGCCACCCCGGCGACCAGCGCGAAGCCCGACGCCGGGACCACCGCGGGTGCCCGCATCCAGTTCGCCGAACTCAGCCACGATTTCGGCCGAATCGACTCGGGCGCGGTGATGAAGCACGAGTTCGTGTTTACGAATGTCGGTGCGGCCACCCTGGAAATCTCCGAGGTCCGCCCCGGCTGCGGCTGTACCACGGCCGGCAGTTGGGACCGTCGGGTCGAACCCGGCAAGACGGGCCGGATCCCCCTTCAGTTCAATTCGAGCGGCTTCAGCGGCTCCATCTCCAAGGGCGCCACGGTGACGTGCAATGACGTCACCCAATCCAACGTCTATCTCACCGTCAAGGGGAACGTCTGGCGGCCGATCGAAGCCACACCCCAATCCGCCTACTTCAACATTTCCGACGAGGCGCCCACCAACACCACCCGGCTGATCCGCATCGTCAACAACACCGAATCGAACGTCACCCTCGAGGATCCGGTGTGCACGAACCGCGCCTTTCGCGCCGAACTCCGGACGGTCAAGCCCGGGAAGGAGTTTGAACTCGCCGTCACCGTCCAGCCGCCGTTTGACCTGCCGCGCCCTCAAGCCACGGTCACCGTGAAAACCTCCCTCACCAATGCGCCGCTGCTGTCGATCCCGGCCTACGCCTACATCCAACCGGCTGTCAGCGTGATTCCCTCGCAGTTGATGCTCCCGGCAGGTCCGCTCAAGTCCGCCCTGCAACCCTCGGTGACCATCCGCAACTCGGGCACCAACACCCTCACCCTGAGTGACGCCTCGGTGAACCTGGAAGGGGCCACGGTCAGCATCAAGGAAGTCCAGCCGGGACGCGTTTATACCCTCTCCCTGAATGTGCCCGCCGGGCTTCAGTTGCAGCCTGCTCAGAAAGTCGTGGCGAGCGTGAAGTCCAACCATCCCCGGTTTCCCCTGCTCCAGGTGCCCGTCTTCCAGTCCGCGCGCACGCAGTCGAGCGTGAGCACGCCGGTGGCCACTCCGACCGCGAAATCACGCCTGCCCGCGCTCCAGCCGCCGCCGCTCCTGGCGCGGCCGCCAGAACCCACACCCGCAACTCCGAACTAGAGCGTGCCGCCTGGAGGCCCCGCGCCGGTCCACACCGGCCATGAACGCCGCCCCTCGCCCACGCCGCTTCGAAGCATGATCCTGCGCACCTTGGGCGAAGCGGCGGGCGTGGTGTTCGCAGGACTCCTCTTTGCCCTGGCGGCCAACCAGGTGTCACCCCGCGGGCTTTCCCTCCGCCGCGACTACTTCCCCGCCGCAACACCTGCGTCCGTCGCGACGCAGCCTCCGACCACTACGACCGGGGCCGCGGCCCCTGGGACGGTCTCAGGCCTTGCGACAACACCCGGCGACCCGCCTGCGGTGTCGGCCACGAACCGTCCCCCGGATTCTGCCGCCGAGATTCCGGACGCGCTGCGCTCCCGACTGGCGGCGCGCGGATTGAGCGCGATCGGCTTCGACGGCGCCCGCGCCCTTTTTGAGGATCCCCGGCGTGCCCAGGACCTGGTCGTCTTCGTGGACGCCCGCAACGACTCGCATTATGCGGAGGCCCACATCCCCGGGGCGTACCAGTTCGACCATTACTACCCTGACCGGTACCTGGCGAACCTGCTTCCCGTGGTTCAGCACGCCGAGAGCATCGTGGTTTACTGCACCGGCGGCGATTGCGAGGACAGCGAGTTCGCGGCCACGGCCTTGAAAGACACCGGCATTCCGCCCGAACGCCTGTCCGTGTACGTGGGCGGCGTCGACGACTGGAAATCGCGAGGCATGCCCCTGGAGACCGGCGTTCGCGGCAGTGGTCAACTCCCGGAAGGCAGGCCATGAGCCCTCCCACACCCTCAGACCGGATGACCGCCAGGGCTGCACGGATCGCGCTGGGAGCCCGGCTGGTGCTCGGAGGTCTCTACGTGTACATGGGGCTCAGCAAGGCCGTCCAGCCGGTCGAGTTCCTCAAGCTGGTGAGACAGTATGAGCTCGTGGACGCCCCGTTCTGGCTCAACCTGGTGGCGGCCACGCTGCCGTGGTTCGAGGTCTTTTGCGGCCTCTTGCTGCTGGCCGGCATGGCGGTCCGGGGAACCGCGCTGGTTTCCCTGGGCATGCTGGTCCCGTTTACCATCGTGGTGTGGCGCCGGGCGCTCGAACTGCACGCGTCAAGTCAGCTTCCGTTCTGCGGGATCCGCTTCGACTGCGGCTGCGGCGCGGGGGAAGTGGCGATCTGCTCGAAGCTGGTGGAGAACGGTATTCTCATGCTGCTGTCGGCCTGGCTTGTCGCCTTCCCGCGTTCGCCGTGGTCCCTGACCAGACCGCGTGACTCCCGGTAGGGGCTTGACGCCAGGGAGCGGCGCCAAACCAGCATCTCCGCGCGACTCGGTCCAGCCTCGCCCTGCCAGCCGAATTGAGAGAGGCTTCCTTATCCTTGCCGGAGCAACTCGAGCATCGCGCGGTCGAGCTTGTGTCCATGCCAGGCCTCGTAAGCAACGTCCTTGCGGTCGCTGTCGAGGATCCCAAAACTGCCGCGGAAATTCCACAGCGCCCAACCCCAGCCGACTTCTTTCCAGAGCTCCAACAGGTCCTTCATCCAGGACAGGGCCACGGCGTGCGGCGTTTGGTTGAACGCGCCCCATTCGCCGACGTGCACCCCGACGCCCTGCTGCTCGAGTTCCTTCCACGGGCCGATGATCTCGCGACGAAGCCGGTCCTTGTTCCACACGTCCCCCGGCTTCAACTCCAGCGGCCAGGCGGGCACGGGCCAGTTCTGCCCGTTGACCCAACTCGCGCCGTGATGACTGATGCGCATGGGATCGTAGCCGCGCGTGCTCTGTCCCACGCGGAGCGGAACCAGGCCGGGGACTGGCTTACGGCCCCACCGCAGGCCATCCGCAATGATCAAGCGCTGCGGGTCCTGGGCCCGGATCGCCTCCACAAGTCGGGTGACCAGACGCACGTACACGTCGTCGGGCAGGTCCTTCGGTTCGTTGAGCAGATCAAAGCTCAGGCGCGCGTTGGGGATCCCCGCGTAGCGTTTCGCGAAGGCGGCCCAGTGATGCGCGCAGGCGTCCAAAGCTTTCGCGTCGCTCCAAAGATCGAGCGGCTCTGCGGGCGGGTTTACGCAATAGCCGGGAGCCCGATGAAAGTTCAGATTCACATGCACCCCGTACTGCCGTCCGTACTCCACGGCCTGATCGATGTGCTTCAGCTCCGGCTCAAGCAGCGTCAGCCAGTCGGACGGGTCGGTCCAGCACCGGTACGACATCGGGAGACGCACAAAGTTGAACCCCCACGCGGCGATCCACTCAAAGTCCGACTCCGCAAAGGGGGCGTTGCCGTCGCGACGCTGGGTGAACTTCTCGAGGAGATTGAATCCGCGCCACACCGGAAGCTTCTGGGGAGAGGGGTCCGGCAGGGCACCGGCCGCGGTGCTTGCGGCAGCCAGGGAACGCCAGGCCGGCACAGTGGCGACGGCGGCGGAGGTGGTGAGGCGGAGAAACTCGCGACGCGTGGGATGGGCATGCATGCGAGACGTTGGACGTGTCCGGCAGCCGCGGATTCAAACCGGCCTCCCGTTGCCGTGACGCGGCGTGGTCCCCAGGTAGTGCGGGCACTCCGCTGCCCGCCGTCTTCCCCGCATCCCTTTCCCCCTGCCGACACCCCTACAACCTCTCTCCCTCGCAAAACACCGTGACCTTCAAGCGAACCGGAGGCCGCTCGACCCCGCCGCAACTTACTCGCACCTCGTTCACCCCGGCGCGCACTTCCGGATACCGCCCCCGGGGCACGATCCGGCCGATCGTCTCCCCCTTGGATCCGTAAACCACGCAGTCCTCGGCGCCACGGCACTCGATCCATCCGCCCGATGGGATCTCCGCGGGAAGCACACACGGCTCGCCGTTGACCGCAATCTCCGGATCCTTGGCGACCCCGGTCACCATTCGCAGCGCGGTGATGTCTCCCAAACCGCACCGAACCCCCTCACCCGCCGGCACATTCTGCAGCCACACGCTCACCTTCTCGACGGCGGCAAAATCGATCGTCTCACGATGGACATTGTACGCCCCCTTTCCATCGTTCCAGACGTAATCGTTCCAGCGTGTCGACTCCGTCTCCACAAGCGTCACGTACCGGCGTCCGGTGAAGTCCAACGGCAGATATCGGTCGGCGATGGCGCCGAAGGCGAGGTGCTGCGGACTCTCCAGGCGAATCGCCAACAAGGCCCCCGATCCGTCGCCTTCGACCCAGAACCCGAGCGCCTGCGACTCCTTGAGGTTGAGGGGCGGCTCGAACTTCCGTTCAAGGCGCGCCCACGCCGCGTTACGGGAAACGCGCCCGCGGTTCGTGGCGCATAGAAAGCCGCCAATTGGCAGCGCGGTGTCGGTGGAGGCGTCGGCAATGCCCGCGGTCACGCCCGCAGCCGTCACCTGCTGCCACGCGGCCCGCTCAGCGCTGCCGAACCGCGCCAGCGCGACCGCGTTCGACCCGGACGACACTTCGGCCGACATCAAACACTCGAGGCGCATCTTCAGCGGCTGTCCGGCGAACGCGTTGGTCACGCTCCACGTCCGGGTCCAGGCTTCAGCCACCGCCACCGTGTGAGGAACGGACCGGACCTCGCGAAACCGCGGTTGCCCATCATCCCCGGCATCCAGCGTGAATTCGCGGCTCGGATCGCGCAACTGCGCCCGGGTCGCCTCGCTGACGCGTCCCGAGCGTCGCACTTCCTCACAGGTTCGAAGGACCTGGACGGCGCGCCGGAACAGCGGCACGTCGCGAAGCCGCTCCCGATCAACGGCGCCCGTCAGTGAGATGCCGGCGTCCCAGCCGATCAGGCGCGTCCCCAGATGCTCCATCACGTCCGGATAGGTGGGCTCGACCTGGGGCGGGTTGAACGACTGGAAATTCCACCACCCCAGGTGGAGGGGCAGGAGCAGGCCGCCGTGGATCTCCTGCGCGTGCAGGTCGACAAAACGCTTGTGACCGCGCTGGGGATAGTCCCACGCCTGCCATCGGGTGCGGTACTGCCAGAAGTGGTGCCACATGGCGCTCATCTCCATGCCCACCGGCTTTTGCAGGCGCTTCTGGATCTCGACCACGAACTTGTCCGCCCAATACCAGCACTCGTCGGCCCCTCGCAGGATCGAGCTGCCATCGATCGCGTCCAGGTAAATCCCATCGAAGCCGCAGCGGTTCACAATGTCAGCGTGCCCCGCTGCGATCTCCTCGAACAGGGTCGAGTCCACATCCGGAACAAACAGACCGAAGCACTCCTTGAGGTGACGCGCCCGCGTTCCGGCGGCATGAACGGCGGCCCGGGTCCCGAAGGCGCCGCGTTTCACCCCCGTGAACTGCCACGGCGCCTCCTGGCTGACCCCGCCGAAAGTCACAAGTTCGTCGCCCAGATGCAGCACCACGCTGTTGTGTTCAAAGAAGCCCGTGATGGTGCTGAGGCCGCGTGTGGGCTCGTTGACCGTAAGAACGCTGGCGTCCTCGGTGACCCCGCCGGCGAGGGTGAAGCTGCGGAACGCGTCCAGCCGGGGATCGGGCACGGGCGTCACAAACCGGGACTGCTTGTCGATAAAGAAGGCGTACGTGTGCAGGATCGAACCGATCCCGGAATCGTGCAGTCCTTGAACGATCCGGCGGTAGGTGTCCCAGCCCTCCGGCCACTTCTGGCGATTGAGCTCGAAATCGCCAAACCGGAAGAAGCCCGCGCCGCCCCCGTGGTTGTCGATCTGGTTGATACCCAGGCCGCGCGCCATGTCGATCCACTCGGCGACATTGGTCTCCACCAGGGAGCCGAAGTTGAAGAGGTACGATCCGTGGTTGAACGGGACCTCCGTGGCCCACGGACCGGCGACTTCGCACAAGGGCATCTCGCCCGCCTCGGTCAGAACCTCCCGGAGCGTGTCCAACATCCGGGGGACGGGTGTACCCACGACGGCAACCCGCGCGCCCCGGAGGCCGAACTTGCGATGGCACGACGCGCGCAAATGGCTCTGCAAGGCGGGAAGTTGATCGATCCGCGTGTGCAGGTTCAACGAAAGCGCACAGGCACCGAACGGTTCCTGCGGCCGGCCCTGAAGCGTCAGGGGAACGTCCAGGAACGTCAGCGCCTCGGGTTCACCTCCGGAGCACGACTCGACCGTGAGGAGCATGTACCTGGGTCGCGAGTCGACCTTGAGCACCGCCTCCACGCCCGACGCTCCGAAGCGCAGCGTCAGGCGGTCGCCGGCCAGCGCCGCACCGGTGGCCGCGTGGTCCTGGCCGTTGACGCGGACGTGGGCGCAAACCGAACCGGCGCCGCCCCGGAGGTAATCCGTGTCGCTGGCCACGTCAACGAACGCGACATTGGCTCCGGCGGCGGAAATCGTGTAACGGAACCCGGAGGTCTGCAGCGTGACGGACGGCTCGGCGAAGGAATTCAGCGCCATCCCGCCAACGAGAATCGGGAGCAAGGTGGATCTCATGAGGTGCTCCCCGGACGGTGTCAGAACGAGCTCCGCCTTCCAAGCCCGCCAAACTTGCGCAGGCTTCGGAGCGTGGAAAGTCCCCTTGGCCCCGAGGCCATGCGCATTGGCCATGAACTGGTGAGGAGCGCGGGCTTCAGCCCGCAGGGACGTCCTTTGGCTGGCGTGGCTTCCTGCGGACTGAAGTCCGCGCTCCGGGGGCGGTTCATGGAGAGTTCCTTGTTCCTTGCGGACCTGCTCACCGGCCATGAACCAAAAAGCGCCGCTAAAGCGGACGCACTCCAGACGCTTCGCGCCGCT
>CAZHUS010000158.1:0-13947 GCA_964535555.1 uncultured Verrucomicrobiota bacterium
CTTGGGTCGACCCACCTAAAATACCCGGAAATCGTCGCCAGTTGCGAAACTTCGGTTAGGGTGGCGTCGGTCGGATAGTACACATATCCGCCGCCAGCCAGTCCGATCTGGCCGGGCCGGGTGAGCAGCTCGGCGGCGATCTGTTCCAGCCAGCGGATGAGGCCGAGCAGGCTCAAGGCAGCGTGCGCTGGCGCGGTCCGCCTTAGAACTACCGCACAATCTGCAACTCGCTGACTCGATACCAGCCTTCGGGATCACGACCGAGATTCGCCAATCGCACCGCAGGGCGTTGATCACGCAGGTCCACGAGCCCAACCGACACGTCGTAGCGACCCGCATGGAGTGCTGCTGGAACTTGGACGGTCGATTCGGTGCGATGCCGGCCCGGCAGCCAGCCGCGAATGGTGGTGTCCGTGACCGTAACGCTGGACTCACCCTTGCCGTCACCGGCATGCAGCCGGATCGCCACCCCAGAATCCCGATAGGGTGGCGCCACGCCGACGTTTTCCCACTCGATCGCCACTGAAGTCGTGCTGCCGGCGCTCGCGTTGGCCTCGTGTTCAACGCTCCGGATAACCAAACGGTAACCCAAGCGCTGCAGGAAGCGTTCGATCTCCGGCCGCGTGCCCTCGGGAATGGGAGCGGACTTGTTGTTCACGTAGCTGGCGTGACAGCGGAGCGCATAATCGAAGATGAAACGGATGTCCCAGCCGGCTTCCTTCCACTTGCGCATGTCCCAACAGCTCTCAAACGCGACCGGCGCCTTCTTCCAGGCCGCCTCCGCCCCCGTCTTCGCCAGTTGTTGGAGGTAAAAGTTGTCCATGTGGTTCCAGGTCTTGGAGAAGCCGCCCAGGTCACCCAAACAGTCGGCGCGCCAGCCGAAGTCGCCGTTGACGGTCCGGGACATCCCCACCTCGCTGCCGATCAGGATGACCTTGTTCGCCGTGGGAAAGGCCGCGCACCAGGCGTTGATGATGGACTGGAGAAGCTCTGGGGCCGGCATCGGAACCGGCTGATCACTGCCCACCACCTGCGTCCCGCTCATGTGCCACTCGCCCCAGAGACCCACCGAGCCAATATCCACCAGATCGAGGTCCGGGTGGTTGTCGTAGCGGCGGCCTAGCTCACGGATGAGGCGGAAGTGTCGGTCCTGGAAGACCGGGTCGGCGAAATCGGGAATCCAGTGTTTGCCGCCGCCGTATGTGAATTCGACCCCTCGGCAGCCCTGTTCCTTCAACCATGCCGGCACGTCCATGTACGCATCCGAGCCGGTGCACATGATCCGGAAGGCCAGTTTCTGTCCGGCGCGCCGCGCGTGAGCCAGGAGGTCATCGAACTTGGGGAAGTCGATCTGACCGTCCTTGGGTTCCACTTCCCGCCAATAGAACCGGAGGTAGGCGCTGGCGCTCGGCAGTCCTTGGAGGTTGGGATCGTCGTCGGCAAATCGATGAAAGGTCTGCCAGCCCATACCTGGGTTGGCGAAGAGCTCATCGCTTTCCCGCAGTTCGAGCTTCACGGGTTGCGAAGCCGCCTCGGCGAGCCTGAAGGTGAGGCAGGAGCACGCCGTCAGGATCCCGGCAACTCGGAGTCCGTTACGCGCGACCCTCGAAATGGCTGTGTTCATGAAGTCCTTTGTGGACCGGGTCTCGCACGAATTCAAGCAGCGGGCACAGCGCGCTTACCGCGACGAGGCCCCATCGGCAACGTCCGCCTCGATGAACCCGGCGAAGGGCTGCCGCGCGACCGCCGCTCGGGTAGGCAAGAGACGCCCAAGACCGTCGGCGCTTGATGGGCGAAACCCGTGGGTCAAGCAGTCGCGGCCCCAGCGTGATGGACGGAACGCGAAGCGGTGCGCTGGCCAGCGCCAAATGACCGTGTTGACAGAACGGGTACGCCGCCGAGGGCCTTGATCTACACGCGCGCACCCGTCGCGGAAGCGGGTCGTCGTGGCAGGCAGTGCGAAATCCAGTAGTCCGCCAGCGCGATTGTGGCCCCGATCGCCAGCAGGAAGATGAACGGGCCGTTCACGCGGCGAGCCAGAGGGAGGATGGACATGGGTGTCATGGCAACAGCCTACACCGTGCGGTGGTCGACGCACTTTGAAAGCCCGGGGCGGGTTGAGCGGGCGCCAGGAGACGGCCACTCAGTCACCTGCACCGGCGATCGGGGCGCTGCTTTTCCATTGCCGCGGCAGTCACGGACGATAAGATCACGTCACCGCAGCGACCGCATGAGACAGGGATGGGCATTCGCATGCAGGGTGACACGGGCCTCCAGTGCATGGAAGTTTTGGCGCTGGTTTGCCGGACCGGCGTTCGAGCAAGCAAATCCACAATCTCGCCGGAATCGTCGACAGCCACGCCGGATCCTGGACTCGGATCACCTTGATGATCACCTCCGCGGCGCTTCCGGCCGTTGCGGCAAGGAGCTTGGAACGACGATGTGCCGCCTGGATACCGGGTGCTATCGGTCGAATTTCCAGCGCGGCAGGACACCCAGTTGGGCTGTGAATAACTTTCTGCCACGGGTGTCTACGGATGTCATACCCCCTGAGATAAAGTGCTCTGTAATGATGAGGCACCAAGTGCCATCGCGATCTGGGAGCTAGAGCCGATGAATTTCGACGACCTTTTCCAGGCGGCTACTGGTCACCGCGGCCCGTTCGATTACCAGCGTCGGCTGGCCTGCGGGGAGCAAACCAACGCCGAGTGGCTCCAGCACGGCACCACCTGCTCGTCCAGGCTGATCAACGTACCCACCGGCCTTGGCAAGACCGCGGCTGTCGTCCTGGCGTGGCTCTGGAACCGTCTGGCCCCGACCCTCGACCCTCAACCCTCAACCGTCACGCCTTACTCCCCCTGGCCCCGCCGCCTGGTCTATTGCCTGCCGATGCGCACTTTGGTCGAGCAGACCCGGGCCAATGTCGCCGAGTGGGTGGTGCGCCTCGCGTTCGCCGCCGCACCTGAACACACGGGCGTCGCGGAAGCCAGGAACCGCCTGTCTCCGGACGCACAGGCACGTCTCGATCGGGACGCCGCCGACCTCCGGCGCCACACCTCCAGGCTCAGTCCAGCGAAGGAGGACCTGCTCTGGCTGGCGGGGCACTCCCCGGAGATCCTCATGGGGGGCGAGGAGACCGGTGACTGGGACCTCTACCCCGAGAAACCCTGCATCCTCATCGGCACGCAGGACATGCTTCTCAGCCGCGCGCTGAACCGTGGCTACGGTATGAGCCGCTACCGCTGGCCGACGCACTTCGGACTGCTCAACAACGATTGCCTTTGGGTGATAGACGAGACGCAGTCGATGGGGCCTGGGCTTTGGACTTCGGGGCAGTTGGACTGGATGCGGAATCATCGCTTTGGTGTGGCGAAGCCCTGCATCAGTTGGTGGATGAGTGCAACGCTACGACCGGCTTTTCTAGAGACGCTGGACCGACAGAAGGATGAATTGCCAATGCCGCCGGTGGTTGAGGTGGTAGACGAGAAGGTCGCGCTGTCACGGCTTAATCCATCAAGACGCCTCATCTTCTGGAAAGACACCGCACCGAAGGCGAAGAAGAAGGGCACTCCGGCGACGAGTTTTAGCGATCGCTTGGCAGCGGCAATTCGCAGCGAGCACAAAGACGGCACGCTCTCGCTTATAGTGTGCAACTCCGTCAAAGCCGCGCAGGAGCTCTACCGCACGATTGGTCCCGAAGGTGTCATCCTATTGACCTCACGTTTCCGCCGTGGCGACCGCGAGGAGCACACGAGACGTCTGCTGGCTTTCGAGGAGCAGCGCCAAGCTGTCGCGAAGCGCAACCCGAAGGACGACACCGTTCCTGGATCCCCGGGGCTCATCTGCATTGCCACGCAAGTGGTCGAGGCTGGTGTGGACATTTCCGCACGCAGGCTTTGGATGGAGGCCGCGCCCTGGCCGTCCGCTGTACAGCGGTTTGGGCGCTTGAATCGCGACGGCGCGGCGGATGGCAAAGCCTGCGCGTTTGTCTTTCAATGGCCGTCCGACGGCAAGAAAGGCAAGGGCCAGCCCGCCGGGCCGTACGATGCGAAAGACATCGCAGACTCGCTGAAACTTCTCACGAAGCTCACCACCATCTACGAAGCCGAACCAACATTGGGAGCCAAGGACGCAATGGGCAAACTCCACGCCACCCACGGTGCGGAGATGGACGCCGCGCTCAAGCCTAAGGATGAGCCGTTCCCGCGCGCGCTGGACGTCCACGGGCTTTTCTCCACGGAGCCGGACGTGTTTGGCGGCTTCACCGATGTCAGCCCGTGGGTGCGCGGTGCGGACAAGAATGCCGACGTGACGGTGTTCTGGCGCGAGTTCGACGCGAAGAAAGGGCCAGGCAAAACCGACACGCTCACCGGCCCGACCTTCGATCCGACGGAAGGCTGTACGGTCGCCATTCACCGCTTCCGCGATTTCCTCGGCGACAAAGGCCGCGCGCTTGTGTGGGACGAACGGTCCGAGCGATGGCAGTCGCTCAGGCCTGGCGAGGTCTGCCCCGGCATGGTCATCATGCTGCCGCGCACGGCGGGCGGCTATTCGAAAGCTTTCGGCTGGACTGGGCTACCGAGTGACAAGCTTGACGATGCACCGCCACCAGGCCGGTTCGGCGACATCTTTGAGGATGACACCGCCTCTGAACAGGCCGGCTGGGTTCCGCTCGCCACGCACCTCGCCGATGCCAGAGCCGCCGCCGTCCATATCACGAGCGCGCTTCAACTCGATGCCGCGCATCGCACTGCAGTCGTCACCGCGGCTGAGCTGCACGACATTGGCAAGGCCCATCCGATATGGCAAGGGGCCCTTCCGCATGCGAACACCACCATCAAAGTCCCTTGGGCCAAAGCACCGCCATTTGGCCGATTTCTTCCGCGTCCGGGGCCTGGCAAGCCCTGCATCCGCCACGAAGCCGCGTCGGCGCTTGCGGCATGGCATCAATACTTCAGGGTGGGCGCGGCATGGCCAGGCCTCACGCTGTTCCTCATCGCCTGCCATCACGGCAAAGTCCGCACCGTCCTCTACGCCCGTGGGGAGGACGGCGAAGACGTCTGCGGCGTACCTAAGCAACCCGACTCGCTTCCGTGGAATGGCGGAATGCCGATGGACTTCGCCTGCGCTGCCGTCGGCACTGATGGTGAGTTCTCCGATGATGGACTGACGTTCATCCCTTCCTCACCCGGCTGGACAGGGCTCGTCGCCGACCTTCTCGGCGGCTGGGAGAAGCGACCGAGCGAACCGCCACCGCCGCTTGCTCTGCACGCCGCCGCCGAACCCCGCCTTCTTGGGCCGTTCGCCTTGGCTTACCTCGAATCGCTCATCTGCGCCGCCGATGTCCATGCCAGCAAAAACCCAACCGACCTGCGCCATGTCTGAGCCATCGTGTCCGCCACAGAAGAGCCTCGCAGTCGTCGCTTTACCCGGCCTGCATTTGGACAGCCTTGGGCATTGTCTCGCCGCCTTGGGGCTCTTGTCGCTTTGCTCACGACGTTGGACTTCGTTGCGCGGCGGCTGGCGAGGGAGCGTCTTTTATCTCGCTGGCGGGCCAGCGACAGAGGATGAGCTTGTCCTACATCTTGCAGGAATCGGCGAGCGCGGCGAATGGAGTCACTACGGCAAAGGCTGGGAAATGCATCAGAAGGCCGATACCAAGGCAAAGAGCGCGGTGGCCACGGCGCGCTGGCGTGCCCACGAAGCCATCGAGGAATCGTTGCCGCTGCTGCAGTCGCACCTCGCAACTGCCGCGCGGCTGAGCTTCAACCCGCTTTTCGGCACCGGCGGAAATGCGGGAAAGCGCGACTTCTCCACAGGTTGGGCGAAAGCCACCGGTGCGATTCGGAAACCGCCGAAAGGTTGGAGGCGTGAATTGCTGAATGACGACCTCGCCGCCTTCCTGCGAGGCGACCCCGGCGTGTGTCTCGCCGACTACAATGCGGGATGCTGGTTCGGTGCGGCGAACAAAGCGTTCAACAGCGGCACCGCGCGGCCTTTTCGCGAAGGCCAGGTCTCGCCGTGGGCGATGGCGCTCGCGTGCGAAGCGTTCGGGCTATTCCAAGGCAGCGCGTCGCGCCGGCTTGGCAGCGCACGCCGGGCGACGGGCGCGTTTCCTTTTGTGAGCAGTGGCGCAGCTCCGGCTTCATCGGGTGAGGCGGGCAAGCATCTCGGTGACCTCTGGCTGCCGGTTTGGGAGTTACCCATGAGCTTGCCGGAGGTCACCGCTCTTTTTCAACGTGGGCGCGCAGAGGTGAGCGGTCGTGGCGCGACCACCACGCCCGCCTTTGCCGCTGCGATCCTCCAGCGCGGCGTGGATCCGGGCATCTGCGAGTTTCGGCGCTTCCTCCTCCTCCGGACGACAAGCGAGAACACTTTCGAGTCCCGCCTTGCGAGCATCGTTCCCGTGGCGGGCAGAGCGGCGGGCGAGACGGCAGCGGCGCTAACGCGCATGGTGGAGTTACGCGACAAACTGCCGGCTGACCGCAAGAAAGGCACGCGCTGGATTTACGCCGGTTTGCGCGGGCCATTGGACGAGGCGCTTGTTGCGTTCGCCGAACGTCCGCAGCCCGAGACTGCCCGTGCCATTGTTGATGCGATGATTGGCGCGCTGCGGAA
Source organism: uncultured Verrucomicrobiota bacterium (assembly GCA_964535555.1). Classification (GTDB taxonomy): domain Bacteria; phylum Verrucomicrobiota; class Verrucomicrobiia; order Limisphaerales; family J093; genus DSVZ01. The sequence goes on from CAZHUS010000158.1 coordinate 6,619, forward strand.
GGCTGACCGGAATCGAGGGCACCGAAAGCACAAGCCGCCCATTCAATTCCAGCTGTTGCCCGGCGAATGGGCCGCTTTGCTGCTCGACGCGGACGGCAGTGACGCCTGCGACGAAACACGCATCGGTCTCGCGTTGGCGACGCTTTTCGCCGGGAGAAGGATCGCAAAGCCCAAGCGGGAGCACGCCGCGGTTCTTCTGCCCTACTGGCTCGGCGTGAAGATGCACGGGCCGTTTTGCACAATGCCGGAGGCTGTACCGTTCCGCCGCGTGTGGGGCTCGGGCACTCTGTCGGCCAATCTCGCCGCAGTGTTGCAGCGCCGGTTGATTGAGGAAGAACCGTCCGCCGAGCCGCCCTTCGGCGCATGGCATAGCGTCGCACTTGGCGACATCGAAGCATGGCTCACCGGCGCGGTGGACGATGCGGAAGTGGAGCGATGGGCGATGCGCTTCAGCCTGTTTCACTGGGAAAAGGGCGATGTTTCTGCAATTGCCAGGTTGCTTGGATCCGCCGCTCTTGCCGACTCGACTCAGGCTGACCTCGCGCTTTTCGCGCTCCTCAAACCCCTTTTTCAGGGCACGCTCCTATCGGCGCTGCTGCCCAAAGCCAGCCAACACGGAGCCGCCAAGGTCGGCCCGCTGCCGGGCATAACGGCACAACTGGCACGCGGAGATATTTCCGCCGCCGTTCGTTTGGCGCGCAACGCCTACCGCGCCGCCGGCCTCGAACCGGCGCGCCTGCCGTCCGAGGAATTCGCCTGCGCCGACCCACAGCGGTTGCTCGCTGCGTTGCTGATTCCGGCGCGCGGCAGCCGACTCACCGAACTCGCCATCCGCTGGCTTTCAGCACACAAACACAACAATCACAACACATGAGCAATACACTCGACACCGCCGCACTGTTGGCCGATGCCGACGCCCACCGCCTCGTCCTGCAAGCCACGCTCGTCCCCGTCACGGGTGACCTGTTCCAGCCTGCCGGATTTCCAGACATTGGCCACGTCATCTACTCGTCGCCTCGCATCGGACCAGACGGGAAACCCGAGAAAATCTGCATCGTGGACAGCGCCGCCAGCATGGCGAACCACCTTGAAGCCGTATCCCTCGCCAGCACGCAGACGCTCGAACTGCACCCAGACCTTACCGGGATGCCATACGTCGAATGTGTGACCGGCGAAATAGGTAAGGACAGCAAGCTGGCCGAACCCCGGTTGGTGGTCACTTCGCTATCCGAAGGTCACCGCCTTGCCTCAAGTTATTTCCTGGATGAGAAAGGGAAGGCAATGGAGGGCGATAAGGTGTCCGAGAGGAACTTCGGCACCGTGCTGCGGGATGAACTCGGCATCCAAGACCTCGGCAAGAAGACGCATCCGCTGCCCGGCGACTGGTGGAATGTCTTCCGCACCATCTTCCGCTACGACCCGAACTCGCTCGTTCACGGCATCCTCTTCCCCGCGATGGGCATCAAGCTGTCCCGCGTGCTCACCGCGCACCACGAGGCGTTCGGCGCTGACCGCGTCGGCCTCTCCGGCGTGAAGTTCGACAAACTCGGCAAGACCACTTCTGGCCAACCAATCTTCTCCGTGGACAAAGAGACGGCCCGCGAGATTCGCGCAACCTTTGTCATAGATCTGTCGCTCCTCCGATCCTTCGGGCGGGAGGTGACCAAAGCGGAGGCAGGTGCGAAGAAGCAGTCTCTTGGATTAAGCGATGAGCAGAAACGGTTCCTCCTCGAATTGGCACTGTGGAAAATCGGTCGCCTACTTTCCAAGCCTTATCGCTTCCGCAGTGGATGTGACCTCAAGCTCGCCGCACTCGTACGCATTGAGGAGGGACAACCAACCGAACTTCCCGCAACGGAACTGAGCCGCAACATCTCGGCAGCCATCGCGAGCGCCGGATTCCAGGACCCGCGAATCACGAAGGTGTATTGGCCTGCTGGTGAACTCTTCAAGAAGCCGAGCAAGGATGAAGCGGCTGAAGGTGAGGAAGACGGAACCACTGACAGCGACGAGGAATAAGCCCATGCAACTCGTCCTTGCACAGACTTTCCCTCTGGGGCGCTTCCACGCGACTCCCTGGAAAGTCTTCCCCTACGATGACCCGCACGGCGAATGGCCGCCCAGCCCGTGGCGGCTTGTACGCGCCGTGCTCGCGCGGTCCTTCCAACTCGACAGGGAATTCGCCGGCTCCCCCACTTCTCACGCCGCGCTGCGTGAGGCGATGGTGCGCGCCTTTGCATCAAGCGAAGTGTCTTTTCAACTCCCAGCCTCGACCTGGCGCGGTCCCGGCCTCCGCCAATACCAGCCAGCCGAGTTCAAGCGTGTCCCCGCCAGCGCGAAGGAACCCGGCATGATGGCCTACAACACCACCAAGGTGCTGGATAACTTCTGGATAACCTCCGGAACCGCCGCGCCTATCGTCTGGCTTTTCAACAGCGCGGACTGGACGCTGCCGTTGGTTGCGCATCTCGACGCCTGTCTCGCCCGGATGACCTACTTTGGCCGCGCTGAGTCCATCACGGAAATCCGACGCCTCGCTCAAGTGCCACCCGAAAGCTCGCCCGTCGTGAAACTGGAGCCACGGCGAAGCGACAACGTCGTCCCGGTGCTTGCGCTCCGGACCGACGCCACCCTGACCCAACTCGAAGCCACCACCGACGCCCCAGCCGTGAGAGACACTGAGATTCCACCCGGCTCCCGCTGGATGTTCGCCAAGCGCCCGGCCCGTCCTCCCATTCGCCCCGTGCGTCGCCAGAAGCCCATGCTGCCGCCCGTCTCGCTCATCCAGTTCGCCATCGGCTCCAAGGTCGCCCCTCGCTACAAGGACACCGTGCTCATCACGGAGCGGTTCCGAAATCGCGTTTTGGGGTGCTTTACCAGTATCCTGACCGGCACACCCAGGTTGAATTGGGCAGACGCGCCAGACGACCTGCGTGACCAAGCATTGCTGCTTTCCGGAAGGAACCGCGATGGAAGCCCGGCCACCGGGCACCGGCACGCTTCATTTCTTCTCTGCGGTGACAATCAGGCGCCTTCGCGACTGTGCGTCTGGAGGACTGAGCCCTTCAACGACACTGAACAGCGCGCCATCCTCGATGCGGCATCGTCTCCATTGCCGCTGAACTACAAAGACGATCCGTGGACACTGAACCTCGTGCCTCTGGACAAGCTGGTTCCACCTCCACCGGGTTTGGACGACCAGATGCCGCATCGCGAATGGCACACCCTCACACCCTACGTTCCATCTCGTCATGTTTACGGGCGGTCAGGCAAAGAAAAATCCGGGGATACAGTGTTGGAACAACTGACCGAAGAACTCGCAGGCCGTGGCTACGATGTCAGCGGAACGACAGCGTCCGCCGAGAAGTTGGGATGGGTCAAGGTTCACAAGGCTAGCTCCCTAGGAAGCTCGCGAACAAACATTAGCAAGCTCGGCTATTCGGTGAAGATCGCGCTTGGAAGCGCGGTAAAAGGGCCGATTTTCTTGGGTGCATCGAGTCACTTCGGGCTCGGCCTCTTCGTTCCGACAACCAGCCCCACCGGATGATCGCGGAGACAAGTCGTGAACCCTGTCAGAGCCAAATCCGCCCGCGCCCAGGGTTGACGGAACGCGCGTCGCTCCGGGTGCTGCGCCATCCGTACCGCCCGCGGCGCCAGTGGCGACGCCTCTTGGCCACAGGCGAGGGTCGCGCGCCCCCGGAGGGACCCTCCCCGAGCGTCAGTTGTGGGGGCACCATGACGGACCTCCGCGAGGGAGCGGCTTTGGCATGCGCCAACCGCCAGGGCATGGTCGAGATCGTCGAATGTCTGTGGGAAATGGCCAAGCTCCAACCGGGCGATCGCTTGAAGACCCTCCGTGGCACGACCCATGGCGTCATCTTGCGCCGCCTCGACGATGGCCGCGTAGTCTGGCGTCCGGACGGCAGCAGCGCCGAGTTGATCGGCCTGCCCGAAACCTTGCTCCGTTTGTGCCTGGGGAGCTGACACGTTCCTGCCTGGGCTTCGGCCTTCAAAACCCCCGACCCTCTCCGTGTCCAACCCGGCCCACATGACCCGCGAAGACGCCGAGTACCTCGCCGCCTGGCAACGGGCGCCGCGTGAACCGCTGTTCTACTCGGATGAGCCGCACCTCTGGCGGGTCTTGGCGGCCTGCTGGCAGCAGGAGCCGCTCACGTTCGACTACTGGGGAGGTACCGAACCCGGTGCGCGTCGGACCGTCGTCCCCCGGTCTGTCTTCACCGTCCCCGGCTATGGTGGAATCTGGTGTGAGGCCTGGTGCACGCGTCGCAACGCTCTGCGTACTTTTCGACTCGACCGGATGCTCATCGCTCCTCCTTGCCCCTCACCCTCATGATCCCTGACCAGCTCGCATCGCGCCGTACCCAGGCATCTGCCAACCTCGACACCGAGACCCCCGCCGCACGACAAGGCGATGCCTGCGGAGCACCGCTGGAAGGCCCGGGTGACGCTGCGGAGATCCAACAGCGCGCGCTCGAGATCCTGCGTCAACAACGGGCCAGATCGGAACCTCCGCCGACGGAGTCTGCCACCCCGCAGACCGCCACGACGCCGAAGTTCGCTGACCCCATCCCGGCGCGGATGCTCAACGAGTTCGTTTATTGCCCGCGCCTGTTTTATTACGAGTTCGTCGAGAGTGTGTTCGTGGAAAGCGCTGACACCGTGCGCGGCGCTGCTCTTCATCGCCGTGTGGACGCCGGCCGGGGTGAACTGCCACCACCGGTCGACACGGCGAGGCGCCGAGATGGCAAGACGGGGATCGATGATGAGGCCTCAAGGCGAGAGCCGAAGCCTCCGAAGACATGCGAAAAGGAGGGCGACTCAAAGGTTGATGCCTCTCAGCAGAATCCGGGGAACGCCACGGAGCCTGAGGTCATTCACTCGCGATCCGTCCAGATGGGCAGCCGGCGCCTGGGCGTGACGGCGAAGATGGACCTGGTCGAAGTCCGGACCATGGCAGACGACCTCTTCAGCTCGGTTGAAGTGTGCCCGGTGGACTACAAGGTCGGTGCTCCCCGTGAAGGCGAGGACGGCAACGTACTCTGGGATGCCGACCGGATGCAACTTGGCCTGCAGGCCCTGATCCTCCGCGAGAACGGTTACGTCTGCCGCGAGGGCATCATCTATTACCGGGCCACCAAGCAGCGGGTCCGTCTGGCGATCACGCCCGACATCGAAGCCTGGGTTACGGACAACGTCGCACACGCCCGGGCGACCGCCGCGGGGACCATTCCGTTGCCGCTGGCCAGTTCTCCCAAGTGCCCTCGATGTTCACTCGTCACCATCTGCCTGCCGGACGAAACCCGCTTCCTCCTGGCGGGGCGGGAGTCCGTCGAACCGTCTCCCGCGGTGCGACAAGACGCCGTCGAGCCACCTCCCGCGTCCGTCTGCCCCCCACCCGGAGCCTCGCCCAACAGCCCCCGTCGCCTCATTGCCGCGCGCGACGACACCCGCGCGTTGTACCTGAACACGCAAGGGGTACGGATCGGTCGCAAGGACGAGGTCCTGCAAATCAAGCAGGAGCAACAGGTCATCGACGAGGTGCGCCTGAACGACGTCTCGCACGTCGCCCTCTTTGGGAACATCCAGATCAGCACCCAGGCAGTACAGTCGCTCTGTGAGGCGGAAGTGCCCGTCACCTACTTCTCGATGGGCGGCTGGTTCTACGGCATCACGCGCGGCCACGAACTCAAGAACGTCTTCCTGCGCATCGAACAGTTCCGGCTCGCGCGTGACGCGGGGTTCTGTCTGCGGCTGGCGCGGCAAGTCGTGGCAGGGAAGATCCGGAACCACCGCACGCTGCTCATGCGCAACCACCTCGAGCCGCCGGCGGGCACGGTGCTGAAGCTGAAACAGCATGCCGAGGCTGCGCTGCGGGCGCAGAGCCGCGAGGAGTTGCTCGGCATTGAAGGTGGCGCTGCCGCGGCCTACTTCGGCCAGTTCAGCGGCATGCTCAAGATCGAGGACGAGCTCTCGGCTGTACCCGACCCCGGGCATGAGAAGTCAGACATCAGCACTCAGAGCTCAGGGCGAGCTGCCCAGCTCCGATTCAACTTCACGCATCGCAACCGTCGACCACCAACCGACCCGATCAATGCCTTGTTGTCCCTGGCCTACAGCCTCCTGGCCAAGGACTGCTCGCTGGCGGCCCTGGCGGTGGGCTTCGACCCCTATGTCGGCTTTTACCACCAGCCGCGCTTTGGCCGGCCGGCGCTGGCTTTGGATCTCATGGAAGAGTTCCGACCTCTGGTGGCCGAGTCGACGGTCCTGAGCAGTGTCAACAACCGCGTCATCACGCCCGGCGACTTCGTCCAGGCAGGGGAGGCCGTGAATCTCACGGTGGCCGGACGCCGTCGCTTCTTCCAGATGTACGAGCAGCGCATGAACACGCTCCTGACCCACCCGGTCTTCGAGTACAAGGTCAGCTATCGCCGCGCGCTGGAGCTCCAGGCACGGATGCTGGCCAAGAGCCTCACGGGCGAGATCCCGGAGTACGTACCGTTGATAACGCGATGACGAACGCGTTCAGCCGGTCGACAACCGCGAAGTTGGCCGGGAATCCGCAACGCCCAACCTCCACCCCTCCTTGAGAACGACCTATCTCGTCTGCTACGACATCACCGAGGACAAGCGGTTGCGCCGGGTGTTCAAGCTGTGCAAGAACTACGGCGACCACCTCCAATATTCCGTGTTCGAGTGCGACCTCAACCCGAGCGAGAAGGCGCAACTGGAATCCAAGCTGGCGGAGTTGATCAAACACGACGAGGATCAGGTCCTGTTTGTCTCGCTGGGTCCTGCCGAAGGGCGGGGCGACCGCGTGATCACGGCGTTGGGGCTGGCATACACGCGGCTGGATGCGCCGTGTTACGTCTTTTGAGCCGGAGGCTCCGAACCGTGCGACGGGGCAATCTCCAAGCGCCGGAACCGGGTCTTTGACAATCGAATCACTCGCGAGCGGCGGGGTGAGGCGCAAAACCCCGCCGGCGCTCGCAACACTGTAACCCGTTGGTCTCAAGCCGAAAGGACATGCCAACTCCAGGGCAAAGCACTTACAAGTTGATCGAACCCCTGTGCCGCTCGCAAAGTGCGGCGCGGTGGCTCGTGAAATCAAGGCGGCAAGCCCCCGCCCCCCTCCGCGCTCGCGTGAGCGCGGCCCCGTTGAAGCAATTACCGAAATCAACCGTGTGCCAGCTTACGCTGGCCCTCCGCGCTCGCGTGAGCGCGGCCCCGTTGAAGCTATCTATCTCGTCGAGATACACGGTACCATTGGCCGCGCCCTCCGCGCTCGCGTGAGCGCGGCCCCGTTGAAGC